>DASVQR010000130.1:0-14565 GCA_036389055.1 Longimicrobiaceae bacterium | reverse complement strand
CGGGAGCTCGAAGCGGTCGCCCACGTTGAGGAAGCGGGGCGGCGAGGGGCGCGCCGTAAGCCCGAGCCGCGCGGTGATCGCCGACTCGCCCAGGCCGGAGAGCCGGTCGCCGGCGACCCCCACCGTCACCACCCGGTAGCGCGTGAGGTTGGAGGGGAGCCGCACGTCGACGCGGGCGCGCCCCGCCGCGTCGGTGCGCACCGCGGGGGCGAAGTGGGCCAGGGCCCTGAAGTCGCTGCGCAGCGCGATCTCTTCCCCGTCGTCCCCGTCGCGAGCGCGGCGGGCCATCGCCTCGCCGAAGGGCGGCGGCGGCGGGTCCGCCGCCGTCCCGGTCACCACCAGCCCTCCCAGCTCGAGCCCCGCCACGCGGCCCTGGAGGAGCCCCACGACAGCCGCGGAGCCAAGAACGAAGCGGAGCGGTGGGTGCGCTTCCGCGCCCACCCGAACGGTGCGCTCGTCCGAGGGGAGCCCCTCGTGCGAGGCCACCAGGGTGTACGTCCCCGGCCGCAGCGCCGCGATGCGGAAGCGGCCGTAGCCGTCGGTGGCCGCGCGGGCCCCGGTCTCCCGCACCTCCACCACGGCGCCGCCCAGCGGCGCCCCGGTGCGCCCGTCCTTCACCGTGCCCACCAGGGTGCCGGGGGCCGTCGGCAGGTCGCGCGGGGCGAGCAGCACGTACGGGCGGAGGTTCTCCGCGTAAAGCTGCTCCCCGCGGCGGGGGTGGAACAGGGCAAGCGGGTCGGGGTGGCGGTAGCCGGAGAGCGCGAGGACCGCCTCGTCCACCACCAGCAGCGCCACCTCGGCGCCGCGCACGGGGCGGCCCGCGGCGTCGCGCACCTCCACCTCCACGCCCGTCCGGGAATCCGGGGCCGCCAGGGTGTCGCGCGGGGTGGGGCGCACCGCCAGCGCGCGCCGGGTGGGCGGAACGTCGAGCTCCAGCGTGCCGGCGGCGAAGTCGGTGGGGAGCGCCGCGGCGGTGTCGCCCCCGGCGCCGCGCGGGTCGCCGGCCAGGTCCACACGCAGGCGCACGTTGGGCACGTCCCCCTCGGCGACGGGGACGCGCAGCACCTGCGCGGCGCCCCGCACCTCCAGCGGCTCGCTGCGGGCGATCCCGGCGCGGACCACGGTGAGCATTCCCCGAGCCGGGAAGACCGGGGAGCGGAGCAGGACCTCGGCCGTGTCGCCCGGGAGGTACTCGGCCCGGTCCGCGACCATCTCCACCCTGCCCTCGACGGGCCGGCCGCGCTCCGGGCGCGGCGCCGCCGCGGCGCCGGACACCCACACGGACGAGCGCGTCCACGAGGGCCGCCCGGCCGCGTCCCGCACCCGCGCGGCGACGTGGAATTCGCCGCCCGCCGCGGGGCGGAAGGCGCAGCGGAGCGGGGCGGCGGCGGAGACCCCCCGGCAGCGCTGCGCCCGCGGGCCCGGCGTCCACTCGCCGGCCTCCCACCGCCCCGGATCGTCCCCGGCCCACACCTCCACCTCGCGCCCCGCCGCCGGCCGGCCGGACAGCTCCACCACCGCCACCTCCCACTCCACGGGCCTGCCGGCCTCCACCCAGGCGCGCCCGGTGCGCAGCCCCGCGTACACTTCCGCGGGGTGCACCAGCAGCCGGGTCGCCGCCGTCCACGCCTGCCGGTTCAGGTCCACTACCGTGGCCTCCACCTTCAGGGTGGCCGGGAGCGGCGGCGACGCCCGCTCGAAGTCCAGCCGCAGGGCGTGCTCGCCGCCCGCACCGGTGCGGCCGGACAGGGTGCGGACCACGGGCGGCGGGTCGGCGGAGGCGTCGTCGCCGAAGCTCCAGCCGTCCCACCCGGGGGGCGTGAAGCGGCCGCGCTCCGCGCTCGCGCGCCAGTGCACCTCCGCCTCCGGGAGCGCGCCGCCGCCGAAGTAGCTCGCCCGGGCGACGACCTGCGCGCTCCCGCCCGCCAGGTGCGGCCCGGAGTCCACCTCCACCTCGGCCACGAACTCGGGCCTGCGGAACTCCTGGATCTCGAACGTCCAGTCCACCACGACCCGCGGCTGCCTGGAGCTGCCCGCCGCCTCCACGTGGATCACGCCCGTGCCGAGCGAGGCGCCGGCGGGGACGGTGAAGCGCCCGTCGAAGCCCCCCTGCCCGGACAGCGGCAGCGCGCCGCTCCGGATCTCGTTGCCGTCCGCGTCCTCCACGGTGAAGCGCAGCGGGCCAAAGTCCCTGCCGAGGAGGACCGGCTGCGCGTCCGTGTCGGGAGTGAGACGCCGCACCCACCCCTTGAAGCGCACCTCCTCGCCGGGGCGGTACAGGCGGCGGTCGGTCACGACGTACCAGGCCAGGCGGGCCTCCGGCTCCGGCTGCCACCAGGTCTCGTCGGGGAGGAAGGCCACGTCGTCCCCGCGGCGCGCGACCACCGCCGCGTCCTGTCTGCTGGCGCGAGGGGACGGCAGGGTGGCCACACCGTCCGCGCCGGTCACCACCGACGGCTTTTCCCCCCGGAAGCGCAGCTCCACCCCCGCCAGGGGCGCGCCGTCGGCAAGGGAGGTGGCCAGCGCCGAGAGCCGCTCGCCGTCGCTCACGGTCGCCAGCCCGATGCGGGTGGACTGGATCCACACGTAATCCCCCGACGCCCGCCGCTTCGCGCCCGTGTCCGCAGGCTCCACCGCCAGCACGAGCTGTCCGGGCCCACCCTCCAGGAATGGCGCCAAGTCCACGGTGGTCTCCGCCACCGCCCCCTCCGGCGCGCCGGTCTCCACCACGCGGGAGACCAGCTCCTCGCCCGGCAGGGCGCGCGGGAGCTTCGCGTCGTACCTCCAGTACGTGAACGCGGGCCAGTCTTCCGGGCTCACCCGGTGGATGCGCAGCCGGACGCGGGGGACGTCGCGGGTGTAGAAGGGCACCCGGGCGGGTCCGGCCGGGTCGAGCACCACCATGCGGGGCATTCCCGTCCAGATCGCCGGGGACCGGGGTCCCACGGCGATCTCCACCGGCGGGCGCGCCCCCAGCGCCTGCCCGAAGGCGTCGCGGATGGAGGGGTGGAGGTGGATGCGGTAGACGGTGTTCGGGAGCGTGCCGCCGGACAGGACCAGGCGGTCCCCGTAGAGGTCGACGCGCAGCCCGGCGACCGCGGGCTCCACGCGGACCAGGGAGTCGCTCCAGGACGCCGGGTCCAGGGAATTGTTGAAGCCGATGGACCAGCCGGATCCGGGCGGGCAGGACGGTCCCCAGGCGCACTCCGTCTTCGTGACCCGCAGCGGGCCGTACGTGTGGAAGCCCCATTCCTGGACCGGACCGCTCCCCTCCGGCTCCGCGGCCGGCGCCGCCGCGCCGACGGTGACGCTCACCGGCGTGTCGGCGGGGAGGGGGCGGACGGGGCGGAACGCCGTCCAGAGCCCCGCCGGCAGGTCCCGGGCGATCTCGCGGGCGCGCGGGTCGGCCTCGACCTCCGCCGGGGTGGCGGGGCGCAGGGGGTGCTCCCGGCCGCCGGCCACCAGGCGCAGCGCGGCGAGCGCGGCCGCGGCGTCCACCTCCTGGTTCCAGGCGACCACCAGCACCGGCTGGCGCGCGGCGGCCTCGTCGTTGGGGTACGCGCCGGAGGCACGGGGCGGGGCGGTGGTGAAGCTCCACTCGGCGGCGCGGGGGAGCGCCGCGCCGTCGGCGGCCCGGGTCCCCGCCGGCACCTCCACGGTGAAGCGGGTGGACGGCGGCATTCGCCCGGCGGGCTCGAACACCAGGGTGCGCGCGTCCAGCCAGCGCCACCGCCCCGGCGGCTGCGGCGCGAGGCGCGCCGGGACCTCGCGCGCGGCCGGCTCGCGGGGGGCGCCCAGCGCCACCATGGGGCGGGAAAAGACCACGACGATGCCGGAGCCGATCTCCACCCTGCCCTCGGGCGAGCGTCGTACCACCTCCAGCGCCCCGCCGGACGGGGCCGCCGGCGGCGGCCCGGCGTCGCCGGCCGGGGGCGGGAAGGCGGCGTGGACCGTGGCGCCCGCGCGCGGCGGCGGAGGCGACTGCGCCGGGAAGGCGAACGAGTCCGCCGCGGATCGCGCGCGGCGCAGCGGCGGAAGGCGGTCCAGCAGCCGTGCGGCCGCCGCAGCCGGAAGCGGCGTCGCGTCCGGCGCGCTGCGCGCGGCGTCCGGGGCCCCGGCGGTCCCCTGGCTCAGCCGGAAGCGGAGCCCCAGGCTGTCGCTCCCCGCTGCCGGAGCGGGTGGGTGGTAGGAAGCCGGGATCGGTGGGACCTCGACCGTGTCGGGAGGGGCCTGCTGCGCGGCGGCCGGGGCGGCGCAAAGCCCCGCGAGGAGAGCGAGCGCCCGGCGGCACGGGAGGGAGCGGGGCAAGGAACGCATCGGGCGGGAAGCCGGGGTGAACGGGCGCGGCGGGGGCGCGGATCCGTACCCGCCGGATGGCGCCGTTTCGTGCAAGATCCGGGTTGCCCGTGTCCGCCCGCAAGACCCACGTCCGGCTTCGACTCTGGCGCCCCGCGAAGGGGAAGCTGCGCGTCGGTGCACTCGGCGCTCGTCGAAGCCGGCTCATCGGACACCGCGAGCCGGGTCTCTGAAGCCCATCTCGAAGTTGCGGATGCGACAGGGCTGGACGCTGGCAGCGACAGGTTAGGTGTCCGCGATCGCGGCAAAGTGCGCGTCGCCGTACAGCCTCACGCTTCACCGTTTTTTGCCGCACCTTCGCACACGCCTCGAAAGGCGCGTGCGGTCAACGGAGCGAATCCCGACTTTGCCCGAGCAGGTGGCCCACGCCGGTCGACCACACGGGTGCCTGGGCGACCGTCTCCCACGGCACCCGCGGCCACCACCGCGTCACGGGCGGCAGCGCCGCGGGCTCCACCATGTCGCCCGGGCGCGGCGACGCGACGCGGACGCCCTGCGAGTCCGCGGCGGCGAGCACGCGCTCCATGGGCTCCGTCCAGCCGTGCATCGCCAGGTCGAACAGCCCCCAGTGCACCGGGAGCATGACGTCGCCGCGCACGAGCCGGTGCGCCAGCACCGCCTGCTCCGGCCCGAGGTGCACGTCGGTCCACAGCGCGCTGTAGGCGCCCGACTCGATCATGGTGAGGTCGAAGGGCCCCAGGCGCCGCCCGATCTCCGCGAGCTCGTCGTGCAGGGCCGTGTCCCCGCTGTAGAAGACGCGGTGCGACGGCCCGGCGATCGCCCACCCCGCCCACAGGGTGCGGCTCGCGTCGGTGAGCCCCCGCCCCGAGAAGTGGCGGGCCGGCGTCGCGGTGATGGTGAGCCCGCCGACCCGCGCGTCCTCCCACCAGTCCAGCTCCGTGATCCGCGCCCCGGGCACGTCCCACGCGGCGAGGTGCGCCCCCAGGCCGAGCGGGACGATCCACCGGACGCCGCGCGCGGCGAGCGCCTTCACCGTGGGCACGTCGAGGTGGTCGTAGTGGTCGTGCGAGATCACGACCGCGTCCACCTCGGGCACCTCGGCGAGCGGCAGCGGGGGCGCGAAGAAGCGCTTCGGCCCCACGAAGGGGAGCGGCGACGCGCGCTCCCCCCACACCGGGTCGATCAGCACGCGGCGCCCGTCGATCTCGAGCAGCAGCGTCGAGTGGCCGAGCCAGGTGACCCGGAGCCCGCTCGCCGGCGGCGCGCGGTAGTCGGCGCGGGTGCGCCGGACCACCGGGACGGCGTCGTCGGGCGTGCGGTGGTCGGAGCCGCCGAACAGGGACTCGCGCAGCATGCGCCCCTGCGGCCCGTCGACGCGCGGCAGCCGGTTGCCGAACCGGCCGTCGCGCCACTGGGGCGAGCGCTCCGCCCGCGCGAGCCGCGCGCCTTCTACCGGGCCCCCCAGGTTGGGGCGCGCCAGCAGGTACAGCCCGAGGCCCGCGGCGCCCGCGAGCACGACGAGCGCCAGCATGCCACGCAGGAGCGCGCGCAGCCGGCGGCGCCCGGTCGTGCCGGCGGCGCCGAGCGCCGGGTCCTTCACGCGCCGGCCCCGCCCGCCCCGCCCGGCTCCACCCGGTAGCGCAGCCAGAGCACGTCGTCCGCCCGCCGCTCCACGCCCTGGAGCGCGAGCCGGTGCGGCCTCACGTCGTCGCCCCCGACGTCGAAGAGGGCGGGCGTGCCGATGCGCCCGTCCGCCACCGGCGCGAGGAGCAGGCTCAGCTCGTCGACGAGCCCCGCGCGCAGGAAGCTCCCGTTGATCCCGCCCCCGCCTTCGAGCATCAGCGTCCGCACCCCCAGCCGCTCCCCGATCTTGTCCAGCGCGAGCGCCAGGTCGACGTCGTCGTCCCCGGCGAGCAGGTACGACACCCCGCGCTCGCGCAGGGAGGCGAGGTACTCGTCCGACACGCGGTGGGTGAGCACGGCCACGACGTGGTCGCCGTGCGTGTCGCCCGAGTCCCACACGAGCTTCCCCCGCGGGTCGAGCGCGATGGCGAAGGACCCGTGCTCGCCGGGGGCGACGAAATCCTCGCGCGTCGCGCCGCCCGCGTGCTCGCGGTCCACCTCCGCGTCGGACCGCGTCCCCGCGGCGAAGTGCTCCTCCATGGTCACGCGGCCGCAGATCCACCCGTCGGCCTGGTAGCTCGCGTGCACCCGCTCGTACTCCCGCCGCGCCTCGTCGGAGAGCGGCCAGCCGTCCACGACGATGCGCCCGTCGACCGACCCGACCATGTGGCAGATCACACGCGGCCGTCCGGTGCTCGATGTCTTGTCCATGCCATCTCCTCGGGCGATCGCGGTCGGGCCCGGTGGCGAGGCGAGCCCGATCGTCGTTGTCGAGCCTAGAGCTCCTGGCTCGTGGGACGGAACAGGATCTCGTTGATGTCCAGCTCTTCCGGCTGGCCGATCGCGAAGGCGACGACCCGCGCGAAGGAGCCGGCCGGAACCCCGACCTGTCCCACGTAGTCCCGGTTTGCCTGCTGCACGTCCGTCTCGGTGATGTGGTCGAGAAGCTCCGTCTTGACCGCGCCGGGCGAGATGATCGTCGTGCGGATGTTGTAGGGCTTCACCTCCTGTCGCAACCCCTCGGACAGGGCGCGCACGCCGAACTTGGTCGCCGAATAGACGGCGGAGCCGCCGAACAGCTTGTGGCCCGCGACCGAGGACAGGTTGATGATGTGCCCCGACTTCTGCGCCTTCATGTGAGGGAGCGCCGCGGCGATGCCGTAGAGCACGCCCTTGAGGTTGACGTCGATCATCCGGTCCCACTCCTCCACCTTCAGCCGCTCCAGGGGCGAGAGCGGCATGATGCCGGCATTGTTGACGAGCACGTCGATCCTGCCGTAGCTCTCGACGGCGGCGTCCACCAGGCGCTGCACCTGCCCGCGGTCCGTGACGTCGGTCTGCACGGCGAGCGCCTTCCCTCCGGCGGCCGTGATCTCGCCGGCCAGCGCCCGGAGGCGCTCGATGCGCCGGGCACCCAGCACGACGGTGGCGCCCTGCGCGGCGAGGTGCCGTGCGGCGGCCTCTCCCATGCCGCTGCTGGCGCCCGTGATCACGACGACCTTTCCTTCGATGTTGCTGCTCATCCTCGTCCCTCGTGTTTGGAGTCATCGGCGTCGCGGCGGGGCGGGGCACTGCCCCTCGTCCGTCGCGGCGCCGCTCGGTGTCGGCCGCCGGATGGCGGCGTCGTTTCCCCGGGGTCCGCGCCCTCAGGGCACTCGTGGTGCGGCCAGGTACTGCTCGTCGGCGACGTGCTCCAGCCAGTCCACGGCCCTGCCGTCCTGCGCCTCCTGCACGGCGATGTGGGTCATCGCCGTGGTGGGCGACGCGCCGTGCCAGTGCTTCTCCCCGGGCGCGAACCAGACCACGTCGCCCGGCCGGATCTCCTCCACCGGGCCGCCCTCGCGCTGCGCCCAGCCGAATCCGGCGGTCACGATCAGCGTCTGGCCCAGCGGGTGGGTGTGCCACGCCGTGCGGGCGCCGGGCTCGAAGGTGACCGCGGCGCCGCCGGCGCGCGCCGGCGCCCGCGCGTCGAAGAGGGGGTCGATGCGCACGGTGCCGGTGAACCAGTCCGCCGGTCCTTTGCCCGAAGGCCGCGAGCCCGCTCGCCCGATCTCCATGTGGCTCTCCCTGGTCGGGGTGGTCTCCACGCCCTGCCCGTGCGCCGGCGCCGCGGCGAGAGCGCCGAGCGCGATGGCGAGGGTGGCGATGATCTTCATGTCGGTCCTCCTTGAATTCTCCGGTCGATCTTTCTCACGCACCCCGCTCCAGGATCTCCGGGAGGCGCGGGGCGCCCCGGGGGCGGCTGCTTCAGCAGTCGAGCACGACTTCCGGAGAGGAGCCCGGCGTCCTGGAGGTCCGGCGACCGCCCGCGGCGCGGCCCTGGCTCCGGAGGCCCCGGCGCCAGGCGAGTCCCGCGAGCAGGGCCGACGCACCGAGCGCGGCCGCGCCGACCGCGAAGGTGCTCCGGTAGCCGCTCGCGTCGTACACGACGCCGCCCACGGTGGCGCCGAGCGCGATCGCCAGCTGGACCACGGCGACCATGAGGCCGCCGCCGGCTTCGGCGTCGTCGGGCAGCACCCTGCTCAGCCACGTCCACCACCCCACGGGCGCGGCCGTGCCGACGAGGCCCCATCCGGCCAGCAGGAGGGCGACCGCGACCGGGGAGCCGCCGAAGACCGTGAGGGCGAGGGCGATCGCCGCCATGGCGATGCCGCTCGCGACCAGCACGCCGTACAGCCGCGTGCGCAGGACCATGCCGATCAGCCAGGTGCCGAGCAGCCCCGCGCCGCCGCTGAGGAGCAGGATCAGCGAGAGCGTCGTGACGTCCACGCGCGTCACCGTCTCCAGGAACGGCCGCAGGTAGGTGAACAGCGCGAACTGCCCCAGGAAGAACAGCGCGACGGCCGCCATCCCCAGGGGAACCTGCCGGCGGCGGAGGACCCGGAAGACCGAGCCGCCGCCCGCGCCGCGCTCCGACGGCATGGAGGGGAGGCTGGCGAAGAGCCATGCGAGGGTCACGGCCGCGAGCGGCACCACGGCGAAGAAGGCGCCGCGCCACCCGACGTACTGGCCCAGGAAGCTGCCCAGCGGCGCGGCGACCGTCGTCGCCAGCGCGTTGCCGCCGTTCAGCACCCCCAGCGCCCGCGGAACGTCCCGCTCCGGGACGAGGCGCATGACCGTCGCCGCCGACATCGCCCAGAAGCCGCCGACGACGATGCCCAGGAGTGCGCGCCCGGCCATGAAGACGCCGGCGTTCGGCGCGAGCGCCACCATCGCGCCGGATGCCGTCATCAGCAGCGTCAGCGCCAGCAGGACGACGCGGCGGTCGATGCCGCGCGTCGCCGGCGAGATGCCGAGGCTCGCCAGGACGGCGAAGACGCCCGAGACGGCGATGGCCTGGCCGGCTCCACCCTCGGTCACGTGCAGGTCGGCGGCGATCGGCGTCAGCAGGCTTACGGGCATGAACTCGGACGCGATCAGCGTCGCGACGCACAGGGTGAGGGCGAGCACGGCCCCCCACCTCGGCGCCTGCGGGGCGGCCGCGCCGCCCCCGGGAGCGATCGGGACCGCCATGGTCAGCGGAGGTGCCGGGTGAAGAACGACGCCAGCCTGTCCCACGGGATCAGGTCCACCCGGTCGTACAGGTCCACGTGGCCCGCGCCGGGAACGACGTACAGCTCCTTGGGCTCGGCCGCCCGCCGGTAGGCGTCCTCGCTGAACTCGCGGGAGTGCGCGTCGGCGCCCGTGACGAACAGCAGGGGACGGGGGGAGATCGTCTCGATGTCGTTGAACGGGTAGAAGTTCATGAACTTGACGCTGCCGGTCAGCGTCGGGTGCGTGGTCAGCAGCGGCGACTGGCCCGGGGGCGTGTACTCGCCGCGCGGCGTGCGGTAGAAGTCGTAGAACTCGCGCTCGATGGGCGTGGAGCTCGCCGTCAGCTCGTGCACCGTCCCGCTGGTGTACCGGGTCTCGCCGCCCGTGAACTCCACCCAGCGCTGCTCGGCGGCCGCCGCGACGGCCCGCTTTCGCTGCTCCACCGTCTGCGAGCGCCCCAGCCCGTCCCGGCTGGCGGCGCCCATGTCGTACATGCTCACGGTCGCGATTGCCTTCATGCGCGGGTCGATCTTCGCCGCGCTGACGACGAAGCTCCCGCTGCCGCAGATCCCCAGCACGCCGATCCGCTCGCGGTCCACGAACGGCTGCGTGCCCAGGAAGTCCACCGCGGCGCTGAAGTCCTCCGCGCACAGGTCGGGCGAGACCGCGTTGCGCGGCTGGCCCTCGCTCCCGCCCCAGAAGGAGAGGTCCAGGGACACGGTGACGAAGCCCCGCTCCGCCATCCGGGTGGCGTACAGGTTTGCGCTCTGCTCCTTGACCGCGCCCATGGGATGGCCGACGACGATCGCGGGATGCGTCCTGCTCCGGTCCAGGTTCTTTGGAGTGAACAGGTTCCCCGCGACCGTCATCCGGTACTGGTTCTTGAAGGTGACCTTGTGCACGGTCACCTGCTCGCTGACGTAGAAGTTGTCCGCGCCGCCGGACATGTCCTGGGCCTTCGCAGTCGGGACGTCGGCGATCGCCAGCACGCCGAGCACGAGCGCGCCTAGCCGGGCCGTCTTCGGCAGGCCGCGCCGGCTCGCCTTCGCGGCGCCTCGAATGGCGTTCATCATCTTGCAGGTCCCTCTCATGGTTCGCCTCCTCCCGTCTCAGGACATCTCGCCGCCGGCCGGGCCGCTGCCGCGAACG
Source organism: Longimicrobiaceae bacterium (assembly GCA_036389055.1). Classification (GTDB taxonomy): domain Bacteria; phylum Gemmatimonadota; class Gemmatimonadetes; order Longimicrobiales; family Longimicrobiaceae; genus JAFAYN01. The sequence goes on along the minus strand of DASVQR010000130.1, from coordinate 3,942 downwards.
CGGCGGGTGCATCGAAGGTATTGGTGCGGGCGACGGCGATAAACTGGATCGGACTGCACAGCCTGATGAGCGAGATTTGACAATGGGCGACGCGCTGGACGTGATCCCGGTGTTCGTGGCGGTGGCGGAGGAGGGGGGCTTCCGCGCCGCGGGGAAGCGGCTGGGGGTGACGGGCTCGGCGGTGAGCCACGCGCTGCGGCGGCTGGAGGAGCGGCTGGGGGTCACGCTGGTGCGGCGGACCACGCGCAGCGTGGCCCTCACGGAGGCGGGGGAGCGCTTCTACGCCGCCGTGCGCCCGCTGCTGCAGGACCTGGAGGCGGCGGTCACGGAGATCGGAGAGATGGCGGCGGAGCCGCGGGGGCGGCTGCGGCTGCACGTCGCCGTCTCGGCGGAGAGCTTCCTGAAGGGGCCGGCTCTCGCCGGCTTCCTGGCGGCGCACCCCCACGTCCAGCTCGAGCTCGCCGTGAGCGACGACCGGCCGGACATCGTGGCGAGCGGGTACGATGCCGGCATCGAGCTGGGCGAGGTGATCGACCGGGACATGATCGCCGTCCCCGTCACGGGGAAGATGCGCCTCGCGGTGGTGGGGTCGCCCGCCTACTTCGCGCGTCACCCGGTGCCGGGGCACCCGCGCGACCTGGTCGAGCACGTCTGCATCAACTGGCACGCGACGCCCGACGCCCCGGCGTACCGCTGGGAGTTCACCGAGGACGGGCGGGACTTCTCGGTGGCGGTGCAGGGGCGCGTGCTGTGCAACGACGGCGCCGTCAACCGTCACCTGGCGCGCGCCGGGCTGGGGCTCGCCGTCGCCTACACCGAGGAGGTGGCGGAAGACGTCGCGCGGGGGACGCTCGTGTCCGTCCTGGAGGAGTTCCTTCCCCCCTTCGACGGCTGCTACCTGTACTACCCGAACCGGCGGCACACCTCGCCGGCGCTCCGCGCGCTCATCGACTACCTGCTGAGCTCGAGGCGGCGGTAGCTCCGGATCCGCATCCATCGATCGTCGGGAAGGTCCACGGGCGGGGCAGGATCGGCACCCCCCACCCCATCCTCGGTGTCTCCCCGCCAGGAACCTGTGCCGATTGCAAATGGGGACAAAACGAAATCGGCGCCGGGTTGCACCCGGCGCCGATGGCTGTAAGCGGTCTATTTTACCGAACTTGCGCGACGCGGCAAATCTCGTTTGCGCACGCGACAAGCCTGCGTGCGCGATACACCGGCTACTTGCCTACCGCGTTGATCATGTCGAACATCGGCATGTACATGGCGACCACCATGCCGCCGATCACCACGCCCATGACCACGATCATGATGGGCTCCAGCACCGAGGTCAGCGCCGACACCGCCGCGTCCACCTCGTCGTCGTAGAAGTCGGCGATCTTGGAGAGCATCTCGTCCAGCCCGCCCGTCTGCTCGCCGACGTTGATCATCTGCACCACCATGGGCGGGAACACCCCGGACGACTTGAGCGGCTCCGATATGGTGGCGCCCTGCGCGATCGAGGCCCGCGACGCCATGACCGCGTCGTGGATGACCCGGTTGCCCGAGGTCCGCGCCGTGATCTGGAGCCCCTCCAGGATGGACACGCCCGACGACACCAGCGTCCCCAGCGTGCGCGTGAAGCGCGACACCGCCGACTTGCGCAGCAGCGCCCCCAGCACCGGCATCTTCAGCATCGCCCGGTCGATGACCAGCTGCCCGCCCTCCGTCTTGTAGTAGCGCCGCAGCAGGAACGCCCCCGCGATGGCGCCCACGAACATGAACAGGATGTAGCTCTGGAGGAAGCTGCTCACCGCGAGCACCACACGGGTGGGCGCGGGCAGCGCCAGCCCGGCGTCCAGGAAGATGTTTGCGAACACCGGCACCACCTTCCAGAGCAGGATGGTGGTGGCCGCCACCACCACGAACAGCATCACCGCCGGGTAGGTCATTGCGCCCTTGATCTTGCGGATCAGGGCGTCGTTCTTTTCCAGGAACGCCGCCAGGCGCAGCAGGATCACGTCCAGGATGCCGCCCGCCTCGCCCGCCGCCACCATGTTCACGTACAGCTCCGTGAACACCTGCGGGTGCTTCTTCATCGAGTCGGCGAGCGTCTGCCCCGACTCGATGTCGTGCAGCACCTCGCTGATGATCTTGCGGAAGCGCTTGTTCTCCGTCTGCTCGGCGAGGATGGAGAGGCTCTGCACCAGCGGCAGGCCCGAGTTGATCATCGTGGCGAACTGCCGCGTGAAGATCACCACCTCGCGCGTCTTGACGCCCGAGCCGAAGGAGATCTCGATGTCCTTGGCCTTGGGGCGCACGGCGACCGGGATCAGCCGCTGCCGGCGCAGGAAGCCGATGACCTCGTCCTGCGTGGGGAGGTCGATCTCCCCCGCCTGGATGTCGCCCGCCAGGGTGCGGGCGCTGTAGCTGAAGACGGGCATGGAGGACTACAGGGAACAGGTTACAGGGAACAGGGAACAGGGAACAGCCTGCCACGACGCCACCGGTCCGGCCGTCCCTTCGAGCCCTCGTGCTCAGCGGCTCACGCACTCACGCACTCACGCACTTCCGTTCAGACCGGCACGGGCTCGCCGACCATGCGGAGGAACTCGGCCTGGTCGGACGAGTGCTTCAGGCACTCCTCCAGCGAAACCTCGCGCTGCATGTAGAGCTGGTAGAGCGCGTCGTTCAGCGTCTGCATGCCGTGCTTCTTGCCGGCCTGCATGATGGAGTAGATCTGGTGCACCTTGTCGTCGCGGATGCACGAGCGGATGGCCGGCGTGCACACCATGATCTCCGCCGCCATGCTCCGGCCGCGGCCGCGCGCCTTGGGGAGGAGCTGCTGCGTCAGCACCCCCTCCAGCACGAAGGCGAGCTGGGCGCGCACCTGCGGCTGCTGGTGCGAGGGGAACACGTCGATGACGCGGTTGATGGTCTCCGCGCACGAGTTGGTGTGCAGCGTCGCCAGGCACAGGTGGCCCGTCTCCGCGATGGTGAGCGCCGCCTGGATGGTCTCCAGGTCGCGGAGCTCGCCCACCAGGATCACGTCCGGGTCCTGCCGCAGCGCGTACTTGAGCGCGCGGGAGAAGCTCTGCGTGTCCGCCCCCACCTCGCGCTGGTTCACCATGCACCCCTGGTGGCGGTGGATAAACTCGATGGGGTCCTCGATGGTGAGGATGTGCCCGCGCCGCTCCTTGTTGATCTTGTCGATCATGGCGGCCAGCGTGGTGCTCTTGCCGGAGCCCGTGGGGCCCGTCACCAGCACCAGCCCGCGCGGCTTCTCGGCGAGCTTCTGCACCACCGGGGGCAGCTTGAGGTCGTCGAAGGTGAGGATCTTGAACGGGATCTGGCGGATCGCCAGCGCCACGCAGCCGCGCTGCCGGTACACGTTGCCGCGGAAGCGCGCCAGGTTCTGGATGCCGAAGGAGAAGTCCAGCTCGTCCTCGGTCTCGAACCGCTTCTTCTGGTTCTCGGTGAGGATGGAGTAGGTGAGCTGGAGCGTGTCCTTGGGGGTGAGGATGTAGTCCCCCGAGCTGTCGGTGATCGCCCCGTCGATGCGGAGCTTGGGGCGCTCGCCCGCGGTGATGTGCAGGTCGGAGGCGCCCCGCTCGATCATCTCTTCCAGGAGGGCGCGGAGGTTCAGGCTCATGGCGTGGGGCTGCGGCTGCTGCGAGGAGTTTCGGGCCGGCCGCCGGGGGCGGTCGAGGCAGGATGCAACGAGCCTTGCGGCTTGCAAGGGCTCCGCACCGGCGAGGGCCGGCAGTTCCGGGGGAAATCGGAGATCCGGCGGGAACAAGACCAAGTTCCGTGCCGGGGCGGGGAAGTGCGAAAGTGCGGGAGTGCGAGAGTGCGGAAGGGCGGCGCGGGCCTGAAAACTGTGCCGCGTCGGGAAGATCGTGCGGGGTCGGCGGAGGGGGGAAACAGAAAGTGCGAGAGGCCGCGGGGCACTCTCGCACTTTC
>DASVQR010000129.1:0-6179 GCA_036389055.1 Longimicrobiaceae bacterium | reverse complement strand
GCGTAGAGTCTCCTCCGGGATGGGCGGGATGGGCATCGGCTTCAGCGACATGGAACCCCTCGCGGCTAGGGAGCTTGGATCAGGGGATTTCCCTCGCCTGCGAACCGTGGGCCAATTCGCCGACAGTATCGTAGTTTCGTGTGCTACGCAGCGCGCAGCCCGACCCCGGCGCAGCCGGGGGCACGCCCAAGCCCGCAGTTCGAGCAGTTCCCGCAGTTCAGCGGTAAAAACACGAGGGCCGCACCCCCGCAGCACGGAGACACGGCCCTCGCAAGAACACATCGGAACCAAGACCCCGCGCTACATCTGCTTGTACGCCGGCCCGCTCCCCCCCTCGCGCGGCGTCCAGCGCGGCCCGATCACGTCGGTCGCCTTGCAGTCGATGCAGTTGGGCGCGTTCACCACCAGCCGGTCGCCCTGCATCTCGTAGACGCCCGCCGGGCACATGTGCACGTACATCCGCGCCACCTCCGCGGGCACGTCCTGCCCCACGATCAGGTGCGAGGGGATGTCGTCGCGCGTCTGGTTGCCCGCCTTGAACACCGCGTCCACCTTGCTGAAGGTGAGCCGCCCGTCCGGCGTGAACGGCTCCGCCGCCGCCGGCTCGCGCTCCGCCTCCGCGTCCGAGTGCATGCTGATCTTGCCGCCGGGAAACTTGCCCCCGGTGAGGGTCATCAGCCCCGCCTTGGCCCCGCCCAGGAAGAACCCATCCTTGAACGCCAGCCGCATGTTGCGGGTGCGGTACAGGTCGTCGCGGATGTAGCTCCCCTTGACCGTGGCGTCGTACGAGGCCAGCCCCGCCGCCGAGGTGTCGCCGCGCTTCAGCGCCTCGAAGATGGCGCGCGCCGCGTAGATCCCCGACTGCATGGCGTAGTGGATCCCCTTGAGCGAGGGCACGTCCACGAAGCCCACCGTGTCGCCCGCCATGAGCAGCCCGTCGCCGTGCAGCCGCTCGGGGAGGGCGTAGAAGCCGCCCTCGGGGATGGTCTTGGCGCCCCACTCGATCATCTCCCCGCCCTCCAGGTACTTCCGGAAGAACGGGTGCAGCTTCATGCGCTGGAAGAGCTGGTGCACGTCCAGCGTGCTCTGCCGGTAGTCCATCCCGGCCACCAGACCGATCGCCACCAGGTTGGGGGCCAGCGGGTACATGAAGCTCCCGCCGAAGGTGTCGCGCGGCAGCGGCCACCCCAGCGTGTGGACGATCTCCTCCAGCGGAACCTTCGTTTCCCACAGCTCCTTGACGCCCAGCGCGAAGATCTGCGGGTTCTGCGAGGGGATCCCCTGCCACTGGCGGTACGCCTGGGCCAGCGGGCCGCGGGTGCCCTCGGTGAGCACCGTCACGCGCGCCGTGATGTCCGTGGGGGGCTCGTAGCCGGAGCCCGGCTCCCCGCCGCGGTTCAGGCCGGCCGGGGTGGTGCGCACCCCGAGCACCTTCTGCCCGTCCACCAGCAGCGAGTCGGCGGGGAAGCCGGGGAGCACGTTGACCCCCAGCTCCTCGGCCTTGCCGCCCAGCCACCGGACCATCTCGCAGATGGAGCCGATGAAGTTGCCCTGGTTGTGCATGGGCGGCGGCGTGGGGATGCGGAACGAGCCCGTCCCCGTGAGCAGGTGCACCGACTCGCCCCTGACCGCGCCGCGGAAGGGGAAGTCCTCGTCCTTGAGCTCCGGGAACAGCTCGCGGAAGGCGCGCGGGTTGACCACGGCGCCGCTCAGGTTGTGCTCGCCCAGCGAGGCGGCCTTGTCGAGCACGGCGATGTTGACCTCGCCCAGCGTGCCGCCGGCTTCGGCGTCCTTCTGCACCAGGCGCGCGAACTCGATGGCCCCGGCAAGCCCGGCGGGCCCGGCGCCGACGAAGACCACGTCCATCTCGATGGCCTCGGCGTCCGGCGCCTCGGCCAGGATCATCCGGTCCTGCGGGAGGCCGGGCTGGAAGCGTGCGGGGACGAAGGGCCCGCGGGCGCTGTCTGCCATGGAGTGTCACCCTGTGCGTCAAAATGATGCGCGGGCGCGCGTGCGGCCCGCCGGTGTCGTGGCGGGATAATACGGGTCTTTTGTTCCGGCCGCAAAGTGTGTGTGCCGATTGTCGTTTCGGGGTTTTGTCGGACGGACGTTCGGGCGATACGGGCGGTTCGGGCGTGCCCCCGCTGACGCGGGGTCGGGCTTCGGCTCCGTAGGCGAGCAAACCACGCTCGCCAACGGAGTCGAGCCCGCGCAAACAGCCGCGCGGTCTCGCCCCTTCGGGCCGAAATCCCTCACGCGTGCTCGCGCTGGCGTCCTCAGGGGCCCCCTCCCCCGGCCCCTCCCCCGCAAGCGGGAGAGGGGAGAACTACTTGCCGTACCTGGATCTCTAGCCGTTGCCCCCTCTCCCAGAATTGGGAGAGGGTGGCGAGCCTCAAGCGAGCCGGGTGAGGGCCGCCGGAACCCCCTGCCCCACCCCGCGGTACCAGGCGCGACCCCGGACATCCTGCAGCGCCTTCGGTTCCAAGCTCATGCCCCGCAGCCGCTCCACCGCACCGCTCGCGCTCCTCGCCCTGCTGCTCGCCGCGTGCGCGGCCGCGCTGGTGCGCGCGCCATCGTCGGCGCACGCCGCGGACGCGTGCGAGGGGGCGTGCGCGGCGCCGGGCGACTCGGTGGAGGTGACGTACCTGGGGGTGGGCGGGTGGCTGATCCGGCGCGGGCCGGACGCGGTGATGACGGCGCCGTTCTTTTCCACGCCGCGGCTGTCGTCGGTGGGGCTGGGGCGGCCCATCCGCGCGGACACGGCGCGCATCGACGAGCGCATGCGGGCGCTGGTGCCGGACGCCCGCGGGGTGCGGGCGGTGCTGGTGGGGCACTCGCACTACGACCACCTCATGGACGTGCCGTACGTGGCGCGCAGGTACCTGCCGGGGGTGCCCGTGTACGGCAACGCGGCCATGCTCCGCCTGCTGGCGGGCGACCCCGTGCACCCGCGGCTGGTGTCGCTGGAGGACGCGGCGGGGACGCACGCGGCGCCGGGGCGCTGGGTGTACCCGCACCCGGACAGCACCGTGCGGTTCATGGCGCTGCGCTCCGCGCACGCGCCGCACGCGCTGGGCCTCAAGGTGTTCCGCCGGGGGCAGACGGGCGACCGGGACGCGCTCCCCTCCACCGCCTGGGAGTGGGCCGAGGGCGAGGTGCTGGCGTACGTGGTGGACTTCCTGGAGCGTCCGGGCGGGCGCGTCGCGTTCCGTGTCCACTTTCAGGACGCCGCCAGCGAGGCGCCGCTGGGCTTCCCCCCGCCCTGGGACGGCGGCGACGCCGCCCCCTTCGACCTGGCGATCGTCTGCGCCGGCTCCTTCCGCGAGGCGGCCGGCTACCCCGCGGGGATCGTGGGCGCGCTACGGCCGCGGCGGGTGCTGGTGGGCCACTGGGAGGACTTCTTCCGCCCCCAGACCCAGGCGCTGCGGCTCGTCCCCCGCGGCGACACCACGGAATTGCTCCGCCGGGTGGACGGGGCGCTGCCGGCCGGCGGCGCGCGCTCCGTTCCCCGCCCCGGTGAGGTCGTGCGCCTCCCCGTGCACCCTGCGGCGGACACGGCGAACTGAGGCGCCCGCGAGCCCCCGGACCCCGGTTTTCGCGATTCCCCCGCTCTCCGGATCGTGGTGTTTCCGTGTCCCGTCGTGACTAAACCGTTGTAAAACGGGCCCGTCCCGGTGGAAAAGTCCGCTTTTGTCGGTGGGAAAGTCGGACATTTGTGGAAAACTCGCCCCGTGGCATGCGATTTGAGGTAGATCGCCGGTTCTCCAGCAGCCATGCGCCCTCCCGCCCGGACTGTCCCCACGGGCACTTTTTCTCTTGCGTCCGGGCACCGCGCCGGACATCTTTCGGTGCCCCGCCGGCTCCCCGTCTCCCCCGCCCGACCCATGCCAGACTCCACCCCCCGCGAACAGCTCCTGCTGGAGCTGGAGCAGCTCGCCGAGCGCGCCACTCCCGGCCCCTGGGAGGCCGAGGTGTCCGTGGACTTCGTCGCGGGCGAGGCGCACCGCACCGTGGTCCACTACCCGGCCGGCTCGCACCACTGCGTCCCCGTGGTGTCGCCCGAGCGCGAGATCTCGCCCGAGGACCAGGCCTTCATCGCGGCGATGAGCCCCTCCGCGGCGCAGTGGATGCTGCGCGAGCTGCGGCGCCTGGGGCGCGTGGAGCGCCAGTACCAGCGCATGGCCAGCCACATGCGGCACGTGGACGAGTTCCTGCGCCGCCGCGGCCTCCAGGGCGAGGCGCAGCGCTTCGCCGCCGTGCGCGAGCAGCTGAGCGAGATCGACTGGGCTTCCTGAACGGCAGGTTACAGGGGACAGGTTACAGGGGACAGCCTGCAACGGCAGTACGAAGAAGAGCGCCCCCGCCGGGAGATTCCGGGCGGGGGCGCTCTCTGTTCAACGGATGGCCGGGTGCCGCTATATGCCGCGGGTCCAGAGCAGGACCACGCCGCAGGAGGAGCCGGTGCCGGCGAACCGGGCGGGGATCCCGGCCGCGCGGGGGTACACCTCCACCCCCTCCAGGGCGCGCACGCTCATCCCGTCGATGTCCTCGTTCCGCACCTGCATCCCGTCCAGGAAGATCCGCATGGGGCACGTCGGCGCCAGGGAGGAGGCGCCCCCGCTCGCCATCAGCCGGTAGCCCCTGGCGATGCACGCCGGGGGCTCGCAGTGGATCACGTTCACCCCCGGGATGGTCCGCATGAGGGAGCTGAGATAGCTGTCCTTGCGCCGGTACAGCTGGTCGCTGTCCACGAACCGGCCGAAGCCCACCTTGCGCCGGTCGTAGAAGCCCACCTCCTGGAGCGTGGTGCTCGGCATCAGCCCGCGGACGGTGAGCCCGTCCAGCTCGATGGGGGCGCGCTGCATCTCCACCTCGGCCTCCACGGCCTCCCCCGGGAGGAACTCCACCGTGAAGCTCTCCGGCAGGTAGCCCACCCGCAGCACGCGCACCAGCCGCAGCCCCGTGCGCACCACGGTGCCGTGCGCCCGCCCCAGGGAGTCGCTCACCGCCACGGTGCCCACCCCGCTGACCGTGACCTGCGCGCCCGGGATCGCCAGGCCGGTTCCCTGCTCCCGCGCGATGATCTGCACCGCCGCGGGACCGTTCTGCGCGGCCGCTCGGGAAGGCGCTGCCAGCACGAGCCCGGCGAGGAGGGCCAGGCGGAGGAGACGGAGCATGCGCATGGTGGGTCTTCGTCCTGGGGGTGGACCGTGCGGGCGAACGCCGGGGCGGCGTCCCGACCTGAATTACGGGAAACACAGTAATTCGAGACTTCACCCTCCGCAAGAACCTTGTCGGAGCGGCGCGCGGCAAGGAAAAGCGCCCCGCCGGCGATCCCGGCGGGGGCGCCTGGCTGCCGGCGGCCGCGTCCCGCTAGATCGCGCGGGTCCAGAGCAGGACCACGCCGCAGGCCGAGCCGGTGCCGGCGAACTGCACGGGCATGCCGCCCTCGCGGAGGTACACCTCCACCCCCTCCAGGCTGCGCACGTTCAGCTGGTCGATGTCCTCGTTCTGCACCTGCATCCCGTCCAGGAAGATGCGCATGACGCACTCCGTGCGGATGGAGCCGGTGCTCCCGCCCGCCACGAGCCGGTAGCCCCTCTGCGCGCAGATGGAGGCCCCGCAGTACTGCACGGTGACGCCCGGAATGGTCCTCATCAGGGAGCTGAAGTAGGAATCCTTGCGCCGGTACAGCTCCTCGCTGTCCACGAAGCTCCCGAACCCCTGCTTGCGGCGGTCGTAGAAGCCCGTGGTGCGTAGCGTGGCGCTCGGCATTAGCCCGCGGACGGTGAGGCCGTCCAGCTCGATGGGGGCGCGCTGCATGTCCACCTCCGCCTCCACGGCCTCCCCCGGGCGGAACTCCACGGTGAAGCTCTCCGGCAGGTAGCCCACCCGCTGCACGCGCACCAGCCGCAGCCCCGTGCGCGCCACGGCCCCGTGCGCCCGCCCCATGGAGTCGCTCACCGCCACGGTGCCCACGCCGTTGACCGTCACCTGCGCCCCCGCGATCGGCAGCCCGCTCCCGTGCTCCGTGGCGACGACCTGCACCGCCGCGGGCGCGCCCTGGGCGGCGGCCCGGGAAGGCGCCGCGAGCGCGGACGCGGCGAGGAGGGCCAGGAGAGGGAGGCGGAGGATGCGCATGGTGCTTCTTCTCGTCCAGGAGGTGGACCGCGCGGAGG
>DASVQR010000128.1:0-3298 GCA_036389055.1 Longimicrobiaceae bacterium | reverse complement strand
CTCGTGGCGCCGCACGATCTCCCCCAGCGCCGTCTCGAGCGCCCGCACGTCCAGCGCGCCCCCCAGCCGCAGCGCCGAGTAGACGTTGTAGAACGCGCTCCCCGGCTGCAGGCGATCGAGGAACCAGAGCCGCTCCTGCGCAAAGGACAGCGGCAGCGGCCCCGTGCGCTCGACCGGCACCACGGGGGGCAGCGCGGGCGCCCCGGCGCGCCGGATCTCCTCCACGCGCCCGGCCAGCTCCGCCACCGTGGGGCCTTCGAACAGCGCCCGCAGCGGCACCTCCACCCCGAACACCCGCCTCACCTGGGAAATCACGCGCGTCGCCAGCAGCGAGTGCCCGCCCAGATCGAAGAAGCTTTCCGTCGCCCCCACCGTCTCAAGGCCCAGCGTGTCCGCCCAGATCCCCGCCAGCACCTCCTCCGTCGGCGTGCGCGGCGCCACGTGGCGCTCGCCCGCCGAGGACCACTCCGGGGCCGGAAGGGCCTTCACGTCCAGCTTGCCGGTGGGGGTCAGCGGGAGCGCCGGCAGCGACACGAACGCCGCCGGCACCATGTACTCCGGCAGGCTCTGCCGCAGGTGCGCGCGCATGGCGTCCGCGTCCGCCTCGCCTACCACGTACGCCACCAGGCGCTGCTCGCCGGGCTCGTCCTCGCGCACGATCACGCGGGCCTCGCGCACGTCGGCGCAGGTCGTCAGCGTCGCCTCGATCTCGCCCGGCTCGATGCGGAAGCCGCGCACCTTGACCTGCTCGTCCACCCGCCCGACGAACTCCAGCCGCCCGTCCGCCCTCCAGCGCAGACGGTCGCCCGTGCGGTACATCCGCGTCCCCGGCTCCGGCGCGAACGGATCCGGGAGGAAGCGCTCGGCGGTCAGCGCGGGGCGGTCCAGGTAGCCGCGGACCACGCCGTCCCCGCCCACGTACGCCTCCCCCGGCACGCCCAGCGGCACCGGGTTCAGCGCGGCATCGAGGAGGTAGATGCGCTGGTTCCCGGTCGGCCCGCCGACGGAGACGGTCAGCGCGTCGTCGGCCACGTGCTCCACCTGCTCGTACGAGCACCAGGCGGTGGTCTCCGTCGGCCCGTACACGTGGAGGAGCCGCCGCGGCCTGCCGGCCTTCAGCAGCCTGCGCACGCTGTCGGCGTCCGCCGCCTGCCCGCCGAACAGCACCTCGCGCAGGGGGGAGAAGATGTCCGGCTGCTCGCGGGAGAGCTGGTTGAGCAGCGCGGTGGTCTGGTACAGCGTGGTGATGCGCTGCTCGCGCAGGGTGTCGCGGAACGCGGCGGGCGAGAGGAGCACGTCGCGGGGGATGCCCACCAGGGTGGCGCCGTTCATCAGCGCGCCCCAGGCCTCGAACGTAAGCGCGTCGAAGCTGGCGTTGCTGGCCTGCGCCACGCGGTCACCGGGGGCGAAGCGGACGTAGTCGGTCTCGACGGCGAGCTGGACGACGTGGCGGTGGGCGACCATGACGCCCTTGGGGCGCCCGGTCGATCCCGAGGTGTAGACGATGTACGCCAGGTTCTCCGCCGTGGCCCCGCTGCGCGGCGCGTCGGCGGGGTGCGCAGCGAGCGCGTCGGCCGCCTCGTCCAGGAGGACCACGGACAGGTCGCCGGACCGGGCAGCGAAGAGGACGTCGGAGCGGCTGAGGAGCACGCGCACGCTGCTGTCGTCCAGCATCAGCGCCAGGCGCTCGGCGGGGTAGCCGGGGTCCAGCGGCACGTAGCAGCCGCCCGCCTTGAGCACGGCGAGGATGGCGACGATCAGCTCCGGGCCTCGCTCCAGCAGCACCCCCACGCGACTCTCCGGGCCCACGCCCAGCCCGCGCAGGTGGTGCGCCAGCCGGTTCGCCCGCGCGTCCAGCTCCGCGTAGCCCAGCTCCACGCCGCCCCAGACCAGCGCCGCCGCCTCCGGCCGCTCCCTCACCTGCGCTTCGAACAGCTCGTGGATGCAGACCCCCCGCGGGTACGGCCGCTCCGTCCGGTTCCACTCCTCCACGAGCAGACGGCGCTCCGCCCCGTCCAGCAGCGCGACCTCCGAGAGGGGCGCGTCGGGATCGGCGGACGCCTTTTCCACCAGGCGCGCGAAGTGGCCCACGAGCCGCCGCATGGTCGCGGCCTCCCACAGGTCCGTGCTGTAGGTCAGGCCGCCGCGCAGCCCCCGGGAGGTCGCCACCAGGCTCAGCGACAGGTCGAACCTGGCGAAGTCGAACTCCGCGCCGACTCCGCTCACGCTCAGCCCCGCGAGGCCGCCGACCGTCTCCTGGACGGTGTCCAGCGCGAACGACACCTGGAAGAGGGGCGAGTGGCTCAAGGACCGCTCCGGGCTCAGCTCGGCCACGAGCCGCTCGAACGGCACCTCCTGGTGCTCGTACGCCCCCAGCGTGGTCTCGCGCACCCGCCCCACCAGCTCGCGGAAGCTTGGGTCCCCGGAGAGGTCCGTCCGCAGCACCAGCGTGTTGACGAAGAAGCCGATCAGCTCCTCGGTCTCGCCGCGACCGCGACCGGCGATCGGGCTGCCGACGACCACGTCCTCCCCCGCGCCGTAGCGGGACAGCAGCGCCTGGAAGGCGCCCATCACCACCATGTACAACGTCGCGCCCTCCTGCCGCCCAAGCGCGCGCAGCCTCTCCAGCACCTCCGCCGGGAGCTGGACGTGCTCGCTCGCGCCCCGGAAGCTCTGCACCGCCGGCCGGGGGTGGTCCGTCGGAAGCTCCAGCAGCTCCGGCGCACCCGCCAGCTGCTCCTTCCAGTACGACAGCTGCCGCTCCAGCGCCTCGCCCGCCAGCTGCTCGCGCTGCCAGACGGCGTAATCGGCGTACTGCACCGGCAGCTCCGCCAGCGGCGACGCCCGCCCCTCGCGACAGGCTTCGTACAGCACCTCGACCTCGCGGAAGAGCACGCCCACGCTCCACCCGTCGCTGACGACGTGGTGCATGCCCAGCAGCAGCACGTGCTCCTCGTCCGCCAGCCGCAGCAGCGACGCGCGGAACAGCGGACCGACCGCGAGGTCGTAGGGCCGCGCTGCCTCCTCCGTCGCGCGCCGCTTCACCTGCGCCTCCCGCTCCGCCTCGGCCAGCCCGGCAAGGTCCTCCACCGACAGCGCGAAGCCCGCGAACGGCCGGATCACCTGCACGGGCGAGCCGTCCGCCTCGCGGAAGACGGTGCGCAGCGCCTCGTGGCGCCGCACGATCTCCCCCAGCGCCGTCTCGAGCGCCCGCACGTCCAGCGCGCCCCCCAGCCGCAGCGCCGAGTAGACGTTGTAGAACGCGCTCCCCGGCTGCAGGCGATCGAGGAACCAGAGC
>DASVQR010000127.1:0-85371 GCA_036389055.1 Longimicrobiaceae bacterium | reverse complement strand
AGCGCCTGCGCCAGCTCCGCCGGGAGCGCCTCCCCCCCCAGGTTGAACGCCCGCACGCTGCGCGGGATGCCGCCGCCGCGCAGCAGCTCCGCCGCCGCGGTGGGCACCATCACCGCCAGCCGCACGTCCTGGTCGGCCACGCTGGGGAGGTCGAGGGCACTGTCCACCAGCACCAGCTTGCCGCCCCAGCACAGCGTGCCGAAGACCTCGGCGACGGACACGTCGAAGCTGAAGGAGGTCGCCGCCAGCACCGACGCCCGCTCCTCGTCCGGGACCAGCTCCCGCATGAAGTGGAGGAAGACGGAGGTCCCGCGGTGCTGGATCGCGACGCCCTTTGGCCGCCCGGTGGAGCCGGAGGTGAAGATCACGTAGGCCAGGTTGTCCGGCGCCACGCCGGTCTCCGGCGCGTCGTCCGCCTCGCCGGCGACGGAGTCCGCCTCCGCGTCCAGCGCGAGCACGTCCACGCCGGCCGGGATGCGGCCGGCCAGCGCGGACTCCACGACGGCGTGGCGAGCCCCCGCCTCCTCCAGCACCACGGCGATGCGCGCGGCCGGGAGCTCCGGGTCGAGCGGCACGTACGCGCCGCCGGCCTTGAGCACGCCGAGCAGCGCCGCCAGCGCGGCCGGCCTGCGGCGCATGCACACGCCCACGCGCGACTCCGGCCCCACGCCCCGCCCGCGGAGCGCGTGCGCGAGCCGGTTGGCGGCACGGTCCAGCTCCGCGTACGTCACCTCCCTGCCCCGGTGCGCCACGGCGACGGCGCCGGGGGTGCGCCGCACCTGCGCGGCGAACAGGTCGTGGATGCAGGCGCCGCCGGGATGGTCGTGCGCGGCCGTGCCCCACTCCGTCAGCAGCTGCGCGCGCTCCCCGTCCGTGATGAAAACCACCCCGGCGACCGGACGGGCGGGGTCCGCGACCAGCGCCCCCACCAGGCGGGCGAAGTGCCCGGCCATCCGCTCCATGGTCGCGCGCTCCCACAGCTCCGCGCGGAAGGAGAGCGCGCCGGTGAACCCCTGCGACTCCCCGGAGAGGCCGAGCGTCAGGTCGAACTTTGCGACCTCCCCGCCGCCGGCCGCCAGGGGCTCCGCCTCGACCCCGCCCATGCGCAGCCCGCCCGGCTCGTCGTCGTGCAGGACGAACATGGCCTGGAACAGCGGCGAGTGCGCCAGGCTCCGCTCCGGCGCCAGCTCCTCCACCAGCTTCTCGAAGGGGATCTCCTGGTGCGCGAACGCCCCCAGCGTCGTCTCCCGAACTCGACCCAGCAGTTCGCGGAACGTCGGCGCCCCGGAGAGGTCGGTCCTCAGCACCAGCGTGTTGACGAAGAAGCCGATCAGCGGCTCGGTCTCCAGGCGCGTGCGCCCGGCGATCGGCGTGCCGACGCTGACGTCCTCGACCCCCGCGTAGCGCGCCAGCAGGAGCTGCCACGCCGCAAGCAGCGTCATGAACGCCGTCGCCCCCTCGCGCCGGGAGAGCGCGCGCAGCCCGGCCGAGACCTCCGCGGGAAGGTCGACCCGCACGCTCGCGCCGCGCGCGTCCTGCACCTGTGGGCGCGGCCGGTCCGTCGGCAGCTCCAGCAGCGGCGGAGCGCCGGACAGCCTCTCCCGCCAGTAGCCGAGCTTCGCGTCCAGCGTCTCGCCCGTGAGCCAGCCCCGCTGCCATGCGGCGAAGTCGGCGTACTGCACCCGGAGCGCGGGAAGCCCCGCCTCGCGCCCTTCCGAAAAGGCGCCGTACAGCGCCGACACCTCGCGCACCAGCACGCCGACCGACCAGCCGTCGCTGACGACGTGGTGCATGGTGAAGAGCAGCCCCCACTCCGCCTCGTCCAGCCGCACGGCGGACACGCGCAGCAGCGGGCCCGCCGCCAGGTCGAAGGGCCGCGCCGCCTCCTCGGAGGCCAGGCGCCGCGCCTCCGCCTCGCGCGATTCCGCCGGCAGGCTCCGCAGGTCCGCCACCGGCAGGGCGACCGGGGCCGCGTCGCGGACGACCTGGACCGGCTCGCCGTCGACGACCGCGAAGACGGTGCGCAGCGTCTCGTGGCGGCGGACGATCTCC
The DNA here is from genome assembly GCA_036389055.1 of Longimicrobiaceae bacterium. Taxonomy (GTDB): domain Bacteria; phylum Gemmatimonadota; class Gemmatimonadetes; order Longimicrobiales; family Longimicrobiaceae; genus JAFAYN01. The sequence continues at coordinate 83,319 of DASVQR010000127.1, read as the reverse complement.
GTGACCGCCCGCTCCAGCACGGCCGGCTCGAAGCGGCCGCGCAGCCGCAGCGCGAAGGGCATGTTGTAGGCGGCGCTCCCCGGCTCCAGCTGGTCGATGAACCACAGACGCTGCTGCGCGAACGACAGCGGCAGCGGCGAGCCGTCGCGCGGCAGGGCGACGAGCGGCGGCGCCTGCGGGGCCCCGCCGTCGGCCCGGAGCGCTTCGACGCGCTCCGCCAGCCCGGCCACGGTGGGCGCCTCGAAGAGCGCCCGCAGCGGCAGGTCGGTCCCGAACGCCCGGCGCACCCGCGACGCCACCCGCGTGGCCAGCAGCGAGTGGCCGCCCAGCTCGAAGAAGTCGTCCTCCACTCCCACGCGGTCCAGGCGAAGCACCTCGCCCCAGATCCCCGCCAGGATCTCCTCCGTCTGGGTGCGGGGAGCGACGCGGGCGCCCTCGCCCCCCGCGCTCCACTCGGGCGCCGGGAGCGCCCGGTGGTCCACCTTGAGGTTGGCCGTCAGCGGAATCGCCTCCAGCGCCACCACGGCGGCCGGCACCATGTACTCCGGCAGCCGGTCCCCCAGCCACGCCCGCACGTCGGCCGGCGAGACCGTCCGGCCGGGCTCCGCCACCACGTACGCCACCAGCCGCCGCTCGCCCCCGTCCTCCCGCGCGACCACGGCCGCCTCCCGCACCCGCGGCATCCCCGACAGGACGGTCTCCACCTCTCCCGGCTCCACACGGAAGCCCCGCACCTTGACCTGGGTGTCCGTCCGCCCCAGGAACTCCAGCTCCCCCGTGGCGAGCCACCTCACCCGGTCCCCGCTCCGGTACATCCGGCTCCCCGCGTCCCCCGAGAAGGGGTCGGGCCGGAAGCGCTCCGCCGTGGCGTCCGGCCGCCCCAGGTAGCCGCGCGCCACCCCCGCCCCCCCGATCCACAGCTCGCCCGGCACGCCGGTCGGCGCCGGCACCCCGGATGGCTCCAGCACGTACGCCCGCACGTTCCCCACCGGCGCCCCGATGGTGAGCTTGCCATCGCCCACGCGGCCCAGCGTGGCCGCCACCGTGGTCTCCGTGGGCCCGTAGCCGTTGACCAGCCCGGCCGCGTCCCCCACGGCGCGGCGCCACTGCGCCACCCGCTCCGGCAGCATCCGCTCGCTCCCGACCACCGCCAGGCGCACGCACGCGGGAAGGCGCGCCTCGCCGGCATCCAGCGCCGCCGCCAGCTCGTTCCAGTACGACGTCGGCAGGTCCAGCACGGTGACGCCCCACTCCGCGCACCGCTCCAGGAACCTGGCCGCGCTCCCCAGCATCTCCTCGCTGCGCAGCACCAGCGTCGCCCCGCCGAGCAGCGTGGGATAGATCTCGTCCGCGCTGACGTCGAAGCTGAGCGAGTTGAACTGGAGCACCCGGTCCGCGGGCGTGATCCCGTAGTACTCCCGCACCACCTGGGCGTAGTTGGCGAGCGACGCGTGCTCCACCCCCACGCCCTTGGGCGTGCCGGTGGAGCCGGAGGTGTAGATGACGTAGGCGAGGGACCGGGAGTGCGAAAGTGCGAAAGTGCGGGAGTGCGGGAGTGCGGACGGCGTATCGCGTGCCTCGTGCTCCGGATCGCCGTCGACCAGGCCCAGACGGCCCGCGAAGGCGGCGAAGCGCCCGGCCAGCGAAGCCTGCGTCACCACCACCGGCACGCCGGAGTCCTCCAGCAGGTAGGCGATGCGCTCCGCGGGGTAGACGGGGTCGATGGGGACGTAGGCACCGCCCGCGGCGAGGGTCGCCAGCACCGCCGCGATCATCTCCGGGCTGCGCTCCAGGCAGATCCCCACGCGCACCTCGGGGCCGACCCCCAGGCCGGCAAGGCGTAGGGCGAGCCGGTCCACGAGCGCGGCGAGCTGGGCATAGGTCAGCTTGCGGGCGCCGTGCTCCAGCGCCACGGCGTCCGGGGTGCGCGCCGCCTGTTCGGCGAAGCGCTCGTGCACGCATCCCGGCGGGACCGGGACGGCCGTGGCGTTCCAGGCTTCCAGCACCCGGGCGCGCTCGGCCCCGCGCAGCAGCGGCCGCTCGGCGACGCCCCGGACCGGGTCGGCCACCATCGCCTCCAGCAGGATCTCCAGGTGCTCGACCATCCGCGCCACCGTCGCCCCGTCGAACAGCGCCTCGCTGTAGACGAGCGTCCCGGCCAGCGTCCCTCCCTCGTCGGCGAGCGCCAGGTCCAGGTCGAACTCGGCGCTGCCCGCGCCCCCGCCGAAGGGCTCCGGCTCCAGGCCGCCCAGCTCCAGCCGGTCGGCGTCCCCGCGCGGCTCGACGAGGGCGAAGGTGGTCTGGAAGAGGGCCGCGTGCGTGAGGCTGCGCTCCACGCCCAGCGCCTCCACCAGGCGTTCGAAGGGGAGATCCTGGTGCGAGTACGCGCCCAGCGCCGTCTCGCGGACCCGCCCCAGCAGCTCGCTCCAGGTGGGGTCGCCGCTCAGGTCGGCGCGCAGGGCCAGCATGTTGACGAAGAAGCCGATCAGCCCCTCGGTCTCGCGCCGGGTCCGCCCCGCGATGGGGGTGCCCACCACTATGTCGTCCTGCCCCGCCCAGCGGCCCAGCAGCGCCTGCCAGGCGGCCAGCAGCGTCATGAACAGCGTCGTGCCTTCGCGCCGCGAGGTCGCGCGCAGCCCGTCCGACAGCCCGGGCGGCAGGCGGAAGCGCCGGCTCGCCGCGCGCGGGCTCCGGCCCGCGGCGCGCGGACGGTCCGTCGGGAGCTCGAGCAGCGGGGGAGCCCCGCCCAGCTTCTCCCTCCAGTAGCCGACCTGCGCCTCCAGCACCTCCTCGCCGAGCCATGCGCGCTGCCACACCGCGTAGTCGGCGTACTGCACCGGCAGCTCCGCCAGCGGCGACGGCTCGCCCCGCCCGAAGGCGCCGTACAGCGCCGAGACCTCGCGCGCCAGCACCTTCATCGACCAGCCGTCGCTGACGACGTGGTGCATCGTGAAGCACAGCACGTGGTCGTCGTCCGCGATGCGCAGCAGCGCGCTCCGCAGCAGGGGGCCCGCGGCCAGGTCGAACGGCCGCGCCGCCTCCTCGGCGGCCAGGTGCCGCGCCTCCGCCTCGCGCCGCTCCCCCGGCAGGCTCCGCAGGTCCGTGACGGGCAGGGCGACCGGGACGGCGTCGCGGACCACCTGCACCGGCTCGCCGTCCACGACCGCGAAGACGGTGCGCAGCGTCTCGTGGCGCCGCACGATCTCTGTGAGCGCGCGCTCCAGCACGGCCGGCTCGAAGCGGCCCCGCAGGCGCAGCGCGAAGGGCATGTTGTACGCGGCGCTCCCCGGCTCCAGCTGGTCGATGAACCACAGCCGCTGCTGCGCGAACGACAGCGGCAGCGGCGAGCCGTCGCGCGGCAGCGCGACCAGCGGCGGCCCTTGCATCGCTTCTCCGCCGGCCCGGAGCGCCCCGACGCGCTCCGCCAGCCCGGCCACGGTGGGCGCCTCGAAGAGCGCCCGCAGCGGCAGCTCCACGCCGAAGGCCTGCCGCACCCGGGACACCACCTGCGTGGCGAGCAGGGAGTGCCCGCCCAGCTCGAAGAAGCTCTCGTCGAGGCCCACCCGCTCCACCCGCAGCACGTCCGCGACGATCCCCGCCAGCACCTCCTCCGCCGGCGTGCGCGGCGCCGCGGACGTGGCGCCGCCGCTCCACTCGGGCGCAGGCAGCGCCCCGACGTCCAGCTTGCCGTTCGGCGTCAGCGGGAGCGCCTCCAGCGACACGAACGCCGCCGGCACCATGTACTCCGGCAGGGTCCGCCCCAGGCGCTCGCGCAGGGCGTCCGCCTCCACCTCGCCGACGACGTACGCCACCAGCCGCTGCTCCCCCGGCACGTCCTCGCGCACGATCACCCGCGCCTCGCGCACGTCCGCCTGCGCCGAGAGGGCCGCCTCGATCTCGCCCGGCTCGATGCGGAAGCCGCGCACCTTGACCTGCTCGTCCACGCGGCCGACGAACTCCAGCTTCCCGTCCGCCTTCCACCGCAGCCGGTCGCCGGTGCGGTACATCCGCGCTCCCGGCCCGGCCGCGAACGGGTCGGGGAGGAAGCGCTCGGCGGTCAGACCAGGCCGGTCCAGGTAGCCGCGCACCACGCCGTCGCCCCCCACGTACGCCTCCCCCGGCACGCCGGTCGGCACCGGCTCCAGCGAGCCGTCCAGCAGGTAGATGCGCTGGTTCCCCGTCGCGCGGCCCACCGAGACCGTCAGGGCATCGTCGGCCACGTGCTCCACCTGCTCGTACGAGCACCACGCCGTCGTCTCCGTCGGCCCGTACATGTGGAGGAGCCGTTGAGGCTTGCCGGCCCGGAGCAGGCACCGCACGCTGTCCGCGTCCGCCGCCTGCCCTCCGAAGAGCACCTCGCGCAGCGGCGCGAAGATGTCGGGCTGCTCGCGCGACAGCTGGTTGAGCAGCGCCGTCGTCTGGTAGAGCGTCGTGATGCGCTCGCGGCGCAGCGTGTCGCGGAAGGCGGCGGGCGAGAGGAGCACGTCGCGGGGGATGCCGACCAGGGTGGCGCCGCTCGTGAGCGCGCCCCAGGCCTCGAAGGTCAGCGCGTCGAAGCTGGCGCTCGACGCCTGCGCCACGCGGTCGCCCGGCCGGAGGCGGACGTAGTCCGTCTCCACGACGAGCTGGACGACGTTGCGGTGGGCGACCATGACGCCCTTGGGCCGCCCGGTCGATCCCGACGTGTAGACGATGTAGGCCAGGTTCTCCGCCGTCGCCCCGCTCCGCGGCGCATCGGCCGGCTCGGCCGCGAGCACGTCGGCTGCCCGGTCGAGCAGGACGATGGGGATGCCGCCGGCTTCCGCCGCGAATCTGACGTCGGAGCGGCTCAGCAGCACGCGTACGCCGCTGTCGTCCAGCATCATGCGGAGGCGCTCGGCCGGGTAGCCGGGGTCCAGCGGCACGTAGCAGCCGCCGGCCTTGAGCACGGCCAGGATGGAGACGACGAGGTCGACGCCGCGCTCCAGCAGCACGCCCACGCGGCTCTCCGGCCCGACACCGAGACCGGACAGGTGGTGCGCCAGCCGGTTCGCCCGCGCGTCCAGCTCCGCGTACGTCAGCTCCACGTCGCCCCAGACCAGCGCCGGCTCGTCGGGGCGGACGGCGACCTGCGCCTCGAACAGCTCGTGGATGCAGACCTCGCGCGGGTACGGCCGCCCGGTCCGGTTCCACTCCTCCAGCAGCTGCGCGCGCTCCTCCTTGCCCAGGAAGGCGACGCCGCTCACCGGGCGGGCGGGGTCGGCGACGAGCGCATCCACCAGCCGGGCGAAGTGTCCCGCCATGCGCTCCATGGTCGCGCGCTCCCACAGCGCGGCGCGGTAGGAGAGCGAGCCCGCGACGCCCCCCTCGTCCTCGGACAGGCCGAGCGTCAGGTCGAACTTGGCGACGTCACCGCCACCGCCCGCCAGGGGCTCCACCTCCAGGTCGCCCATGCGCAGCTCGCCCCGCCCGGCGTTCTGCAGGACGAACATCGCCTGGAACAGCGGCGAGTGCGCCAGGCTCCGCTCCGGCGCCAGCTCCTCCACCAGCTTCTCGAAGGGGATCTCCTGGTGCGCGAACGCGCCCAGCGTCGTCTCCCGCACGCGCCCCAGCAGCTCGCGGAAGCTCGGCCCGCCGGAGAGGTCGGTCCTCAGGACGAGCGTGTTGACGAAGAAGCCGATCAGCGGCTCGGTCTCCAGCCGCGTGCGCCCGGCGATCGGCGTGCCCACGCTGACGTCCTCCACCCCCGCGTAGCGCGCCAGCAGGAGCTGCCAGGCGGCAAGCAGCGTCATGAAGACCGTGGCCCCCTCCCGCCGCGCCAGCGCCCGCAGCCCGCGCGAAAGGTCCGGGGCGAGGCGGACGGGGACGCCGCCGCCGCGCGCGTCCTGCACCTGGGGGCGCGGCCGGTCCGTGGGCAGCTCCAGCAGCGGCGGAGCGCCGGCCAGCTCGCCGCGCCACCACCCCAGCCGCGACTCCAGCACCTCCCCCGCGAGCCACGCGCGCTGCCAGACGGCGAAGTCGGCGTACTGCACCGGCAGCTCGGGAAGTCCCGCCTCGCGCCCTTCCGAAAAGGCGCCGTACAGCGCCGACACCTCGCGCACCAGCAGCCCCATGCTCCATGCGTCGGAGACGACGTGGTGCAGGGTGAAGAGCACCGCCCACTCCGCCTCCGCCAGCCGCACCGCCGTGACCCGCAGCAGCGGGCCCGCGGCCAGGTCGAACGGCCGCGCCGCCTCCGCCGCGGCCAGGCGCCGGGCCTCCACTTCGCGCCGCTCCGCCAACAGGCGCCGCAGGTCCGCCACCGGCAGGGCGACCGGGACAGCGTCGCGGACCACCTGCACCGGCTCGCCGTCCGCGGCCGCGAAGACGGTGCGCAGCGTCTCGTGGCGGCGCACGATCTCCGTGAGGCTGCGCTCCAGCACGGCCGGATCGAGCCGCCCCCGCAGGCGCAGCGCGAAGGGCATGTTGTACGCGGCGCTCCCCGGCTCCAGCTGGTCGATGAGCCACAGCCGCCGCTGCGCAAAGGACAGCGGCAGCGGCGAGCCGTCGCGCTGCACCGGAACGAGCGGCGGCGCCTGCACTGCCTCACCGCCGCCGGCCCGGAGCGCGTCGATGCGCTCGGCCAGCGCCGCCACCGTGGGCGCCTCGAAGAGCGCGCGCAGCGGCAGGTCCACGTCGAACGCCTGCCGCACCCGCGACGCCACCTGCGTCGCCAGCAGCGAGTGCCCGCCCAGCTCGAAGAACCCGTCGCCGGAGCCGACCCGCTCCACCCCGAGCACGTCGCTCCAGATCCCGGCCAGCACCTCCTCCGTGGGGGTGCGCGGAGCGAGGTACGAAGCCGCGGCCTCCTGCTCCGGGGCCGGCAGCGCGCGCCGGTCGACCTTGCCGTGCGCCGTGAGCGGCAGCTTCTCGAGGACCACGAAGGCGGAAGGGACCATGTGCTCCGGAAGCCCTTCCCCGAGGTACGCCCGCAGTTCCGCCGCGCCGACCGCGCCCGCCGCCGGGACCAGGTAGGCCACCAGGCGCCGGTCGCCCGGCGCGTCCTCGCGCACGGCCACCAGCGCCTCCCGCACCGCGGGGTGCCGCAGGAGCACGGCCTCGATCTCGCCCGGCTCGATGCGGAAGCCGCGCACCTTGACCTGCAGGTCGATCCGCCCCAGGTACTCCAGCCCTCCCGCCGCGCTCCACCGCACCCGGTCGCCCGTGCGGTACAGCCGCGCCCCCGGCTCCGCGCCGAACGGGTCCGGGACGAACCGGGCGGCCGTCAGCTCCGGCCGGCCCAGGTAGCCCCGCGCCAGCCCGGCGCCTCCCACGTACAGCTCTCCCGGCACCCCCGCCGGCGCCGGGTCGCCCCACCGGTCCAGCACCCGCACGCTCAGGTCCGGGATCGGCACGCCCACCGGGCTCCCCTCCCCCGCCTCCACCTCCGCCCGCCCGATCGGCCGGTAGGTGACGTGCACGGTGGTCTCGGTGATCCCGTACATGTTCACCAGGCGCGGCCTCTCCTCGCCGTGCCGCTCCACCCACCCCCGCAGGGTGCGCGGCTCCAGCGCCTCGCCGCCAAAGACCACCAGGCGCAGCGCCAGCTCCGGCGCGGCGCCGCGCGCCTCCTCCGCCCGGTCCAGCTGGCGGAAGGCCGAGGGGGTCTGGCTCAGCACCGTCACCCGCTCGCGCGCCAGCAGGTCGTGGAACGCCTCCGGCGAGCGGCTCGTCTCCCAGGGCACCACCACCAGGCGCCCGCCGTACAGAAGCGCCCCCCAGATCTCCCACACGGAGAAGTCGAAGGCGTAGGAGTGGAACAGCGTCCACACGTCGTCCGCTCCGAAGCCGAACCACTCGTCGGTGGCCTGGAATAGGCGGACGACGGCGGCGTGCGTGACCACGACGCCCTTTGGGCGCCCGGTGGAGCCGGAGGTGTAGATGACGTACGCCGCGTTCTCCGGGCTCACCCCCGTCTCCCCCACGTTCTCCTCCTCCTCGCCGGGGGCGTCGGCCAGCGCCTCCTCCAGGGAGATCACCGCGGCGCCGGTGGGAGGGAGGCGCGGGCGCAGCCCTTCCTGCACCAGCACGGCGGCGCAGCCGGAGTCGTCCAGCAGCAGGGCGATGCGCTCGGCCGGGTAGGCGGGGTCCACGGGCACGTAGACGCCGCCGGCCCGCAGGATGCCCAGGATTGCGACCACCAGATCGGCCGAGCGCCCGGCGCACAGCGCCACGCGCACTTCCGGGCCGACGCCCAGGCGGCGCAGGCGGCCGGCGAGCCGGCCGGCCCGGCGCTCCAGTTCGGCGTACGTCAGCGTCTCGCCCTCGAAGACGACGGCGGCCGCCCCGGGGGCGCGCCGCGCCCGGTCGGACGCCAGCTCGTGGAGGCAGGCGCGCGGGTACGCGGGGGCGGTCGCGCTCCACGCTTCCAGCACCCGCGCCCGCTCGCCCTCCCGCAGCAGCGGCACCGCCCCCAGGGGCTGTCCGGCGTCCTCCGCCATGGCCTCCAGCACGGTCTCCAGGTGCCCCAGCATCGCCCCGGCCGCCGCCGGCTCCACCCGTCCCCGGTCGTAGCGCAGCTCGGCGCGCAGCGCGGCGTCCGCCTGCGCCACCAGCACCAGGGGGTAGCTGGCCTGCTCGCGCCCGAAGCTGCGCCGCACCCGCACCCCTCCCAGCCCCCCCTGCGCCTCCCCCAGCGCGCGGTCCACGGGATAGTTCTCGAACACCACCAGGCTGCCGAACAGCTCTTCTCCCGCGGGGACGTCGCTCCACCGCTGCACCTGCGCGAGCGGCGCGTGCTCGTGCTCGCGCGCCTCCGCCTGCTCCGCCTGGAGCCGCGCCAGCCACTCCCCCAGCCCCGCGTCCGGCCGCAGCCGCACCCGCACCGGGAGCGTGTTGATGAACATCCCCACCGTCTCCTCCGCGCCCGCCAGCTCCGCGGGACGCCCGGAGACCGTGGCGCCGAAGACCACCTCCTCCTCCCCCGCGTAGCGCGCGAGGAGCAGGGCCCACGCGCCCTGCACCACGGTGTTCAGCGTCATGCCCCGGCGCCGCGCCTGCTCCCGCAGCGCCTCCGTGCGCTCCGCGGAGAGCAGCAGCTCGGCCGCCCCGTGCCCCTGTTCCCCGCCCCGCGCCGCGCGAACCGTCGGCAGGGGCGTGGGCGCCCCGAAGCCGGCCAGCGCCTCCCGCCAGTAGCGCTCCGCGCGCGAGCGGTCCCGGCGCTCCAGCCACGCCACGTACTCCCGGTACCGCGGCGCCGCCGCCGGGCGGGGCGACTCCCCCCGCGCATGCGCCGCGTAGAGCGACAGCACGTCCCCGAACAGCAGCGACAGGCTCCACCCGTCCAGGACGAGGTGGTGGTGCGTCCACACCAGCTGGTGAACCTCCTCCTCCAGCCGGAACAGCGCCAGCCGCATCAGCGGCCCCCGGCCCAGCTCGAACCCACGCTCCCGGTCCTCCCGCAGGCGGCGCTCCAGCCGCTCCTCCCGCTCCGCCGGGCCCAGCCCCCGCCAGTCCTCCCGCCGGAACGGCAGCTTCGCCTCGCGCCGGATCACCTGCAGCGGGCGGGGCACCCCGTGCCACGCGAAGCCCGCCCGCAGCGCCTCGTGCCGGTCCACGGCGCCCTGCCACGCCCGCTCCAGCGCCGGCGCGTCCAGCGGCCCTTCCAGCACGAAGCCGAGCTGCCCCACGTACACGCCGGACCCGGGCGCGAGGAGCGCGTGGAAGAGCATCCCCTCCTGGAGCGGGGTCAGCGGGTACACGTCCTCCACCCCCCGCTCGCCGCGCAGCAGCGCGTCCAGCCCGGCCTGGTCCAGCCCCGCCAGCGGGAAGTCGCCGGGCGTGAAGCCGCCCGCCTCCACGCCGCGGCAGTGCGCGATCAGCTCCCGCAGCTCCGCGGCGTACCCCGCCGCCAGGCGCTCCACCGTCGCCCGGCGGTGCACCGCCGCCGAGTAGCCGAGCTGGAGCTCCAGGCGCCCCTCGCGCACGGAGCCGCTCACCGCCAGGAGGTGGCTGCGGGGCCGGCGCGGGTCCACCGGCGCGCCCGCCGACTCCGGCGCGAAGGCGAAGAACCCCTCCCCCGAGACCGTGGGGTCGAACTGTCCCAGGTAGTTGAACACCACCTCCGCTTCCGCCGCGCGCGCCAGCTCCGCCCCCGCTTCGCTCCCGCTCAGCCGGCGCAGCAGCCCGTAGCCCGTCCCCTTTCCCGGCACCGCCCGCAGCTGCTCCTTGACCGCCCTGAGCGACGCGCCCGCGTCCCCGCCCGCGGGCAGCTCCAGCACGACGGGGTACACGCTGGTGAACCAGCCCACGGTGCGCGACAGGTCCGCCCCCTCCACCCGCTCCTCCGCGCGCCCGTGCCCCTCCAGGTCCACGCGCACGCGGCGCACGCCCGCCCACCGCCGGAGCGCCCGCGCCAGGCCGGACAGCAGCGCGTCGTCGATCTGCGTCCGGTACGCCCGCGGCACGTCGCGCAGGAGCGCCTCCGTCTCGTCCGCCGTCAGCCGCACCGCCACCGCCCGCGCCTCCGCGACGGTGTTCGCCCCTTCCGCGTCGTCCACCGGGAGCGGCTCCACCTCCACCGCGGCCCGCGCCGTCCAGTACGCCGCCTCCTCCGCCACCGCCCCGGACCGGGCGTGCTCGGCCAGCCGCCGCGCCCACGTCGGCCACGGCGTGGTCCCGGCCGGCAGCCGCGCGGCCTCGCCGCGCGCGAGCTGCGCGTACGCCGTCTCCAGGTCCTCCAGGAGGATGCGCCAGCTGACGCCGTCCACCACCAGGTGGTGGATCGCCAGCAGCAGCCGCTGCCCGCCTCCGCCCAGGCCGAAGAGCGCCGTCCGCAGCAGCGGTCCCCGCTCCGGGTCCAGGCCGCGCTGCACCCGCTCGGCCGCCGCCTCCAGCGCGCGCCCCCGCTCCTCCTCCCGCAGGCGCGCCAGGTCGAGGACCGCCAGCGGGGCGCGGTCCCCGGTCCCCGCGGGCGCCTGGGTCCAGGCGCCGTCCTGCCCCCGCCGGAAGCGGAGGCGCAGCGCGTCGTGGTGCGCCTCCAGCGCGGCCAGCGCGGCGTCCAGCAGCGGCGGGTCCAACGCGTCGCGGGGGGTGAGCAGCAGGGCCTGGTTGAAGTGGCGCGGCGCGGCCCGCTCCCCGGCGAGGAGCCAGTGCTGGACCGGCGTCAGCGGAGCCGGTCCCGCGGCGGGCTCCTCCGCCGCCGCGGCGCTCCCGGACCCCGCCGCCTCCACGACCTCCGCCAGCGCCGCGACGGTGGGGCGCTCGAACAGCTGCCGCGGCGTCAGCTTCAGCCCGTGCCGGCGGGCGCGGGAGACCACCTGGATGGCGAGGATGGAGTCGCCGCCCAGGTCGAAGAAGCTGTCCGCCCTGCCCACGCGCTCCACCCCCAGCGCCTCCGTCCAGATCCGGCACAGCAGGCTCTCGACGGGGGTGGCCGGCCCGGCGTACGCCGCCTCGCCGCCTCCCGAGCGGGGGGCCGGGAGCGCGCGCCGGTCCACCTTGCCGTGCGGCGTGAGCGGGAGCCGCTCCAGCGGCACGATCGCCGCCGGCACCATGAACTCCGGCAGCCGCCTCCTCAGCTCCGCCCGGAGCTCCGCGGCCGGGGTCCCCGCGTCCGCCACCACGTACGCCACCAGCCGCCTCTCCCCCCCGTCCTCCCGCGCCACCACGACGGCTTCGCGCACCCCCTCCAGCTCCAGGAGCACCGCCTGCACCTCCCCCGGCTCGATCCGGAAGCCGCGGATCTTGACCTGCGCGTCGGCGCGGCCCAGGAACTCGACCGCTCCCCCGGCGTTCCACCGCACCCGGTCCCCCGTCCGGTACAGGCGCGCCCCCGCCTCCCCCGAGCACGCGTCCGGGACGAAGCGCTCGGCCGTCCATCCCGCGCGCCCCAGGTACCCCCGCGCCAGCCCGAGCCCTCCCACGTACAGCTCCCCCGCCATCCCCGGCGGCACGGCCTCCCCGTCCCGGTCCAGCACGTACAGCGCGGTGTTTCCCACCGCCGCACCGATCGGCACCGTCGCCGCCCCGGGCTCCACGCCCTGCACCCGGTGCCACGCCGCGAACGTGGTCGTCTCGGTGGGCCCGTACACGTGCAGCAGCCGCTCCGGCGCCCCGCTCTCCAGGACCCGGCGCACGCTCTCCGGGTCGACCGCCTCCCCGCCGAAGAGCAGGTGCCGCAGCGTCGAGAATGCGCCCGGCGCGTCCAGCGAGACCCGGTTGAACAGCGCCGTCGTCAGGAAGAGCGTGGTCACGCGCCGCTCGCGCAGCTCCGCGGCGAGCTCGGCGGGGGCGAGTGCCGCGTCGCGCCCCAGGACGACCACGCACCCCCCGTTCAGGAGCGCACCCCAGGTCTCGAACGTCGCCGCGTCGAAGGCCGGGTTGGACAGCTGCGCGATGCGCTCCCCGGGTCCGAAGTCGAGGTAGCGGGCGCCGCGCACCAGGCGCACCACGGCCCGGTGGGGGACCGCCACGCCCTTGGGGCGCCCGGTGGAGCCGGAGGTGTAGACCACGTAGGCGAGCTGCTGCGGATCGGCCGGGACGGGGGGGGCGTCCGCGGGCATCGCGTCGAGGGCGCGGGCGGTGTCGGGCGCGTCCAGCCGCACGGCGCGGGCGCCGGCCGGCAGGTGCGCGCCGGCATCCGCGGCGGTGAGCACCAGGCCGGCCCCCGCGTCGGCGAGGATCTCCCGCAGCCGCTCCTCCGGGTGGGAGGGGTCGAGCGGGAGGTAGGCGGCGCCGGCCTTGAGGACGCCCAGGACGCCAACGACCAGCCCGGTGCCGCGCTCCATGCACACCCCCACGGCCTCCTCCCGGGCGACGCCCAGGCGGAGGAGGTGGTGCGCCAGCCGGTTGGCGCGGCGGTCGAGGTCGGCGTAGGTGAGCGACTCGGCGCCGGAGACGACCGCGACGGCGTCGGGGCTGCGCGCCGCCTCCCCGGCGAACAGCTCGTGCACGGACGCGGGGGGGATCGCGGTGGGGGCGGGGTTCCACGCCTCCAGCAGCTGCGCCCGCTCCGCCCCGCGCAGCAGCGACACCCCGGAGATGCGCCGGGCGGGGTCCTCCGCCATCGCCTCCAGCACGATCTCCAGCTGTCCCGCCATCCGCGCGATCGTCGCCGGCTCGAAGAGCGCCTCCCGGTAGATCAGCGCGCCGCCCAGGCCGTCCCCCGTGTCGGAAAGCGAGAGGTACAGGTCGAACTTGGCGGCCTCCTGGACCACGCCGACGGGCTCCAGCTCCACGCCGCCCAGCGACGCCCTCTCGACCTCGACCGCCCGCGCCAGGGAAAAGGCCACCTGGACCAGGGGCGCGTGCGCGGGGGTGCGCTCGTCCACCACCTCGTCCACCAGGCGCTCGAAGGGGAGGTCCTGGTGCGCGAACGCGCCAAGGACCTGCTCCCGCACCCGACCCAGCAGCGTGCCCCAGGCCGGATCTCCGCGCAGCTCCGCCCGCAGCGGCAGCAGGTTGACGAAGAAGCCGATCAGCCCCTCCAGCTCCACGCGGCTGCGCCCGGCGATGGGGGTGCCCACCACCAGGTCGTCCTGGCCGGCATGGCGGCCCAGCAGCGCCTGCCACCCGGCGAGCGCCGTCATGAAGAGGGTTGCGCCCTCGCGCCGGCCCAGCTCCCGCAGCCGGCGGGTCAGGTCCGCCCCCAGGGCGAAGGCGTGGCGCTCCGCCCGCTCGCCCCGCCCCGCCCCGCGCGGGCGGTCCGTCGGGATCTCCAGCAGCGGCGGCGCCCCCGCCAGGCGCTCCTTCCACCAGGCGAGCTGCGCCTCCAGGGTCTCGCCCCGGAGCCACCCGCGCTGCCAGACCGCGTAGTCCGCGTACTGCACCGGCAGCTCCGGCAGCTCCGGCGCCTCCCCCCGGGCGAGCGCGCGGTACAGCGCCGAGACCTCCCGCACCAGCACGCCCGTGCTCCACCCGTCGCTGACGACGTGGTGCAGCGTGAAGCAGAGCAGGTGCTCGGTCTCGCCCACCCGCAGCAGCATGCTCCGCAGCAGCGGCCCGCGCGCCAGGTCGAACGGCCGCATCGCCTCCTCGCCGGCGAGCCGGCGCGCCGCGCCCTCGCGCTCCCCCGCCGGGAGGCGGCGGAGGTCGACCGTCCCGAGCGCGACCGGGGCCGCGCCGCGCACCACCTGCACGGGCACGCCGTCCACCTCCGCGAACACGGTGCGGAGCGCCTCGTGCCGCCGCACCAGCGCGTCCAGGCTGCGCCGCAGCACCGCCGGGTCCAGCGCGCCCCGCAGCCGCAGCGCGTACGGCATGTTGTACGCGGCGCTCCCCGGCTCCAGCCGGTCCACGACCCAGAGCCGCTGCTGCGCGAACGAGAGCGGCAGCGGCCGCCCGCGGGAGGCGCGCTCCAGCGGGGGCGCCACGACGGGCGCCCCGGCGAGCCGGAGCGCATCGACGCGCTCCGCGAGCCCGGCCACCGTGGGCGCCTCGAAGAGCGCCCGCAGGGGAATCTCCACCCCGAAGACCCGGCGCGCGCGGGCGACGACCTGCGTCGCGAGGAGCGAATGGCCGCCCAGCTCGAAGAAGCTGTCCCGCGCTCCCACCCGCTCGCTCCCCAGCACCTCCGCCCAGATCCCGCAGAGCAGCTCCTGCGTGGCGGTGGAGGGCGCCTCGTACGCCTCCTCGCCCTCCCACCGTGGGGCCGGGAGGGCGCGGCGGTCCAGCTTGCCGTTGGGGTTGAGGGGGAGCTGCTCCAGGAACACGTACGCGCCCGGGACCATGTACTCCGGCAGCCGGGTCCCCAGCAGCCCGCGCAGCTCCGGGGGGGTGACACGCGCACCCTCCTCCGGGACCACGTACGCCACCAGGCGGGGATCGTGGCCCGCGTCGTCGCGCAGCAGCACCACGGCTTCCCGCACCGCGGCGTGAACGCGCAGCGCGGCCTCGATCTCTCCCGGCTCCACGCGGTACCCGCGCACCTTGACCTGGAAGTCGGTCCGCCCCAGGAACTCCACCTCGCCGTCGGGGCGGCGGCGCCCCCTGTCTCCGGTCCGGTACAGCCGCGCCCCCGCGATCCCGCGGTACGGGTCCGGGAGGAAGCGCTCGGCCGTCAGCTCCGGCCGGTCCAGGTACCCGCGCACCACCCCCGCGCCGCCGATGTAGATCTCCCCCGCCACCCCGTACGGCACCGGCTCCAGCGTCGGGTCCAGCACGTACAGCTGGGTGTTCGGCGCCGGGTGCCCGATGGGCGGGTCCCGCTCCGGGTCCGTGTAGCGCGTGCTCGTCGTGCGGATGCTCGCCTCGGTCGCCCCGTACCCGTTGAAGAAGCTGCGCTCCTGCCCCCACGTCCGGATCAGCTCCGCCGTGCACACCTCCCCGCCCGTGACGATGCTGCGCAGCTCCGGCAGCGGGCCCCACGGCAGGGCGGCCAGCGCCGAGGAGGTGGTCTTCATGTGCGTGATCCTCTCCTCCCGCAGCACCCGCAGCAGCCCCTGCTCGCCGGGAAGCATCGCGTCGCGCCGCGCCACCACCAGCGTCGCCCCGCTGGACAGCGCCAGGAAGATGTCGCCCGCGGAGGAGTCGAAGTGCAGCGGCGCGAAGAGGAGGTGGCGGTCCCCCGGGCGGGCGCCGTAGACGCGGCCCAGCTCCAGGACGGTGTTCCCCACCCCGGCATGCTCCACCGCGACCCCCTTGGGGACGCCGGTGGAGCCGGAGGTGTAGATGACGTACGCCAGGTTGCGCGGGTCCACCCCGCTCGCCGGCACGTCCGCGCTCCGCCGGCCGATCGCCTCGGCCTCGGCGTCCACGCACAGGGCCGGCACGCCGCAATCGGCCAGGCGCCCGGCCAGCGCGGTCTGCGTCAGCAGCAGGACGGGGCCGCCGTCCCCGATCACCCAGTCCCGCCGCTCGGGGGGGAGCTCCGGGTCGACGGGGAGGTACGCGCCCCCGGCCAGGAGCACGCCCAGCACGGCGACGATCATCTCCGGGGCCGGCTCCATGCAGATGGCCACCCGCCGCTCGGGGCCGACCCCCCGCTCCCGGAGGAGGTGGGCGAGCCGGCACGCGCGCCGGAAGAGCGCCTCGTAGCCGAGGCTCTCCCCCTCGAAGCGCAGGGCCGGGGCCTCCGGCGTCCGCCGCGCCTGCGCGTGCACCAGCTCGTGCAGGCAGCGGTCGCCCGCCCAGCCGGTGTCCGCCCCGATCCCGGCGCGCAGCAGCTGCTCCCGCTCGTCCGCCCGCAGCAGCGGCGTCTCCGAGAGCCGCCGGCCCGGGTCGGCCAGCATCCCCTCCAGCAGCGTCGCCAGGTGGCGCGCCATCCGCTCCGCGGTGGCCGCCTCGAAGAGGGCTTCCCGGTAGAGCAGCCGCCCCGCCAGCGCTCCGCCCGCGTCGGCGAGCGTCAGGTTCAGGTCGAAGCGGGCCACCCCCGTCCCCGTGCCGAAGGGCTCCAGCTCCATCCCGCCCAGCGAGGGCCGCCCGCCGCCGGCCGGCGCCCGCTCCAGCGCGAAGACCACCTGGAACAGCGGCGCGTGCGTCAGGCTCCGGTCGGTGACCAGCTCCTCCACCAGCTGCTCGAACGGCACGTCCTGGTGGCCGTACGCGCCCAGCGCCCCCTCGCGGACGCGCGCCAGGAGCTCCTCCCAGCCCGGATCGCCGCCCAGGTCGGTGCGCAGCGGGAGCATGTTGACGAAGAAGCCGATCAGCCCCTCCGTCTCCTCCCGCGTCCGCCCCGCGACGGGGGTGCCCACCACCACGTCCTCCTGCCCCGCGTACCTGGCAAGCAGCGCCTGCCAGGCGGCCAGCAGCGTCATGAACAGCGTGGTCCCCTCGCGCCGCGAGAGCGCCCGCAGCCGCCCGGGCAGCTCGGGCGGCAGGCGGAGCTCCAGGCTCGCGGCCAGCGGGCTCCGCGTGCCGGCGCGCGGGTGATCCGTGGGGATCTCCAGCAGCGGCGGGGCCCCGGCCAGGCGCGCGCGCCAGAAGTCCAGCTGCGCCTCCAGGATCTCCCCGCTGAGCCAGCGGCGCTGCCACACCGCGTAGTCGGCGTACTGCACCGGCAGCTCCGGCAGCGGCGACGGCTCGCCCCGGCCGAAGGCGGCGTAGAGGGCGGCGACCTCGCGGGTCAGCACGTCCACGCTCCAGCCGTCGCCGACCACGTGGTGCAGGGTGAAGCACAGCACGTGGTCGCCCTCGTCCAGGCGCAGCAGCGTGGCGCGCAGCAGCGGCCCGCGACTCAGGTCGAACGGCCGCAGCGCCTCCGCCCGGGCCAGCCGCTCCGCCTGCCGCTCCCCCTCCCCGGCGGGGAGGCGCCCCAGGTCCACTACCGGCAGCGGCACCGGGGCCGGCGGGCCGATCACCTGCACCGGCACGCCGCCCCGCTCCTCGAACACCGTGCGCAGCACCTCGTGGCGCCGCGCCAGCTCGCGGAGGGCGGCCCGCAGCGCCCCCGGGTTCAGCGGGCCGCGCCGGCGCAGCGCCGCGGGCATGTTGTACGCGGGGCTCCCCGGCTCGATGCGGTCCACCAGCCACAGCCGCTGCTGCGCGAACGACAGCGGCAGCCCCCCCGCGCCGTCGCGCGGGACCCGCTCGATAGGGGGCGCGGGCGGGGTCCCCTCGCCCAGCAGCCCCTCGATGCTCCGGGCGAGCGCGCCCAGGGTGGGCGCCTCGAAGAGCATCCGCAGCGGCACCTCGACGCCGAACGCCCGCCGCGCCCGCGAGACCACCTGCGTGGCGAGCAGCGAGTGCCCGCCCAGGTCGAAGAAGCCCTGGTCCACGCCCACCGTCTCCACGCCCAGCACCGTCGCCCAGATCCCGCCCAGCACCTCCTCCACCGCGGTCCGCGGCGCCCGCCGCTCCGTGCCCGCGTCCGGCGCCGCGGCCTCCGGCGCGGGGAGGGCGCGGCGGTCGAGCTTGCCGTTCGGCGTCAGCGGAAGCGTCTCCAGCACCACCACCGCGGCGGGCACCATGTGCTCCGGCAGCCGCTCCCCCAGCCAGGCGCGCAGCTCCGCGGCGAGCCGGCGGCTCCGCCGGCTCGCCAGCGGGTCGCTGGCGTACGCGCTCCAGGGGAGCGGCTCCGCCGGCTCCTCCAGGAGCGCCGCCGCGCCGCGCGACAGCAGCACGTCGTACTCGCCGGGGCCGCCGCGCGCCGACGGGCGGGCCCGCGCGCGGAGGCCGCGCGCCTCCGCCAGCTCGCGGAACGCCTCCGGGTCCGGGGCGCGCGCCTCCCGCTCCGCCGCCAGCGCGCGCAGCTCGCCCGCGCTCGCCGCCGCGGCGCCGCCGGCGAGCGCCTCCAGGGCGGCCAGCGCCCCGACGACGCGCGGGTTCGGCACCCCCCACACCGCCAGCGCCTCCGGGGCCTCGCCGTCCAGCACCCGGCACACCGCGTCCAGCCCGCCCAGGTCGTCCCAGCGGAGCCACCGGGGAGCGGCCGGGGGCGCGTCCCCCTCCACGTGCAGCAGCACGTCGTAGCGGAAGCGCGTCATCTCGTTGGCGTGGCGGCCCCCCTTGAGCCGCACCTCCACGCCGGAGACGCGCGGCAGGCGGCGCGGCAGCGCGCGGAAGAAGCCGGGGTCCAGCAGCAGCTCCTCGTCCCGCAGCGTCCGCGTGCGGATGCGCTCGCGCAGCGCCGGGGCGGCGGCCGTGTCGTCGGCCCGGGCCAGCTCCACCGAGGCGTGGAAGGCCTCCTGCAAGGGGAGGCTGCGCAGGTCGCCCAGCCACAGCTTCCCGCCGGGGGCGAGCGCCGCGACGGCGCCGTCCACCACCCGCAGCAGGTACTCCACACCGGGGAGGTACTGCACCACGGAGTTGACCACCACCAGGTCGAACCGCCCCGCGGGGATGCCGGAGAAATCGTCCGCGGGGCGCTGCAGCAGGCGCACGCCGGGCAGCTCCCGGCCGGGGCGGGCCAGCTGCGCCTCCAGGTACGAGACGGCGGCGGGCGACAGGTCGCAGCCCCAGTACTCCTCGCACTCCGGGGCGAGGCGGAAGAGCAGGAGCCCGGTCCCGCAGCCGATCTCCAGCACGCGGCGGGGGCGCAGCGCGCGGAGGCCGGCGACGGTGTCCTCCACCCACTCGCGCATCTCCGCGGCGGGGATCGGCTCGCCCGTGTAGCTGCTGTTCCAGCCGACGACGTTGAAGGCGGGGTCCCCGTCCGCGGCCTCCGCGGAGTAGGTGGCGCCGAACACCGACTCCCACTCCCGGACGACCCCGGCCTGGAGCTCCGCCCTGGGGGCGCCGGCCGGCTCCCGGCCCGGGACCACGTAGGCGACCAGCCGCCGGTCGCCGGGCGCGTCCTCGCGCACGGCCGCCGCGGCCTCCCGCACCTCGGGGTGCTCGGCGAGCACGGCCTCCACCTCGCCCAGCTCGACGCGGAACCCGCGGAGCTTGACCTGCGAGTCGATCCGGCCCAGGTACTCCAGCTCCCCCGCCGCGCTCCAGCGCGCCCGGTCTCCCGACCGGTACAGCCGCGCTCCCGGCTCCCCCGAGAGCCCGTCCGGGACGAAGCGCTCGGCGGTCAGCTCCGGCCGCCCCAGGTAGCCCCGCGCCACGCCCGCCCCGCCCACGTACATCTCGCCGGGCACGCCCAGCGGCGCCGGCTCCCCGCCTGCGCCCAGGACGTAGACGCGCAGGTCGGGGATGGGCACGCCGATGGGGCTGGCGGTCCCCGCCTCGACGTCCTCGCGCGCGACCGGACGGTGGGTGACGTGGACGGTGGTCTCGGTGATCCCGTACATGTTCACCAGCCGCGGCCGCTCGCAGCCGTGCCTGCGGGTCCACGGCCGCAGGCCGGCCGGCTCCAGCGCCTCGCCCCCGAAGACGACGTACCGCAGCGTCGGCGCGGCCCCGTCCCCGGCCCGCTCGTCCGCGGCGACCAGCTGGCGAAAGGCCGACGGCGTCTGGTTGAGCACGGTGACCCGCTCCCGCTCCAGCAGCGCCAGGAACGCGTCGGGATCCCGGGCGACCTCCAGCGGCACCACCACCAGGCGCCCACCGTGCAGCAGCGCGCCCCACATCTCCCAGACGGAGAAGTCGAACGCGTACGAGTGGAACAGCGTCCACACGTCCCGCTCGCCGAAGCCGAACCACGCCTCCGTGGCGTCGAACAGCCGCACCACCTGCGCGTGCGGGACCAGCACGCCCTTTGGCCGGCCGGTGGAGCCGGAGGTGTAGATGACGTAGGCTAAAGACAGGGAACAGGGAACAGGGAACAGGGGACAGCCTGCAACTGCAGCGTCGTCTGCGTCTTCGATGCACAGCACCTCTCCCGCGAAGGCGGGCATCGCGCCGCGCAGGGCGGCCTGCGTCAGCAGCACGCGGGCGCCGGAGTCGGACAGGACGTAGGCCAGGCGCTCGGCGGGGTAGGCGGGGTCCAGGGGAACGTAGGCGCCGCCGGCCTTGAGCACGCCCAGCACGGCGACCACAAGCTCCGCCGAGCGCTCCAGGCACAGGGCGACGGGCACCTCGGGGCCGACGCCGAGGGCGGCGAGGGCGTGGGCCAGGCGGTCGGCGCGCCGGTCCAGCTCGGCGTAGCTCAGCGTCTCGCCCCGGAAGGTCACGGCGGGGGCGTCGGGCGTCCTCGCCGCCTGCGCGGCGAACCGCTCGTGCAGGCAGCGCTCCGGGAGCGTGGCCGCCTCCGTCCCGCTCCAGCGGGCGACGACCCGCTCGCGCTCGGCCGCCGGGAGGAGCGGGAGCGCGCCGACGCGGCCGTCCGGGTCCGCCACGGCCGACTCCAGCAGGATGCGGAAGTGCTCCGCCATGCGCTCGACGGTCGCGCCCTCGAACAGGTCGGCGCGGAAGAGGATCTGCCCTTCGATCCGCTCCCCCGCCTCGGCGAGCGTCACCCGCAGGTCGAACTTGGCCCCGGCGTCGCCGGCGCCCAGCGGCTCCATCTCCAGCTCGCCCAGCGAGAGCCGGCCCACCTCCATGTTCTGCAGGGCGAACATCGCCTGGAAGAGCGGGTTGTGCGACAGGCTCCGCTCCGGCGCCAAGTCCTCCACCAGCCGGTCGAAGGGGAGGTCCTGGTGCGCGAAGGCCCCCAGCGCCGTTTCCCGGACCCGCCCCAGGTGCTCGCGGAAGGTGGGGTCGCCGGACAGGTCGCCGCGCAGCGCCAGCGGGTTGACGAAGAAGCCGATGAGCCCCTCCAGCTCCGCGCGCGTGCGGCCGGCGACCGCGGTGCCGACGACCAGGTCGTCCTGCCCGGACCAGCGCCACAGCAGCGCCTGCCAGCCGGCCATCAGCGTCATGAACAGCGTCGCGCCCTCGCGCCGGCCCAGGGCGCGCAGCCCCCCCGCGGCCGCGGCGGAGAGCGCGAAGGGCCGGCCCGTCTCCGTCGCGCCCAGCGCGCTGCGCCGCGGGCGGTCCGTGGGGAGCTCCAGCACCGCCGGGGCTCCCGCCAGCTCGCCGCGCCACCAGCGGAGCTGCTCCTCCAGCCAGGGCCCGGCGAGCCACTCCCGCTGCCAGGCGGCGAAGTCTGCGTACTGCACCGGCAGCTCCGGGAGCGGCGCCTCCTCCCCGCGCGAGGCGGGCCCGTAGAGCGCGGAGACCTCGCGCACCAGCACGCCCATGCTCCAGCCGTCGCTGACCACGTGGTGCATGGTGAAGCAGAGCAGCCACTCCTCCGCGGCCAGCTGCACCAGCAGCACGCGCAGCAGCGGGCCGCGGGCCAGGTCGAAGGGGGATCGCCCCTCCTCGCCGACGCGGCGCTCCGCCTCCGCGCGGCGCGGCTCCTCCGGGAGCCCGGCGAGGTCCAGCACGGCGAAGGGGACCGCCGCGTGGGGGAGCACCACCTGCGCGGGCCCGCCGCCCCGGTCCACCAGCACGGTGCGCAGCGCCTCGTGGCGGCGCACCACCCGGGCGAGGCTCCCGCGCAGCGCGCCCACGTCCAGCGCCCCGCGCAGCCGCAGCGCGAAGGGCATGTTGTAGGCGCTGCTCCGCGGGTCGAGCTGGTGGATGAACCAGAGCCGCTGCTGCGCGAACGAGAGCGGCGCGGGCGCGCCGTCCGCGCGGCGGGGGATGCGGCCGGCGGCGGGGCGCTCCACGCCCAGCGCGGCCTCCACGCGCCCGGCGAGCGCGGCCAGCGTGGGGGCCTCGAACAGGGCGCGCAGCGGCAGCTCGGTCCCGAACGCGTCGCGAACGCGCGCGACCACCCGCGTGCCCAGCAGCGAGTGCCCGCCCAGCGCGAAGAAGTCGTCGTGGACCCCGACCGTCTCGAGCCCCAGCACCTCGCCCCAGATCCCCGCCAGGATCTCCTGCACCGGGGTGGAGGGCGCGGCGGGCTCCGCCGCATCGCCCGCTCCCGCCTCCGGCTCGGGGAGCGCGCGGCGGTCCACCTTGCCGGCGGGGGTCAGGGGGAGCGTCGCCAGCGCAGCCACCGCCGCCGGCACCATGTGCTCGGGCAGGGAGCGGCGCAGCCAGGCGCGCAGCTCCCCGGCGGCGGGGAGCTGCGCGCCCTCCGCCGGGACCACGTACGCCACCAGGCGCTTCCCCCCCGCCCGGTCATCCCGGGCGACGACCACCGCGCGCCGCACCGCGGGGTGCTCCAGGAGGGCGCTCTCCACCTCGCCGGGCTCCACGCGGAAGCCGCGCACCTTGACCTGCTCGTCGGCGCGGCCCAGGTGCTCAATGCGCCCGTCGGCCAGGAAGCGGGCCCGGTCGCCCGTGTCGTACAGCCGCTCCCCCGGCTCCGGGCCGAACGGGTCGGGGACGAACCGGTCGGCGGTCAGCTCCGGGCGGTCCAGGTAGCCCCGCGCCACCCCGCTCCCGCCGATGAACATCGCCCCCGGCACCCCCGCCGGCACCGGCAGCCCGTGGCGGTCCAGC
This sequence comes from Longimicrobiaceae bacterium, assembly GCA_036389055.1. Classification (GTDB taxonomy): domain Bacteria; phylum Gemmatimonadota; class Gemmatimonadetes; order Longimicrobiales; family Longimicrobiaceae; genus JAFAYN01. The sequence goes on along the minus strand of DASVQR010000127.1, from coordinate 60,603 downwards.
ACGTAGACGCGCGTGTTGTCCAGCGGCCGCCCCACGGTCACGGGTCCGCCGTCGTCCTCCATCCGCGCCGCCGTGGACCAGATGGTCGTCTCGGTGGGGCCGTAGACGTTCCACAGCGCCTCGCCGCGCCTGCGCAGCCGCGCGGCCAGCTCGGGCGCGAGCGCCTCGCCGCCGCACAGGACCACCAGCCCCGGCGTCCCCTCCCACCCGGCGTCCAGCAGCATCTGCCAGCTCGCCGGGGTGGCCTGCATCACGCGGGGGCGCCGCCGGGCAAGCGCGTCGCGCAGGCGGGCACCGTCGGAGGCGGTCGCGGCGTCCGCCGGCGCCACCCGGGCGCCCACCGCGAGCGGGAGGAACAGCTCCAGCGCGGAGATGTCGAAGGAGAGCGGGGTGACCGCCAGCAGCTCGTCCGCCGGGCCCATGCGGAGCAGGCGCTGCATGGCGGCGAGCAGGTTGACCACGGCCCCGTGCGGCACCACGACGCCCTTGGGGCGGCCGGTGGAGCCGGAGGTGTAGACGACGTACGCGGCATTGCGGGGATCGGCGGCGGCGTCCGGGAGCGCGCCCTCCCCCCCGTCGTCCGCGCCGTCGAGGAGCACGGTCTCCGCCCGGTGCTCCGGGAGCGCGGCGGCGAGCCCGGCCTCGGTGAGGAGCACCGGCACACGGGCGTCGTCCAGCATGTAGGCGAGCCGCTCCCGCGGGTACGACGGGTCCAGCGGCACGTACGCGCCCCCGGCGCGGAGCACGCCCAGCAGCCCCACCAGCAGCCCGGGCCCGCGCTCCAGGCACACGCCGACGCGGGTCTCCGGACCCACCCCGCGCCCTCGCAGCAGCCGGGCGAGCGCGCCCGAGCGCCGCTCAAGCTCCGCGTAGGTCAGCGCCTCCCCGGCCCATTCCACCGCGACCGCCCGCGGCGTGCGCGCCGCCTGCGCGGTGAACAGCTCGTGGACGCACGCCGCCGGCACCTCGGCGGCGGTGGCGTTCCACGCCTCCAGCACCCGGGCGCGCTCCGCCCCGCGCAGCAGCGACAGCTCCGAGAGCCGGCCCCCGGGCGCGGCCGCCATGGCCTCCAGGACGATCTCCAGGTGCTCCGCCATCCGCTCGATGGTACGCGGCTCGAAGAGCGCCCGCCGGAAGAGGAGCTCGCCGCGGAGTTCCTCCCCCTCCTCCGACACCGTCAGCTCCAGGTCGAACTTGGCCGCCTCCGCCCCGCCCCCGAACGGCTCCGCCCGCACCCGCCCCAGCGACAGCCCCGCGTGGTGCCCGCCCGCCGGCTCCAGCGCGAACGTCACCTGGAAGAGCGGCGCGTGGAGGAGGCTGCGCTCCACCCCCAGCACCTCCACCAGGCGCTCAAAGGGGAGCTCCTGGTGCGCGTACGCCCCCAGCGCCTCCTCGCGGGTCCGCCCCAGCAGCTCCGCCCAGGTGGGGTCGCCCCCCAGGTCGCCGCGCAGCGCGAGCAGGTTGACGAAGAACCCGACCAGCCCTTCCGTCTCGGCGCGCGTCCGCCCCGCCACCGGGCTCCCCACCACCACGTCGCCCTGCCCGGCCCAGCGGTCCAGGAGCGCCTGCCAGCCGGCGAGCAGCGTCATGAACGGCGTCGCCCCCTCGCGCCGCGCCAGCGCCCGCAGCCCGCGCACGGTCCCGGCCGGCAGCCGGAAGCGGTGGCTCCCCGCGCGCGCGTCCTGGCCCGCGGTCCGGGGCCGGTCCGTGGGGATCTCCAGCAGCGGCGGGGCGCCGGCGAGCCGCTCGCGCCAGAAGGCCAGCTGCGCCTCCAGAGCCTCCCCGCTCAGCCACTGCCGCTGCCAGACGGCGTAGTCGGCGTACTGCACCGGCAGCTCCGGCAGGCGCGGCGCCTCGCCCCGCTCCCCGGCGGCGTACAGCGCGGAAAGCTCGCGCACCAGCACGCGCAGGCTCCAGCCGTCGCCGACGACGTGGTGAAGGGTGAAGCAGAGGACGTGCTCCTCCTCGTCCAGGCGCAGCAGCGCGGCGCGCAGCAGCGGCCCCCGCGCCAGGTCGAAGGGCCGCAGCGCCTCCTCCCGGGCAAGCCGCCGCGCCTCCGCCTCGCGCTCCGCGGCCAGCAGGCGCCGCAGGTCCAGCACCGGCAGCGCCACCGGCGCGGGGGGGTGGACGACCTGCACGGGGACGCCGCCGTGCTCGGCGAAGGTCGTGCGCAGCGTCTCGTGCCGCGCGGCGAGCACGTCCAGGCCCGCGCGCAGCGCGGCCGTGCTCAGCCCTCCGCGCAGGCGCAGCGCCCCGGGCATGTTGTAGGCGGCGCTCCCCGGCTCCAGCCGGTCCACCACCCACAGCCGCTGCTGCGCGAAGGAGAGCGGCAGCGACGCCCCGCGCGGGACCCGCTCCACCGGCGGCGCGGTCCCGTCACCGGCCCCGCGCAGCGCCTCGATGCGCGCGGCGAGCGCGCCCACCGTCGGCGCCTGGAAGAGCGCCCGCAGCGGGAGCTCCACCCCGAACGCCCGCCGCACCCGCGAGACCACCTGCGTGGCGAGCAGGGAGTGGCCGCCCAGGTGGAAGAAGCTCTCCTCGGTCCCCACCCTCTCCAGGCCCAGCACGTCCGCCCAGATCTCGCCCAGCACCTCCTCGGCCGGCGTGCGCGCGGCCACGAACGCCGCGCCCTCCGCCTCCGGCTCGGGGAGCGCGCGCCGGTCCGTCTTGCCGCCGGGGGTGAGCGGGAGCGCCTCCAGCGCCACGACCGCTGAGGGGATCATGTGCTCGGGGAGGCTAAGCCGCAGCCAGGCGCGCAGCTCCTCGGCGGAGGGCGGCGCCCCCCCGGCCGGGACCACGTACGCCACCAGGCGCTTCCCCCCCGCGCGGCCGTCGCGCGCGACGACCACGGCCCGTCCGACCGCCGGGTGCGCCAGCAGGGCGCTCTCGACCTCGCCCGGCTCCACGCGGAAGCCGCGCACCTTGACCTGCTCGTCGAGGCGCCCCAGGTACTCCAGCTCCCCGCCGGCCAGCCAGCGCGCCCGGTCGCCGGTGCGGTACATGCGCGCGCCGGGCCGCGCCGGGAACGGGTCCGGGACGAACCTCTGCGCCGTGAGGCCGGGCCGGCCGTGGTAGCCGCGCGCGGTCCCCGCGCCGGCTAGGCACAGCTCCCCGGGCACGCCGGCGGGCACCGGGCTCCCCGCCGGGTCCAGCACGTACGCGCGAGTGCCCGGCACCGGGCGGCCGATCGTCACCCGCTCGGCGCCGCGCTCCACCTCGGTCCAGGTGGAGTAGACCGTGTCCTCGGTGGGGCCGTACAGGTTGAGCACCCGCTCCACGTGCGGCAGCGCGAACAGGCCGCGCGCCAGCGAGGCCGGGAGCGCCTCCCCGGCCAGGTCGAAGGCGCGCACGCTCGGCGGGATCCCGCCGGAGCGCAGCAGCTCCGCGGCCGCACTGGGGACGGTCACGACCAGCCTTACGCCTTCGTCGGCCACGGAGGGGAGGTCGAGGGCGCTGTCGACCAGGACGAGGGTGCCGCCCCAGCACAGGGTGCCGAAGATCTCGCCGACGGAAACGTCGAAGGAGATGGAGGTGGAGCCCAGGACGGCGGCGCGGTCCTCCGGGCGGACGGCGTCGCGCAGGAAGTGGACGATGCGGGAGGCGCCGCGGTGCTCCACCTGCACGCCCTTGGGGCGGCCGGTGGAGCCGGAGGTGTAGAGCACGTACGCCAGGTTCCCCGGCTCCGCGCCGCCGGCCGGGGCCGTGTCGGGCCGCGCGGCGATGGAGTCCGCGTCGGCGTCGAGCAGCACGGCGGGGACCCCGGCCGGGAGGCGGTCGGCCAGGTGCGATCGCGACACCACCAGGGCGGCGCCGGCGTCGGCCAGCATGTATTCCAGGCGCTCGGCGGGGTAGGCGGGATCGAGCGGGACGTAGGCGGCGCCGGCCTCGAGGATCGCCAGCATTGCCGCCAGCATCTCCGGCGTGCGCTCCAGGCACAGTCCGACGCGCGTCTCGGGGCCGGCGCCCAGCGCGCGCAGGTGGTGCGCCAGGCGGTTCGCGCCGCGCTCCAGCTCCGCGTAGGTGGTGGCGCGGCCCTCGAAGCGGACGGCCGCGGCGTGGGGCGTGCGCGCCGCCTGCGCGGCGAACAGCTCGTGCAGGCAGGCCTCCGGAGGGGCCGCGCCGGTGGCGTTCCACTCCTCCAGCAGCCGCGCGCGCTCGGCGGGGAGCAGCAGGGGCACCTCCCCCACCGGGAGGCCGGGGTCCGCGACGACGGCGCGCAGGATCCCCACCCAGTGCGCGGCCATCCGCTCGACGGTGCCCGGCTCGAACAGCTCCGTGGCGTACTCCAGCGCGGCGGAGATCCCGCCCCCGCTCCGCTCCCACGTGTAGAGCGTCAGGTCCAGGATCGCCGCGCCCGCGTCCAGCGGCTCGGGCGCCAGCGTCGCACCCGGCACCTCCACCGGCTCCGGCAGGGCATCCTGCGGCGCGAGCATCACCTGGAAGAGCGGGTTCCGGCCCGGGTCGCGCTCCGGCTGCACCGCTTCCACCAGCCGCTCGAAGGGCACGCCCTGCCGGGCGAGCGCCTCCAGCGCCGCCGCGCGGGCGCGCGCCAGCAGCGCGCGGAAGCCCTCCTCCGGCGCCACCTCCACCCGCAGCACCAGGGTGTCCACCAGCAGCCCCACCAGCCCGGCGACCTCCGGCCGGTCGCGGTTGGCGACCGGGGTCCCCACCGCCACGTCGCCCTCCCCTGCGTAGCGGGCCAGGAGCAGGTCCCAGGCGGCGAGCAGCGCCATGAAGAGCGTTGCCCCCCCGGCGCGCGCGAGCGCGCGCACGCCCCCCGCCACCTCCGCGGGAACCGCAAAGCGGTGGGTGGCGCCGCGGAAGCCCTGCACGGGCGGGCGCGCGTGGTCCGTGGGGAGCGGCAGCGGCGCCAGGCCGCGCAGGCGCTCCCGCCACCAGGCGAGCCGCGCCTGCACCTCCTCCTCGCGGAGCCCGGCGCGCTGCCGCCGCGCCCACTCGGCGTAGCGCACGGGGAGCGGCGGGAGAGGGGAATCGTCCCCGGCGAGCTGCGCCCGGTACAGGGCGGCGAGGTCGCGCGTCAGCACCCCGGCCGACCGGCCGTCGCCCACGACGTGGTGCATCGCCATCGCCAGCAGGCGCTCGTCGTCCGCCAGCCGCAGCAGCCGGGCGCGGAACGGGGGCCCCTTCTCCAGGTCGAAGGGTGCCCGCGCGACCGCCTCCGCCGCGCGACGCGCCGCGCCCTCCCGCTCCCCCGGGGCCAGGCGCGACAGGTCCACCTCCGGCAGCGGCAGCGCCGCGGCGGGGAGCACCCGCTGCACGGGCCGCCCGCCGACTTCCACGAAGACGGTGCGCAGCGGTTCGTGCCGGCGCACCAGCGCGTCCAGCGCGCGCCGCAGCGCGGCCGCGTCCACGGCGCCGCGCAGGCGGAGCGCCCCGGCCAGGTTGTACGCCGAGCTCCCGGGCTGCAGCCGGTCCAGGAACCAGAGCCGCTCCTGCGCGAACGACAGCGGCGCTTCGCCGTCGGCGGGCGCATCGCTCGCGGGCGCGGCCGCGTCCGCCAGGAACACCTGCTCCAGCAGCTCCGCGGCGAGCCGGTCGAGCGGGGTGTCGTCCAGCAGCGACGAGATCGGCACCGTGGCGCCCAGGCTCGCCTCCAGCGCCCCCTTCAGCTCCATCGCCCGCAGCGAGTCCATCCCCAGCGCCGCCAGCGGCTGCTCCCGGTCCACCCGGGCCGGGTCCACCCCCAGCGCCCGCGCCGCGTGCCCCGCCAGGAGATCCTCCATCAGCGCCTGCCGCTCCTCCGCGGCGACCGCTTCCAGGGCTTCGCGGGTGAGTCCCGACGCGTCCGCGCGCGGCGCCGCGCCCCCCGCGTCCTCGCGCACGCTCACCCCCACCAGGGGGAGCTCCCCGGCCAGGTACCTGGCCCGGCACGCCCCGCGCTGGACCTTGCCGCTGGTGGTCCTGGGAACGCCCCCGGGCTTCACCACGGCCACCGCGTGCACCTGCACCCCGTGCTCGGCCGCCACCGCCCGGCGGATCGCCGCCGCCACCTCCTCCACGTCCAGCCCGGCCGCCGCCTGGCGCGAGACCTCCTGCACCACCACCAGGCGCTCCTCGCCGTCCCGGTCCACGCCGAAGGCCGCGCCGCTCCCCGCGCGCAGCCCCGGGTGGCTGCGCAGCGCCGTCTGCTCGATGTCCTGCGGGTAGTGGTTGCGCCCGCGGACGACGACCAGGTCCTTGAGGCGCCCGGTGACGAACAGCTCGCCGTCCTCGGCAAGGAAGCCCAGGTCGCCGGTGCGCAGGAAGGGGCCCTCGCCGGTCCCCGCCACGAAGCCGGCGAACGCCTCGGCGGTGGCTTCCGCGCGCCCCCAGTACCCGTGCGCCACGCTGGGGCCCCGCACCCACACCTCGCCCACCCGGTCGGCGCCGCACTCGCGCAGCGTCGCGGGGTCCACCACGACCACCCGCTGCGACGGCGCGCTCCGCCCGCTCCCCACCAGGCGGTAGCCGCCCTCCGGGTCCGCCACCACCTCGCCGCCGCCCAGCGCCTCCGCGTCCACGGCGCGCACCGCCGGCTCCTCCGCCGGGCGGCTCCCGGTCACCATCAGCGTCGCCTCGGCCAGCCCGTAGCACGGGTAGAACGCCCGCGCCCGGAACCCGCACGGCGCGAACGTCTCCGCGAAGGCGCGCAGCGTCTCGGCCCGCACCGGCTCCGCGCCGTTGAAGGCGATCTCCCAGCGGCTCAGGTCCAGCCCCGCGCGCTCCTCGGGGCGCACCGCGTGGACGCACAGCTCGTAGGCGAAGTTGGGCCCGCCGCTGCTGGTGGCCCCATAGCGCGAGACGGCCTCCAGCCAGCGCGCCGGCCGCTGGACGAAGGCCACGGGGGAGAAGAGCGCCGCCCAGTACCCGGTGAAGAGCGGCTGGAGGATGCCGCCGATCAGCCCCATGTCGTGGTACGGCGGCAGCCAGATCACCGAGCGCGTCTCGGGCGTGTAGCCGGCGAGCTGCTCGATCAGCGCGGAGTTGTGCAGCAGGTTGCCGTGGGAGACCATCACGCCCTTTGGCGCGGCCGTGGAGCCCGACGTGTACTGCAGGAAGGCCAGCGTGTCGCCGGATGCCCGCGGGTCGGCCCACGAGTCGGCCTCGTCCGCGGCGACGTCCTCCGTGGCGATCCAGCGCAGCCCGGCCAGCTCCGGGGTGTGGGAGCACAGCCGCTCCGCCTCGCCCAGCAGCTCGCGCGTGGTGAGCGCGAGCGCGGGCGCGCAGTCCGCCACGATGCTACACAGGCGCGGATCGGGCTTGTTGCGGCGCGGCGGGTAGGCGGGCACCGCGACGACGCCGGCGTAGAAGCACCCGAACAGCGCCGCGACGTACTCCAGCCCCGGCGGGTAGAGGAGGAGCGCGCGCTCCCCGCGGGCCCCCAGCACCTGCAGCCGGGCGGCCACGGCGCGGGCGCGCAGGTCGAGCTCGCCGTACGTGACGTGCCCTTCCTCCACCTCGCCGTTCAGCAGGAAGGTGTAGGCGCGCCGGTCGGGGTCCCCGTCGGCCCGGAGGCGGAGGAGGTCTACGAGCGTGGCAACGTCGTGCGGGTTTGGCATCGGGGCGGTGGCCGGGTTGGGAATGGGGCGCCGAAGGACACCACGCGCGGCTTCGCCGGGTGTCCTTCGCCGACCTGGATCGTGGGTCAAGACTGTCCGGACCGTGTACGCGCCCGTCCGAGCGCCCGCTCCACCTCGCGCGCCAGCGTCTCCACCCGGGGCTCGCGGAGCACGGTGTGGTGGGCGCCCGGGACCGATCGCACCTCCAGCTCCCCCCGCGCCACGCGCTCCCAGCCGGCGGCCCTCCTCCCCAGGAGCCACCCGGCCGGCCCGCGCCCGCCGGCGCGCAGAAGGGTGACCCGCCCGCCGTAGCTCCCCGGGAGGTAGTCGTGCAGCGCCCGGAGGTTGAAGCGGAACACGCCGTACAGCTGCCGCATCCGCGCCGGGTCCAATTCCCCGGGGAGCAGCCCCGCCGCGCAAGCGCTCCCGAGCACGCGGTCCAGGTACGCCGCCTCGCCGGCGGCGCGGGCCTCCGGGTCCGGCGCGGGGAGCCGGCCGGCGGGGATCCCGAGGTCCTGCGCGAACTCCCGCACCAGCAGCAGCCCGTCGCGCGGCGCGCCCCGGCCCGGATCGGCCAGTCGGGGAGCGTGCGAGTCGATGAGCACCAGCGACTCGACCTCCTCGCCCGCGGCCTCCAGCTGCCGCGCCATCTCCCAGGCGATCACGCCGCCCATGGACCACCCGCCCAGCCGGTAGGGACCGGCCGGCTGAGCCCCGCGGACCGCCGCCAGGTAGCCGCGCGCCATCTCCTCGACCGTGCCGCCGGGCTCCTCGCCCGGCTCCGTCCCGCGGGAGCGCAGCGCGAACACCGGCTGCTCCGGGTGCAGCCTCCCGGCGAGCGCGGCGTAGGCCATGACACCCCCGCCCACGGGGTGCACCAGGAAGAGCGGCCTGCGCTCCCCCCGGGCGCGGATGGGGACGAGGAGCGGCAGCTCTCCCGCCCCGCCGTGGCGCACCTCCTCCGCAAGCCGCTCCACGGTGGGCGCCGCGGCGGCGCCCTCCAGCCGGAGCGCGTCCACCCGGCGCGCCAGCGCGGCCACCGTGGGCTCGTCGAACAGCGCCCGCAGCGGCAGCTCCACCCCCAGCGCCCGCCGCACGCGGGACACGGCCTGCATGGCGAGCAGCGAGTGCCCGCCCAGCGCGAAGAAGCCGGCGTCCACGCCCACCGCCTCCAGGCCCAGGGTCTCGGCCCAGATCCCGGCGAGCACCTCCTCGGTGGCCGTGCGGGGCGCCTGGGGCTCCGCACCGCCGGTCCACGCGGGGGCGGGGAGCGCGCGCCGGTCCAGCTTGCCGTTGGGGGTGAGCGGGAGACGCTCCAGCGCCACGATCGCGCCGGGGACCATGTGCTCCGGGAGGCGCTCCCGCAGCCAGGCGCGCAGCTCCTCCGCCGCGACTTCCGTCCCGGCACCCGCCGACACGTAGCCCACCAGGGCCTGCTCCCCGCGGGCGTCCTCCCGGACCACGACCGCGGCCTCCCCCACCGCCGGGTGCGCGCCCAGGACGGCCTCCACCTCCCCGGGCTCGATGCGGAAGCCGCGGATCTTGACCTGGCTGTCGATGCGCCCCAGGAACTCCAGGTTGCCGTCCGGCAGCCTGCGCACCCGGTCTCCCGTGCGGCACAGCCGCGCCCCGGGCTCGCTCGCGAAGGGGTGCGGGACCCAGCGCGCGGCGGTCAGCGCCGGGTGGCCCAGGTAGCCGCGCGCCAGCACCTCCCCGCCCAGGTACAGCTCGCCGGGGACGCCCGCCGGCACCGGCTCGCCCCCGGCGTCCAGCACGTGCGCCTCCGCGTTGGGCAGCGGGACCCCGATGGGCACGCCCGGCCAGCGGGAGCCGTCCTCGCCCGCCGGCAGCAGCACGGTGGTGGTGGCGACCGTGGTCTCGGTGAGGCCGTAGCCGTGCAGCAGCGGCCTCCCCAGCGTCGCCCACTGCGCCAGCCGCTCGGGGAGCACCCGCTCGCCCCCCATCGCCACCAGCCGCAGCGTCGCCGGGAGCGCGCCCCCGTCCTCCACGGTCTCCCGCACCCACTCGTGCCAGAACGCCGTGGGTAGCTCGGCGATGGTGACCCGCTGCTCCTCCAGCACGCGCTGCAGCTCCCGCGGCGAGCCCGGCGCCTCCCCCTCCGGGAAGACGACGCACGCGCCGCTGGCCCACGGGGGGAAGACCTCCTCGATCAGCACGTCGAACGCCGGCGAAGCGAACTGCAGCACCCGGTCGGCGGGGGTGTAGCCGATCCGCTCGCGGATCCCCTCGACGAAGCAGACCAGCGAGCGGTGCGGCACCATCACCGCCTTGGGGCGGCCGGTGGAGCCGGAGGTGTAGATCAGGTAGGCGAGCGCGTCGGGGCCCACCCGCGCCGCCCCGGCGGCGTCGTCCCCGGGGTCCGGCGCGGGGTCGTCCACGCACACGACCCCGGCGGCGCCCGCGGGGAGCCTGCCGGCCAGCTCCGAGCGCGTCACCACCACGCGGGCGCCGCTGTCCTCCAGCAGGAATTCCAGCCGCTCGCGGGGGTAGGCGACGTCCAGCGGGAGGAAGGCGCCCCCGGCGCGGAGCACGGCGAGCAGCGCCACGCCCAGCTCCGCCGAGCGGTCCAGGAACACGGCCACCGGGACCTCCGGCCCCGCTCCCGCCGCCCGCAGGCGCGCGGCGAGGCGCGCGGACGCGGCGTCCAGCTCGCGGTAGGTGAGCACCCGCTCGCCGCACGCGACCGCGGGGAGGTCGGGCGCCACGGCGGCGCGCGCGGCCACCAGCTCGTGGACCAGCGCCTCCCGCGCGAACGGGCGCGCGCCCCCGCGCCCGGCCTCCAGCACCCGGGCCCGCTCCCCGTCGTCCAGCAGCGAGAGCCGCGCGAGCCGGGTCCCGGCGTCCCCGGCCATCCCCCGGAGCACCGTCTCCAGGTGCCGCGCCAGCTCCCGCGCCGTCTCCGGCGCGACCCGCCCGGTGTCGTGGCGCAGCTCCAGGGCGAGCCGGTCGCCGGGGATCGCGGCGAGCACCAGCGGAAAGCCGTTTTCCTGGATGCTCCGGCTCACCGTCACGCGCAGCTCCTCCGCCCCGCCGCCGCCCGCGGCGGTCCCCACGGGGTAGTTCTCGAAGGCGACCAGCGTCTCGAACAGCGGCTCGCCGGCGGCGACCCCGCTCCACCGCTGCACCTCCGCCAGCGGCGCGTGCTCGTGCTCGCGCGCCTCCACCTGCTCGGCCTGCAGCCGCCGCAGCCACTCCCGCAGCGTGGCAGCTCCGTCGACCCTCGCCCGCACCGGAAGCGTGTTGATGAACAGCCCCACCATCTCCTCCACCCCCTCCAGCTCCGCCGGCCGCCCCGCGACCGTGGTCCCGAACACCACCTCCTCCTCGCCGACCCAGCGCGACAGCAGCAGCGCCCACGCGCCCTGCACCAGCGTGCCCAGCGTCACCCCCACCCGGCGCGCCTGCTCCCCCAGCGCGGCCGTCAGCGCGGCGTCCAGCTCCCGCTTCACCTCGGCCTGCCCCGTGGCGCCGGCCGCGGCCGGCCGCCCGCCCCCCGGCAGCGGCGTGGGGGCCGTGACCCCGGCGAGGGCGGTCCGCCAGAACGCCTCGGCGCGCGCCGGGTCGCGCGCGGCGAGCCAGGCCACGAAGCGGCGGTACGGCGGGGCCACGCCCGGTCCGGCCGGCTCGCCCCGCCGGTGCGCGGCGTACAGCTGCAGCACGTCGCGCAGGAGCACCGGCAGGCTCCACCCGTCCAGGACCAGGTGGTGGTGCGTCCACACCATCCGGTGCTCCCGCTCGCCGGTGCGGAACAGCGCCACCCGCATCAGCGGCGCCGTCCCCGGGTCGAACCCCTCGCGCCGGTCCTCCTCCAGGTAGCGCGCGAGCCGCGCCTCCGGGTCCTCCGCGCCCCCCCGCAGGTCTTCCCGCCGGAACGGCACCCGCGCCTCCCGCCGGACCACCTGCAGCGGCCGGCGCAGCCCCTCCCACTGGAAGGCCGCGCGCAGCACCTCGTGCCGCGCGGCCGCGCTCCGCCACGCCCGCTCCAGCGCCTCCGCGTCCAGCTCCCCCCGCAGCTCGGCGACCAGCTGTCCCACGTAGATCCCCGTCCCCGGCGCGTACAGGCTCTCGAAGAGCAGCCCCTCCTGCATGGGGGTGACCGGGTACACGTCCTCCACGCCGCGTCCGCTCCCCAGCCGGGCGTCCAGCTCCTCCTGCGTCAGCCCGGCGAGGGGGAAGTCGGACGGGGTGACCGCGCCCGCGCCCGGCTCGCGGCAGCGGGCGACCAGGGAGCGCAGCTCGGCGGCGAAGCGCTCCGCCACGCGCTCCACAGTGGCGCGGTCGTGGACCTCCCGGCCGTACGTCCAGTCCACGTGGAGCTCGCCGCCGAACACCATCCCGGTCACCTCCACCATGTGTCCGCGCGCCCCCCGGGGTCCGCGGTCGGGGCCGCGGGACTCCGCCGCGGGGCCGAAGAGCGCGTCCCCGCCCACCGTGCCGTCGAGCTGCCCCAGGTAGTTGAAGAGGACCTCGGGCGCGGGGGCGGCGGCGAGCCGCCCGCGCACGGCGGCGTCCGGGTGCAGGTACCGCAGCACGCCGTGGCCGACGCCGCGCTCCGGCACGGCGCGCAGCTGCTCCTTGACGGACTTGAGCGTCTCCACGGGCTCGTGGGCGGGGTCGGTCTCCAGGAGCACCGGGACCAGCGCGGTGAGCCACCCCACGGTGCGCGACAGGTCCACGTCGGCGAACAGCTCCTCGCGCCCGTGCCCCTCCAGGCTCACCAGCACGCGACGGCCTCCGGTCCACGCCGCGAGCGCGCGGGCCAGGGCGGCAAGGAGGAAGTCGTCGGCCCGGGCGCGGAAGGCGGCCGGCGCGTCGTGCAGGAGCGCCCGCGTCTCCTCCGCCGTGAGGCGGACGGCGACCGTGCCCGTCCCCGACTCCGGGTTGGGGCCGCCGCGGTCGATGGGGATGGGCGCCGCGTCCAGCCGGCGCGGGTCCGTCCAGTACGGGATCTCGGCGGCGAGCGCCGCCGTGCCCGCGTACCCGGCCAGCCGCTCCGCCCACTCCCGGAAGGAGGTGGTCTTCGGGGGGAAGTTGACCGGCTCACCCGCGCGGAGCTGCCGGTAGGCGCTCTCCAGGTCCTCCAGGAGCACGCGCCAGGAGACGCCGTCCACGGCCAGGTGGTGCACCACGATCATCAGGCGCTGCGATGCCCCCGCCCCGCACTCCATCAGCCCTACGCGGAACACGGGGCCGCGCTCCAGGTCGAGCCCCCGCTGGAGCGCGGCGGCGGCCTCCTCCACGCGGGCGGCGAGCGCCCCGGCGCGGACGCCCGCGAGGTCCAGGACGGAGAACGGCGCCGGCCCCCCCGGCGGGACGCTCTCCTGGCTCCACCCCTCCGCCCGGCGCGCGAAGCGCAGCCGGAGCGCGTCGTGGTGGACCGCCAGCGCGGCGACGGCGCGCGCCAGCTGCGCCGCGTCCAGCGCCTCCCGCGGCGCGAGCAGCACCGCCTGGTTGTAGTGGTAGGGGTCGGGGAGCGCCTGCTCCAGCAGCCAAGTCTGGATGGGGGTCAGCGGGACCGCCCCGACCACCGGTCCCTGCTCGGCGGCGACGGCGGCGGCGGTCCCGGCGACCGCGGCAAGCTCCGCCACGGTCTGGTGCTGGAAGAGCTGGCGCGGGGTGACGCGCACCCCGGCCCGGGCGGCGCGGGCCACCACCTGGATGGCGAGGATGGAGTCGCCCCCCGACTCGAAGAAGTTGTCGTGCACGCCCACCCGCTCCACCCGCAGCACCTGCGCCCAGGCCGCCGCCAGCGCCGCCTCCACCGGGGTGCGGGGCGCGGCGGGCGCCCGCTCCCCGCCGCGGCGCGCGGCGTCGGGCGCGGGGAGCGCGCGCCGGTCCAGCTTGCCGTTGGGTGTGCGCGGGAGCCGCTCCAGCGCGACGAACGCCGAGGGCACCATGTACTCCGGGAGCCGCTCGCGCAGCCAGGCGCGCAGCTCCGCCGGGGAGGGCACGGCCATCGCCGGCGCGGCGGCCAGGTAGGCGACCAGCCTGCGCTCCCCCGGCGCGTCCTCGGGCGCCGCGACCGCGGCCTCGGCCACGGCGGGGTGGGCCTCCAGCGCGGCCTCCACCTCGCCCGGCTCCACGCGGTGCCCGCGCACCTTGACCTGCTGGTCCGCGCGACCCACCACCTCCAGGAGCCCGTCGGCGCGGCGCCGCGCCAGGTCGCCGGTGCGGTACAGGCGCGCCCCGGCCGCGTCCGGGTGCGCGAACGGGTCGGGGACGAAGCGCTCGGCGGTCAATGCCGGCCGCCCCAGGTACCCCCGCGCCACCCCCTCCCCGCCGATGAGCAGCTCGCCGCGGACGCCCACCGGCACCGGCTCCATCGCCCGGTCCACCAGGTGGATGCGGGTGTTGGCGACCGGCGTCCCCACCGCGATCCCGCCCTCCGCGGACGCGACCCGGTGCGTGGCGGACCAGACGGTGGTCTCCGTGGGCCCGTACATGTTGTGCAGCTCGCCGAGGCCCGTCGCCAGCGCCTCCGCCGCCAGCGGCGCCGGGAGCGCCTCCCCTCCCAGCAGCAGCGTGCGCAGCCCGCCGAGCGCGCGCGGCGCGTCCGCGTCGGGGAGCAGCGCCCGAAGCGCGGACGGGGTGCACTGCAGGTGCGTGGCGCCGTGCCGCAGGAGCTCCGCCGCCAGCGTGGCGTCGTCCCCGCTCTCCGGGGCGGGCTCCGCGGCGCGGCGGCGCACCTCGTCCAGCCTCTCCAGCGCGGCGAGCGCGGCCTCCGTCTCCACCCCGAAGTCCACCAGGCAGGCCAGCTCGTCCACCCCGGCCTCCCGGAGCCGCTCGACGGTCGCCAGGCACTGCTCCGGCGTCCCCATCAGCCCCGCCGAGCCGAAGTAGCGCTCGAAGGCGTGCTCCAGGAGCGCGTCCATGTCCTCCGGCGCGAGCGCGTCCATCTCCGCGATCCCCATGGAGCGCGCCAGCCCGCGGATCAGCCCCACGGAGCTGGCCAGGTAGCGCTTGAACGGCTCCCGCACCGCCCGGCGCACCGCCTCCTCGCTCTCCCCCACGAAGGTGTGGAGCATCAGCGCCACGCGCCCCGCCTCCGGGTCGTGTCCGTGGCGGCGCAGCGCGTCGCGGTACAGTGCGACCTTGCCGGCGAGCTCGTCCACCGACTGCCCCAGGAGGTGGGTGAGGACGTTGTAGCCGCGCTCCCCCGCGGTCTCGAACGTCTCCGGGCTCCCGGAGGAGGTGATCCACACCGGCAGCTCGGCCTGCACCGGCCTCGGCAGCGTGCGCACCTCCACCTCGTCGCCCGTGCCCCCCACCATCTTCACCGCCTCGCCGCGCCACAGGCTCCGCACCTCCTCGATGCCGCGGAGCATCACCTCCCTGCGGTCCGCGTAGCTGGCCGGGGCGAGCACGAAGTCGTCCGCGTGCCACCCCGAGGCGAAGGAGATCCCCACCCGCCCCCGCGACAGCACGTCCACCACCGCCCACTCCTCCGCCACCCGCACCGGCGGGTGCAGCGGGAGCACCACGCTCCCCGCGCGGATCCCCACGCGCTCCGTCACCGCGGCCACGGCGGCCCCGGTCACCGACGGGTTGGGATACAGCCCGCCGAAGTCGTGGAAGTGCCGCTCCGGCGTCCACACCGCCGCGAAGCCGTTGCGGTCCGCGAACCGCGCCCCCTCCATCAGGAGCCGGTAGCCGTCGTCCGCGCCGGCCGCGCTGGCGAAGTAGAAGAGCGAGAACTCCACCGGCCGCGTGGAGCGCCGCGCCCGCGCCGAGGCCGCGGCCCCGTCGGGGTGCACCACCACGCGGAAGCCGCGCGCCAGCGTCCAGAGCAGCTCCAGCACCGAGATGTCGAACGAGATGCTGGTCACCGCCATCCACGTCCCCACCTCGCCGCCCACCCGCTCGTCCATCGCCGCGAAGAAGCCGAGCACGTTCCTGTGGGTGACGCCCACCCCCTTGGGGCGGCCGGTGGACCCGGACGTGTAGATCACGTACGCCAGGTTCTCCGGCGACGGCGGGCGCGAAGCGCCACTTTCGCACTCCCGCACTCCCGCACTTTCGCACTCCCCGCCCCCCCCGTCGACGCCGACCACCTCGACCCCCTCCGGGAGCAGGGCGCGCCCGCGCTCCCCGGCGACGGCCACCGCCAGGCCGGAGTCGCGGACCACGTACGCCAGGCGCTCGCGCGGGTAGGACGGGTCGAGCGGGACGTACGCCCCGCCGGCCTTGAGCACGCCCAGCAGCGCCGCCACCATCCCGGCGGAGCGCTCCACGCACACTCCCACCCGCGTCTCGGCGGCCACCCCGCGCCGGCGGAGGGCGCGGGCGAGGCGCCCGGCGCGGCGGTCCAGCTCGGCGTAGGTCACCTCCTCGCCGCGGAAGACCAGGGCGACGGCGTCCGGCGTGCGCGCGGCCTGCGCCTCGAACGCCTGGTGGATGCACAGCTCCGCCGGGAAGGGGCGCTCCGTGGCGTTCCACTCCTCCACCAGCCGGCGGCGCTCGGCCTCGCCGAGCATGGGGACCGCCGCGAGGGGGCGCTCCGGGTCGGCGGCGACGGCGGCCGCGAGCGCGGCGAAGTGCTCCGCCATCCGCTCCGCGGTGGCGGCGTCGAACAGCTCCTCGCGGTACGCGATCGTCCCGGCCACCCCGTCCCCGCCCTCCTCCAGGTCCAGGGCCAGGTCGTACTTGGCGGCGCCCCCCTCCTCCCCCATCGCCTCCATGCGCAGCGACCCGCTCCAGGGCGCGGCCCGCTCGCGGCTGCGCAGGGAGAACGTCGCCTGGAAGAGCGGCGTGTGCGTCAGGCTGCGCTGCGGGGCCAGCTCCTCCACCAGCTTCTCGAAGGGGATGTCCTGGTGGGCGTACGCCCCCAGCGTGGTCTCCCGCACCCCCCGCAGCAGCTCCGCGAACGACCGATCCGTCCGCAGCCCGGTGCGCAGCACCAGCATGTTGACGAAGAAGCCGATCAGCCCCTCCGTCTCCAGCCGCGTCCGCCCCGCGACCGGGGACCCCACGCTCACGTCGTCCTCCCCGGCGTAGCGCGCCAGCAGGAGCTGCCACGCGCCCAGCAGCGTCATGAAGAGCGTCGCCCCCTCGCGCCGGGCGAGCGCCCGGAGCGCGCGCGACGTGGCGGCGGGGAGCGCGAGCGCCAGGACCCCCTCGCGGCTCCCCTGCACCGCGGGGCGGGGGCGGTCCGTGGGGAGGTCCAGCACCGGGGGGGCGCCCGCCAGCTCCGCGCGCCAGAAGGCGAGCTGCCGGTCCAGCACCTCGCCGACCAGCCGGCGGCGCTGCCAGACGGCGAAGTCGGCGTACTGCACCGGCAGCGGCGGCAGGGCGGCGTCGGTCCCGCCCAGGCGCGCCTCGTACAGCGCGGCGGTCTCGCGCAGCAGGATCCCGGTGCTCCAGCCGTCGCTCGCCACGTGGTGAAGCGTCAGCAGGAGCACCCACTCCTCCCGGTCCGCGCGGAGGAGCCGGGCGCGCAGCAGCGGCCCGCGCGCCAGGTCGAAGGGACGATTCGCCTCGGCGCGCGCCAGGCGCCGGACCTCGGCGGCGCGCGCCCGCGGCGGGAGCGCGCGCAGGTCGAGCATGGGGAGGCGGCGCGGCCCGGCCGGCCGCACCACCTGCACCGGCTCCCCGTCCACCACGGCGAAGACGGTGCGCAGCGTCTCGTGCCGGGCGGCCAGGTCGGCGAGGGCCCCGGCCATGGCGCGGGGGTCGAGCCGGCCGCGGAGCCGGAGGGCGGAGGGGATGTTGTAGGCCGCGCTCTCCGGCTCCATCTGCTGGATGAACCAGAGGCGCCGCTGCGCGAACGACGCGGGGGGCGGGCGCAGCGGGTCGCGCGGGACCCGCTCCAGGGCGACGTCGGCACCGGCGTCGGCATCGCCGCCCCTGAGCGCCTCGACGCAGCGGGCGAGCGCGGCGACGGTGGGCGCCTCGAAGACGGTGCGCAGCGGCAGCTCCACCCCGAGCGCGGCCCGGACGCGCGACACCACCTGCGCCGCGAGGAGCGAGTGCCCCCCCAGCGCGAAGAAGTCGTCCTCCGCCCCCACCGCCTCCAGGCGCAGCGTCTCCGCCCAGATCCCCGCCAGCACCTCCTCGACGGGCGTGCGGGGGGCCACGCGGCGCTCCGCCGCCGCGGCGAGGTCCGGCGCCGGCAGCGCGCGTCGGTCGAGCTTGCCGTTCGGGGTGAGGGGAAGCCGCTCCAGCACCACGTACGCCGACGGCACCATGTGCTCCGGCAGCCGCCCCCGCAGGTGCTCCCGCAGCTCCGGCGCGGCCACCTCCGCGCCGTCCGCCGCGACCACGTAGGCCACCAGGCGCTTCTCGCCCGGCTCGTCCTCGCGCACGGCGACCACGGCCTCGCGGACGCGCCCGTGCCCCAGCAGCGCGGCCTCCACCTCGCCCGGCTCGATGCGGAAGCCCCGCACCTTGACCTGCGCGTCCAGGCGGCCCAGGTACTCCAGCGCGCCGGCGGGCAGCCACCGCACCCGGTCTCCTGTGCGGTACAGCCGCCCCCCGGCCGCGCCGAACGGGTCCGGCACGAACCTCCCGGCAGTCATCGCCGGTTCACCGAGGTAGCCGCGCGCGACGCCCGCGCCGCCGATGAACAGCTCCCCCGGCAGCCCGGGCGGCACCGGCTCCCCCCGCGCGTCCAGCACGTACAGCGTGGTGTTCGCCAGCGGGCCGCCGATGGGCACGGTGGCGGCCCCGGGCTCCACCCGGCTCACCGGGTGCCAGCTCGCGAAGGTGGTCGTCTCCGTGGGCCCGTACACGTGCAGCAGCCGCCCGGGCCCGCCCGCCTCCAGCACCCTGCGCACGCTCCGCGGGTCCACCGCCTCGCCGCCGAAGAGCACGTGCCGCGCGGACCCGAACGCGCCCGGCTCGTCGTGGGCCACGCGGTTGAACAGCGCGGTGGTCACGAACACGGCCGTGACCCGCCGCTCCCGCAGCTCGGCCGCGAAGGCGGAGGGCGAGAGCGTGGCGTCGCGCTCCAGGATCACCAGGGCGCCGCCGTTCAGCAGCGCGCCCCACACCTCGAAGGTCGCCGCGTCGAAGGCCAGGGTGGAGAGCTGCGCGATCCGCTCCGCCGGGCCGAAGGGGAGGTAGTCCGTGCCGCGCACCAGCCGGACCACCGCCCCGTGGGAGACCGCCACTCCCTTGGGGCGGCCGGTCGACCCCGAGGTGTAGACGACGTAGGCCAGCTGCCGCGCGTCGGCGGGGACGGGCGGCGGGGAGTCGGGCATCGCGGCGAGCACGCGCGCGGTCGCGGGATCGTCCAGCCGGAGCGGCTGCGGGCCGGCGGGGAGCCGCGCGGCGGCCGCGGCGTCCGTCAGCACCAGGGCGGCGCCCGCGGCGGCGAACACCTCGCGCAGGCGCTCCGGGGGGTTGCCGGGCTCCAGCGGCACGTAGGCGCCGCCGGCCTTGAGCACCCCCAGCAGCGCCAGGATCACGGGGATGCCGCGCTCCATGCACACCCCCACCCGCGTCTCGGGCCCGACGCCGCGCTCCCGGAGCAGGTGGGCGAGCCGGTTCGCCCCGCGCTCCAGCTCGCCGTAGGTCAGCGCCTCGTCCGCGAAGGCCAGCGCGACGGCATCCGGGGTGCGCCGCGCCCCCTCCGCGAACAGCTCGTGGACGCACCCGGGCGGGAGGTCGGCCGCGGTGCGGTTCCAGGCTTCCAGCACTCGCGCGCGCTCCGCCCCGCGCAGCAGCGGCGCCTCCGAGACGTGCGCTCCGGCATCGGCCGCCATCGCCTCCAGCAGCACCTCCAGGTGGCGGGCGATCCCGGCGATCGTCGCGGGCTCCCAGAGCGCCCTGCGGTAGCCGATCTCGGCGCGGAGCGCTCCGCCGTCGTCGTGGACCGTCAGCTCCAGGTCGAACTTGGCGACGGCCGCGCCGGCCTCGAACGCTTCCAGCTCCACGCCGCCCAGCGACAGCGCCCCGCGGGCGGAGAGCGTCCGCTCCAGGGCGAAGCTGGCCTGGAAGAGCGGCGCGTGAACCGTGCTGCGCTCCGGCGCCAGCTCCTCCACCAGCTTCTCGAAGGGCACCTCCTGGTGCGCGTACGCCTCCAGCGCAGCCTCGCGGACCCGCGCCAGCACCTCCCGCCACGTGGGGTCGCCCGACAGGTCGGCGCGCAGGGCGAGCATGTTGACGAAGAAGCCGATCAGCCCCTCCAGCTCGGTCCGCGCCCGCCCCGCCACCGGGGTGCCCACCACCACGTCGTCCTGCCCGGCCCAGCGCCCCAGCAGCGCCTGCCACCCCGCGAGCACGCTCATGAACAGCGTGGCTCCCTCGCGGCGCGAGAGCGCCCGCAGCCCGTCCGACACCGCGGACGGCAGGGTGAAGCGGTGGACGCCGCCCCCCGCCGGCATCCCCGCCGTACGGCGGCGGTCCGTGGGGACCTCCAGCAGCGGCGGGGCGCCGGCCAGCCGCTCCCTCCACCAGCCGACCTGCGCCTCCAGCCCCTCGCCAGAGAGCCGGGCCCGCTGCCAGGCCGCGAAGTCGGCGTACTGCACCGGCAGCGGGGAGAGCGCCGGCTCCCTGCCCCGGCCGGGCGCGCCGTAGAGCGCGGAGAGCTCCCGCAGCAGCACGCCCATGCTCCACCCGTCGCTGGCCACGTGGTGCAGGGTGAGGAGCGCCACGTGGTCCTCCGCGCCCAGGCGCAGGAGCGTGCAGCGCAGCAGCGGACCGGCCGCCAGGTCGAAGGGGCGCGCCGCCTCCTCCGCGGCAAGGCGCGCCGCCTCCGCCTCGTCCGCGACCTCCACGACCGGCAGCGGCACGGGGACGGCGGCGTGGATCACCTGCACCGGCTCGCCGCCCTCCTCCCGCAGCGTGGTGCGCAGCGTCTCGTGGCGCTCCACCAGCGCGTCCAGGCTCCGCCCGAGCGCCCGCGCGTCCAGCGGGCCGCGCAGCCGCAGCGCGACGGGCATGTTGTACGCGGGGCTCCCCGGCTCCATCCGGTCGACCAGCCAGAGCCGCCGCTGCGCGAAGGACGCCGGGAGCGGCCGGCCGTCGCGCGGCACCCGCCCGATGGGCGCGGCGTCCACGCTCCCCTCCCGGCCGAGCGCCTCGATGCGCCCGGCGAGCCCGGCCAGCGTGGGCGCCTCGAAGACGGCCCGCAGCGGCAATTCCACGCGGAAGGCTTCCCGCACCCGCGCCACCACCTGCGCGGCGAGGAGCGAGTGCCCGCCCGCCTCGAAGAAGTCCTCCTCCGCGCCCACCCGCTCGCGTCCCAGCACCCCGGACCAGATCCCGGCCAGCACCTCCTCCGCGGGAGTGCGCGGGGCGACGTGCTCCTCCCCGCCCTCCCACCGTGGGGCCGGGAGGGCGCGCCGGTCCAGCTTGCCGTTCGAGGTCAGGGGAAGCGCCTCCAGCACCACCACCGCGGAGGGAACCGCGTGCTCGGGGAGGCGCTCGCGGAGCCAGGCGCGCACGGCCGGGCCGGCGACCTCCGCCTCCCCGGCGACCACGTAGCCCACCAGCCGCTTCTCCCCCGCCCCGGCCTCCCGGACGGCCGCCGCCGCGGCGCCGACCGAGGGGTGCGCCAGCAGCGCGGCCTCCACCTCGCCCAGCTCGACGCGGAAGCCGCGCACCTTGACCTGGCCGTCGGCGCGCCCCAGGAACGCCAGCTCCCCCCCGGCGAGCCAGCGCACGCGGTCGCCCGAGCGGTACAGCCGCGCGCCCGGCTCCCCCCCGAACGGGTCGGGGACGAACCTCTCGGCCGTCAGCTCCGGGCGCCCCGCGTAGCCGCGCGCCACCCCGGCCCCGCCGACGTGGAGCTCGCCCGACACCCCCACCGGGACCGGCTCCATGTCCCCGTCCAGCACGTACGCCCGCACCCGGGCGATGGGCCGGCCCAGCGACGGCAGGGAGTCGCCCGCCGGGGACACCCGTCCCACGGCGGTGTTCACCGTCCCCTCGGTGGGGCCGTAGCAGTTCACCAGCGCGAAGGGGAGCGCGGGCCGGGGACGCACCCGGAGCACGTCGCCGCCGCAGAGGAGCGCCCGCAGCGGCGCCTCCGGCGGCCACTCCACCCCCATCAGCCCCTCGGCCAGCGGCGTGGACAGGGTGGCGACGGTGATCCCCCGCCGCAGCAGGAAGTCGCGCAGCGACTCCGGCTGGAGGCGGGCCTCGTCGGGAACGGGGTGGAGCGAGGCTCCCCGCGCCAGGAAGGGCCAGATCTCCATCGCCGACGCGTCGAAGGCCGGCGACGCCGCCAGGGAGGCGCGGTCCGCGGCATCGACGCCGAAGGCGTCCGCGTGCCAGGCCGCCATGTGCGCCAGCGACGCGTGGGAGACCATCACCCCCTTGGGCGTGCCGGTGGAGCCGGAGGTGTAGACGACGTAGGCCAGCTGGTCCGGGTCGACCTCCGCCCCGTCCACGGGCGCCCCGTCGCGGCCGGGGTCGTCGAGGGCGTCGAGGAGGACGCGAGGGGGGCCGTCCGCGGGGAGGAGGCCGGCGAGCCCGCCGCGGGTGAGGACCACCCGGGCGCCGCTGTCGGCCAGCAGCCAGGCCAGGCGCTCGCGCGGCCAGCCGGGGTCGAGCGGGACGTACGCGCCCCCGGCGCGCAGCACTCCCAGCAGGGCGACGACCAGCCCGGCGGAGCGCTCCAGGCAGACCGCGACGCGCGACTCGGGGCCGACGCCGCGCGAGCGCAGCGCCCGGGCGACGCGGTCCGCCTCCCGGTCCAGCCCGGCGTAGTCGAGGACGCCGTGGCCGTCGTCCACCGCCGCCGCCCCGGGAGCGCGGGCCGCCTGCTCGGCCACGAGCCGGTGCACGGGCACCCGCGCGAGCTCCGTCCGCGGGCCCTGCCACGCCTCCAGCAGCTGCGCCCGCTCGGCGCCGCGCAGCAGCGGCACCCCGGCGACGCGGCCGGCCGGGTCCGCCGCCATCGCTTCCAGGAGGAGCTCCAGGTGCCCGGCCATGCGCGCGGCGCTCCCGGCGTCCCACAGCGCGGCCCGGTATTCCAGCTCCCCGCCGAGCGACTCCCCGTCGTCCACCAGCAGCAGGTTGAGGTCGGACCTGGCGATCCCCCCGCCCCCGCCGAACGGCTCCGCCTCCACCGGGCCCAGCGACAGCCGCCGGTCGCCCGGGAGCGCCCGCTCCAGCGAGAACCCCGCCTGGAAGAGCGGCGCGTGCGACAGGCTGCGCTCCGTCGCGATCTCCTCCACCAGCCGCTCGAAGGGGAGCTCCTGGTGGGCGTACGCCCCCAGCGCGGCCTCGCGGACCCGCGCCAGCAGCCCGGCCCACCCCGGGTCGCCGGACAGGTCGGCGCGCAGGGCGAGCATGTTGACGAAGAAACCGATCAGCCCCTCCAGCTCGGCCCGCGTCCGCCCCGCCACCGGGGTGCCCACCACCACGTCCTCCTGCCCGGCCCAGCGCCCCAGCAGCGCCTGCCACGCGGCGAGCACGGTCATGAACAGCGTGGCTCCCTCGCGCCGCCCCACCTCCCGCAGGCCCCGCGCGAGCTCCGGGGAGAGCGCCAGCGGCACCCTGCCGGCGGGCCCGCCCTGCCCCGCCGCGCGCGGCCGGTCCGTGGGGACCTCCAGAAGCGGCGGGGCGCCGGCAAGGCGCTCCCTCCACCACTCCACCTGCGCCTCCAGCCTCTCGCCGGAAAGCAGGGCGCGCTGCCACACGGCGAAGTCGGCGTACTGCACCGGCAGCTCCGGCAGCGCCGGCTCCCCGCCGCGGGCGAACGCGCCGTAGAGGGCGGAGACCTCGCGCAC
This sequence comes from Longimicrobiaceae bacterium, assembly GCA_036389055.1. GTDB lineage: Bacteria > Gemmatimonadota > Gemmatimonadetes > Longimicrobiales > Longimicrobiaceae > JAFAYN01. The sequence continues at coordinate 37,346 of DASVQR010000127.1, read as the reverse complement.
GAGCACGTCCATGCTCCACCCGTCGCTGACCACGTGGTGCAGGGTGAAGAGCGCCACGTGGCCCTCCGCGCCCAGGCGCAGCAGCGTGCAGCGCAGCAGCGGGCCGGCCGCCAGGTCGAAGGGGCGCAGCGCCTCCGCCGCGGCAAGGCGCGCCGCCTCCGCCTCGTCCGCGACCTCCACGACCGGCAGCGGCACGGGGGCGGCGGCGTGGATCACCTGCACCGGCTCGCCGCCGCGCTCCTCCAGCGTGGTGCGCAGCGTCTCGTGGCGGGCCACCAGCGCGTCCAGGCTCCGCCGCAGCGCCCGCGGGTCCAGCGCCCCGCGCAGCCGCAGCGCGACCGGCACGTTGTAGACGGGGCTCCCCGGCTCCATCCGGTCGACGAGCCAGAGCCGCTGCTGCGCGAACGACGCGCGGACCGGCCCGTCCCGCGGCACCGGCACGATCGGGGGCGCGGCGCCGGACCCGGCGCGCAGGAGGTCGTCCACGCGCCCGGCAAGCGACTCCACGGTGGGCGCCTCGAACAGGGCGCGCAGCGGCAGCTCCACCCTCAGCGCCTGCCGCACGCGCGACACCACCCGCATCGCGAGCAGCGAGTGGCCGCCCAGCGCGAAGAAGCCCTCCCGCACCCCCACCCGCTCCGTCCCCAGCACCCCGGCCCAGATCCCGCACAGCAGCTCCTCCGTCGCCGTGCGCGGAGCCACGTGCTCCGCGCCCCGGCTCCACGGCTCCGGGTCGGGGAGCGCGCTCCGGTCCGTCTTGCCGTTCGGTGTCAGGGGAAGCCGCTCCAGCGGCACCAGCACCGCGGGAACCATGTGCTCCGGCAGCCGCTCGCGGAGGTGCCCGCGCAGCTCCTCCAGCGAGGCGGGCGGCCCGCCGTCCCGGCCCCGCGGCGCCGTCACCACGTAGCCCACCAGCCGCTTCTCCCCCGGCGCGTCCTCGCGCACCACGACCGCCGCCGCCCGCACCGCCGGGTGCTCCGCCAGCGCGGCCTCGATCTCCGCCGGCTCCACGCGGAAGCCGCGCACCTTTGCCTGGTGGTCGATCCGCCCCACGAACTCCAGGTTACCGTCGGAGAGCAGGCGCACCCGGTCCCCCGTCCGGTAGAGCCGCGCGCCCGGCTCCCCGTACGGGTCCGGCACGAAGCGCGCGGCGGTCAGCCCGGGCCGCCCCAGGTAGCCCCGCGCCACCCCATCGCCCCCCACGTACAGCTCGCCGACCACGCCCGGCGGCACCGGCTGCCGCTCGGCGTCCAGAACGTACAGCCGCACGTTGGGGAGCGCCCGCCCCACCGGCAGGCTCGCCCACCGGGAGCCGTCGTCGCCCGCCTCCAGGCGCAGCGTCGTGGAGGTCACCGCCGTTTCCGTCAGGCCGAAGACGTGCACGAGGGGCACCCCCAGGCGGGCCCAGTCGGCCACGCGCTCCGGCAGCACGCGCTCGCCCCCCATCAGCACCAGCCGGAGATGCTCCGGCAGCGGCGTCCCCTCCTCGGCGAGGCTCCGCACCCACTCGTGCCAGAACGCCGTCGGCAGCTCCACCACGCTGATCCGCTCCTGCCGCAGCACGCGGCTCAGCTCCCCCGCCGAGCCGAGCGGGTCGCCCTCCGGGAAGACCACGCAGGCGCCGGCCAGCAGCGCCGGGAAGACCTCCTCCACCATCACGTCGAAGGCCGGCGAGGCGAACTGCAGGACGCGGTCGGCGGGCGTCAGCCCCAGGTGCCCGCGCATGGCGTCCGCGTAGCAGACCAGTGAGCGGTGCGAGAGCATCACGCCCTTGGGCGCGCCGGTGGAGCCGGAGGTGTAGACGACGTACGCCAGGTGGTCCGGGTCGAGGTCCGCGCCGGCGTCCGCCCCGCCGCCGGCCCCGGGGGCGAAGTCTACGTCCAGGGAGATCCGCTCCGGGCCGCCGGCCGGGAGCGCGTGGGCCGGCCCGGCGGCGGTGAGCACCACCCGGGCGCCGCTGCCGGCCAGGAGGCGGGCGAGGCGCTCGCGCGGGTAGGCGGGGTCCAGGGGGACGAAGGCCGCCCCGGCGCGGAGGACCCCCAGGAGGGCGACCGCCAGCTCGGCGGAGCGCTCCAGGCAGACCGCCACCCGCGACCCGGGCCCGACGCCGCGGGCGCGCAGGGCGCCCGCCACGCGGGCGGCCTCGCGCTGCAGCCCGGCGTAGGTGAGCGATCGGCCGCCGTGGACCACGGCCGGCGCGTCCGGGGTGCGGGCGGACTGCGCGGCGACCAGCCGGTGCACCGGCTCCGCCGGGTACGCGGCGGGCGCGCCCTGCCACGCGTGCAGCAGCCGCGCGCGCTCGCCCTCGCCCAGCAGCGGCAGCTGCGACAGGCGCCGCTCCGGGTCGGCCGCCATCGCCGCCAGCATCGCCTCCAGCCCCGCGGCCATGCGGGCGATCGTCCCCGGCTCCCAGAGCGCCGCCCGGTACGCCAGCACGCCGCCGAGGGCGCCGTCCTCCTCCTCCGTCAGGGTCAGGTCCAGGTCGAAGCGGGCCGTCGCCGCCCCGGTCCCGAAGGGCTCCGCCCGCACGGCCCCCAGCGACGGCAACCCGTCCCGCCCGCGGGACCGCTCCAGGGCGAACGCCGCCTGGAAGAGCGGCGTGTGCGCCAGGCTGCGCCCGGCGGCCAGCGCCTCCACCAGCCTCTCGAACGGCACCTCCTGGTGCGCGTAGGTCCCCAGCGCGCCCTCGCGCACCCGGCCCAGCAGCTCCCGCCCCGTGGGGTCGCCCGACAGGTCGGCGCGCAGGGCGAGCATGTTGACGAAGAAGCCGATCAGCCCCTCCAGCTCGCTGCGCGTGCGCCCCGCCACCGGCGCGCCGACGACCACGTCGTCCTGCCCCGACCAGCGGCCGAGCAGCGCCTGCCACCCGGCGAGCGCCGCCATGAAGAGCGTGGCGCCCTCGCGGCGCGCGAGCGCCCGCAGCTCCCGCGCGAGCCCCGGCGGGAGCGCGAAGGCGTGCTCCCCGGCGGCGGCCCCCTGCCCCGCCCCGCGGGGCCGGTCGGCGGCGACCTCCAGGACGGGCGGTGCGCCCGCCAGCCGCTCCCTCCACCACCCCACCTGCTCGTCGAGCGCGCCGCCGCCCAGCCGGGCGCGCTGCCACACCGCGAAGTCCGCGTACTGCACCGGCAGCTCGGGGAGATGCGGCTCCCCGCCCCGGGCGAGCGCGCCGTACAGGGCGGAGACCTCGCGGACGAGCACGTCCATGCTCCACCCGTCCCCGACCACGTGGTGCAGCGTGAAGAGCGCCACGTGGTCCTCCGCGCCCAGACGCAGCAGCGTGCAGCGCAGCAGCGGGCCGGCCGCCAGGTCGAAGGGCCGCAGCGCCTCCTCCGCGGCAAGGCGCGCCGCCTCCGCCTCGTCCGCGACCTCCACGACCGGCAGCGGCACGGAGGCGGCGGCGTGGACCACCTGCACGGGCTCGCCGCCCTCCTCCCGCAGCGTGGTGCGCAGCGTCTCGTGACGCTCCACCAGCGCGTCCAGGCTCCGTCGCAGCGCCCGCGCGTCCAGCGGGCCGCGCAGCCGCAGCGCGGCGGGCATGTTGTAGGCGGGGCTCCCCGGCTCCAGCCGGTCCACCACCCACAGCCGCCCCTGCGCGAACGACGCCGGGAGAGGCCGGCCGTCGCGCGGCACCCGCCCGATCGCGGGCGCGGCCGCGGCGCCCTCCTCCCGGAGCTCGTCGACGCGCCCGGCCAGCCCGGCCGGCGTGGGCGCCTCGAAGAGCGCCCGCACCGGCAGCTCCACCCCGAGCGCCTGCCGCGCGAGGGACACGACCCGCATCGCCAGCAGCGAGTGGCCCCCCAGGTCGAAGAAGCCGTCCCGCCTCCCCACCCGCTCCGCCCCCAGCACCTCCTCCCAGATCCCGCACAGCAGCTCCTCGACCGCGGTCCGGGGCGCCTCGTACGCCGTCTCGCCGCCCCACCGCGGCGCCGGGAGCGCCCGCCGGTCGGTCTTGCCGCTGGGGTCCAGCGGGAAGCGCTCCATCGCCACGAAGGCGGCGGGCACCATGTGCTCGGGGAGCCGCTCCCGCAGCCGCTCGCGGAGCGCCGCGGGCGCGACCGCCTCGCCGGGCTCGGGCACCACGTACGCCACCAGGCGCTTCTCGCCGGGTGCCTCGTCCCGCGCCAGGACCACCGCCTCGCGGAGGCCGCCGCACTCCAGCAGGGCCGCCTCGATCTCCCCCGGCTCGATGCGGAAGCCCCTCACCTTGACCTGGTGGTCCACGCGGCCCAGGTACTCCAGCTCCCCCGCGGGGAGCCACCGCACCCGGTCCCCGGAGCGGTACAGCCGCGCGCCGGCCACGGCCCCGAACGCGTCCGGGACGAACCGCTCGGCCGTCAACTCCGGCCGGCCCAGGTAGCCGCGCGCCACCCCGGCCCCGCCCACGTACAGCTCGCCCGCGACGCCCGGCGGGACGGGGCTCCCCCACGGGTCCAGCACGCGCAGGCTCAGGTCCGGGATCGCCGTGCCCAGCGGGCTCCCCTCCGCCGCCTCCACGTCGACCCGGCGGATGGGGCGGAAGGTGACGTGCACGACCGTCTCGGTGATCCCGTACATGTTCACCAGGCGCGGGGCGTCCTCCCCGTGCCGCTCCATCCACCCGCGCAGCGCCCGCAGCTCCAGCGCCTCGCCGCCGAAGACCACCCAGCGCAGCGCGAGGCCGCCGGCCGCGCCCCTGGCCTCGTCCACCGCCGACAGCTGCCGGAAGGCCGAGGGAGTCTGGCTCAGCACCGTGACGCGCTCGCGCTCCAGCAGGGCGTGGAAGTCCTCGGGGGAGCGGCTCGCGGCGAATGGGACCACCACCAGCCTGCCGCCGTACAGCAGCGCGCCCCACGTCTCCCACACGGAGAAGTCGAAGGCGTACGAGTGGAACAGCGTCCACACGTCCTCCGCCCCGAAGCCGAACCAGGCGTCGGTGGCGTCGAACAGCCGCACCGCGCCGGCGTGGGTGACCACCACGCCCTTGGGGCGTCCGGTGGAGCCGGAGGTGTAGATGACGTACGCGGCGTTCTGCGGGAGGACGTCCGCCGCGGGCGCGGGCCCGTCCGCGCCGCCGGCCGCCAGCGCCTCCAGCGAGAGCACCTCCGCCTGGACCGCAGGGAGGAGGGAGCGCGCCCCGTCCTGCGCCAGTACCAGCGCGCACCCCGAGTCCTCCAGGAGGTGGGCGGCGCGCGCGGCGGGCTGCCGGGGGTCCACCGGGACGTAGGCGCCGCCGGCCCGGAGGACGCCCAGGATCGCGACGACCATGTCGGAGGAGCGCTCCACCCAGAGCGCCACCCGCACCTCCGCCCGCACGCCGCGCAGGCGCAGCGCGGCCGCCAGGCGGGCGGAGCGCCGCTCCAGTTCGCCGTAGGTCAGCGACTCGTCCCCGGCGGTCACCGCGACGGAGTCCGGCGCGCGCGCGGCCCGCGCCGCGAACCGCCCGTGCAGGGTGTCCCCCGACCGGAATTCCGCGGTGGCGCTCCCCTGCTCCAGCACGTGCGCGCGCCCGGCCGCGTCCAGCGGCTGGAGCTCGTCCAGGCACGGGTCGCCCGGGGCGGCCATCGCGGCCAGGATCGTCCGCAGGTGCCCTAGGGCGCCGGCCAGGAGCGCCCCGTCCGCCAGCCCCCCGTCCCAGCGCAGCGCCAGCTCCAGCCCCTCCCCCTCGCTCCCCGCCTCCAGGAGCGCGGCGTACCCCAGCGCGTCCTCGCCGCCGTGCCGCCGGAAGTCGCGTACCTCCTGGCCTCCCACCCGCGCCCCGTCGAACCCGGCGTCGGGGAGGTCCTGGAAGACGAACAGCGTGTCGAAGAGCCGCCCACCGCCCGGCAGCCCGCTCCACCCGCGCACCCGCGCGGGCGCCACGTGGTCGAACGCGCGCGCCCGGGCGTGCGCAGCCTGCACCCCCCGCAGCCAGGCGCCCAGCCGCTCCCCCGCCTCCACGCGCACCCGGACCGGGAAGGCGTTGACGAACAGCCCCAGCATGGCCTCCGCGCCGGGAACCCCGTTCGGACGCCCGGTGCCCAGCACCCCCAGCACCACGTCGTCCTCCCCGGCGTAGCGCGCCTGGAGGACGGCCCAGGCGCCCTGCAGCACGGTCTGGAGCGTCACCCGGTGCCGCCGCGCCGCCGCCCGCAGCCCCGCGGCCAGCGCCGGGTCCAGGGCGAGCGCCCGCGCCCCGCCGCGCCCGGCCGCCCCCTCCGCGCCGCGCGGGCCCGGGAGCCGGGCGGGGGCGTGCAGCCCGGCCAATTCCGCGCGCCAGAACGCCTCCGCCTCGCCGGGGCTCCGGCCGCGCAGCCAGGCGTGGTACCCCGCCGGCGACGGGGCCGGCTCCTCCGGCGGGTCCTCCCCGCGGCAGAGGGCGCCGTACGCGGCCAGCACCTCGCGCAGCAGGAGCGTCACCGACCAGCCGTCCAGGACGAGGTGGTGGTAGCTCCACACGAAGCGGTGCTCCTCGTCGCCGGTCCGCACCCGCGCCAGGCGCAGCGGCGGCGCGGCCGAGACGTCGAAGCCCTCGCGCCGGTGCGCCTCGCGCAGCTCCGCCAGCCGGGCCTCCTGCTCCCGCGGGTCCACGCCGCGCCAGTCCAGCGCCTCCGCGCGCAGCTCCACCCGGCGCCGCACCACCTGCACCGGGGCGTCGAGCCCCTCCCAGAAGAACACGCTGCGCAGCGCCGGGTGGCGCCGGACCGCGCGCTCCCACGCGCGCTCGAAGGCGGCGGCGGCGAAGGGGCCCCGCACCGTCCAGCTCACCTGCTCGACGTACGCGCCGCCGGCCCCGGCACCCAGCTCCTGCAGGAGGATCGTCTCCTGCATGGGGCCCAGCGGAAAGATGCTCTCGACGTTTTCCATCGCGAAACTCGAAAGGTGCAGGTGGCGGAGGTGGAGCCGGGCCGCGCGCGTACGGCGAACGGCCCCGGGCGCCCACCCTCGCCCGGCGGACTACAAGCATATTATGAGACAGGATAGACCACAATCCGTCGCGGGAACTTCACCCCGGCCCGGCCCGCCCCGGCGCTTCCATGCCCGGCCGACGGTTGCGGGCGCAATGCAGGAAAGAAAAAGCCCCGGCACCGCTGGAGGGTGTCGGGGCAACGGCGTCAGCACCTCGCCAACCTGCGGCGCGGCCTTCGGCAAGCACGAAATCGTAGACGAGCGGAATGGGGCCGTGGCCGGGGATTGCTCCCCCGGTCCGGTCCGGTCGAGTCGACTGGCCGCCGTCACCTTGCCGGCTTCAAGTCCGAGAGGCGGCGGACGATGCGCGGACTTGGTCGGGTGCGGGACTCTCCGAGGGTGTTTCCGGCTACGACGCCGTACCGGCCTCCCGTGTCGTGACTACGGCGTGGGCTCCGGGGGGCACGTCTCCGTCTTCCCGCCTGATCCGTAGGTTCCCCCGCTCCGGTCCAGCCCGCACGTTGCCGAGGCCGTGACCGTCCCGCCGTCCTCCGCACTCCGCCCGCCCGATCCATAGGTGCCGCCGCCGTCCAGCCGGGGCGCTGCCGGAGCCGTGACCAGCGCTCCGTCCGCGCAGGCGGCGAGCGCGCCGGCGAAGAACAGGCCGGCGGCGAGTGCTCGAATCTTGTGCATGGGCTCCGTCCAGGTGGGAGGGGCGGGGGTGCTCGGGTGCCTGCCAAGCTAATCCCCTCCGCGCGCTAGACGCCAGCTTCTACCGCCGGGCGTCCAGACCGACCCGGTCGTGCAGCCAGTCGTGCCGGTCGAACGCGGCCTGCTGGTTGAGCCCGTGTCCCGCGTCGTACCAGAGGATCGTCCTGGGCTGCGGCGCGGCCGCGTGCAGCGCCTGCGCGTCGGCCTGGGGGACCAGGTCGTCGAGCCGTCCGCTCTGCAGCAGCAGCGGGGTGGGCGACGCGTGCGGGAGGAACCGGATCGGCTCGATGGGCGCCATGGCCCCGAACCAGTTGACACGCGTCTCGCAGGACAGGCCGGCCATGAAGCCGCGGTCTTCCGGACCGGTGTAGTGCGAGACGAGGCCGCCGTCTCCCACCACGAGCACCGCGGCCGCCAGGCGCCGCTCGACGCCGGCGAACAGCGCGCCCATCGCGCCGCCGTAGCTGATGCCCATGTAGGCGATGCGCTCGTCGTCCACGTTGGGCCGCGCGCGCAGCACGTCGACGGCACGCTGCAGGTCCTTGATCAGCTGGATCTGCTCGGCGCGATCCCGGGCGGTGAACTGCACGGGCGATCCCCCGCGGCGGGCGAACGGGGCGTCGATCGCGATCACGACCGCGCCGAGACCCACGAGCAGCTGCGCCTGGCCCGCCATCTGGCGCGCGTTGCCGGGCATGCCGTGCATGAGCACGATGCCGGGGCGCGGACCCGGGCGCGCGACCGGATCGAACAGCATCCCGGTCACCGCCCCGCCGTCCGGACTGGCGAAGGAGATGGCGCTTACCTCCACGCCGCCGCTGGTGGTTTCGACCGTCTTCTGCAGGTTCAGCGGCGCGCCCGCGTCGTATGCGAACAGGCTTCGCTCCGCCGCGGTCGCCACGCCGAAGTCCGGACGTGCGGCCGCGTCGCAGGATTCGACCGCGGGGCGCGGCTCGGTCGTGGAGCCCGCGCATGCGGAGAGGAACAGGGCCACGAGCGCGATCGCCGGTTTCATCCACGCCTCCGGGGAAGGAAGTTGCTCGAATCGATGCTCACGCCGGCCACCGTCCGGGCCGGAGACGGTGTCACTCGCTGCCCGTGGGCGCGGGCTGCCTGGGGTCGATCCCGATCTTCTCGACCAGCCAATCATACCTGTCGGCGCCGGCCTGCGGGGTGAGGCTGTGTCCCGCCGCATACCAGCGAACCTCCTTGGGCCGTGGCGCGGCTGCGTGCAGCTCCGCCGCGTCGGCAACGGGGATGAACTCGTCCGACGTCCCGTTCTGCAGCAGCAGCGGGACGTTGGCATGCCCGACGAATCGAATCGGCTCCACGGGCGCCATCGCCCGGATCCAGGCGACACGTCTGGCACAGGGGAAGCCGGAGATGAGCTTGAAGCCTTCCGGCCCGGTGGCGTGCGAGACCTGGCCGCCGTGTCCGACCACGAGCGCCGCCGCTTTGAGGCGCCGCTCGATGCCGACGAACAGCGCACCCGTCGCGCCGCCCCAGCTGAAGCCCACGAAGGCGATGCGGCCGGCGTCGACGTTGGGACGCGAGCGCAGTACGTCCACGGCGCGCTGCAGGTCCCTGACCACCTGGATCTGCTCGGCCCGATCCTGGGCGGTGATCGTCAGGTAGGGCGGTGCCGCGCGGCGATTCCATGGCGCATCGATCGCGATCACGGCCGCGCCGTTCCGTGCGTAGTTCTCCCCCAGGCCCGCGAAGTCCCTCGCCTTGCCGGGCAGGCCGTGCATGACCACCATGCCGGGGCGCAGACCCGGGCGCGTGACCGGGTCCCACATCATTCCGGTCACCCGGCCACCGTCCGGACTGCTGAAGGAGATGCTGCTGGCCTCCACGCCGTCGTTCGTGGATTCGACGGTCTTCTGCAGGTCAAGCGGCGCATCGGCGTCGTAGCCGAACAGGCTCCGGTCCGCCGCGGTGGCCGTCCCGCCGAAGTCGGGACGCGCGCCCGAACAGGAGTCGGCGTGCACGCGGACCCGGACGGAGTCGCGCACGTCCGGGCGGTCCGGGAGCGAGGCGACGACGTAGGTCGAGCCGACCGCCACGGCGCCGACCACGCCGCCGGCGCTCACGGTGGCCACGCCCGGATCCCGGGAGACGTACCGGGGCGCCCCACCGGCGTCGCGCACCGTGGCGACGAGCGGAGCCGACTCGAACACGCCCACGACCACGCTGTCCGGGGCAAGCGTGAGCCGCGGATCCGCCCCCCGTTCGACCGGACCGCCGTCGCACCCGAGCAGCGCGGCTCCCGCCAGCGCCGCGGCGGCGACCGCCTTCGTCGATCTCATCTGCGGCTCACGTCAGCGGAAGGTGGAGAACAGGTCGTGCGCCGGAAACGACGTCGCGCCCGCGAACGCGGCCCCGAGCGCGGCGTCGAGCTCGGCCTCGAGGTTGGCGGTCAGGGAGCGGGTGTTGAACAGCCCCACCCACGCGAAGTTGTGGTGCGTGCGCACGAGCATGCCCGTCGTGCCGGGGAGCGTGCCCCCGTGCCACCAGTTCGCGTCGCCCTGCATGGGGCGGACGAACCAGCCGGCCCCGTAGTGGCACCCGCCGCCGGCACATACGGGAGCGCCGGTGCCGGTCATCTGCGCCACCATCTCCGGGCCGAGGATGTCCGGACGGCCGGGGCGGCCGTCGACGCCGGTCAGGAAGCGCAGCAGGTCGACGGTCGACGAGACCCAGGCGCCGCTCGCGTCGCCCGCTTCCAGGTGGAAGCCGCCGTAGTTGAACGGCACCATCCCTTCGCCCGGGAACACGGAGGGCACCGACGGCTCGTTCACGCCCGCCCCGGGCCAGTAGTACTTCACCTCGTCCGCCAGCGCGTCGCGCATGCGCGACCTGCCCTGCCGCGTGCGGTCGGCGCCCACGGGGTGCAGCACGCGCGAGCGCACGTACTCCGCGTACGGCATGCCGCTCGCACGCTCGATCACGCGGCCCAGGACGATGTAGCCGAAGTTGGAGTAGGCGAACTTCTGCCCCGGATCGAAGTCCAGCGGCATCCCCTTCATGTAGCGGATCAGCGTCTCGGACGACGCCGGCGCGGGCGCGCCGACCGCGGCGGCGGCAATCGCCGGCCGGTCGATCGGGTCGAACCCGCCGTTGGGCCTGGCGCGATCCCACCCCCCGGTGTGGTTGAGCAGGTGCCGGATGGTGATCTGCTCCCACCGCGGATCGACCGTCGCTCCCGGCGCGGGGGCGAGGTGGGCGATGAACGGCGCCACGCGGTCGTCGAGATTGAGCCTGCCTTCCTCCACCAGCTTCATGACGGCGGCGGCGGTGATCGGCTTGGACACGCTGGCGATCCGGAAGAGCGCGTCGGGCTGCACCGGCGTCCTGTTCTCGACGTCCGCGTAGCCGAAGCCGCGCGCGTAGACCAGCCTGCCGTCGCGCACCACGGCCACCGCGCCGCCGGGAATGGCGTGCTTCCGCATGAAGGCGGTGATGACCTGGTCGTAGGACCCCATCCCCGGCACGGCGGCGCCGCTGATCGGGATCTCCGGCTGCACGGGAGGCGTGGGCGGAGGAGAGCCGGGCGGCGTGGTCGGCTCTCCGCCGCAGGCGGCGAGCAGCAGGAGTGGGAACAGGTACCGTTTCATCGAAGCCTCCGGGTTCATCCAGGGGAAGCCGCTCAGCGCAGCCGGGTCAGGCGGACCGTGCGCGCCGTCTGCGCCATGGACACCAGCTCCAGCGAGACCCCGCGCGGCCCGTCTCCCATCAGGTACAGCGCCGCGTGGCCGCCGTCCGCGGCCGCGAGGGCGTGCTCGCCGCCGGCGCGGCGGCCGGCGCGGCCGGGGAAGCTCGCGGAGAGGGGGCCCGACTGGCGCGCGCGCTCCGAGTGGTCCCACGAGGTGTAGCGCGGCAGGTCGTGCGCGACGCCCGGGTCGATGAGCCCGGCGGTGACGCTCGCGAGCGCCTGCCGGTCGATCAGGTCGGCGTAGCCGATGCCGAGGGTCGAGGTGACGTGGGCGATGACCGCCGGGCGGTCGAGCCAGTCGATCGGCGCGTGGATGAGGCGCTGGTACAGCGTCGGCCGGCGTCCGTGGTCGACCGACGCCTCGCCCGCCAGCTCGCGCAGGAAGAGGAGCATGCGCGCGTTCGCGCCGTAGCGGCCGTTGCTCTGCCAGGGCCCGAGCGCCGGCTCCGTGCCCCACAACCCGACCGCGCCTTCGAAGGGCAGCGGTGCGTCGCCGCCGACCCCCGAGTGGCGCGCGCGGAGCGGCTGCCCGGAGGCGATGCGGCTGGCCGTCTCCATCGCGAGGGTGGCCAGGCCCTCGTTCAGGATGCTGGCCGTGCGGTCGCGGCGGCTGGTCAGCAGGTCGGCGTTGTGGGCGTACTCGTGGATGAACACGCCCGCCGCGTAGCCCGCGCTCTGGTTCTGCGGCAGCGCCAGCCGGTCGGCGCTGTGGAGGCTGACCACCATCTCGGAGGCGCGCGGGCAGCTCGCCTGGCTCGCGACGCTCACGGTCGGCAGCGGCCCGTCGTAGGCGAAGCCGGTGCCGAACTGGAGAGAGCCGAGCAGCACGTAGAAGCGGCCGCCGCCCCCGCCGGGAGGCTGGAAGTCGGCGGCGAAGACCGAGCGCATCGTCGGCAGCAGCCATCGGTCCGCCATCGCCGCCGCGTCGCGGAGCCAGCCGTTCTTCGCCGGGTCGATGAACCCCGCGGCCAGCGGGTGGCGCAGGTCGACCACGACGGCGACCCGGCCCGAGACGGCGACCACCTGGGCCCTGAAGCTGGGCACCGATTCCGCCGGCTGGTGGCAGATCCCCGGCGACCCGGAGAACCAGTCCACGAAGCGCAGCGTGTCCCCGACGACCGCGGTCGCATAGCGCGGATCGAAGGGCGTCGGCGCCTGCGAGTACCTGCCCGTCGGCGCGGACAGCGCGGACATCGCGGGCTCCAGCGGCGTGCCGGCGCCGCGTGCGAAGGATGGCGCGAGCGGTCCGCGCGCGGCGGAGGGCGCAAGCGCCGAGGCGGCGGCGCCGCCGGTGCCGAGGAGGCGGACGGAGACCAGCGTCCGCGGGGACTCCGTCTCCGCCGTCGGGACCGCCAGGTTGGCGGCGCTCAGCACGTAGTCCTCGTCGGCCGCCGGGAGGCGCAGGCAGCGCAGGTCGTCCGGCGTGAGGACGCGCGACTCGCCCGGGCGCAGCGAGACGCTCGGCGGGACGCGCACGACGGCGCCGACCGGCGCCGATCCGTCCGCCGACACCCCGACCGCGCGCATGTCGGTCTCGCAGGCGCGCATGGACGGCACCCGGAACTCGGCGACGCTGTCGGAGCGGGCGACCAGCTCCGTCGCCTCCACGCCGTCGAGCCGGAGCGAGCGCAGGCCGGCGAGGCCGGAGCCGCGGACCCGGGCGACCTGCCCGGGACGGAGCGTGTCGACGGAGGTCACGCGGACCGGCCGCGCCGGTTCCGCGGGTCCGCCGCCGTCGCAGGCGGCGACCAGCGCGACGGCGAGCGCGGGGAGGAGCGGGGCACGGCGCATGAGCGACCTCCGAGTCATGGCGCTGGGGGGGGACGCTGGTGGCCAGCGAACCCGAGAAGTTGTCGTCGAGCAGGAACAGCGTCGGAGGCCGCTCACCGACGCCGGTCGGCCACTCCACCGCGTCAGAAGATCCGGGCGGGATCCTCCGTCCGGACCGGCGCGTCCTCGCGCGGCGCGCCGCCCACCGCGTAGGACGCGAACAGCGAAAGCAGCGGCCGCGCGGTGCGCCGGCGGCTCTCCTGCGTGAAGCCCGCGCCGGCGACCCGGAACTCCAGTCGGTCGCCGCGCAGCGGGTCGCCGAGGCGCAGCGTCACGCGCCCCCGGTCCCCGGCGAGCCGCTGCGTCAGCGCCAGCTCGCTGGTGAACGCCGGCAGGATCTCGCCCTGCTCGACGGCCTGGGCGCTCCGGCGGTACGCGTAGAGCTGCGCCGTGGTGTTCCCGGCCACCCTGACATCGACGGTGAGCCGCGCCGTGGCGTACACGCCGCTGCTGCCGAGCGCGTCCGCCGCCGTCGTCCTGTGGGCGACGCCGCCCGCCAGCGTGACGACGGTGCCGTCCGTCGGCCGGGCGCGCACGCTGCCGTCTGCGCCCGCGGCCCGCGACCGCGCCAGGTTCTGCAGCGTGGTCGTCGTCCCGCCCCTCGCGGTCGCCGTCTTGAGCGGGCGGATCGGGTCCCGCGTCCAGCGGAGAAACGGCGTCAGCTGCAGCGTCAGGCGCGGGCGGTGCCGCTCCACGCCGAGCTCCACCTGGTCCGAGACCTCCGGCAGCAGCGACGGGTTGCCGACGACCTCGTTCATGTCGTCCCCGCCCATAGAGAACGGGTTCAGCTCCTCCGGGCCCGGCCGGTCGATGCGCCGTCCGTACGCGAGCCGGTACACGAGGTCGTGGCGCGCGTCGGTCCACTCGCCGCCGAGGCTGGGGAAGAGGCGCACGGCGGTCCCCGCGCCGGCGGCCTCGGGGCGGACGCGGGTACGGTCCGCCTCCACGCGCAGCCCCGCCTCCGCGCGCACGCCGCCGGTGGAGCGGCGCGCGGCGAGGTAGCCGGCGTGCACCTCCGTCCGGTAGCGGAAGGCCTGCGACACGGTCGCGTCGAAGTGGGTCGCGTCGTGCGCTGCGGCGAGGGTGCGGAGCCGCGACTCCTGTCCCAGGTCCAGGTCGATCCCCCCGAAGCGCAGGCCCAGGTCGTTCCGCAGGACGCGCTCGCGCTGGCGCGAGGCCATGGCGACCGCGAGGTAGCGGTAGCCCGCGCCCCGGTCGTCGTGGCCGCCGCGGAAGTCCTCGTCCACGAAGCTGGCGCGCGCTTCGGAGGTGAAGCGCACCGTTCCCAGGTCGACGCTCGCGACGGCGCCCAGCTCGCCCGACGGGATCACGTGCTCCAGCAGGCTGCCGGTCGTGCTCGCCCCCGTGTCGCCCGCCGCGTTGGTGTAGACGAACGCGGAGCGGTCGCGGTACGCGCCCTCCATCCACGAGTACGCGCCGCGCAGCGCCAGGGACGTGCTCGGCGTCGGCGCGAGGGACGCCCCCGCCAGGACGGAGTGCAGGCGGTGCTTCTCGCGCGCGCGGCTGTCCTGGTCCGTCCGGAGAGGGAGGTCCCCGGGCACGAGGCTCCAGCGCGCCGTCCTGGAGTCCGTCCGCGGCCGCATGCCGGACAGGGAGTACGCCGCGTCCCAGCTCAGGACGCCGCCCACGCCGCCGGTGGCGGCGGCGGAGCCCATGTAGTGATCCTCCGTCGCCAGGGAGCCCGCCAGCGAGCGCATGCCGGTGCGCCGCGCGGCGTCGTGGAAGACCAGGTTCACCACGCCGGCGGCGCCGTCCGCGTCCTGCCGCGCGGACGTCGTGGTCCCCGCCTCGACGCGCTCCAGCGCCGTCGCCGGCATCCGGCGCAGGAAGGCGGCGAGGGCGTCGCCGGTCAGCGGGGTGCGCCGCCCGTTCACCAGCACGAGCACGCCCGTGTTGCCGCGCATGGCGATGCGCCCGTCCGCGTCCAGCTCGACGCCGGGCACGGTGCGCAGCAGGTCCGCGATGCTGCCGCCCGCCGCCGCGGAGGCGCGCGCGTCCACGACGGTGGCGCCGCTGCGCAGCCGGACCGCGTCGCGCTCCACGCCCACCCTCAGCGTGTCCAGCCCCAGCGGACCGCACCGGAGGCGCACGCCGCCCACGCGCACCGGAGCGCTCGCGACCGTCACCTGCCGGCGGTGCGGCTCGTTTCCCGGGTAGCCGACCTCCAGCGTGTACGTGCCGGCGCCGGCGCGCACGGCGAAGCGGCCGGCGGCATCGGCCGCCGACGCGGCCACGAGGTGGCGGCCGGGGCCGTCGCCGTGGAAGAGCCGCGCGACGGCGCCGCCGGGCGGCGTGCCTTCCGCGCAGGAGGCCGTTCCCGTCACCGCCACCTGCGCGCCGCCGGCCGGGGCGCCGTGGCGCTCGTGCTGCGCCGCCGTCGGCGCGGGCACGGCCCCCAGGAGGCTGCACGCGGCGGCCATCGCCGCCGCCCGTGCGTGCATGCGCGGCATGTTCCGCGTCCCTCAGCGCCCGCCGGCGGCGGGCGTGGGGGCCGGCAGGCGTTCCAGGATGAAGCTCGCCACCCGTCCCGCGGCCGGCGGGTCGAAGTTGGACAGGACGACGACCACGTACCCGCCGTCCGGCTCGAACGCGAGCTCACCGTTCATCCCCGCCGCGCCCCCGCCGTGCCCCACGACCCGCCGGCCGAAGACGACGCGGTCCTGGAACCCGTACGCGTACTGGAGACCCGGGCCGACCGGGACCTTGCCGCCCAGGAGCAGCGCCGTGTGCGCCGGGTCCAGCAGCCGGCGCTCCCGGACCGCTTCGGCGAAGCGCGCGAAGTCCCCCACGGTGGAGTATCCGCCCCCGGCGGGCGTGCCGCGGTAGGGCAGCGTCGGCGCGTTCGACACCAGCGCGCCGGACCCCTGCCGCATGTAGCCGACCGCCCGCCCGGGCACGAGCGAGTCCTCGGGCGCCGTGCCGGTCGCCGTCATCCCCGCCGGCGCGAGCACGCGCGCCGCGACGTGGTCGTCGTAGCGGGTCCCGCCCACCCGCTCGACCAGGGCGCCCAGGAGCATGAAGCCGTAGTTGCTGTACACGTGCTGCGCCCCCGGCGCGAACTGCAGCCCGCGCGTGCCGTAGAGCCGCAGGTAGTCCCCCGTGGTGCGGAGCTCGGCGCGGTTCGCCGTGAACAGCGGGCCGAAGATGTCGCCCGTGCCGCCGGTGTGGGTGAGCAGGTGGTGGGGCGTCACCCTGGACGCCACGTCCGCGTTCGGGTAGTCCGGCAGGTACGTGCCGAGCGGCGCGTCCAGGCGCAGCGCCCCGGCCTGCACCAGCTGCAGCGTCGCGACCGCGGTCACCATCTTGTACATCGACCCGACGCGGAACTGCGTGAGCGGGGTGTTGGGGACGCGCCGCTCCCGATCCGCGAAGCCGTAGGCGCCCTCGAACAGCGTGCGCCCGTCCCGCGTGACGAGCACGGCGCCGGAGAACTGGTCGGCCTCCGTGTCGGCCGCGAGCCGCGCGCGGAGCGCGGCCACGAAGGCCGAGTCGCGCGCCGCCGCGGCGGCGTCCGGGCCGGGCTCGGTGATCTCGCCCGGCGGCGTGCCGCACGCGACGCACGCCAGCAGGGCCGCGGCAGCGAGGATCCGTGTCATTGGCAGCTCACGATGGGCTTGTAGGTCTGGTTGTGCAGGCTGCCCGAGCCGCCGCCCACCTGGGTGCCGCCGCCGGTGACCCAGATCAGGTCGCCGACGAAGGCCGAGCCGACGACGCCGTGCACCGGGATGGGCATGTTGCGCAGGCTGGACCACGTGTTGGTCCGCGGATCGTAGTAGTCGTGCAGGGGCGTCATCCCCGTCGGCGACTCGCCGCCCCAGACGTGGAAGCAGCCCCGGGCCATGACCCCGTTCATCCCGCTGCGGGCACTCGGCAGGGGGGCGGCGGTCGTCCAGCTCTTCGTCTGCGGGTCGAAGACCTCGTGCGCGTCCGACTTCAGCGGCGACAACCCGTTGCCGAGGCGGCCGCCGACGATGTGGATGCGCCCGTTGATCGCCGCGCCGGTGATGTGATTGCGCTGGGAAGGCAGGTCCGGCAGCACCTCCCACGCGTTGGCCGCCGGGTCGTAGACGGCGAAGTCGTTGCCGCGCGGCACGCGGCCGCCGGCCACGTAGATCCTGCCGCCGTGCGCGACGGCCACTCCCCCGCTGCGCGCGGTCGGCATCGGCGCCTTCTCGACCCACGTGCCCCTCGCGGGATCCAGCTCGTACACCGTGTTGACGGCGGTGGCGCCGTTCTGATCGTCCGTGGTCTGGCCGCCGAGCAGGTAGATCTTGCCGTCGACGCTGGCCGCCATCCCGTGGTTGTTGGGCTGCGGGAGCGGGGGTCCGAGCTGCCAGCGGTCGCTCGCGATGTCGTAGACCTGCACCGTGGTCTTGGTCCGGTTGGGACCCGTCTGCGGGGGATAGCCGCCCAGGACGTAGAGCTTGCCGTTGGCTTCGGCGAGGGCGAACTCGGAGTTGTTCTCGAGCAGGTTGGCCCGGGTCCCCCATTCGCCGTCCACCGGGACCCGCACGCGCACGCGGACGGAGTCGCGCGCGCCGCCGCCGGAGAGCGTGGCGACCACGTAGGTGGAGCCGACCGCGACGCCGGTGATCGCGCCGCCGGCGCTCACGGCGGCCACGCCCGGGTTCCGGGAGACGAACTGTGCCGTCTCGCCGGTGTTGAGCACCGTGGCGGTCACCGAAGCGGAAGCGCCCACGTCCACGGTGACGCTGTCCGCGGATAGCGTGAGCTGCGGATCGCCGCCCCGCCCGACCGGGTCGCTGCCGCATGCCGGGAGGGCGGCAGCCGACAGCAGCACGGCCACCAGCGCGATTGCGGGTTTCATGTCACTCTCCGGGGAGGTTCATCGATTCGACGCTCGCGCCGACCCTTCGGCTCCGACCAGGCGGTCGAGCCCCCTTTCCTGCGAGGACGGTCCGGACGCGGAGGGACTCAAGAGATGGATGCGCGGCGGACCCCGGTTCTGACAGGCCCGACGCATCGTCGCTTCAGCAGGCGCTCCCGATCTTCACCGATGCGCCCTGGACCGCGGCCCCGGTGGCGGCCCTGACGACGCCGGACACGGCCGCCGTCGCCGCCGGGCGTGCGGGGTCGCCGTCCCCCCACGCGGCCGCGAGGATCGACGCCAGGGCGGCCGCGACGGCGAGGAGGAGTCCGGTGGGGCGCTTCATGGGCTTGCCCTCCAGGTGAGCGGGTCGAGCGGGAGTCGGGGCCTCACTCGCAGCGCAGGGTGGGCCGGTACACCTGCATGGCGTTGGTGCCGGAATTTCCGCCCAGCGTGATCCCGCCGCCCGGCAAAAAGATCCGGCCGCCGATCACCGCGCTCCCCTTGAGGCCGTGGACGGGGATCGGGAGATCCGGCAGCCGGGTCCAGCGGTCCGCCCGGGGATCGTAGCCGTAGACGGTGGGGGTCAGGCCGAGCACGTGCGTCCGCTCGCCCTCGCCGCCGAAGACGAACATGCACCCCGCGTGGGCCGCGCCGGTGATCCCCCCGCGCGGCGCCGGGAGCGGCGCGCCGCGGGTCCAGCGGCGGGTCGCGGGGTCGTAGATCTCGACCACGTCCACCCGCTCGGCCATGGCGCCCGGGCCGGTGCGGCCGCCGGCGACGATGATCTTGCCGTTCAGCGCGACCATCGCCAGGTGGTTGCGCTGGGTCGGCAGGTCCGGGAGCTTTTCCCAGCGGTCGGTGGCGGGGTCGTACACCTCGAAGGCGGAGCCGCCGGGCGGGCGGCCGCCGGCCACGTAGATCCTGCCGTCGATCACCGCCTTGCCGCCGCCGCTCCGCGCGGTGGGCATCGGCGCGCGCGCGACCCACCCGCCGACCGCGGGGTCGTGCACCCAGGTGTTGGCGACGAACCTCTCCGGCCGTCCCGTGCTCGCGCCGTCGATCTCGCCGCCGATCACGTAGAGCTTGCCGCCGACGGCCGCCACGTGGGTGTGGTGGATCGGCTGGGGCAGCGGCGGCCCCAGCGACCACCGGCCCGCGGCCGGATCGTAGACCTGGACCAGGTCCGAGGGGAGCCGCCCGGGCGGATAGCCGCCGAGCACCCAGACCCTGCCGCCGAACTCCGCGACCGCGTGCTCCGACCGGGGGAGCGGCATCGCGGCGCCCATGCTCCACCCGTCGAACTCCGGCATGGCGCCCACGGGGGGACCCTGGCTCACCCGGTCGTTCCAGGTCTCGCGCAGCTCGCCCGCCTCGACGGGAGTGGACCGGTCGGGTGGCGGCGCGACTCCGGGGCCCTGCTGCGCCGTCGCTGCCGTGGCGAGCAGCAGCGCCGCCGCCGTCGCGAAGAGTGCCTCCGTCGTCTTCATCTGCCGGCTCCCATGATGGTGGCGTGTGGGGCGTGGGGGAAGGTCAGTACTTCACGTCGCAGCCGTAGGGCTGCGTCTGCGCGACCGCGATGGGACGCCCCGCCAGGCCGGCGTCGAGCGCGGCGCGGACGTAGTTGGTCGCCCCCGCGATGTCCCCGGCGCTGGGCGACGGGTTGCTGTCGATGGCGCCCGCGTACCGGAGCACCCCCTGCGGGTCGATGATCGCGTACTGCGGCGTGTTCCGCGCGCCGTAGAGCCGCCCGAGCGCGCCGGCCGTGTCGCGGACGACGGCGGTCGGCGCCGCGCCCTTGTCGCGCGTCAGCCGGTCCGCCTCCGCCGCCGTGGTGAAGCCCTGCTTTCCGGGCGCCGACGAGACGATCGAGAGCCACACGACACGCCTGGCGTAGTCGCGCTGCATCGCCTGCGTGTTGCCCGGACCGCCGTCCAGGGCCTTGTAGTGCTTCCTGGTGTACGGGCAGTCGTGGTTGAACCACTCCAGCACGACCCACTTGCCGCGGTAGGCCTGGAGCGAGTGCGAGGCGCCGCGCGTGTCGACCGCGGTGAACGCCGGAGCCGGCTCGCCGACCTTCGGCGCCGCGCTCAGCTCGGCGGCCGTCAGCTTGACTTCGGGTTCCAGGTGCGGGGCGACGAACGCCGCGCCGGCGAGCGCGACGGCGACGAAGAGGCCGGCGAGGAGAAGCGAGAGCTTGCGACGCTTGGAGATGGCCATGGTGCGGATCCTCGTTGAGGGGATGAAGGGTGGAGTCGGCCGCGGCGGTCAGCGCGCGGGCGCCGCGGAGGGAGCGGGCGCGCGGCCGGCCGCCGCGGCGTCCAGCGCGCGCGTGACGATCCCCGGCGTGAGGAGCGTCGGGAGGACGGCCGGCGCCGCGTCGCGGCCGCGGCCGTAGAGCACCACGAACGGCACGCTGTTGCGGTCGAACGCCGCCAGGGCGCGCGTGACCGACGGGTCGCGCGTGGTCCAGTCGGCGCGGAGGAGCGCGACGTCGTGCGCGCGCAGCGACGCGCGCACGGTGTCCGCGCCGAAGGCGACGCGCTCGTTCACCTTGCAGGTGAGACACCAGTCGGCCGTGAAGTCGAGCAGCACGACGCGGCCGCTGTCGCGCAGCGCCTGGAGCGACGCCGCGCTGTACGGCCGCCAGGGGAGCTCGCCCGCGGCCGGGCCCGGCAGGCTCGCCGCGCCGGCCGCCGCGGCGCGCGGCGCCGGGGGGCCCGCGCCGGCGGCCACGAGCGCGAGCGCTCCCGCGCCGGCCGCCAGGGCGACGCCCCGGGCGGCGCGGCGCCGGCCCGCTGGCGCGAGGAGCGTCCCCCAGCGGCCCAGCGCCCACAGGCCGAACGCCAGCAGCACCAGCGCGGCGAGCAGCGCCGCCACCGCGTCGGTCCCGGCCTGCCGGCCGAGCACCCACGCCAGCCAGACCACGGTCGCGAGCAGCGGAAAGGCGAGCGCCTGCCGCAGCGCCACCATCCACGCGCCCGGCCTGGGCAGCCAGCGGCGCACGCGCGGCGCCATGGCGACCAGCGCGAGCGGCCACACCAGGCCCAGGCCGAGCGCGGTGAAGACCACAACGGCGCTCGCCGCCCCGCCCGCGATCCCGTAGGCGACCGCGGCGGCCAGGAACGGCGCGGAGCACGGCGTGGCGAGCGCGGTGACCAGGACCCCGCCGAGGAACGCCTCGGCGGCCGGCGGCGTGCGCCCCGCCGCGGCCGACAGCGTGCCGCCCAGCGGCGCGAGCTCGAAGACGCCGGCCATGTTGAGCGCGGCGGCGAACACCAGCAGCGCGAGCGCGCCCACCACGGCGGGGCTCTGGAGCTGGAATCCCCACCCCACCTCGGCGCCGGCCGCGCGCAGGGCGAGCAGGGCCCCCACCAGCGCCCACATCGACGCGAGCACGCCCGCGCCGAAGAGCAGCGCGTGGCGCCGCGCCGTCCGCCCGTCGTGCGCCGCCGCCTCGGCGACGCCCAGCGCCTTGATGGACAGCACGGGGAGGACGCACGGCATCAGGTTGAGCAGCGTGCCGCCCAGGAGCGCGAGCAGCCCGGCGGTGGCCAGCGCGAGCCACCCGCCGGCGTCGAGCGCGCCGGTTCCCGTGCCCGTGCCCGCGCCCGCGCCCCCGCCGGCCGCCGCGAGCTGCGCCGCGGCCACCACCGGCGCGTCCACCTCGATTGCGAGGTCCTCGCCGCCGCCGCCCCGGCCGGCGAGCGCGAGCACCCCCGTCAGCCGGGCCGGGGTCCCGCCTGCGTACTGCGAGCGCACGAGCCGCAGCTCCAGCGCGTCGCCGTCCACCCGCACCGCGGCCGGCGCGGCGTGGTCGATGACGCCCGCCGAGTCCACGAAGAAGCGGACGCGCGGCGGGTCGCCGCCCGCGAGCAGCCCCGCCCCCTCGGGCGGGCGGACGCGGAGCACGACCGCGTCCGCGTCCACCGCCGAGCGGAACTCCCAGCCGGCGGGGCGCGCCGGGACGCGCGCCTCCTCGGCCGCGAGCGCGCGGGCGGCGGCGGTGTCGGCCCGCGGGGCCGCTCCCACCGGCAGCGTCAGCGCCAGCTCCACCTCGTCGGCGACGCACTCCACCCTGCACACCACCCAGGTGACGGTGCCCGCGAGCATCGCCGTCGACCCGACCTGCGCGGTGCGCGGGACGTGGATGGCGCCGAGCAGGTGCACCTCGCGCTCGTAGCCGTAGCTGGCGAGCGGCGGCGACGCGATCAGCTCCGGCGCCGGCCAGCGGAGCGGGGCCGCCGTGAACCCCTCGGGGAGCCGCCACTCCACGGAGGGCGGGCTCCCCACGTCGCCCGCGTGCCGCCAGTACGCGTGCCACCCGGGCTCCGGGCGGAGCCGGATCGCGACGTCCGCCGTGTCGCCCGGCACCAGCACGCGCGCGGCGCTCCGCAGCTCGATCTCCACCGGCCGGCCGGCGGTGGCGCGCGCGACGGCGCCCGCCGGCGGCAAGGCCGACTGGGCACCCGCCGCCGGCGCCCCGCCGAGAGCGAGCGCGCCGAGGAGCGCGCACAGCCCCGCGATGGCGGCGGCGCGGGGTGACGGGGGGCGTGTTCTCTGCGCCTTCATGGGCGGGCGGGTTGAAGGGGTGGATACTACGTGCCGTAGTAGAACCGGGCGCGAGTCCGCCCCTGCACGGGGTCGGCCTGCGACTGTCCGCGGGTGCCGCTAGCGCGGCCGCGGCGGCGGCCGGACGAACTCGCGCACGTCGTCGGGGTGCTGGACGCGCGCGTCGGAGGCGTGGAAGCTCCCCAGGAACAGCGACGCCCAGAGCAGCGCCGCGGCGACGAGCGTCCGGCGCGCCGCGGCGAGCCAGGCGCGGCGCGGCCCGGGCCGATAGTCGATCAGGCGGCGGACCCGCTCCTCGACGCTGGGGCCGCCCCGCAGCAGGGGGAGGGCGTGGACCAGGCGCGCCCCCCGCCGCCGGGGGAGCGCCCGCTGGAGGCGCCACACGTGCACCAGCGACGCGGCGACCAGCAGCGGGTTCTGGAGCGCCTCCGCCACGCGGTCGTCGCAGGAAAGCTCGCGCCGGAAGACCACCCTCGGCCAGGCGACGGACCGGAAGGTCCACAGCACGACGAGCACCGCCGCGGCGATCAGGCCGGCGTGCGCGAAGCCGAGCTTCGGCTCCACCTGCGACAGGGCGTAGAGCGCCGCGGCCTGCAGGACCATCACCAGGGCGCCGATGGGGAGCAGGCTGCCGAGCAGCGCGCGCAGGTTGTCGCGCCGGCGCACGTGGACGAGCTCGTGCACCAGCACGGCGCGCAGCTCGTCCGCCCCCAGCGAGCGCACCAGGGCGGGCGCAAGGAAGACGGCGGGGCGGAAGCACCCCGTGGTGAACGCCAGCGGGTCCTCGTCCGCGTGCCGGTGCAGCGGCGGCAGGCGCTTCACCCCCACCCGCTCCCCGGCCTCGCGGTACAGGTCGTACAGCCCGGAGAACTCGTCCCGGCCGTAGACCGGGGACCGGCCGCGCAGGCGCCGGTCGGCGACGCGGTTGGCCCAGATCCGCGCGCCCCCGGCGGCGCAGAGGAGCAGCGTGAGCGCGCGGAGCAGGTCCACGGGCGCTCCGCAGTCGCCCGGGACGACCAGCAGGGTCTGCACGCCCTGGAGGAGCCAGGCGTACGGCGCGAAGAACCATTCAAACATCGGAATCCCCTCGCTTCCGCTTCTCTTCGATCGCCTTCGCCAGCGCCTCGATCGCCGCGTCGTCCTGCTCGCCCACCAGCTCGACGAACTGGCTCATGGCCGGGGCCGTGAAGTCGTCCAGGAGCTCGCTCAGCACCGTGCCGACGGTGCGCCGGGTGAACTCCTCCTTGCTCGCGGCGGGCACGTACACGTACGCCGCGCCGTCCTTGTGCTTCTCCAGCAGCCCCTTGTCCGCCAGGCGCGACATCACCGTCATCACCGTGGTGTACGCGAGCTCCCGGTCCGCCGCGGCGAGCCGCTCGCTGACGTCGTGGACCGTGGCCCGGCCGAGCGCCCAGATCGCCTCCATGACGTCCGTCTCCAGGTCGCCGAGGATCTTGCGAAGCCCCTTCTTCCTCGGATCGAACGTGAACTGGTATCGGCTCAGGTCCATCGGATCGGGGGGGAGACGGGTGGCTACGACAGCGTGTAGTACATCTAGTGCGGCCGGGTCGCCCCGTCAAGCTTCACGTTTCCGAACCGGTCGGACCGGCTCATCCCCCCGGGCTCCCCCGCAGGTCGCGCCGCCTGCGCAGGGCCTGGAGGCGGCCCTCCGCTTCCGCGGCGCTCCGCCCGGGGGTCGCGGCGTCGGGCCGGCCCTGCGTCACGTACTCGGCCAGGGAGCGGACCGTGGGATAGCGGAACAGGGTCACCACCGACACCTCCCGGGCGAGCCTCCCTGCCAGCCGGCTGCGCAGCCGCGCCAGGAGCAGCGAATGCCCCCCCAGGTCGAAGAAGTTGTCGTCCAGCCCCACCTCCTCCACCCCGAGCACCTCCCGCCACGCCTCCGCCAGCGTGCGCTCCACGTCGCTCTGCGGGGCGGCCCGGGCCGCCTCCCGCGCCGGCGCGGCCGCGTCGGGGGCGGGGAGCGCTCGGCGGTCCACCTTGCCGGTGCGGGTGAGCGGAAAGGCGTCCAGCGTCACCCAGGCCGCCGGGACCATGTACGCCGGGAGCTCCGCGCGCAGTGCGGCGCGCAGCTCCGCCGGGGTGGGCGCCGCCCCCGGCTCCGGCACCAGGTACGCCACCAGGCGCGGCGCTTCGCGGCCCGCCTCGTCCCGCCGCGCCACCACCACGGCGTCCGCCACCCCCGGCTGCCGGGCGAGGACCGCCTCCACCTCTCCCGGCTCCACCCTGAAGCCGCGGATCTTGACCTGCTGGTCGGTGCGCCCCACGAACTCCAGCTCCCCGGAGGCGAGCCAGCGCACCCGGTCGCCGGTGCGGTAGACGCGCGCGCCCGGCTCCGCGGCGAAGGGGTCCGGGAGGAAGCGCTCGGCCGTCGGCTCCGGCCCGTCCAGGTAGCCGCGCGCCACCCCCGCCCCGCCGACGTACAGCTCGCCGGGGACGCCGATGGGAGCGGGCTCCCCCCGCGGGTCCAGCACGTAGACGCGCGCGCCGGCCACGGGGCGCCCGATGGGGACGTGGCGCGGCGCGGCCTCCCCCTCCGGCGTGGCGGCGAGGTCGCAGAGCGTCGCCACGATGGTGGTCTCGGTGGGGCCGTAGCTGTTCACCAGCCGCACCCGCCCTCCGAAGCGCTCCCGCCACGCCCGCAGCCGCTCCGGGAGGGCGCGCTCCCCGCCGATGACGACGAGCCGCAGCGCCTCCGGGAGCTCCGCCCCCCCTCCGTCCTCCAGCTCCGCCACCAGCTCGTGCCAGTAGGCGGTGGGGAGGTCGAGCACGGTGATCCCCCACTCCCGGCACCGCTCCAGGAAGGCGCGCGCGGAATCCAGCATCTCCTCGTCGCGCAGCACCAGCCGCGCCCCGGCCGTGAGCGCGGTGTAGATCTCCTCCGCGCTGGCGTCGAAGGCAACCGAGGCGAACTGGAGCACGCGGTCGTCCGGCCCCACGCCGTACGCCGCGCGCGCCGCCGCCGTGTACCCCGCCAGCGCGCCGTGCGGGACGGCCACCCCCTTGGGCCTCCCCGTGGAGCCGGAGGTGTAGATCACGTACGCCGCGCTCTCCGGGAAGACCGGCACCTCCGGGGGGGTCGCCGGCTCGCTCTCGATCCGCTCCCGGTCCGCGTCCAGCAGGACCGCGGCCGCGGCCACGCTCCCCGGCAGCTCCGCGAACCAGCGCCCGTCCGTCAGCACCAGGGCCACGCGCGCGTCCGCGGCCAGCAGCGCCAGCCGGTCGCGGGGAAAGGCGGGATCCAGCGGGACGTACGCCGCCCCCGCCCCCAGCACCCCCAGCAGGGCCACCAGCAGCTCGGGGCTCCGCTCCAGGAACACGCCCACCCGCGTCTCCGGCCCCACCCCCCTGCCCCGCAGGTGGTTCGCGAGGCGGCCGGCGCGGCGGTCCAGCTCCGCGTAGGTGAGCGCCTCCCCCGCGTGCCACACCGCGGTCGCGTCCGGCCGCTCCGCCGCCCGGGCCCGCACCTGCAGGTGCACCGGGAGGGGGGCGGCGCCCGCGGGGGGGCCGGCGCTCCAGCCGTGCAGCACCCGGGTGCGCTCCTCCGGCGCGATCAGCGCCAGCTCCGGGACGCGCCGGCCGGGATCCTCCACCGCCGCCCGGAGCAGGTTCACCAGGTGGTCCGTCATCCGCACCACCGTCGCCCGGTCGAAGAGGTCCGAGGCGTACTCCCACCCGCCCCAGATCTCGTCCCCCATCTCCACCAGGCTGAGCGAGAGGTCCAGCTTGGCCCGGTCGTGCGCGGTCTCCAGCGGGTGCACCTTCAGCCCCGGCAGCTCGTCGCGCGTCCCCGGGGTGTTCTGCAGCACGAGCATCGCCTGGTAGACCGGGTTGAAGCTCAGGCTCCTCTCGATGCGCAGCTCCTCCACCAGGCGCTCGAAGGGGAGGTCCTGGTTCGCGTAGTCCTCGAAGGTGGCGTCGCGCACCCGCGCCAGCAGCTCGCCGAAGGTGGGGGCGCCGGCCAGGTCGATGCGCAGTGGCAGGGTGTTGGCGAAGAGCCCGATGATCCCCTCCAGCTCCGGCCGGGTGCGGGCGGCGATGGGACTCCCGACCACCACGTCGTCCTCGCCCGCGTAGCGGCCGAAGAGCGCCGCCAGGGCGGCGAGGAGCGTCATGAACAGCGTGGTTCCCTCCAGCTGCGCCAGCGCCCGCAGCCCCGCGGCGACCCCGGCGGGGATCACCGTCTCGAGCGTCGCGCCGCGGTAGGACTGCTCCGCCGGCCGGGGGCGGTCCGTGGGCAGCTCCAGCAGGGGGGGCGCTCCGCGCAGCCGCTCCTTCCAGTAGGCAACCTGCCGCTCCAGCGCGCCTCCCGAGAGCCGCTCCTCCTGCCACACCGCGAAGTCCGCGTACTGCAGCGGGAGCGGGGCGAGCGGGGAGGGACGCCCCTCCCGGAACGCCGCGTAGAGCGCCGCCAGCTCGCGGAAGAAGATCCCCATGCTCCAGCCGTCGCTGAGGATGTGGTGCATGGGGAGGATCAGGGCGTGGTCGCGCTCCCCCAGCCGCACCAGCGCGGCCCGGACCAGCGGCCCCGTGGCCAGCGCCACCGGGCGGAGCGATTCCGCGTCCAGGACGCGGCGCACCTCGCGCATCCGTTCGTCCTCCGGCAGGTGCGCAAGGTCGCGGCGCTCCAGGGGAACGCGGAAGTCGGGGAGGACCACCTGGGCCGGCTCGCCGTCCACCTCGGGGAAGACGGTGCGCAGCGACTCGTGCCGGCGGACGATCTCGTCCAGGGTGCGCGCCAGGGCCTCGTCGTCCAGCGTGCCGGTGAGGCGGATGCCGACGACGTTGTTGTAGATGCGGCTCTCCGGCTCGAGCTGCTCCATGAACCAGAGCCGCTTCTGCGGAAAGGTGAGCGGGACGCGCTGCCCGGGGCCGCGGGGGCGGATGGCCTCCTCCTTCGCGGTCTCGATCCCGGCCTCGTCCAGCAGCAGGGCCAGGAGCTCCAGGTCGTCCCCCGAGAGGCCGCCGATCGGTCCGTTGGTCATCTGCACTTTCCCTGAGAAGTTGGGCTGCGGGAAGGGGCTACTCTCCCTGCTTCGCCTTCAGCATCCGTCGGCGCGCCTCGGGCGAGAGCGAGCTGAGGCGGAGGACCAGCGCGGCCACCTGCTCCAGCTGGCCGGGGCGGGCCTCCCCGGCGACCATCTCGCGGGCCAGCCCCTCCACCGTGGGCGCCTGGAAGAGGGTGCGCACCGGCACCTCCAGCTTCACCGCGCGCAGGCGCGAGACCACCTGCGTCGCCAGGAGGGAGTGGCCGCCCAGGTCGAAGAAGTTGTCCCGCACCCCCACCCGCTCCACCCCCAGCACCTCCGTCCAGACCCCTGCCAGCAGCTCCTCCAGCCTGCTGCGCGGCGCCACGTAGCGGGCGGCGTCGGCGACGGCGTCCGGCGCGGGGAGGCGGCGCTCGTCCAGCTTTCCGCCGGGCGTGACCGGGAGGGCGTCCAGCACCACGAAGCGGGACGGCACCAGGTGCTCCGGGAGACGCCCGCGCAGGTGCTCGCGGAGGAGCTCGGCCAGCCGCCCCCCCTCCGCCGGCTCGTCCCGCGTCGCGGCGTCCGATCCCACGGCGCGCGCCCCCTCCGGATCGGGGACCACGTACGCCACCAGCCGCACGTCGCCGGGCACGTCCTCGCGCGCCACCACGGCGGCCGCGCGCACCGCGGAGTGGGCGCGCAGCGCGGCCTCGGCCTCGCCGGGCTCGACGCGGACGCCGCGGATCTTGACCTGCCGGTCGGTCCGCCCCAGGAACTCCAGCTCCCCGGAGGCCCGCCAGCGGACCCGGTCGCCGGTGCGGTACAGCCTCCCGCCCGGCTCCCCGCCGAAGCGGTCGGGGACGAAGCGCTCGGCCGTCAGCTCCGCCCTGCCCAGGTACCCGCGCGCCACCCCCGCGCCGCCCACGTACAGCTCGCCCGGCACGCCCAGCGGCGCCGGCTCGCCCCACGCGTCCAGCACGTAGACCCGCGCGCCCTCCACCGGCCGGCCGATGGGCGGCGCCTCCGCCACCCCCGGCGCGCACTCGTGCGCCGTGGTGTAGATGGTCGTTTCCGTGGGCCCGTACATGTTCACCAGCCGCCGCCCGCGCGACCACCGCGCCGCCGTCTCCGCGGAAAGGCGCTCCCCGCCCGTGCCGAGGGTGCGCAGCGCCGGGAAGTCGGACTCCGGCAGGGTGTCGAGGAGCGCGGGGGTGCTCACCCACACGCCGATCTCCCGCTCCCGCAGCAGCGCGGCCAGCCGCTCCGGCGCAAGCACGGTCTCGCGGTCGGCCACGTGCAGCGCCGCACCGGAGAGCAGCGCCACGAAGACGTCCAGCAGCGAAGCGTCGAAGCTCGTGGACGCCGTCTGGAGAACGGCGCCCCCCGGCTCCGCGCCGCAGGTCCTCACCGCGCGCGGCAGCAGGTTGGCCGCGTTTGCGTGCGTGACCACCACGCCCTTGGGCCGCCCGGTGGAGCCGGAGGTGTAGATGACGTACGCGGCGTTGTCGGGAAACGGCGAGTGCGGAAGTGCGAGAGTGCGGGAGTGCGAAAGTGCGGACGACGAACCGTCGTCGGCCGACTCCTCGGCGTGCAGCGTACTCCGTACTGCGTCCTCCGCACTGCCGTCGCCGTCCACCAGCACCATCTCCACGCCGTCCGCCGGGAGCAGGCCGCGCAGCGAGGCCTGCGTCACCAGCACCCGCGCGCCCGAGTCGGCCAGCATGTACGCCAGGCGGTCGGCGGGATAGGCGGGGTCCAGGGGGAGGTACGCCGCGCCCGCCTTGAGCACGCCCAGCAGGGCCACCACCATCCCCGCCGAGCGCTCCAGGCAGATGCCGACGCGGACCTCCGGCGCGGCCCCCAGCGCGGCGAGGCGGCGCG
Source organism: Longimicrobiaceae bacterium (assembly GCA_036389055.1). Taxonomy (GTDB): domain Bacteria; phylum Gemmatimonadota; class Gemmatimonadetes; order Longimicrobiales; family Longimicrobiaceae; genus JAFAYN01. The sequence goes on along the minus strand of DASVQR010000127.1, from coordinate 7,933 downwards.
CCAGCCGGCCGGCGCGCGCGTCCAGCTCGCGGTAGGTGAGCGCGTCCTCCCCGCAGACCACGGCCGGGGCCTCCGGCGTGCGCTCCGCCTGCGCCGCGAACAGCTCGTGGATGCAGGCTCCCGCGGGGTACTCCACGGCGGGGTACTCCACGGGCGCCCGGCTCCACTCCTCCAGGAGCAGCCGGCGCTCCGCCGCCGGGAGCACCTCGACGTCCTCCAGCGGCCGCCCCGGCGCGGCCTCCAGCGCCTCGACCAGCCCCTCCAGCGCCCGGTTCATCAGCGCGCACACCCGCTCCGCTCCCACCGGGCCCTGCACCTGCGCCGTCAGGAAGAACCCGTCTCCCAGGTCGTCCACCGAGAGGTTGACCGGATAGTTGGACCGCTCCACCGGGCGGATCCCCTCGCCGGCCCCACGGGCGGGCGGGCGGACCGGATCCCGCGCGCCGTGCCGGTAGTTGAAGAGCGCGGAGAACAGGGGCGCCGGCGGCTCCACCCCGCTGCACTGCCGCGCCAGCGCGAGCGGGGCGTGCTCGTGCCGGACCAGGCTCGCCAGCAGCACCTGCGCGCGCCTCACGCCCGCAAGCGCGCCCTCCTCGCCCACGCGGACGCGCACCGGCAGCGTGTTGATGAACGGCCCCAGCACGCGGTCCGCCCCCTCCCCGCCCTGCATCCGCCCGAAGAGCACCGTCCCGAACACCACGTCCCGCCGCCCCGAGGCCCGCGCCAGCACCTGCCCCCACGCCACGTGGCACACGCTCGCCACGCTCACCCCCAGCGCCCGCGCCCGCGCCCGCAGCCGCGCACCCAGCCCCGCGTCCACCTCCAGCCGCGCCAGCTCCAGCTCCGCGCCGTCCCCGTGCACGTCCAGCAGCCCGAACGGCGCCGTCGGCTCGTCCACGTCCCCCAGCAGCTCGCGGAAGAACGCCTCGTGCTCGGCCCGGCTCACCCCCAGCCGCGCCTGCGCCACGAAGCTGCGGAACGGCAGCGGAGCCGGGAGCCGGTCCGCGTGCCCGGCGAGGTGCGCCTCCACCTCCGCGTGGAGCACGTCCCACGTGGTGTGGTCGCTCGCCATGTGGTGCAGCAGCAGCAGCAGCACCCAGTGCTCCGCGGCCGCGTCGTGCGTGACGTAGGCGCGAAGCATGGGCGCCCGGCCCAGGTCGATGCGGTGGCGGCGCGTGTCGAAGCGCTCGTACAGCCACCTCCCCGCGTCGCCCGCGGACGGGTCGGCCCGCAGCTCCTCGACCGGGAGCGGGGCGTGGCGCCACACCACCTGCACCGGCTCGGCGAGACCTTCCCACGCGACCGCCGTGCGCAGGACGTCGTGGCGCGCGACGACGGCCTGCAGGGCGCCCAGGTAGGCATCCAGCCGCTCGCGGCTCCGGAAGGCGAACGGTATGGAGAGCAGGTACGGATCTCCCTCCTGCGTGAGCAGGTGGTGGAAGAGCATCCCCTCCTGCACCGGGGCAAGCGGGTAGACGTCCTGCACGTTGGCCGCGCCGCCGGGCACCCCGTCCACGATGCGCTCGATCTGGGCCTGCGTGAGCGCCACCAGCGGGAGCATGTCCGGCGTGATCAGCTCGCAGCCGGCCGGGATCCGGTTCGGCGGGACCTGCACCTCGACGGGGGCGCCCTCCACGGCGGCGGCGAGATCCGCGATGGTGGGGGTGACGAAGAGGGCGCGCACGTCCGCGTGCAGGCCGCAGCGGCGCATGCGCTCGACCAGGGTCACCGCCAGCAGGGAGTGCCCCCCCAGGGCGAAGAAGTTGTCGTGCACCCCCACCCGCTCGGTCTTCAGCACCTCGGCCCAGATCCCCGCCAGCACCTCCTCGACGGGCGTCCGCGGAGCGGCGTAGCTCTCCTCCGCCGGGGCGAAGTCCGGCGCCGGGAGCGCCCGGCGGTCCAGCTTGCCGTTGGGGGTGAGAGGTAGCCCCTCCAGCGCTACGAACGCGGCCGGCACCATGTACTCCGGCAGGCTCTGCCGCAGGTGCGCGCGCAGCTCCTCGGCCCCGACCTCGCCCACCACGTACGCCACCAGGCGCTTCTCGCCCGGCTCGTCCTCGCGTATGACCACCGCGCAGTCGGCGACGCCGGGAGCGCGCCGCAGCACGGCCTCGATCTCGCCCGGCTCGATGCGGAAGCCGCGGATCTTGACCTGCTCGTCCAGCCGGCCCAGGTACTCCAGCGTCCCGTCGGCCAGCCACCTCACCCGGTCGCCCGTGCGGTACAGCCGCCCCTCGCCGAAGGGATTCCGGACGAAGCGCTCCGCGGTCAGCTCGGGGCGGTTCAGGTAGCCGCGCGCCACGCCGCCGCCGCCCACGTACAACTCGCCGGGGACACCCACCGGCAGCGGGTTGCGGGCCGGGTCCAGCACGTACAGCCGCAGGTCGGGGATCCGCACGCCGATGGGGCTCCCCGAGCCCTCGAACACGTCCACCCGGCTCAGCGGCCGGTAGGTGACGTGGACGGTGGTCTCGGTGATCCCGTACATGTTGACCAGGCGCGGCCGGTCGATGCCGTGCCTCTCCACCCACTCGCGCAGGCTGGCCGGCTCCAGCGCCTCGCCCCCGAAGACCACCTCGCGCAGCGCCAGCTCCCCGCCGCGCTCGGCGTCCGCCCGGATGAGCTGGCGGAAGGCGGAGGGCGTCTGGCTGAGCACGGTGACGCCCTCGCGCCGTACCAGGGCGTGGAAGGCCTCCGGGTCGCGGCTGGTCTCCAGCGGCACCACGACCAGGCGCCCGCCGTACAGCAGGGCGCCCCAGATCTCCCAGACGGAGAAGTCGAAGGCGTAGGAGTGGAAGAGCGTCCACACGTCCGTCGGGCCGAAGCCGAACCAGGCGTCGGTCGCGGAGAACAGGCGCGCCACGTTGCGGTGCTCGACCAGCGCGCCCTTGGGCCGGCCCGTTGAGCCCGAGGTGTAGATGACGTAGGCCAGGCTCTCCGGCCGGGCGCCGGAGACCGGGTCGTCGGAGGGCCGGCCCGCGATCTCCTCGCGCTGCGCGTCCAGGCTCACCACGGCGACGCCTTCCGGCACCGGCAGCGAGCGGCGTTCCTGCTCCGCGGTCACCAGCACCGGCACGCCGGAGTCCTCCAGCAGGTAGGCCAAGCGGTCGGCCGGATAGCCGGGGTCGAGCGGCACGTAGGCGCCGCCGGCCTTGAGCACGGCCAGGATGGCGACGACCATCTCCGGGCCACGCTCCAGGCAGATCCCCACGCGCGTCTCGGGACCGACGCCCAGGCCCTGGAGGTGGTGGGCAAGGCGGTTGGCGCGGGCGTTCAGCTCGCCGTAGGTGAGCGACTCGCCCTCGAACGTCACCGCAGGGGCCTCCGGCCTGCGCGCGGCCTGCGCCTGGAAGGTCTCGTGGACGCAGCGCTCGGCGGGGAACCCGGCCTCGACGCGATTCCACTCCTCCACGAGCATGTGGCGCTCGGCCTCCCCCAGCAGCGCGACCGACGAGAGGCGCACCTCGGGATCGGCGGCGACCCGCTCCACCAGGCGCGCGAAATGGCCGAGCATCCGCCGCATGGTCGCGGCCTCCCACAGGTCCGTGCTGTAGGTCAGGCCGCCGCGCAGCCCCCGGGAGGTCGCCTCCAGGCTCAGCGACAGGTCGAACTTGGCGAAGTCGAGATCCGCCCCGACGCCGCTCATGCTCAGCCCCGCGAGACCGCCGGTCGGCTCGTGGGCGGTGTCCAGCGCGAACGACACCTGGAAGAGCGGCGAGTGGCCCAGGGACCGCTCTGGCTGGAGCTCGGCCACCAGCCGCTCGAACGGCACCTCCTGGTGCTCGTACGCCCCCAGCGTCACCTGGCGCACCCGCCCCACCAGCTCGCGGAAGCTCGGGTCCCCGGAGAGGTCCGTCCGCAGCACCAGCGTGTTGACGAAGAAGCCGATCAGCTCCTCCACCTCGCCGCGACCCCGCCCGGCGATCGGGCTGCCGACGACCACGTCCTCGCCCGCGCCGTAGCGGGACAGCAGCGCCTGGAACGCGGCCAGCACCACCATGTACAGCGTCACGCCCTCCCGCCGGCCCAGCGCGCGCAGCCTCTCCAGCACCTCCGCCGGGAGCTGGACGTGCTCGCTCGCGCCCCGGAAGCTCTGCACCGCCGGGCGCGGACGGTCCGTGGGCAGCTCCAGCAGCTCGGGGGCGCCGCGAAGCTGATCCTTCCAGTAGCCGAGCTGCCGCTCCAGCGCCTCGCCCTCCAGCTGCTCGCGCTGCCACACGCCATAGTCCGCGTACTGCACCGGCAGCTCCGCCAGCGGCGACTCCCGCCCGTCGCGGTAGGCCTCGTAGAGAGCCGACAGCTCGCGGAAGAGCACGCCCATGCTCCACCCGTCCGAGACGACGTGGTGCATGCCCAGCAGCAGCACGTGCTCCTCCGCTCCAAGCCGCAGCAGCGACGCGCGGAACAGCGGACCGGCCGCGAGGTCGTAGGGCCGCGCTGCCTCCTCCGTCACGCGCCGCTCCACCTGCGCCTCCCGCTCCGGTCCGCCCAGCCCGGCAAGGTCCTCCACCGGCAGCGCGAAGCCGTCGAACGGCGCGATCACCTGAACCGGACCTGCGTCCGTCGCACGGAAGACCGAGCGGAGCGCCTCGTGGCGCCGCACGATCTCCCCCAGCGCCGTCTCAAGCGCCCACACGTCGAGCGCGCCTCCGAGCCGCAGCGCCGAGTAGACGTTGTAGAAGGCGCTCCCCGGCTGCAGGCGGTCCAGGAACCAGAGCCGCTCCTGCGCAAAGGAGAGCGGCAGCGGCCCCGTGCGCTCGACAGGCGCCACCGGCGGCAGCGCGGGTGCCCCGGCGCGCCGGATCTCCTCCACGCGCCCGGCCAGCTCCGCCACCGTGGGGCCCTCGAACAGCGCCCGCAGCGACACCTCCACCCCGAACACTCGCCTCACCTGGGAGACCACCCGCGTGGCGAGCAGCGAGTGCCCGCCCAGCTCGAAGAAGCTTGCCGTCACCCCCACCGTCTCAAGGCCCAGCGCCTCCGCCCAGATTCCCGCCAGCACCTCCTCCGTCGGCGTGCGCGCCGGGACGAGCTCCGCCGACCCGGCGCCGTCGGGGGCGGGGAGCGCCCGGCGGTCGACCTTGCCGTTGCGGGTCAGGGGAAGCCGCTCCAACATCACCAACGCCGACGGCACCATGTGCTCCGGCAGCCTCGCGCGCAGGTGCTCCCGCAGCTCCTCCACCCGGACGCCCTGGCCGGAAGGGACGACATAGCCGACGAGCCGCTTCTCGCCGGGAGCGTCTTCGCGGACCACCACAACCGCCTCGCTCACCCCCGGGTGCGCCGCGAGCTGCGCCTCCACCTCGCCCGGCTCGATGCGGAAGCCCCGGATCTTGACCTGCTGGTCGATGCGGCCCAGGAACTCCAGGGTCCCGTCCGCCCCCCAGCGCGCCCGGTCTCCCGAGCGGTACATCCGTGCCCCGGCCTCGCCCGCGAACGGGTCCGGCACGAACCTGTCCGCCGTCAGCTCCGCCCGCCCCAGGTAGCCCCGCGCGGTCGCCGCCCCGCCAATGCACAGCTCGCCGGGCACGCCCACCGGCGCCGGCTCCCCCGCCCCGTCCAGCACGTACAGCGGCGCGTTCCCCAGCGGCCGACCCAGCAGGTGCCGCCCGGCCGCTTCCCCGCAGGCGGCCAGGTGCGCGGCGCAGATGATGGTTCCCTCCGTGGGGCCATAGAGCACCCGCACCTCCGCGCCGGGGAAGGCCTCCCGCATGGCCCCGAGCAGCTCCGGCGGCACGGCGTCGCCCCCGACGAACGCGCGCCGCAGCCCCGGCAGCGTGCCGCGCGCGGCGGCGACCTCGCTCACCACCTGCCGCATCAGCGCGGGCACCGCGTGCAGCGCCGTGGCGCTCTCGATCTCCCGCGCCAGCGCCGCAACGTCCACCACCCGCTCGCGCGGCACCACCCGCACGCTCCCGCCCGCGAGCAGCGGCAGCAGCGCCTCGAAGAGCCAGATGTCGAAGGCGAAGCTCGCCAGCGACGGCATCACGTCGCCCGCGCCGATGCCGAACGCGTCCCGCGCCGCGAGCAGCGTGCCCGCCAGCGACGCGTGCGTGACGGCCACGCCCTTGGGCGTGCCGGTGGAGCCGGACGTGTAGATGACGTAGGCGAGAGACAGGGAACAGGGAACAGGGAACAGCCTGCAACAGCAGCCCTATCCTCGCCGTGGTCGTGCTCCCCCTCTCCCCTTGTGGGAGAGGGGGCCGGGGGGTGAGGGGTGTCGAGCGCGACGGTCTCGCCCGCGAAGCCCGCCAGCTTGTCCCCCGCCACGCCGTCGCTCAGCAGGAGGCGCGCGCCGGAGTCTGCCAGCATGAAGGCCAGCCGCTCGGCCGGGCCCTGCGGGTCCAGCGGGACGAACGCGCCGCCAGCCTTGAGGATGCCGAGCACGGCGGCCACCATCTCCGCGGAGCGCTCCACGCACAGCCCGACCGGCGTCTCCGGCCGGACGCCGCGCTCCCGGAGCGCCCGGGCCAGGACGTCCGAGCGCTGGTCCAGCTCCGCGTAGGTGAGGGAGGCGCTCCCGCACGCCACCGCGAGGACATCCGGGGTGCGGGCGGCCTGCTCCGCGAACAGCTCGTGGACGCACCGGCGCGGTGCCTCGCGCGGGGGCGCGTTCCAGTCGACCAGGAGCCGGGCGCGCTCGTCGTCGCCCAGCAGGCTCAGCTCCGAGAGGCGCCGCTCCGGGCGGTTGCCCACCTGCTCCACCAGGCGCGTGAAGTGGCCGAGCATCCGCCGCATGGTCGCGGGCTCCCACAGGTCCGTCCTGTAGGTCAGGCCACCTCGCAGGCCGTGGGAGCTCGCGACCACGCCCAGCGCCAGGTCGAACTTGGCGGTGTCGGCCTGCGTGCCGACTCCGCGCACGCTCAGCCCCGCCAGGCCCCCGCCCGTGGCCTCGGCGCTGTCCAGCGAGAACGACACCTGGAAGAGGGGCGAGTGGCTCAAGCTGCGCTCCGGGCTCAGCTCGGCCACCAGCCGCTCGAACGGCACCTCCTGGTGCTCGTACGCCCCCAGCGTGGTCTCACGCACACGCCCCACCAGCTCACGGAAGCTCGGGTCACCCGACAGGTCGACCCGCAGCACCAGCGTGTTGACGAAGAAGCCGATCAGCTCCTCCACCTCGCCGCGCCCACGCCCCGCGACCGGGCTGCCGACGACCACGTCCTCGCCCGCGCCGTAGCGGGAGAGCAGCGCCTGGAAGGCGCCCAGCACCACCATGTACAGCGTCGCGCCCTCCTGCCGGCCCAGCGCGCGCAGCTTCTCAAGCACCTTCGCCGGGAGCTGGACGTGCTCGTACGCGCCCCGGAAGCTCTGCACCGCCGGCCGGGGATGGTCCGTGGGTAGCTCCAGCAGTTCCGGCGCACCTGACAGGCGCTCCTTCCAGTACGACAGCTGCCGCTCCAGCGCCTCGCCCGACAGTTGCTCGCGCTGCCACACCGCGAAGTCGGCGTACTGCACGGGCAGCTCCGACAGCGGCGACTCCCGACCCTCGCGATAGGCTTCGTAGAGCGCCGACAGCTCGCGGAAGAGCACGCCCATGCTCCAGCCGTCGCTGACGACGTGGTGCACGCCAAGCAGCAGCACATGCTCCTCGTCCGACAACCGCAGCAGGGTCGCGCGGAACAGCGGCCCCGACGCCAGGTCGAAGGGCCGCGCTGCCTCATCTGTCGCGCGCGACTTCACCTGGGCTTCCCGCTCCGCCTCGCCAAGCCCCGAGAGATCCTCCACCGGAAGCGCGAAGCCCGTAAACGGCCGGATCACCTGCACGGGCGAGCCGTCCGTCTCGCGGAAGACCGTGCGCAGCGCCTCGTGGCGCCGCACGATCTCCCCCAGCGCCGTCTCGAGCGCCCGCACGTCCAGCGCGCCCCCCAGCCGCAGCGCCGAGTAGACGTTGTAGAACGCGCTCCCCGGCTGCAGGCGATCGAGGAACCAGAGC
>DASVQR010000126.1:0-24516 GCA_036389055.1 Longimicrobiaceae bacterium | reverse complement strand
AAATCCCTCACGCGGGGCTGGTGCTGGCGTCCGCGGGGGCCCCCACCCGGCTCGCTCGGGCTCGCCACCCTCCCCCGTGCCGGGGGAGGGCTTCCCGGGGGTCGGGATCGTCGTGCTCCCCCTTTCCCCCGCTTGCGGGGGAGAGGGGGCCGGGGGGTGAGGGGGCCCACCCTCGCGGACGCCAGCACCAGCCCCGCGTGAGGGATTTCGGCCCGAAGGGGCGAGACCGCGCGGCAGTTTGCGCGGGCTCGACTCCGTTGCAGACGGTAGTTTCGTCTGCTACGGAGCCGAAGCCCGACCCCGGCGCCAGCCGGGGGTACGCCCAAACCCGCAGTTCCAAACCGTCCTAGAAAACGGGATCGACGGCGCTGCTCTCGGTCGCGGGCGTGCCGGCGCGGCGCTCCACGGCGCGCGGATCGACCCCGGGGGTGCCGATCTCGAAGATGCCGTTGGTCATGTCGATCCGCACCCGGTGCCCGGAGCCCAGGTCGGCGGCGAGGATGCCGTCCAGCTCGAACATCATCAGCCGCCGGTTCTCGTGCACGGTGACCTCGCGCAGGTCGAAGCTCCGCCCCGCGGCCCGCAGCGTGAGCCCCGAGAGGATGGGCGTGCGCACGGTGGTGTCGCCGCCGAAGCCGGACAGGTAGCGGGTGCGCCTGGCGAGCAGCCGGCTGGGGAGCTTGCGGAGCAGGTTGCGGGTGACGAAGGTGGAGTCGGCCCCCGTGTCCAGCCCGAAGTACAGCGTGGTGCCGCGCGGCCCCTCGGCCCGCACCACCGGGTAGCCCAGCCAGAACAGGTTGCGGCGGGCCCGGGCATCCGGGTCGGCGCGGGGGCGCCCCAGGATGGCGACGCCGGTGGGGAAGTCGATGATGACGTTGAGGCGGCGCAGCAGGTCCATGCCGATGACGCCGTCGATCTTGACCCGCTCCGGCCGCCCGCCCTCCACCGACTCCGTGATGGTGAGCTCGTACTCCGGCACGATGGCGGCGGTGTGCCCCGTGGCGGACAGCGGCCCCAGCCGGAGCTCCCCGACCACCGCGGGGAGCGCGGCGATGCGCCCAACCGTGGTGACGATCTCCAGGGTGTCGCCGGTGAGCGGCCGCATCCCGGCCTCGGCGGCCACGTCGGAGGCGATCAGGGTGAGGCTGGTGCCGGTGTCCAGCCAGAAGTAGCGGACGCGGCCGTTGAGCTGCACGGGCACCAGCGGGGTGCCGGTGCCGGTGACGTCGAAGGGGAGGGCGCCGGGGAGCGGGGAGATGCGGTACTGCGCCTCCGGCGCCATGCGCATGGCGGCCGACCACGCGTCGATCCCGGCGCGGCCGCGCGCCGAGGCGGAGGCGCGCAGCGGGATGCCGGCGGACAGGTCGTGGAGCGCCTGCCAGCGCCCGTCGTAGCCGAAGACGCTGGACAGCGCGATCCGCGAGGCCGCGCGCACCAGCGTGTCGGCGGCGGTCTCGGCCAGCGGCGCGAAGCGGTCCTCGGCCTGCTCCATGCGCCCGTCCATCAGCAGCCGCACGCCGCGCGCGAACTCGGCGTGCTCGCCGCCCGGCGCCATGCGGGTGGCGCGCCCCATCTCCAGCTCGGTGACGGCCGCCCAGAACGCGCGCTCGCGGTCCGCGGGCGTCAGGGGGACGCCCGCGGCGGTGCCGGGGAGCGGCAGGGAGCCTGCGCACCCGGGCGCGGCAGCGAGCAGGACGAGGGATGCCGCGAGGGCGAGGAGCCGACGGGCGCTTCCGGAGCGGAGCATGGGGAGAGGCGTGCGGGAGACGGCGCGGTCCCACCGGCGTACGGAGGGAGTATAACGCCGCGCGCGCGGCGAATCCATGGGGCGCGCGGCGCGGGCATTCGCCCGGAAAACACGCCTTTCGCGGGGGGCTCGGGCAAGGGTATGATTACCCACGTCACCACGCTTCCGCGCACCCGCGCGCACGTCCGCAGCCACGAGGGGGAGCCCTGGCCACCGCTGAACGGGAGATCGAGTCGCTGGTCGCGCACGCCGCCGCGCTGCGCGAGCAGGTGCGCCGCCGGATCGTGGGGCAGGAGGCGGCGCTGGAGGAGGTGCTGCTCTGCCTGCTGGCCGGGGGGCACGCGCTGCTGGTGGGGGTGCCGGGGCTCGCGAAGACGCTGCTGGTGAGGACGCTGGCGGAGGCGCTGGACCTGGAGTTCCGCCGGGTGCAGTTCACCCCGGACCTGATGCCCTCGGACATCACGGGGACGGAGGTGATCGAGGAGGACCGCTCCACCGGCCGCCGCGCCGCGCGCTTCCTGCGGGGCCCGGTGTTCACTCAGGTGCTGCTCGCCGACGAGATCAACCGCACCCCGCCAAAGACGCAGGCGGCGCTGCTGGAGGCGATGCAGGAGGGGCGGGTGACGGTGGCGGGGGAGGACCTGCCGCTCCCCCGTCCCTTCTTCGTGCTGGCCACGCAGAACCCGCTGGAGCAGGAGGGGACCTATCCGCTCCCCGAGGCGCAGCTCGACCGCTTCATGCTGGACGTGCGCCTGGACTACCCCAGCGAGGCGGAGGAGGTGGAGATCCTGCGCGCCACCACCGGCACGGCGGAGCCGCCGGTGGAGCGGGTGCTGGACGCGGAGCGGGTGCTCCTGCTGCAGCGCCGCGTGCGCGAGGTGCCCGTCGCCGGCAACGTCCTGGAGTACGCCGCCCGCCTGGTGCGCGCCACCCGCCCCGGCACCCCCGGCGCCCCGGACGAGGTGGGCCGCTGGGTGCGCTGGGGCGCCGGCCCCCGCGCCGGCCAGGCCCTGATCCTGGGCGCCAAGGCCCGCGCCCTGCTCGCCGGCCGCTTCCACGTCACCCCCGACGACGTGCGCCGCGTCGCCCTGCCGGTGCTCCGCCACCGCGTGCTGGTGAACTTCAGCGCCGAGGCGGAGGGCGTCACGCCGGACGACCTGGTCGGCCGCCTGCTGGACGCGGTGGCGCCGCCGCGGAGCGGACTGTGAACGGAAGTGCGAAAGTGCGGAAGTGCGGGAGTGCGAAAGTGTTCATCCGGTTCACGCGCAGCGTGAAGCGTCACGGCGGCACGGAGCACGAAGCACGCTCACAGTCCTGAGGGTCGGGTCCGCACTCACGCACTCACGCACTTCTTTTCCTCCATGCCTGACACCACCGCGCGCCACGACTTCCTTCCTCCCGGCCTGCTGGAGCGGCTGGGCGGGCTGGACGTGGTCGCGCGCACGGTGGCGCAGGGGTTCGTGGCGGGGATCCACCGCTCGCCCAACCACGGGGCGGGGGAGGAGTTCGCGCGGCACCGCGAGTACCAGCAGGGCGACGACGTGCGCCGGCTGGACTGGAAGGTGTACGGGCGCACGGACCGCCTGTACGTGCGGGAGTTCCGGGAGCGCTCCAACCTCGGCGCGGTCCTCGTCGTCGACGCCACGGCGTCCATGGGCTACGCGGAGCCGGGCGGCGTACCCAAGCTGCGCTACGCGGCGTACGTGGCGGCGGCGATGGCGCACCTGATGCTCGGCGCGGGCGACGCGGTGGGGCTGGCCACGTTCGGGCGGGCGGCGGAGCTGGCGCTGCCGCCCCGCTCGCGGCGCGGGCAGCTGCACGACCTGCTGCTGCGGCTGGAGGGGCTGCGCGCGGAGGGCGGCGCGCCGGCCGCGGCTGCGCTGGACCGGGCGGGGGAGCGGCTGCGGCGGCCGGGGCGGGTGGTGCTCGTCTCGGACCTGCTGGAGGAGGGCGACGGGGACTCGCTGGTGGCGGCGGTGGGGCGGCTGCGGGCGCGGGGCGACGAGGCCGTCGTGATGCGGGTGCTCACCCCGGCGGAGGAGGGGACGCGGCCGCCGGAGCCGGGGCGGTTCTTCGACCCGGAGCGGCCGGGGCCGGGGATCGCGGCGGCGCCGGCTGCGGACCCCGGGTTCGCGGAGCGGGTGCGCGCGTACTACAACGGGCTGGCGGCGCGGCTGCGGGAGCGCGGGGCGGAGTACGTGGCCCTTTCCACGGCAGAGCCGGTGGAGCGCGGGCTGATCCGCTGGGCCCGCTCGCGGAGGGCGTAGCCGGTGCTGCAATTCGCGCGTCCGGCGCTGCTCGCGGCCGGGATCCTGGCCGCGCTGGTGCCGCTGCTGCTGCACCTTATCGCGCGGAGGCCGCCGGAGCGGATGGCGCTCCCCACGGCGCGATTCCTCCAGCCGGACGCGCGCACGGCGATCCGGCTGCGGCGCAGGCCCACGGACCTGCTGCTGCTCGCGCTGCGCATGCTGCTGCTCGCGCTGCTCGGCGCGGCGGCGGCGGGGCCCGCCTGGCTCCCGCGGCAGCGCGGCATGGCGGAGCTGGTGCTGCTGGACCGGAGCGGTGCGATGGACGGACAGGCGTGGACGGTCGCGGTCGGGGAGGCGCGGCGGGCACTGCTGGGGCCGGACGGGACCGCGCGGGGCGCGCTGGTGCTCTTCGACTCGGCTGCGGCGCCTGTCGTTCCGGGCGAGGTGACCGCGGCGCTGTTCGACTCGCTCGCAGCGGCGGGGCCCGGGCGTGCCGCTCCGGACTACGCGGCGGCGCTGCGCGCGGTGCCGGCCTCCGCGCGAGGGCTGGGCGGCGCGGACTCCGTGCGCGTGACGATGCTCTCCGCGCTCCGCTGGGACGGCTGGCGGCCGGGGCTCTCCGCCGTGCGCCGCGCCGCGTGGCCGGGCGCCATCCGGGTGCCGGAGCTGCCGTCCGCCCAGGCGCCTGCGTCCACCGACACCGCCCGCTCGTCGGATGCTCCCCGACGGGCCGCCGCGGTCGTCGCGGCTCCGGGGTTCGGCGGGTACGTCGCGGCGGCGCTCGGCGCGACGGGGTGGACCGTCGCGTCGGCTGCGGACTCCGCTTCCGCCTACTTCCTGCTCGGCCCGGTGGACGGCACGGCGGCATCGCGGGTGCGCCCGGTCGCCGGCTCCGGCGCGACGGTGGTCGTCTCCGGCGCGGTGCCGGCCGGGTGGTCGGACGCGCTGCCCTGGGTCACGTCAGACACCGACGGGTCCGACGGAGATGCGGACGCGGCGACGGGCGGCGCGCTCGTGATGGATGACGGGACTCGGCTGGACGGCGCGGCGCGTCGGCTCGCCGGTCGACCGAAGGCTGGTGCGCGGCTGCTCGCCGCGTGGGACGACGGGCGGCCGGCGATCGCTGCATCCCGCGTCGGCCGAGGGTGCGTGGTCTACGTCGGGACGGAGCTGGAGGTGGGATCGCTGCCGCTCGGCGCGGCGTTCCCGCGCGTGGTGGACCGCCTGGCGCGCGGGTGCGCCGACGTGGATCAGGGCGCGGGGGGCGCCGTGCCGCTGGACGCCGGAGCGCGCGCGACCCTTCGCGGCGGCGGTGGAGAGGCGGTGGCGGTCGCGTCGCTCGGCGCGGCGGGCGGCGGGATCCCGCTCGCCCGTTGGGTGGTTGCCGCGGCGCTGCTCGTCGCGCTGGTGGAGACCTGGCTCGCATACGGAAGGAGGAGGTCGGCGTGAGCACCGTCGTCGAGCCGCGGACCGTCGGTCGTGCCGATGCCGACGCGCGAGCGCTCGTCGGGCGTGTCCGCGCGCGCTGGCGCCGGGCCGTGCTCGCGCGGGCGCTGCTGCTCGCGCCGGCGCTGGGGCTGCTCGCGGCGCTCGGCCTCGTCGCGGCCGACCTGCTGTGGCCGCTGTCGGCCACGGCGCGGGAGACCCTGCGCTGGCTCCCGCCGCTGCTCGCCGCGGGCGTGCTCGGCCGCGCGGCGTGGCGCGTTGCGCGCCCGCCGGACGACCGGCGGCTCGCGCTGCTGGCGGAGGAGCGCGTCCCCGCGCTCGGCAACCGGCTGGCGACGCTGCTGGACCTCGCACGGCCGGGTGCCGACGCGGAGGCGGACGGCGTCGTGCTGCGCGCCTTCCACGGGGACGCAGCCGCGCAGGTTCGACGGGTGGACGCGCGGCAGGTGGTCCCGCTGCGCCTCCGCCGTCCCGCCGCGCTGCTCGCCGTCGCGGCCGCGATCGCCCTCGGCTTCGCGCTGGCGTTTTCCGGTCCGGCGCGCGAGGCGTGGGAGCGCTGGCGCCGCCCGGTGGACGCCTACCCGACCGCGTGGGAGGAGGCGCGCGCGGAGGTGGTGCCCTCTGTGCCGGAGCCGCCGATGCCGGGGTTCGACGAGCTGCGCTGGCGCGTCCGGCCGCCCGCCTACACCGGTCTCCCCGAGCGCGAGCTGCGCGGCGCCGAGGGGCTGGCGCTGCTCCCGGGGACGCGCGTGTCGCTGCGCAGCCGCTTCCCGGAGCGCTGGTCCGGCGTGCGGGCGTCGCTGGTGGGCGGCGGGCTGCTCCCGGTGCAGCGCGGCGGCGGGGAGTGGAGCGTCGCGTGGACGCAGTCGGACGCGAAGGGCGTGGCGCTGGAAGCGGTGGCCGCGGGCGCGGTGGTCGACCGCCGTGTCGTCCCCATCACCCCGCGCGCGGACCAGCCACCCGACATCGCCCTGCGCGAGCCCGCCGCCGACGTGGTGCTCGCCTCCGCCAGCGGCGTCATCCCGGTGCGCGCGTCCGCGAGCGACGACTTCGGCGTGGGCGACTTCCGGCTGACGTGGATCCGCTCGCGCGGGAGCGGCGAGTCGTACTCGTTCGAGGAGGGCGAGTGGCAGTGGTCGCGCGTGTCGCGCAGCGGGGCCACGGTGACCGGCGAGTACGCGCTGGACCTGGGCGCCATGGGGCTGCGGCCCGGCGACATGATCCACCTGCGCGCCGTCGCCCGCGACAGGAACGACGTGGGCGGCCCGGCGGAGAGCGTGTCGCAGACGCGCGTCGTCCGCATCGCCCGGCCCGAGGAGATGGACCAGGTCACCACCGTCGTCGGCATCCCGCCCGAGGTGGAAAAGAACCCGGTGCTCAGCCAGCGCATGCTGATCCTGATGACCGAGCGCCTGCGCGACCGCGCTCCCCGCATGGCGCGCGACGCCGTGCTGTCCGAGGGGGAGGACATCGGCGCCCAGCAGGGGCGGCTGCGCGACCGCGTGGGCGAGCAGATCTTCACCCGCAGCACCGGCGGCATGCAGCTTCCCGGCGCCGAGGCGGGCTTCCAGGACGCCGGCGGCGCGCCCCACGGGCACGAGGGCGAGGAGCACGCGGGCGAAACCCCCGAGCGCACCCCCGAGCAGGTGCTGGAGGAGGCGTCCGAGGCCACGGGGCGCGGCACCCTGGACGAGGTCGCGCACCGGCACGACGAGGCGCCCGTCATCGGCGTGGACCGGCGGCTGCTCACCATCTACAACGCCATGTACGCCGCCGAGCGGGAGCTGGGCCAGGGCGCCGCCGCCGCCGCGCTCCCGCACCAGTACGAGGCGCTGCGGCTCATCAAGCAGGCGCAGGAGGGCGAGCGGCGCTACGTGCGCGGCACCGTGCGCGTGGACCCGGTGGACGTGGCCGCCGCCCGCGGCACCGGCGTGCTGGACGAGGCCGCGCCGCAGGGGCGGGTCGCCGGCCCCGCCGCGCCCTCGCCGCTGCCGCTCCTGGCGGACGTGGATCGCGCGGCCGCGGGGCTGCGCGCCCGACCGCCGCGCGAGGCCGCGCTGGCGCTCTCCGCGCTGGCCGAGCGCGCCCTCGCCGCGCCGGGAACGGACCCACGGGCCGCCGCGCTCCTGGCGCGCGCCGCCGACGCCGCGGGGCGGGGCAGGGGCGACGAGGCGCGCCGGCTCCTGGCGCAGGGCCGCGCGCTGCTGGACGCGGGCGGGGGCGGACGCGCGGCCGGCACTCCGCTGCCGTCCACGGCGGACCCGGCGGCCGCCGAGTACTTCCGGCGGCTGGGCGCGGGAGGGCGGCCGTGAGCGCCGCGGCGCGGGGTCTCACGCTGCTGCTCTGCCTCCTGGGCGGGCTGGCCGCGTCGGGGAGCGCGGCGGCGCGGCGCGCGGAGCCGTTCACCTGGGCCACGGCGCGCTACGGCTCGGGCGACTGGGACTCGGCGCCCCTGGTCCCGGCCAACCTGGTCCATTCCATCGCGCAGTACACGGCCATCCCCGTGGCCGCGCGCGGCGTGGTGGTGGACCTGTCCAGCCCGGAGCTGTTCCGGTACCCGTTCGTGTACCTCACCGGCCACCTCCCCGTGAGGTTCGACGCGCGCGAGAGCGCGAACCTGCGGGCGTACGTGCAGCGCGGCGGCTTCGTCTTCATCGACGACCACAACCACGACGTCGACGGCGCCTTCCACAAGTCGGCCACCGCCGAGATCGGGCGGATCTTCGGGGCGCGCGCGCTCCGGCCCATCCCCAACGACCACGAGCTGTACCGCGCCTTCTTCCGCTTCCCCGAGGGGCCGCCCACCACCAGCCACGAGCTGAACGGCTGGGGCGACAATCTGGTCCACGAGCACCTGTTCGGCGTTTTCGTCGATGGGCGGATCGGCGTGCTCTACTCCAACAAGGACTACTCCTCGGAGTGGAACTACCACCCGCAGAACAAGCGCTTCCAGTCCGTCGACAACACCCGCTTCGGCGTCAACGTGGTCGTGTACGCGCTCACCCGGTGATTCTTTTTACGGCGTTGAACGGCTCGGGTTCGGGCGTGCCCCCGGCTGCGCCGGGGTCGGGCTGCGGCTCCGTAACGCACGATACGACCGTGCGCAACGGAGGCGAGCCCCGCCAAACTGCCGGCGGGTCTCGCCGCTTCGCGCTCGCATCCCTTACGCGGGCTCCGCGCTGGCGTCCCCCGGCCCCCTCACCCCCCGGCCCCCTCTCCCCCGCAAGCGGGGGAAAGGGGGAGAACGACGATCCCGCCCCCCGGACAGCCCTCCCCCGGCACGGGGGCGGGTGGCGGCTCTCAGGCCGCCGGGTGGGGGCCTCCCCGCCGACGCAGCCCGATCCTGCCCGACGCAGGAGAAAAGCCCCTCTCCCGCTTGCGGGGGAGGGGTCTGGGGAGGGGGCCCGCCGCGGAAGCGCACCGGAGCCGGGGGCCGCCGTCATCGTGCTCCCCCTCTCCCCTTGTGGGAGAGGGGGCCGGGGGGTGAGGGGTAGCCCCTCGCGCCGAACTCCGCCCCGCCGTGCCGTTCTCCCCTCCCCCTTGCGGGGAGGGGCCGGGGGAGGGGGTCGCCGTCGGTGCCGCCCGTGACTGTCCCCCCCGTCCTCCGCGCGGGCGTCCTGCTGGCGCTCGCGGGCGCGCTGCTCGCGCCCGACCTGCGCCCCGCCGCCCCGGCGCCCGGCCGCGTCGTGCGCGTCCCCGCGGGCGCGGCGCTCCCCGACTCGCTCCTCGCGGGCACCCCGCCCGCGCTGCTCGTCCGCGACTCCGACCGCGCCCCCGACGCCGCCGAGCTGGACGCGCTCGCCGCCGCCGCGGCGCGCGCCCCGCTCCTCGTCCGCCTCCCCCGCGACGTCGCCGGCATCGAGGCGGACCCGCCGCAGCGCCCCGCCGCCGGTCGCGCGGCGGCCATCCCGTTCCGCCTGCGCGTCGCCACCCGCGATAGCATCCTGGTGCGGCTGGGCGACGCGGCGGGCGTGCTGGACTCGGTGCGCGTGGCGCCGGGGCCGGACGGCACGGCGGCGGGCGCGTTCCGGGTGTGGCCGCCGCGCCCGGGGTGGCGCGAGTGGACGGTGGAGGCCGCCGGCCGCCGCGCGACCACGGGCGCTTGGGTGGCGGAGGGCGCCGCGCCGCGCGTGCTGGTGGCGGCGGGCGCGCCGTCGTGGGAGTCGCGCTTCGTGGTGAGGGCGCTGGAGGAGTCCGGCGCGGCGGTGGAGCTGTCGCAGCCGCTGGGGCGGGGGCTGGCCGTGCGCCAGGGCGGCGGCGGGCTCCCCGCCGCCGCCGCGGCGCTCGCCCGGTTCGACGCGGTGCTGGTGCTGGAGGGCGCCGCGCCGGGCGCGGCGCAGCGCGCCGCGCTCGCGGACTACGCGTCGCGGCTCGGCGGCGGCGTGCTCACGGTGGGCGGCGGCGGCGCGGGCGCCCTGCGCGCCGCGGACGGCGCCGGCGCGCCCGGCGAGGTCGCCGGCGACCGGGTGCGCTGGGCACTCCCCGCCGAGCTGGCACCGCTGCCCGAGGCGCGCGTGCGCTCCGCCTCCGTCCCCGTCGGCGCGCCGGCGGCCGGCGCGGTGGCGGCCGCCTCCGGGCCGGGCGGGACGCTGCTCGCGCTGCGGCCGGCGGGGCGGGGGAGGGTCGCCGCGCTCGGCCTCGCCGAGACCTGGCGGTGGAGGATGGAGGCGGGCGCCGTGGCCGCGCACCGGGAGTTCTGGCGCTCCCTGGCCGACTGGCTCGCCTCCGCCCCGCGCGACTCCGTCGCGACCGAGGTGCCGGAGCCCGTCGGCGCCGTGGGCGCGGCGGCGGAGGTGCGCGTCTTCGCACCTGCGGCGGCCGGCGGGCCGCTCCCGCCGCTCACCGTGACGCGTCCCGACGGCCGCCGCGAGGCGCTCCCCCTCGCCGCGGACCCCCGCCGCCCCGGCGTGCTGCGCGCGCGACTGGTCCCGGACCGCCCGGGCCTGTACGCGCTCGCGCTCGGCGGCGCCCCGCCCGCGGCGGGCTTCCGCGCGGAGGCGCGCGCCGCCGCGCCGGACGCGTGGGCGCGGCTGGCGCTGCTCGCCGGCCGCTCCGGCGGCGCCGCGCTCCCGGCCGGCGCCTTCGCCGCGGAGCTGGAGCGCCGCGAGGGCGACCTGCCGCGGCCCGCTGGAGGCGCCCCGGCGTGGCGCTGGATCCTGCTCGCGGCCGCCGCCGCGCTGGTCGTGGCGGAGTGGGCGTGGCGCCGTCTCGGAGGTCGGGTGTAAAGAAACGTTACAGGTCGCAAACCCCCCTCTCACCAGGGGTTGCGGGATGCGCGCCACAGTCCTGTGGCGGCGGACCTACGAACCCGCGCCGCGCGCTCGCGGCGGCTCCGGCGAGCGCCGTGCTAAGTGAAGGCTCCACAACTTCTTCGCCGGTCCTTCCACGCCGCGCCTCCCCGCCGGGGGCGCGGCGTATCGTTTGCCTTTGCCCGTGGCGCGGGATCGTGTCCGGCGTGTGCTCGCATCCTCACCTGCAACCCGTTACAGCGGCGCGGATCGTCGGTTCACGGAGGCTGGTTCCGGACCGTGGAGGGCGGCGCCCGGAAGGGGCGGGAAGCGGGGAAGGGAACACGGAGGGCCGGCGGGCCGTGCCCGCGCCAAACACCACCTGCCGGCGTCCTCGCCGGCGACACCTGTCCAAACGAGGGATTGCGATGCAACGATTCACCAAGTCGTGTGCCCTGCTCGGCGCGCTCGCCGTGTGCGCCGCGACCCCGGCGCGTGCCGACGGCATCCGCCAGTGGGACGTGTGCGGCGGCAACCAGCCGTTCGCCACCTGCGCGTCGGTCAACGTGGCCGTCACCGGAACCTCCGTCGCCATGAAGATCCGGAACCTGTCCGGGCTCTTCGCCAGCGTGGACGCCCCGCAGTGGGTGTTCACCGTCATCGGGCTGGACAACCTCCCGTCGGCGGTGAATGCGACCGCGGCCGTCAGCATGTCCGGCCCCACCCGCGGGAGCGACACCCCGGCCGCCTGGGGCGTCTTCAACAACACCCAGAACGGCGGCGGCATCAACGTCGACCTGGGCGGCGACAGCGGCAACGGCGTCAAGAACGGCATCGCCAGCAGCTGCGCCCCTGCCGGGACCCTGCCGGGCGGCGCCAACGAGCTTTGGATGACCCCCAACGCCGACTGCTCCGGCGGCTACAGCGTCACCAACGCGGGGCTGAACGGCGGGTGGACGCTGTTCAACTTCAACGTGAACCAGACCTTCGACCCGAACGACCCGGGGACCATCCTGTTCGTGAAGGGACAGAACGGTCCCAACGGGCTGTCCACCGAGTGCATCACCAGCAACGGCAGCAACAGCAACGCCAACTGCTTCGACATCCCCGGCGAGGAGGTCCCGCCGACCACCGCTCCCGAGCCCATCAGCATGGCGCTCCTGGGCACCGGGCTGGCCGGGGTCGGCTACGTGCGCCGGCGTCGCAAGGCGCAGATCGAGAAGGAGTAGTCGCTCGGACGGCAGGTGAGTGTTCAAGGCAGCGCGGTCCGCGAGGGCTGCGCTGCTTCGTCTTTTACGACGAACAGATTTGAGCTGCGGGTTTGGGCGTGCCCCTCGCTGACGCTCGGGTCGGGCTGCGCGCTGCGTAGGCGAGCAAACAACGCTCGCCAACGCAGCCGAGCCCCCGCGGAAACAGCCCCGCGGGGTCTCGGCCCTGCCGGGCGCGCATCCCTCACGCGGCTCCGTGGTGGGGGCGGGTTCGCTCGCGCGCGGGCGCCGCAGTAGATTCCGCTCCGTCCAGCAACGGAGCGCGCGTGACCACCGCATTCGTCAGCCACCACGACAGCCCCCGGCACGACACCGGGTGGAACCACCCGGACCACCAGGGGCGCATTCCGGCGCTGGTGCGGGCGGTGTACCGCGACACGCCGGCGCTGCTGGGCCACCTGCTCCAGGTGGAGGCGCGCCCCGCGGGCGAGGAGGACCTGCTCCTGGTGCACACGCCGGAGTACGTGCGCGCGGTGCGCGAGGCGGTCGCGCGGGCGGCGGCGGAGGGGCGGCCGCTCCCCTTCCAGGCGGAGGTCGTCGTGTCCGACGCCTCGTGGGACGCCGCAGTGGCTTCCGTCGGCTCGGCGCTCACGGGGGTGGAGACGGTGCTCGCGGGGGAGGCGCGCAATGCCTTCTGCTCGGCGCGGCCGCCGGGGCGCGACGCCGTGGCGGACCACGCCGGCGGGCACTCCCTGTTCAACAGCGTCGCCGTCGCCGCGCGGCACCTGCGCGACCGGCGCGGCGCGGAGCGCGTGCTGGTGGTGGACTGGGGCGCCCGCGCCCCCCTGGGCACCGGCGCCGTCCTCGCCGCCGACCCCGGCGTCCTCGTGCTCGCCGTGCACCAGCACCCCGCCCCCGCGCTCGCCGACGAGTCCCCCGCCGACCCCGGCCTCCGCTCCTTCCCCGTCCCCGCCGGCGCCGGGGGCGCCGACTTCGCCCTCGCCCTCGCCGCCGCCCTGGAGCACGCCGGGGCCTGGCGGCCCGAGTGGATCCTGCTCGGCGCCGGCTTCGACATCCTCGCCGGCGACCCGCTCGGCGCCCTCGCCGTCACCCCCCGCGAGGTCTACGACCTCACCCTCCTCCTCCGCGAAGCCGCCGACCGCCTCTGCGCCGGCCGCCTGGTCTCCGTCCTGGAAGGCGGCTACGACCCCGCCGCGACCGGCAAGGCCGTGGTGCAGCACCTGCGCGCCCTGGCGGGGCTGGAGCCGGCCTGACGAACGGAAGTGCGTGAGTGCGTGAGTGCGAAAGTGCGGAAGTGAATGGCCATCCGGCGAGCCGTTGAAGTGCTCCCCCTCTCCCGCTTGCGGGGGAGGGGGCCGGGGGGAGGGGGCCCGCCGTTCCGCAGTACCCACATGATCCGTTGCGGGGGGAGGCAGCCGGGCAGTTTCGGCTGGCTCACCCCGGCGCAGGGAAACCCGCCGGCGGTTTGGCGGGGTTCCCGGAGCCCGCGGAGGAGACCGGCAGCAGTACCGCCGGGCTCCGTAGCGGCCCCGCCAAGACACACCGATCCAAAACGACTGGCGAGCCCAAATCGCTCCCGGTATACTTTCCCGCATGTCCTTCTTCCGCGCCACCGACGCCCCGGGCGGCCCCTCCATGCTGGACCTGGTGCGGCTGAGCCCCGCGCCGGTCTTCCCGCCCGGAGGGGAGGAGCTGTACCGGCAGATCGCCCGGCTGGTGGAGCTGGAAAAGGGCAGGGAGGTACTGGACGCGGCGTGCGGCCGGGGCGTCTCCACGCTCTTCCTGAGCTCCACCTACGGGGTGGACGCGGTGGGCGTGGACCCGGACGAGGCGCTGATCCGCGAGGCCGAGGGGCGCTCGCGCGAGCAGGGCGCCGAGGGGCGCGTCAACTTCCAGGCGTGCGCGCTGGACGACCTGCCGTACCGCGACGCCATCTTCGACGTCACCATCGGCGAGATCGGGCTGGCGGCCTCCGTGGACCCCGGCGCCGCCGTGCGCGAGCTGGTGCGGGTGACCAAGCCGCTGGGCTCGGTGGTGCTGGTGCAGCTCATCTGGACGGGGAACGTGGACCCCCGCCGCCGCGACATCCTGGTGCGGCACCTGGGCGCGCGGCCCATGATCCTGGTGGAGTGGAAGCAGCTGATGCGCGACGCCGGGGTGGTGGACCTGCTGGTGGAGGACTGGTCCGACGCGCCCTCGCCCTTCCGCCCGGCCGCGCCCTTCCACGACTTCGCGGAGATGTTCACCCTGCGCGAGAAGCTGCGCATCCTGCGCCGCGCGCTGGGGCGCTGGGGGTGGAGCGGGGTGCGCGGCGCGCTGGTGAGGGAGCGCGAGGTCCACAACCTGCTCACCCGCGAGCGCGCCCTGGGGCTCTCGCTCATCAAGGGCACCCGCTGGATCCCCGACGCCGCGGGCGGCGCGCCCCCGGCGTAGCCGCCCGCCCTCACAACGACCCGCAACCGGAACCGCCCGATGGCCGTCGTCGAAGAGACCGTATCGCTCACCGCCGAGACCGTGTCCCGCATCCAGGAAGAGCTGCGGGCGCACGGGCTGGACGGCTGGCTGCTGTACAACTTCCGCGGGAAGAACCCCGTCGCCTCCGACATGCTGGGGCTCCCGGCCATGACGCGGCGCTACTTCGTGCTGGTGCCGGCGGAGGGGCGTCCCGTCGCCATGACGCACCGCATCGAGCAGCAGCCGTGGCGCGGGTGGATCGGCGAGAACCGCCCGTTCAGCACCTGGCGCGAGCTGGACGACGGCCTCCGCGAGCTGCTGCGCGGCGTGGGCCGGGTGGCGCTGGAGTACAGCCCGGGCGACGCCGTCCCCTACGTGGACCACGTCCCCGCCGGGGTGCTGGAGCTGGTCCGCGGCGCCGGCGCGGAGCCGGTCACCTCCGCCGACCTGGTGAGCACCTTCTACGCGCGCTGGAGCCCCGAGGGCGAGGCCTCCCACCGCCGCGCCGCCGCCGTGGTGCAGGAGACGGCGCACGCCGCCTTCCGCCGCATCGCCGAGGCCGTCCAGGCGGGGGAGCGCGCCACCGAGTGGGAGACGCGCGGGTGGATCCAGGCCGAGTTCGCCCGCCGGGGGCTCACGGTGGGCGCGGACGCCATCGTGGCGGTCAACGGCAACGCCGCAAACCCGCACTACGGCCCCAGCGCCGAGGAGCACGCCGAGATCGGGCGCGGCGACCTGGTGCTGATCGACCTGTGGGGCAAGGAGGGGGCGCCCGACGCCGTGTACGCCGACCAGACGTGGATGGGCTACGTGGGCGAGGAGGTCCCCGAGCGGCTGGCCGCCATCTTCGCCGTGGCGCGCGACGCCCGCGAGGCCGCGGTGGCGCTGCTGCGGGAGCGCTGGGAGGCCGGGGAGGAGGTTTCCGGGTGGGAGGTGGACCAGGCCGCGCACGACGCGATCGTCGCGGGCGGCTTCGGCGAGCAGGTCATCCACCGCACCGGCCACTCCATCGACCGGGAGCTGCACGGCTCCGGCCCCAACATCGACAACCTGGAGACCCGCGACACCCGCCGCCTGATCCCCGGCGTGGGCTTCTCGGTGGAGCCTGGGCTGTACTTCCCGGGCGACGTGGGCTTCCGCACCGAGATCGACGTGTTCATGGGGCCCGACGGGCCCGAGGTGACCACCCCGCGCCCGCAGCGGGAGGTGTACGCCCTGCTCGCCGGCCAGCCGGCGGCCTGATGCCGGACCGGAGGGCCGCCCCGCGCGCGCCGGCCGACCCGGAGGCCCGGGGGCTCCGCCTGCTGGGCGTCGCCCACGGCGACCGGCGCCGCGGCGGGCTGTGGGAGGCGGCCACCGCGGCCCGCTACGAGGCCGAGGTGGTCCGCTTCCGCGACCTGGCGGCGCTGGTGTACCCGGCGCTGCTGCGCGTGGACGCCGTCGGCCAGGACGAGGTGCTCGCCCACCACCGGCGGCTGGACGCCATGCTCCAGCACGAGACGGTGCTCCCCGCGCCGTTCGGCATCGGCTTCGAGGAGGAGCGCGACGTGGTCAGGTTCCTCCGCGAGCAGCACGACGAGCTGGTGGACGCCATGGGGTTCGTGGAGGGGCGCTGGGAGTTCCGCCTGCACATGGCGCCCGCCGCCCGCGACTTCCCCGAGGCGCTGGCGCTGGACATGGCCACCCACGCGTACGCCGAGCTGCGCAAGGCGTCGCACGCCGCGCTCCCCTTTCCGCGCGGCGAGCCCGGGTCGTTCAGCGCCGCGTTCCTGGTGGACCGCGTGGCGACGCGCGCCTTCCTGGACAAGGTGGCCGAGCTGGACCGCGCCAACGCCGACCTCTCCCTGGACGCCACCGGCCCCTGGCCCGCCTACGACTTCGTCCGCCTGCGCCTGGAGGGCTGAGCGCGGCACGCACGGAGCACGCGGAACGAAGCACGCTCGAAGCGGCGGCGATCCCACCGCCGCCGCACCCCTCCCCCTCACCCCTCCCTCCCATGGCCATCCGCGAAGGCAGGTGGGACTGCTCCACCTGCGGCTCCACCGGCATCTTCGGCCGGCACGTGGACTGCCCCGGCTGCGGCAAGCCGCGCCCCGCCGGAACCCGCTTCTACCTGAGCGACGACGCGCCCGTGGTCGTGGACCCGGAGCGCCTTGCCGAGGCCCGCGCCGGGGCCGACTGGCCGTGCGCGCACTGCGGGGCCACCAACCGCGCCGCGCTGACGGAGTGCGCCGGCTGCGGCGCCCCGCGGGAGGGCGCCGCCGCGCCCGCTCCTCCGGAGCCGGCGGCGCCCGGCCCGCCCGCGGAGCCCCGCGCGCCCGTGGCCGCCGCGCCTGCGGCCGACGCCGCCCTTCCCCCGGAAGCCGTCACGGAAGCCGCGTCCGCTCCGGCCGGGCCCGTCGCGGTCCCCGTCCGGGCCGCCGCGGCGCTCCCCGTCGCCGACGCCCCGCCCGGCCGGGCCGCCGCGCCCCCGCGTCCCCCGACGTGGCCGCTGGGGCTGGCGCGCGCGCGGAAGCGCGACTACGCGGTCACCATGCCGCTCATCCTGCTCGCCGTGTGGGTCGGAATCGTGCAGGTGGCGCGGTACCGGGAGTCCATCCGCATGCACCCGGCCGTGGTCGTGGACAAGGAGTGGAGGCGGTCGCTCTGGATGGCGCGCCACGACACCGTGGAGGAGGCGTACTGGACGCTTCCCGAGAGCGCCGTCGTGGTGCGCAAGGAAAAGCAGGTGCACCACACGGAGCGCGTGCGGACCGGCTACCGCGCGTCCACCAGCAGCGTCCCCACCACGACGACGGTGCAGGACGGGTACGACGAGGTGGAAGCGCCGGTCACCGAGCGCGTGCAGACGGGGAGCGAGTCGTACACCTGCGGACAGCGGGACCTGGGGAACGGGTACTTCGAGGACGTCACCTGCAGCCGGCCCGTGTACGAGAGCCGCACCACCACCCGCACCGAGCGCCGGGCGCGCGAGCGCGAGGTGACCTCCTACGAGACCGTCACCAGCCAGGTGCCGGTGTACGAGGACCGACCGGTGTACGCCGACTGGTACGTCTACCGGGTGCCGCGGTGGCGGATCTCCGACTCGATCGTGTCCGCCAGCCGGACGGCGGCGCCCGCCTGGCCCGCGCTCCCGGCCCGGGACAGCACCCGCTACCGGCTCTACGACCGCAAGCAATGGATCCTGGTCACGGTGGTGAACGGGGCCGGCGAGCGGGTGAAGATCGAGGTGGACTCCGCCACCTGGAGCCGGTTCCGGCCCGGCCAGCGGGTGGCGTACCGCGTCCCCGACTTCCTGCGGGTCGACCTCCTCCCCGCGGACAGCCTCCCCGAGTGCCGCCGCTGGCACGCCGGCCGCGGCGAGCCGCCCCCCGCCTCGCTGGGCTGCTCGCCGCGGAGGCCGGGCGCCCGGTAGCTCCGGGCCCTCCCCTTGACACCCCCGCCATCTTTGGGCGCCCGGAAGCGCGCCCGTCCACTCCACGCCGAACGCCGATGCGCCTGGAAGCCGAAGTCCTCGTCCTCCGCACCCGCCACGCCTTCCACATCGCGCGGCAGGCGGCGCCGCCGGAGCGGCGCGACGTGTGGGTGCGCCTGCACGACGGCGAGGGCTACGAGGGGTGGGGTGAGGCCCCCGCGACCCCGTTCTACGGCGAGACGGCGGACACGGTCATGGCCGTGCTGCCGCTGCTGGGGGCGGCGCTGGAGCGCGTGGCGGACGGGGATCCCTTCGCGCTGGAGCGGATCGAGGCGGCGCTGGCCGGCGCCATCGGGCGGAACCCCGCGGCAAAGGTGGCGATCTCGGCGGCGCTGCACGACCTGGTGGGGAAGCGGCTGGGGGTGCCGGTGTGGAAGCTGTGGGGGCTGGACCCGGCCGCCGCGCCGCTCTCCTCCTTCACCCTCGGCATCGACGAGCTGGAGGTCATGCGCGACAAGGTCCGCGAGGCCGCGTCGTACCCCGTGCTCAAGATCAAGGTGGGCTCCGCGCGCGACGAGGAGATCCTGCGCATGATCCGCGACGAGGCGCCGGGCAAGACGCTGCGCGTGGACGCCAACACCGGCTGGACCGCGAAGCAGACCCTCGCCGCCCTCCCCATGCTCGTGGAGTACGGCGTGGAGTTCGTGGAGCAGCCGCTCCCCAAGCACGACCTGGCCGGCCTGCGAGAGGTCCGCGAGCGCTCCCCGCTCCCCATCATCGCCGACGAGTCGTGCGAGACCGCCGCCGACATGGCGAAGCTGGTGGGCGTGGTGGACGGCGTGAACATCAAGCTCGCCAAGTGCGGCAGCCTCCGCGAAGCCCTGCGCATCGTCCACGCGGCCCGCGCCCACGACATGCGCGTGATGCTGGGCTGCATGGTGGAATCCACCCTGGGGATCGCCGCCGCCGTGCAGCTCGCCCCCCTGGTGGACTACGTGGACCTGGACGGCGCCGCCCTCCTCGCCCACGACCCATTCTCCGGCCCCGGCCTGGAGCCGGACGGCCGCCTGAGGTTCAACGAGGAGCCCGGGCTTGGCGTGACGAGGAACGGATAGTACGAAGTACGGAGTACGCTGACGGCAGGGCGCCCCGCGCTCCCGCAGTTGCCGGCTGTTCCCTGTTCCCTGTTCCCTGTTCCCTGTTCCCTAAAGTTGTTCGTCGAAGTCGCCCTCCCGCTCCCCGTCCTGCACACCTTCACCTACGCGGTCCCGGAAGGGATGCGCGGGGCGGCGGTGCCGGGGGCGCGCGTGCTGGTGCCCTTCGGGCGCAAGGAGCGCATCGGGTGGATCGACCGGGTGGCGGACGGGCCCCCGGCGAGCGGGCGCGTCCTCCCCGTCAACGGGGTGCTGGACGGGGTCCCCTCGGTCTCGCCCGGGCTGCTGAAGCTGGCGCGCTGGATCGGCGACTACTACGTGGCGCCGCTGGGGCAGGTGCTGCGCACCGCGCTCCCGGCGGCGCTCTGCGACTCGTCCACCGACTACGTGGAGCTGGTGGAGTCGCCGGAGCGGCCGTACGAGGCGGGCGGCGAGCTGGAGGCAAAGGTGCTGGGCTGGCTGCGCGGGAAGGAGGGGCCGCAGGCGGTGTCGCGGCTGCGGCGGGAGTGCGGCGACCGGGCGTGGTGGCCCACCATCCGGCGGCTGGAGGAGGCGGGCGTGCTGCGCGTCATGGCCGAGGCGCCCCGGACCGAGCCGCCGGTGAGGACCCGGCGCGTCCTCCGCCTGACGAGCGACATCCCCAGCCTGACGGAGCGCGAGCGGGTCTTCGGGCGGGCGAAGCGTCAGCGGGAGTGCTTCGAGCTGGTGGAGAGCATGGGCGGCAAGGCCGAGACGGCGCAGCTCGCCGGGCCGCTGGGCTTTTCCTACCCGATCGTCAACGCGCTCGTGGAGAAGGGGCTGGCCGTCGTGGAGGAGGAGGAGTTCTCCCGCGACCCGTACGCCGGCATCGACGCGCCCGAGGCGACGGCCTTCCGGCCCACCGACCAGCAGGCCGCCGCGATCGAGGCGCTCACGGCCGCGTCCCGGACCCGGAACCCCGGCACCTTCCTGGTGCGCGGCGTCACCGGCTCGGGCAAGACGCTGGTGTACATCGAGCTGCTCCGCGAGGTGGTGGAGCGGCAGGGGCGTACGGCGATCGTCCTGGTCCCCGAGATCGCCCTCACCCCGCAGACGGTGGGTCGCTTCAAGGCGGTGTTCGGCGACCAGGTGGCCGTGCTGCACTCCGCCCTCTCGGACGGGGAGCGCTACGACGAGTGGCGCTCGCTGCGCGCCGGGGAGAAGCGCATCGTGGTGGGGGCGCGCTCCGCCGTGTTCGCGCCGCTGGAGAACCTGGGCGCCATCGTGGTGGACGAGGAGCACGAGGGGTCGTACAAGCAGGGCGAGGCGCCGCGCTACCACGCCCGCGAGGTCGCCGTGGTCCGCGCCCAGGCGGAGGGCGCCGTGTGCGTGCTGGGCTCCGCCACGCCCTCGCTGGAGAGCTGGGCCGCCGCCAAGGGGGGGAAGTTCCACCTGCTGGAATTGCCGGACCGCGTGGGCGGGCGGCCGATGCCGCCCATCCGGGTGGTGGACCTGCGGGTGGAGCGCAAGAAGCAGGCGGCCTCCCGCGGCCCGCTCCAGGAGAAGGCCCCGGTCATCATCGCCGACGCGCTCGCGGAGGCGGTGCGCGAGCGGCTGCGGCGCGGCGAGCAGACCATCCTGCTCCTCAACCGCCGCGGCTACGCCACCTTCGTGCAGTGCCGCGAGTGTGGGCAGGTGTGGCACTGCCCGGAGTGCAACGTGTCCCTCACCTACCACCGGCGGCGGGCGCGGCTCACCTGCCACTACTGTCTTCACGAGGAGGCGGCGCCCTCGCGCTGCACCGCCTGCGGCTCGGAGGACCTCAGCTTCCGCGGGGTGGGGACCGAGCAGGTGGAGCGCGCCGTGGGCGAGGAGTTCCCCAGCGCCCGCGTGGCACGCATGGACGTGGACACCACCTCCGGCAAGTGGGCTCACCACGAGATCCTGGGGCGGGTGGAGCGCGGCGAGGTGGACGTCCTGCTGGGGACGCAGATGATCGCCAAGGGGCTGGACTTCCCCAACGTCACGCTGGTGGGCGTCATCAGCGCCGACGTGGGGATCAACCTCCCCGACTTCCGCGCCACCGAGCGCACCTTCCAGCTCATCACCCAGGTGGCCGGGCGCGCCGGGCGCGGCCCCAAGGGCGGCGAGGTGTTCGTGCAGACGGCGCTCCCCGACCACTACGCCATCACCAGCGCCACCGACCACGACTTCACCGGCTTCGCCGCGCGCGAGCTGGACGCCCGCCGCGAGCCGCAGTACCCGCCGCTCTGCCGCCTGGTGAACATCGTGGTCAGCGGGCTGGAGGAGGCCGGCACGCAGGAGGCCGCCGTGCGCGCGGCCGGCTGGCTGGACGGGCTGCTCCGCTCCCGCGGGGTGGACGGTCTCTCCATCATCGGTCCGGCGCCGTGCCCCATCGACCGCATCCGGGGCCGCTGGCGCTGGCACCTCCTTCTCCGCTCCGAGAGCGCGAAGCTGCTGGGCGAGGTGTCGCGCTTCTTCTACGAGCGCTTCGACGTGCCCAGGAGCAAGCTGGACCTGCGCGTCGCCATCGACCGGGACCCGGTTTCGCTGCTGTAGCTCCGCAGCCGGATGTCAGGCTTTGACAAAATCTGCCATCCGGGTTAGCGTGGTCGTGGAACCCGCTACGCACTGGAGGACCGATGAACGTTTCACTGACGCCGGAGCTGGAGCGCTACATCAACGAGAAGGTCGAGGGCGGAAGCTACCGCTCGGCCAGCGAGGTGGTGCGCGAGAGCGTGCGCCTGATGCAGCGCGTTGAGGAGGACAGGGCGGCGCGGCTAGAGGCACTCCGACGCGAAGTCGGAGTGGGTCTCGACCAGATCGACCGGGGAGAGACCGTCGACGGCAGGGAGGCCTTCGCCGAGGTTTTGGATTCTCTCAAGCGCGGACGCGAAAGCTGAGAGGGTACGAGCTGTCCCTGGCGGCCCGGCAGGACCTGTGGGCGATCAGCGAGTACTACCGTGGGGAGGCGGGCGAGGAGGTCGCGGCCCGCGTCGTCGCGAAGATCGAGGAGAAGTGCCGGATGATCGCGGAGACGCGGGGGAGCCTTGGGCGCTTCCGCCCCGACATCGGGGAGGACGTCCGCAGCTTTCCGGTACCGCCGCACCTGTTGTTCTACCGGCTGACGGCGGAGACGATGTACGTCGCGCGGATTCTTCACGGACGGCAGGACATCGGTCCTGAACTGTTCGGGGAGTAGCGCCGACGGCCGGGGAAATTGACCGATCCCGCGGCGCACAATATCTTGAAAGAAGGAGCGCCGGAGGAACATCCGGCGCCTTCCGCCCGGTTCACCGCGCGAGGATGCGGACAT
Source organism: Longimicrobiaceae bacterium (assembly GCA_036389055.1). GTDB lineage: Bacteria > Gemmatimonadota > Gemmatimonadetes > Longimicrobiales > Longimicrobiaceae > JAFAYN01. The sequence goes on along the minus strand of DASVQR010000126.1, from coordinate 2,299 downwards.
GGTCCCGGCGAGCCCCTACCACAGTACCAGGAGTCGATCCGGCCGCGGGCCTCTGTCTCGGGACACGAGGTCCGGGACGGGTGTCGCCTCCGGCGGCCGGTCCAGGGGGAGCCGCCGCGCCCTCGGAGCAGAATCGAGATGCCCACGTGCCCTTTCCGGTACGTGGGCTTTTTCGTTTCGCGACGCCCGCGCCGGGGCGCGCGGACTCGCACGGGATTTGAACGGCGCTGTCCGCGGGGGCGGTCGGGCGGAGAGCGCGGGAAGCTCACCATCACCGAGAGGACGTTCGCGTATGACCGATTCGTCTGTCCGGGTGCCGGGGGCGGCCGCGGGGGCGCGGCCCGGGAGGAGGGCGGGATGAGAAAGATCCGCACCCTCCTCCTCAACGCCAACTTCCAGCCGCGCGCGGTGATCCCCGTGGAGCGCGCCTTCGCGCTGTTCTTCGAGGACGACGACGTGGGCGGGGGTGCGGGCAAGGTGGACGTGGTCCTGAGCGCGCTGGAGGTGGCCACCGGCGAGATCCCAGACCACATGAAGGTGTGGCGGAGCGTGCGCGAGGAGTTCCCGGTGCCGCTGGTGGTGGCGCTGCGCAAGATGCACAGCCCGCTCTTCGACCTGCACAACATCCCCACGGGCACGCCCAGCCTGCAGGCGCTGATCAAGCGCGACAACGGGCGCTGCCTGTACTGCCTGCGCACGGCCGAGGAGCTGGAGCCCTGGAACTTCTTCACCATGGACCACATCGTCCCGCGGTGGAAGTTCCGGCAGCCGCGCGACTCGCACCACTACGGCAACCTCGCCCTGGCCTGCCTGGAGTGCAACAACCGCAAGGGCGGGCGCACGCCCGAGGAGGCCGGGATGACCCTGCACGGCATCCCCATGGAGCCCTCCCGCTGGGACCTGGTCGCGCCCGACCTGCTGGAGTGCCAGCGGATCTTCGTGCGCTGGTGCCGCGAGGGCGGGCCGATCCCCGACGGGCTCAAGGTGGCGGCGGCCTGAGGACGAAGTGCGGGAGTGAACGGCAGTACGGAGTACGAAGTACGAAGTACGCTGGACGGCGCCAATATCGGCGCCGTTCGTCGCTTCCGGCACCGGGCACGGTCCGTGCGCGCGGCCGGGCGGGTATCCTGAGAACCCTCCTCCGGGACGGCGCGTGAACACAGGCTTCGTGATCTTCGGCGGCACGGCGAACCCGCGGCTGGCGGACGCCGTCACCCGCGAGATGGGCGTCCCGGTGGGGACGGCGGAGGTGGAGCGGTTCCCGGACGGGGAATTGACGGTGCGGCTGGAGGAGTCCGTGCGGGGCAAGGAGGTGTTTGTGGTGCAGTCCACCTGCCCGCCGGTCAACGACCACCTGATGGAGCTGCTGGCCTTCGCCGACGCGGCGCGGCGCTCGGCGGCGGGGCGCATCACGGCGGTGGTGCCGTACTTCGGCTACGCGCGGGCGGACCGGCGCAACCAGCGGCGCGAGCCCATCACCGCCAGCCTGGTGGCCGGGCTGATGCAGGCCGCGGGGATCGCCCACGTGGTCACCGTGGACCTGCACACCCCGCAGATCGAGGGCTTCTTCTCCATCCCCGTGGACACGCTCTCGGCCATCGGCGCGCTGACGGGCGACCTGCGCGGGCGCCTGGACCCGGACACCGTCGTCGTCTCGCCCGACGCGGGGCGGGTCAAGCTGGCCACCGAGTACGCCCGGGAGCTGGACGTGCAGCTGGCCGTGCTCCACAAGCGCCGGCAGAGCGGCTCCGAGACCGAGGTGACGCAGCTGGTGGGCGAGGTGGAGGGCCGCCCCTGCCTGCTGGTGGACGACATGATCTCCACGGGCGGCACGCTGGTGCAGAGCGTCCGCGCGCTGCGCGCCGCCGGGGCCACCGAGTTCCGCGTCGCCTCCACCCACGGCCTCCTCCTCCGCGATGCGCTCTCGCGGTTGTCCGCCGAGGGCGTGGCCGAGATCCTGGTCACCGACACGGTCCCGCTCCCGCCCTCGCCCGACGAGTCCCTCGTCCGCGTCGCGACCGTCGCGCCCCTGGTCGCCGGGGTGATCCGCAAGCTGCTGTACGGCACGCCGCCGTCGTCCCGGTAAATCGGTCGGAACGGATTCGAACCGCGGGTTCGGGCGTGCCCCTCGCTGGCGCTCGGGTCGGGCTGCGCGCTGCGTAGGCGAGCAAACAACACTCGCCAACGCAGCCGAGCCCCCGCGGAAACTGCCCCGCGGGGTCTCGGCCCTGCCGGGCGCGCATCCCTCACGCAACTGCTTACGCGGCCTCAACATCCAGCCGCTGCCCCCTCTCCCAGA
>DASVQR010000125.1:0-110251 GCA_036389055.1 Longimicrobiaceae bacterium | reverse complement strand
AGAATTGGGAGAGGGTGGCGGCTCTCAGGCCGCCGGGTGAGGGCCCCGGCGGGTGCGGCGTGTGCCCGGGGGATGGCAGGAGATTCGAGGGCGTCCGCGTCGCGGATGCCCTCGCTGCTTTTTGGGGGCCGGGTGCGGCCCGGCTCCCGGCGTCGCGTTAGCTCCCGGGCGATGCGCCGTTCCCGCTCGCGGCCGCCCGCCGGATCGCGCGCGACAGCGCGGCGCCGAGCGCGGCGACGTTGGGGGGCTCGATCATCGACAGGTGCGTCCCCGGCACCGGCTCCACCCGCAGCGACTCCCCGGGGAGCAGCGCCCGCCAGCCGGGCACGGGGTCGGCGTGCGGGCTCTCCAGGGCCGGGAAAAGGTGGACGGCGGCGGAGATCGGCCGCGGGCGGAAGCCGGCCAGCGCGCGGCGGTTGGCGTCCAGGCGGGCCTGCATCCCGCGGACCCGCTCGGGGGCGACGCGGGCGGGGAGCAGCCCCTGCTCGCGGCAGCGGGCCACCAGCGCGTCCAGCTCCAGGGTCGCGGCGGCGGCCGCAAGCTCGCGGAGCGCGGGGGGCGGGATCTCCTCCATCCCCTCCTCCATGCGCAGCATGCGGAGCAGCAGCGCGCGGTCGCCGAGGACGTCCCCGGGCGCGGCGCGGAGGTGGGAGTCCATCATCCCCACCATCTCCACCTCCCCGCCCTCCGCGAGGAGCCGGGCGGCGGTCGCGTAGGCGAGGACCCCGCCGAAGGACCACCCCGCCACCCGGTACGGACCCGCGGGCTGCACCTCGCGGATCATCCGCGCCAGGCGCGCCGCCATCTCCTCCACGCTGCGCGGCCGGCCCTCCACGGCGGGGAGGTCCGGCAGGGCGTAGACCGGGACCGCGGCGTCCAGGTGGGGGTGCAGCACCTGCGCGTACGCCGTGGACCCGCTCCCCTCGTGCACCAGGAAGAGCGGGGATTCGGTGCCCGCCGGGCGCACCGGGATCGCCCGGTCGCCGCAGGGCGCGCCCTCCGCGCCGCGGATCCGGGCGGCCAGCGACTCGGGGGTCGGGCAGGCGAAGAGGTCCCCCGGCGCCACCTCGGCGCCCAGCGCCTGCCGCGCCCGCGCGGCGACGCGCACCGCCAGCAGCGAGTGTCCGCCCAGCGCGAAGAAGTTGTCGCGGCGCCCCACCCGCTCCACGCCCAGCGCCTCCGCCCAGAGCTCCGCGAGCGCCGCCTCCGTCGCGTCGGCGGGGGCCTCGTAGCCGCCCGTGGCGTACGCGCCGCGCTCCGGGGCCGGGAGCGCCCCACGGTCCAGCTTGCCGGTGGGGGTCAGCGGAAGCGCTTCGAGCCGCACATACGCGGCCGGCACCATGTACTCCGGCAGCCGCTCCGCCAGGCGCGCCCGGAGCGCCTCCGGCTCCACCGCTTCCGCGCCGGTGTAGTACGCCACCAGCCGCGTCTCCCCCGGCGAGTCCTCGCGCACCGCGACCACGGCCTCCCGGACCCCGGGGTGCCGCGCCAGGTGCGCCTCGATCTCCCCCGGCTCCACGCGGAAGCCGCGCACCTTGACCTGCTCGTCCGCCCGTCCCAGGTACTCCAGCACCCCCCCCGCCCGCCAGCGCGCCCGGTCCCCGGTCCGGTACAGCCGCGCGCCCGGCTCCCCGCCGAACGCGTCCGGCACGAAGCTCTCCGCCGTCCGCCCCGGGCGTCCCAGGTACCCCCGCGCCACCCCCGTGCCTCCCAGGTACAGCTCGCCCGCGACGCCGGCGGGCACCGGCTCCCCCGCCGCGTCCAGCACGCAGGCCCGCCGCCCGGGCAGCGGGCGCCCGATCGGCACGCCCTCCCCCGGGCGCGCGCCGTCCCGCGGCAGCTCGTGCGCCGTCGCGGTGATGGTGGCCTCCGTGGGGCCGTACGCGTTCAGCAGGCGCACCCCGCCCAGCGGGCCGCGCCGCCACGCAGCGGCGGCCTCCGGCGCCATGCGCTCGCCCCCGGCGATCACCAGCCGCAGCCGGTGCGGCGGCCACGGCCCCGCGTCGGCCCACTCCGCGGCCGCCTGCCGCCAGTACGCCGTCGGCAGGTTGGCCACCGTGATCCCCTGCTCCACCACCCGGCGGGCCAGCTCCGCGGGGCTCCACCGCGCCTCGGGGCGCATGACCACGGCCGCCCCGCGGGTCAGCGGCACCAGGAGCTGCTCCAGCGAGGGGTCGAAGACGGCCGCCGCGAAGTGCAGCACCCGGTCCTCCGCCGTGACGCCGTAGCGGTCGCCCGCCGCGCGCACGTGCGCGGCCAGGTCGCCGTGCTCCACCATCACCCCCTTGGGCGTGCCCGTGGAGCCGGAGGTGTAGAGCACGTACGCCAGGCCGCGCGGGCCGGCGCCGCTCTCCGGGCGCGGGCCGCGCCCGTCCTGCGGGGCGGGCGGGAGGTCGTCCGGCGCCACGACCAGCCGTTCGCGGACGGGCCCCCGCCCGCGCTGCGAGGCCCCCGCCACCAGCACGGCCGCGCCGGAGTCGCGGAGCACGTGCTCCAGCCGCTCGTCGGGCTGCGCCGGGTCCAGCGGCACGCAGGCGCCGCCGGCCTTGAGCACGGCCAGCAGGGCGACCGCCAGCTCCACGCCGCGCTCCAGGCAGATCCCCACCCTCGCCTCCGGCCCCACGCCCAGCCCCCGGAGCCGGTGGGCCAGGCGGTCGGCACGCGCGTCGAGCTCGCCGTAGGCGAGCGACTCCCCGCCCACCACGAGCGCCGGGGCGTCGGGGGTGCGCGCCGCCTGCGCCTCGAAGAGCCGGTGGACGCACGCATCGCGGGGGTACCCCGCGCCCGCCGCGCTCCACTCCTCCGCCACCTGCCGGCGCTCCGCCTCCGACAGCAGCGGCAGCCGGTCCACCCTCCGCTCCTCGTCCTCCGCCATCGCCGCGAGCGCCCTCGCCAGGTAGCCCAGCCAGCGCTCGGCCGTCGCGGGCTCGAAGAGCGCCGTGGCGTACTCCAGCCCGCCCGCGATCCCGTCGCCCGAGTCGTGCAGGGCGAGGCTCAGGTCGAACTTGACGGCGGCCTGCGGCGCGGCGCCCACGGGGCCCGGCACGAGCCCCGGCAGCTCCAGGCCGCCCCGCGGCGCGCTCTGCCACGCGAACATCGCCTGGAAGAGCGGGCTGTGCGCCAGGCTCCGCGCCGGCCGCACCGCCTCCACCACCTGCTCGAAGGGGAGGTCCTGGTTGTGCTGCGCCTCCAGCGCCCTCGCCCGGACCCGCTCCAGCAGCTCCGCCACGCTGGGCGCGCCCGCCAGGTCCACGCGCAGCGCCAGCGTGTTGACGAAGAAGCCGATCAGCCCCTCCAGCTCCTGCCGCCCCCGGTTCGCCGTGGGCGTGCCGACCACCACGTCCTCCTGCCCCGACAGCCGGCCCAGCACGGCCGCCCACCCGGCGAGCAGCGTCATGAACAGCGTCGTCCCCCGCCGGCGCGAGAGCGCCCGCAGCCCCGCCGCCAGCTCCGCGTCCAGCTGCAGCGCGATGCCGGCGCCCGCGTGGTCCTGCCGCTCCGGGCGCGGGCGGTCCGTCGGCAGCTCCAGCCGCTCGGGCGCCCCGCGGAGCGTCCGCCGCCAGAAATCGGCCTGCTCCTCAAGCAGCGCGCCGCCGACGAGGCGGCGCTGCCAGGCGGCGTAGTCGGCGTACTGCACGGGGAGCGGCGGGAGCGGGTCGGGCCCGCCGCGCAGGAACGCGGCGTACAGGGCGGACAGCTCGCGCGTCAGCACGCCCATGCTCCAGCCGTCGGAGACCACGTGGTGCATGGTCACCAGCAGCGCGTGGTCGTCCTCGCCCATGCGCACCAGGCGCCCGCGGACCAGCGGCCCGCGCGCCAGGTCGAAGGGCGCGCCGGCCTCCTCCGCGGCCAGCCGGGCCAGCTCCGCCTCCGCGTCGGGGCGGTCCGCGAGGTCGTGCTCGGTCAGGTGGAAGCGGCTCCGCTCCGCGGGGAGGATGCGCTGCTCGGGCTCGCCGTCCGCCACGGGGAAGACGGTGCGCAGCGCCTCGTGCCGCTCCACCACCCGGTCGAGCGCGCGGCGCAGCGCGGCGCGGTCCAGGTCGCCCCGCAGGCGCACGCTGGTCGGCACGTGGTACGCCGCGCCCGCGGCCCCCATCTGCTCCAGGAACCAGAGCCGCTGCTGCGCGAAGGACAGCGGGATGCGGCCGCCGCGGTCCGCCGGCTCGATGGGCGGCAGCTCGGCACGCTCCGCCCCGGCCACGGCGCGCGCGAAGTCCGCCAGCGTCGGGCGCGCGAACAGCTCGCCCAGCGCGACCTCCGCCCCCAGGGCCCGCCGCACGCGCGAGACCACCTGCACCGCCAGCAGCGAGTGCCCGCCGGACTCGAAGAAGTGGTCGTGCCGCCCCACCCGCTCCACGCCCAGCAGCTCCGCCCAGATCGCCGCCAGCGCCTCCTCCACCTCTCCCTCCGGCGCGGCGTACGCGCGCGAGCCGAAGGCGACGCCGTCGGGGGCCGGGAGCGCGCGCGCGTCCACCTTGCCGTTCGGCGTGAGCGGGAGCCGCTCCAGGCGCACGTACGCCGCCGGCACCATGTACTCCGGCAGCCGCTCCGCCAGGTGCGCGCGCAGCGCGCCGGCGTCCACCTCCTCCGCGGCCGCGTAGTACGCCACCAGGCGCTTCTCCCCCGGCGCGTCCTCCCGCACCAGCACCCGCGCCTCGCGCACGCCGCCGTGCGCCGACAGCGCCGCCTCGATCTCCCCCGGCTCGATGCGGAAGCCGCGGATCTTGACCTGCTCGTCCACGCGCCCGACGAACTCCAGCCGCCCGTCCGCCCGCCAGCGCAGCCGGTCGCCGGTGCGGTACATCCGCGTCCCCGCCTCCACGGCGAACGGGTCGGGGAGGAACCTCTCGGCCGTGAGCCCGGGCCGGTCCAGGTAGCCGCGCACCACCCCGTCGCCACCCACGTACGCCTCCCCCGCCGCCCCCAGGGGCACCGGGTTCAGCGCCGGGTCCAGCAGGTAGATGCGCTGGTTCCCGGTCGGGCGGCCCACCGGGACCGTCGGCGCGTCCTCCGCGACGCGCTCCACCCGCTCCCACGAGCACCAGGCGGTGGTTTCCGTGGGGCCGTACACGTGCAGCAGCCGCTCCGGCCCGCCGGCCCGCAGCAGGCGGCGCACGCTGTCGGCGTCCGCGGCCTGGCCGCCGAAGAGCACCTCGCGCAGCGGCGCGAACGCGTCCGGCACCTCCACGGCGAGCTGGTTGAGCAGCGCCGTGGTCTGGTAGAGCGTGGTGATGCGCTCGTCCCGCAGCGCCCGGCGGAAGGCGGGCGGCGACAGGAGCACCTCGCGGGGGATGCCGACCAGGGTGGCGCCGTTGAGGAGCGCGCCCCAGGCCTCGAACGTCAGCGCGTCGAAGCTGGCGCTGGACGCCTGCGCCACGCGGTCGCCCGGCCCCAGCCGGACGTAGTCGGTCTCGCGGACCAGCTGGACGACGTGGCGGTGGGCGACCATCACGCCCTTGGGCGTGCCGGTCGAGCCCGACGTGTAGACGATGTACGCCAGGCTCTCCGGGTCGGCCCCGCCCCGCACCGGCTCCGCCGTCGGGTCCGCGGAGTCGCCGTCCGCCTCGTCGAGGCGGACGACGGACACGTCGGCGCCCCCGGCCGGCGCGGCGAGCTCCGAGCGGGTCAGCAGGACGCGCGCACCGCTGTCCTCCAGCATCAGGCGCAGCCGCCCGGCCGGGTAGCCGGGGTCCAGCGGCACGTAGCAGCCGCCCGCCTTGAGCACGGCGAGCAGGGCGACGACCAGCTCCACGCCGCGCTCCAGCAGCACGGCCACGCGCGCGTCGGGGCCCACCCCCAGCCGCGCCAGGCGGCGCGCCAGCCCGTCGGCGCGCGCGTCCAGCTCGCGGTAGCTCAGCGACTCCGCGCCCCAGACCAGCGCCGCGGCGTCCGGCCGCTCCCGCGCCCACGCCTCGAACAGCTCGTGGACGCAGACGCCGCGCGGGTAGGGCCGCGCCGTCCGGTTCCACTCGTCCAGCACCCGCGCGCGCTCCGTCTCCGGGAGCAGCGGCAGCTCGTCCGCGCGCCGGCCCTCGTCCCCCGCCATCGCCGCGAGCGCGTTCCGGAGGTAGCCGAGCCAGCGCTCCACCGTCGCCCGCTCGAACAGCGCCGTGGCGTACTCCACCCCGCCCACGATCCGGCCGTCCGCCTCCTGCAGGGTGAGCGTCAGGTCGAACTTGGCCGCCGCCTCCCCCGCCTCCCCCGCCGGCCCCGCGGAGTCCAGCGCCAGGCCGGGCAGCTCCAGCGCTCCCGCCGGCGTGTTCTGCCAGGCGAGCATCGCCTGGAACAGCGGGGCGTGCGCCAGGCTGCGGGCCGGCCGCACCCGCTCCACCACCTGCTCGAAGGGGACGTCCTGGTTCTGCTGCGCCTCCAGCGCCCTGCGCCGGACCCGCTCCAGCAGCTCCGCCACGCCGGGCGCGCCCGAGAGCTCCACCCGCAGCGCCAGCGTGTTGACGAAGAAGCCGATCAGCCCCTCGATCTCGGCGCGCCCCCGGTTGGCCGTGGGCGTGCCGACCACCACGTCGTCCTGGCCCGCCAGCCGGCCGAGCACCACGGCCCAGCCGGCGAGCAGCGCGTGGAAGAGCGTGGCGCCGTGCCGCCGCGAGAGCGCCCGGAGCCCGCCGGCGAGCTCCTCGTCCAGCTCCAGCGGGACGAAGGACCCCGCGAAGTCCTGCCGCGCCGGGCGCGGGCGGTCGGTCGGCAGCTCCAGCAGCTCGGGGGCGCCGGCGAGGGTCCGCTCCCAGTACCGCGCCTGCTCCTCCAGCACCGGCCCGTCGGCCAGGCGCCGCTGCCAGGCGGCGTAGTCGGCGTACTGCACCGGGAGCGGCGGGAGCGGGTCGGGGCCGCCGCGCAGGAACGCGGCGTACAGCGCGCCCAGCTCGCGGGTCAGCACGCCCATGCTCCACCCGTCGGCGACCACGTGGTGCATGGTCACCAGCAGCGCGTGGTCGTCCTCGGCTAGGCGCACCAGCCGCCCGCGGACCAGCGGGCCGCGCTCCAGGTCGAAGGGCGCGCCCGCCTCCTCCGCGGCCAGGCGCCGCAGCTCCGCCCCGGCGTCCGGCCGCCCGCGCAGGTCGTGCTCGGCCAGGGGGAAGCGGCTCTCCGCCGCCGGCGCGATCCACTGCGCCGGCTCGCCCTCCACGGCGCGGAACACGGTGCGCAGCGCCTCGTGGCGCGCCACCACCCGGTCGAGCGCGCGGCGCAGCGCGCCGCGGTCCAGCCCGCCGCGGAGCCGCAGCCCCGTGGGGACGTGGTACGCCCTCCCCGCCCCGCCCAGCTGCTCCAGGAACCAGAGCCGCCGCTGCGCGAACGAGAGCGGCAGCGGGCCGCCCCGCTCCACCGGCCGGATCGGCGGCAGCTCCGCCCGCGCCGCCGCCTCCACGGCGTGCGCGAAGTCGGCCAGCGTCGGGCGGGCGAACAGCTCGCCCAGCGGCACCTCCACGCCCAGCGCCTGCCGCACCCGCGACACCACCTGCACGGCCAGCAGCGAGTGCCCCCCCCGCTCGAAGAAGTGGTCGCGCCGCCCCACCGCCTCAACGCCAAGCACCTCCGCCCACACCCGCGCCAGCGCGGCCTCGGTTGCGCCGGCGGGCGCCTCGAACTCCCGCGCCCCGGACGCGTCCCCCTCCGGGGCGGGGAGGGCGCGGCGGTCCAGCTTGCCGTGGGGCGTCAGCGGCAGGCGGTCCAGCCGGACGTACGCGGCGGGCACCATGTACTCCGGGAGGGCCGCGGACAGGTGCGCCCGCAGCGCCTCCGCGGACAGCTCCTCGTCGCCCACCCAGTAGGCGACCAGCCGCCGGCCGCCGGGCGCGTCGTCCCGCGCCGCCACCCCCGCCGCGCGCACCCCGGGGTGCTGCGCAAGCCGCGCCTCGATCTCGCCCGGCTCCACGCGGAAGCCGCGGACCTTGACCTGCGCGTCCAGGCGGCCCAGGTGCTCCAGCTCGCCGTCGCGGCGCCAGCGCGCGCGGTCCCCGCTGCGGTACAGGCGCGCGCCCGGCGCGCCGAACGGGTCCGGGACGAACCTGTCGGCGGTCAGCGCCGGCCGGCCCAGGTAGCCGCGCGCCACCGCGGGCCCGCCCACGTGCAGCTCGCCCGGGACCCCAACCGGCGCCGGCTCGCCCCAGGCGTCCAGCACGTACACGCGCCGGTCCCCCACCGGCCGCCCGATGGGCACCTCGCCGCCGCCGACCTTGTCGCCCACCACGTGGCAGGTGGCGAACACGGTGCACTCGCTGGGCCCGTAGCCGTTGACCAGCCGCAGGCGCGGGTGCAGCTCCCGCGCGCGGCGCAGGTGCGCCGCTGACACGGCCTCGCCCCCGGTCATCACCTGGCGGACGGCGCCCAGCATCTCCGGGCGCGTGTCCACCACCAGGTTGAAGAGCGCGGCCGTCAGCCAGAGCGTGGTCACCCCGTGCCGCTCCACCTCGCGCGCCAGCCCCTCCGGGTCCAGGCTGCGCCCCGGGTACAGCACGCAGCGCCCCCCCGTCAGCAGCGCCGGCCACAGCTCCAGCGTCAGCGCGTCCCACGACACGGAGGAGTGCTGCAGGAGCACCTCGCCCGCGTCGAAGCGCGCGTACTCCGCGCCCCGGAAGAAGCCCTCCACCGCCCGGTGCGGCACCTCGGTGCCCTTTGGCGCGCCGGTGGAGCCGGAGGTGTAGATGACGTAGCAGAGGTGCTCCGGCCCGACCTCCACCTCCGGCGCGGTGGAGGGCTCGCCGGCCGCGGTCTCCCCGTCGGCGTCCAGCAGCACCGTCTCCACGTCCGCGGGGAGGCGGCCGCGCAGCGCCGCGCCGGTCAGCACCAGCGGCGCGGCGAGGTCGCGGAGCAGGAGGGCGAGGCGCGGGGCGGGCAGCTCCGGGTCCAGGCAGGCGTAGGCGCCGCCGGCCTTGAGGATCGCCAGCAGCCCCACCACCATCTCCGGGCCGCGCTCCAGGCAGAGCGCCACCCGCGCGTCGGGGCCCACGCCGCGCCGCCGCAGCAGGTGGGCGAGCCGGTTGGCGCGCGCGTCCAGCTCGCCGTAGGAGAGCGCCACGTCGCCGAAGACGACGGCCGGCGCGTCGGGCGCCCGCGCGGCCTGCGCAGCGAAGACGTGGTGGATGCACGCGGGAGGGCGGGCGGCCGCGGGCGCGTTCCACCCCTCCAGCACCTGCGCGCGCTCGGCCCCGCGCAGCAGCTGCGCCTCGGAGACGCGCCGCCCCGGGTCGGCGGCCATCGCCTCCAGCAGGACGGCCAGGTGCGCCGCCATGCGCGCCGCCGTGTCCGCGTCGAACAGCGCGGCGCGGTAGCCCAGGATCCCGCCCAGCGCCCCGCCCCCGTCGGCCATCGCCAGCTCCAGGTCGAACTTGGCGACGGCGTCGCCCCTGCCGAACGGCTCCGGGCGCACCCCGCCCAGCTCCAGCCCCTCGTCGTCCGCGCCGGCCACGGCCAGCGAGAAGGTGGCCTGGAAGACGGGGGTGTGCGCGGGGTCGCGCTCCACGCCCAGCTCCTCCACCAGGCGCTCGAAGGGGAGCTCCTGGTGCCCGAACGCCCCCAGCGCGGCGTCGCGCACCCGGGCCAGGAGCCCGGTCCAGGTGGGGTCGCCCGACAGGTCGGCGCGCAGGGGGAGCATGTTGACGAAGAAGCCGATCAGCCCCTCCGTCTCGCGCCGCGAGCGCCCCGCGACCGGGCTCCCCACCACCACGTCGTCCTGGCCGGAGTACCGGGCCAGCAGCGCCTGCCACCCGGCCAGCAGCGCCATGAACAGCGTCGCCCCCTCCCCGCGCGCCAGCTCCCGCAGCCCCCGCGAGGCGCCGGGCGACAGGAGGAATTCGTGCCGCCCCGCGCGCGGGCCGAGGCCGGCGGCGCGGGGCCGGTCCGTGGGGACCTCCAGCAGCGGCGGGGCGCCGGCCAGCGTCGCCCGCCACCAGCCGATCTCGTCCCGCAGCGCCTCGCCGCCGAGCCGCTCGCGCTGCCACACGGCGTAGTCGGCGTACTGCACCGGCAGCTCGGGCAGCGGGGACGATGCGCCGCGGGCGAAGGCGCCGTACAGCGCGGACACCTCGCGGGTCAGCACGCCCATGCTCCACCCGTCGCCGACCACGTGGTGCAGGGTGAAGCAGAGCACGTGGTCGTCGCCGCCCAGGCGCAGCAGGGTGGCCCGCAGCAGCGGCCCGCGCGCCAGGTCGAAGGGCCGCAGCGCCTCCTCGCCCGCCAGCCGCCCGGCCTCCCGCTCGGGGTCCGGCAGCGCGCCCAGGTCGAGCACGGGGAGCGGCACCGGCGCCGGGGGCCGCACCACCTGCACCGGCGCGCCCCCGCGCTCCGCGAACACGGTGCGCAGCGTCTCGTGCCGCCTGGCCAGCTCGTCCAGGCAGCGCCGGAGCGTCCGGACGTCGAGCGCGCCGCGGAGCCGCAGCGCGCCCGCCATGTTGTAGGCGGGGCTCCCCGGCTCCAGCCGGTCCACGAACCAGAGCCGCTGCTGCGCGAACGACAGCGGCAGCGGCCCCTCGCCGCTCCTGCGGGGGATCCGCTCCCGGTCGTCGGACCCCTTCCGCTTCTGCATCACGCTGCGCAGGAGCTGCCGCTTCTGCTCGGGCGACAGCCCCGCGAGGCGCTCCGCCCCGCCCCCGCTCCCTTCTCGGCTCATGCGTCCCGGCTTCCGTGGATGTTCCCGCGCCCCACCGTCCGCGCCGCCGTCATTCCAGCCCCAGCCGGCCCAGCTCCTCCTCCAGCTCCGCGTCGTCCAGCGCGCCGAGCAGGAGCTCCTCCACCGCGGCGGCGAGCTCCGCCACGGTGGGCGCCTCGAACAGCGTCCGCGGCGGCACCTGGACGTCCAGCGCCTCGCGGATCCGCCCCAGGAGCTGCATGGCGAGCAGCGAGTGCCCGCCCAGGTCGAAGAAGCTGTCGTGGATCCCCACCCGCTCCAGCCGGCCCCCGCCCCTGCCGCCCAGCACCTCCAGCCACACATCGCAGAGCAGCTCCTCCATCTCCGTGCGTGGCGCCGCGTACTCCGCCGCGGCGCGCTCCGGCGCGGGGAGGGCGCGCCGGTCGGCCTTGCCGGACGGCGTGAGCGGCAGCCGCTCCAGCACGACGAACGTGCCCGGCACCATGTGCTCCGGCAGGCGCCGCCGCAGCCTCGCCCGCAGCTCCGCCGCCGGGAGGGCCGTCCCCTGCCCCGCCACCAGGTAGGCCACCAGGCGCGTCCCCCCCGGCCCGTCCTCGCGGGCCACGACCACGGCCTCGCGCACCCCCGGCTCCGCCAGCAGCGCGGCCTCCACCTCGCCGGGCTCCACGCGGAAGCCGCGGACCTTGACCTGCGCGTCCAGCCGCCCCAGGAACTCCAGCGTCCCATCGCCGCGCCACCGCGCCCGGTCGCCGGTGCGGTACAGGCGCTCGCCGGCGCCGCCCGCGAACGGGTCGGGGACGAACCTGTCCGCAGTCAGCTCCGGCCGGCCCAGGTAGCCGCGCGCCACCCCCGCGCCGCCCAGGCACAGCTCGCCCGGCACGCCGACGGGCGCCGGCTCGCCGCCCGTGTCCAGCACGTAGGCGCGCGCGTTGGCCACCGGCCGCCCGATGGGCGGCGCTTCGCTCCCCCCCGGAGGGCAGGGGTGCCAGGTGGCGTAGATGCTCGCCTCCGTGGGGCCGTACATGTTCAGCAGCCGCCGCCCCGCCGACCAGCGCGCCGCCGTCTCGCCGGAGCACCGGTCGCCCCCCGTGCTGACGGCGCGGAGCGCCGGGAGCCGGTCCGGCGGGAGCGTGTCCAGGAGCGCGGGGGTGCTCACCAGGATCCCGATCTCCCGCTCGCGCAGCAGCTCGGCCAGCCGCCCCGGCGAGAGCACCACGTCGCGCCCGACCGGGTGCAGCGCCGCGCCGGAGAGCAGGGCCAAAAAGATCTCCAGCAGCGAGGCGTCGAAGCCGGTGGAGGCCAGCTGCGCGACGCGGTCCCCTGGGCGCGCGCCGAAGGTGTCCACGGCGCCGGCCAGCAGGTTCGCCGCGCCCGCGTGGGTGACCACCACGCCCTTGGGCAGCCCCGTGGAGCCGGAGGTGTAGATCACGTAGGCCGCGTTCAGCGGGTCCACCCCGCTCTCCGGGGCCCCGTCCGGCCCGCCCGCGATCGCCTCGCGCTCCGCGTCCGGCGACAGGCGCGCCCCGCCGAACCCGGGGAGCGCGTCGTGCACGGCGTCCGGCGCCAGCAGCACGGCGGCGCCCGAGTCGGCGAGCATGTACGCCAGGCGCTCGCGGGGATACGCCGGGTCCAGCGGCAGGTAGACGCCGCCCGCCCGCAGGATGCCGAGCAGCGCGACCGCCAGCTCGATGCCGCGCTCCAGCGCCACGCCCACGCGGCTCTCCGGCCCCACGCCGAGCGCGCGGAGGCGCCGCGCCAGCCGGCCGGAGGCGCGCTCCAGCCCGGCGTAGGTGATCTCCCGGCCGTCCTCCACCACCGCGGCCGCGCCGGGGGTCCGCGCCGCCTGCTCCACGAAGAGCTCGTGGAGGGACGTGCGCGGGAGCGGGGTGGCGGTGGCGTTCCAGCTCTCCAGCACCTGCGTGCGCTCCGCGCCGCGCAGCAGCGAAAGCTCGGACAGGCGCCGCCCCGGGTCGGCGGACATCGCCTCCAGCGCCGCCTGCAGGTGCCCCGCCAGGCGCGCGACGGTGGCGGGCTCGAACAGGGCGGCGCGGAAGGCGAGGGCCCCGCCCAGCCCCGCGTCCCCCTCCGCGAACACCAGGTCCAGCTCGAACTTGACCACGCGCGCGCCCTCGCCGAACGGCTCCGCCGCCAGGCCGCCCGGCTCCGGCGGCAGGTCGCCCCCGGCGGACAGCCCGAGCGAGATCGCGGCCTGGAAGACCGGCGGGTGGGCGAAGCTGCGCTCCACGCCAAGCTCCTCCACCAGGCGCTCGAAGGGGAGCTCCTGGTGGTCGTACGCCCCCAGCGCACCCTCCCGCACCCGCCCCAGCAGCTCCCGCCAGGCGGGGTCGCCGGACAGGTCGGCGCGCAGGGGGAGCATGTTGACGAAGAAGCCGATCAGCCCCTCCGTCTCGCGCCGGGTGCGCCCCGCGACGGGGGTGCCCACCACCACGTCGTCCTGCCCCGCCCAGCGGCCCAGCACCGCCTGCCACGCCGCCAGCAGCGTCATGAACAGCGTCGCCCCCTCGCGCCGCGCCAGTTGGCGCAGCCGCCCCGCCAGCTCGGCGGGGAGCGCCAGGGGGTGGCTCCCCGCCAGCGCGCCCTGCCCGGCGGCGCGGGGGCGGTCCGTGGGGATCTCCAGCAGCGGCGGGGCCCCGGCGAGGCGCTCCCGCCACCAGCCGATCAGCTCCTCCAGCACCGGGCCGCTCAGCCAGCCGCGCTGCCACACCGCGAAGTCGGCGTACTGCACCGGCAGCTCCGGGAGGCGCGCCGCCTCGCCCCGGACCGCGGCGGCGTACAGGGCGAAGACCTCGCGGGTCAGCACTTCCGTGCTCCAGCCGTCGCCGACGACGTGGTGCAGGGTGAAGAGCAGCACGTGGTCCTCGTCGCCCAGGCGCAGCAGCGTGCCCCGGAGCAGCGGGCCCGCCGCCAGGTCGAACGGCCGCGCCGCCTCCTCCGCCGCGAGCCGCAGCGCGCGGGCCTCGCCGTCCGCGGCCCCGCGCAGGTCCACCCGCGGCAGCGGCAGCGGGGCGGGCGGATGGACCACCTGCACGGGCGCGCCCCCGCGCTCCGCCAGCGTGGTCCGCAGCGCCTCGTGCCGCCGCACCAGCTCCGCCAGGCTCCGCTCCAGCGCCCCGGCGTCGAGCGCGCCGCGCAGCCGCAGCGCGAAGGGCATGTTGTAGGCGGGGCTCCCCGGCTCCAGCCGGTCCACCATCCAGAGCCGCTGCTGCGCGAACGACGCGGGGAGCGGCCCCGTCCGCGGGACCCGCCCGATGGGCGGCGCCGCCTGGGCGCCCGCGCCGCGCAATGCCCCGACGCGCGCGGCCAGCCCGGCCACGGTGGGCGCCTCGAACAGGTCGCGCAGCGGCAGCTCGACCCCGAGCGCCTCCCGCACCCGCGACACCACCCGGGTGGCCAGCAGCGAGTGGCCGCCCAGCTCGAAGAAGTCCTCCTCCACCCCCACCGTCTCCAGGCCGAGGACCTCCGCCCAGACTGCCGCCAGCACCTCCTCGGCCGGCGTGCGCGGCGCCGCGGAGCGCCCGCCTCCGGACGCACGCTCCGGCGCCGGCAGCGCCCGGCGGTCCAGCTTGCCGTTGGGAGTCAGGGGAAGCGCGTCCAGCGCCACGAACGCGCCCGGCACCATGTACTCGGGCAGTCTGCGCCGCAGGTGCTCGCGCAGGGCGTCCGCGTCCGCGTCGCCCACCACGTAGGCCACCAGCCGCCTCTCCCCCGCCCCGTCCTCGCGCGCGTCCACAACCGCCTGGCGCACCCCGGGGTGCTCCGCCAGCCGCGCCTCGATCTCCCCCGGCTCGATGCGGAAGCCGCGCACCTTGACCTGCGCGTCGGTCCGCCCCAGGAACTCCAGCTCCCCGCCCGCGAGCCAGCGCACCCGGTCGCCCGTGCGGTACGCCCGCGCCCCCGGCTCGGCCGAGTGCGCGTCGGGCACGAAGCGCTCGGCCGTCAGGTCGGGCCGGCCCAGGTAGCCGCGCGCCAGCCCCGCCCCGCCCACGTACAGCTCGCCCGCCACGCCCACGGGCACCGGCTCTCCCCGCGGGTCCAGCACGTACGCCCGCACGTTCGCCACCGGCCCGCCGATGCCGGGCACCTCCCCCTCCACCCGGCGCAGCGCGGCGTCGACGGTGGTCTCCGTGGGCCCGTACAGGTTCCAGGCGCGGCGGTCCGTCCGCCCCGCCAGCGCGCGCCACAGCGGCGCCCCGATCGCCTCGCCGGCCACCAGCAGGTCGGTGGGGTTGGGGCCCAGCCGGTCCAGCAGCCCCTCGCTCTCCAGCATCCGCAGCTGCGCCGGGGTGCAGTCGAGCACCTCCACCGCGTTGTCGCGCAGGAAGCCGGCGAGCGCCGCCCCGTCCATGCGGACCTCCTCCGGCACCGGGCAGAGCGTCGCCCCGGAGAGCAGCTGCACCCACTGCTTGACCGAGGTGTCGAAGGCGAGCGGCCCGTTCATGCCCACCCGCGGCGGGGACTCCGCCCCGCGCCGGTCGTAGACCGCCCGCCGGAGCGCGTGGGCCAGGTTGACCACCGAGCGGTGCTGCACCCCCACGCCCTTGGGGCGGCCCGTGGAGCCGGAGGTGTAGATGACGTACGCCAGGTTTTCCGGGAAGACCGCCACGGCCGGGGGCCCGGCCGGCTCCGCCTCGATCTCCGCCCGGTCGGCGTCCAGGCAGAGGACCTCCGCGGCGGAGGCGGGGAGGCGATCGCGCAGGGACTCCTGCGTCATCACCACGCGGGCGCCCGCGTCGTCGAGCACCCAGGCCAGGCGGTCGGCGGGATGGGCGGCGTCCAGCGGCACGTAGGCGCCGCCGGCCCTGAGCACGGCCAGGAGGGCGACGACCTGCTCCACGCCGCGCTCCAGGCAGAGCGCCACGCGCGCCTCCGGCCCGATCCCCCGCCGGCGCAGCGCGTGGGCGAGCCGGCTGGACCGGCGGTCCAGCTCCGCGTAGCTCGTCGTCTCCCCCTGCCAGAGCACCGCCGCCGCCGCTGGCGTGCGCTCCGCCTGCTCCCGGAAGAGGTGGTGGATGCAGCGCTCCGCCGGGTAGCCGGACTCCGTGCGGTTCCACTCCTCCAGCAGCTGCCGCCGCTCCGCCTCGCCCAGCAGCTGCAGCTCCGAGAGCCGCGCCCCCGGCGCCGCCGCCGCGCCCGCCAGCAGGGCCAGGTAGTGCCCCGCCATGCGCCCGATCGTCGCCGGCTCCCACAGCTCGGCCCGGAATTCCAGCCCGCCCCGGATCTCGCTGCCCGCCTCCCCCAGGCTCAGCGTCAGGTCGAACTTGACGGCCGGCCCGCCCCGCTCCAGCACCTCCACCCCCGCGCCGCCCAGGCGCAGCTCGCCCTGCTCGTTGTTCTGGAGGACGAACATCACCTGGAAGAGCGGGGTGCGGCCCAGGCTGCGCTCCACGCCCAGCTCCTCCACCAGCTTCTCGAACGGGAGGTCCTGGTGCTGGAAGGCGCCCAGCGTCCGCTCCCGCACCTGCCCCAGCAGGTCGGCGAACGTGACGTCGCGGGCGAGGTCCGCGCGGAGGACCAGCGTGTTTACGAAGAAGCCGATCAGCCCCTCGGTCTCGCGGCGGTTGCGGCCCGCGATGGGGGTGCCCACCAGCACGTCGTCCTGCCCCGCGTAGCGGGCGAGGAGGAGCTGCCAGGCCGCCAGCAGGGTCATGAACAGCGTCGCCCCCTCCCGCTGCGACAGCGCCCGCAGCCCCGCCGCCAGCTCGCCCCCCACGCACAGCGGGACACGGGCCCCGGCGCCCCC
Source organism: Longimicrobiaceae bacterium (assembly GCA_036389055.1). Classification (GTDB taxonomy): domain Bacteria; phylum Gemmatimonadota; class Gemmatimonadetes; order Longimicrobiales; family Longimicrobiaceae; genus JAFAYN01. The sequence continues at coordinate 93,890 of DASVQR010000125.1, read as the reverse complement.
GGGCACCGCGGGCCGCGGCCGGTCGACCGGAAGCTCCAGCAGCGCGGGGGCGCCCGCCAGCTGCCCGCGCCACCAGCCGACCTGCTCCTCCAGCGTCTCGCCCGAGAGCCAGCTGCGCTGCCAGACGGCGTAGTCGGCGTACTGCACCGGCAGCTCGGGGAGGCGCGCCTCCTCCCCGCGCAGCTCCGCCGCGTAGAGCGCGGACACCTCGCGGGTCAGCACCTCCATGCTCCACCCGTCCGTGACCACGTGGTGCAGCGTGAGGATCACCGCCGCCTCGCCGTCGCCGGTGCGCAGCACCACCGCGCGGAGCAGCGGCCCGCGCGCCAGGTCGAAGGGGCGCCGGGCCTCCGCGTCGGCCAGGCGCCGCGCCTCGCGCTCGCGCGCGCCGGCCGGCAGGCCGCGCAGCTCCACCGCCGGCACTCGGACCGGGGCGGGCGGGTGGACGACCTGCACCGGCTCGCCGCCGCGCTCCTCCAGCGTGGTGCGCAGCGCCTCGTGGCGGCGCACCACCGCCGTCAGCGCGCGGCGCAGCGCCCGCGCGTCCAGCCCGCCGGACAGGCGCAGGGGGTACGACAGGTTGTAGGCCCAGCCGAGCGGCTCCATCCGCTGCACGAACCAGAGCCGCCGCTGCGCGAAGGAGGCCGGCAGCGGCTCGCCGTCGCGCGGGACGGGCGCCAGCTGCGGGACCTGCGCCGCGTCCCGGCCGCTCGGGCGCTGCCGCAGCAGCTCCTGCAGGGCGGCGCGGCGCTCCGGGGAGAGCTGCGCCAGGCGGTCGGAGATCCCGCTCATCGGGCGCCCTCCAGCAGCTCGCGGATCTCCTCGTCGGAGAGCTGGTCCAGCCGGTCCATGGCCGCGGCCAGCTCGTCCACGCCCGCGGCCTCGCCGCACGCCGCCTCCACGCGCTCCGCGAGCCGGGCCACGGTGGGCGCCTCGAACAGCGCCCGCAGCGGCAGCTCGACGCCGAAGACCTCCCGGACGCCCGAGACCACGCGCGTGGCCCGCAGCGAGTGTCCGCCCAGCTCGAAGAAGTTCTCCATCACTCCCACCCGCTCCAGGTGCAGCACTTCCGCCCAGATCCCCGCCAGCGCCTCCTCCGTGGGCGTCCGCGGCGCCACGTACCGCTCCTCTCCCGAGCCGAAATCCGGCGCCGGCAGCGCCCGCCGGTCCGTCTTGCCGCTCGGCGTCAGCGGCAGCCGCTCCAGCACCACGAACGCGCCCGGCACCATGTGCTCCGGCAGGCTCCCCCGCGTGTGCTCCCGCAGCTCCGCCGTGCCCGGCGACGCGCCCTCCGCCGCCACCACGTACGCCACCAGCTGCTTCTCCGCCCCCTCCCCGCGCACCTCCACCACCGCTTCCCGCACCGCCGCGTGCGCCTCCAGCACCGCCTCGATCTCCCCCGGCTCGATCCGGAAGCCCCGCAGCTTCACCTGCGCGTCCGTCCGCCCCAGGAACTCCAATGCCCCCGTGGCGAGCCAGCGCACCCGGTCCCCGGTGCGGTACATCCGCCCGCCCGCCTCGCGCGAGAACGCGTCCGGAACGAAGCGCTCCGCCGTCAGCTCCGGCCGGCCCAGGTAGCCACGCGCCAGACACGCGCCGCCCAGGTACAGCTCGCCCGGCACGCCCACCGGGACGGGAGCGAGCCCGCCGTCCAGCACGTGGCACCCGCTGTTGGCGATGGGCCCGCCGATGTCCGGCAGCAGCGGCCAGCCTTCGGGATCCCCATCCAGCGTGGAGGCGGTGACGACGTGCGTCTCGGTGGGTCCGTAGTGGTTGTGCAGCGGCGCGCCCAGCGCCGCGAACCAGCGCCGCATCGGCTCCGTGATCCGCAGCGCCTCCCCGGCCGTCTGCACCTCCGCCAGGCGCGACGGCACCGCGCCGCGCCGGTCGGCCTCCTCCGCCAGGTGCTGGAGGGCGACGGCCGGCATGAACGCCCGCTCCACCCCCTCGCGCTCCATGAGGTCCAGCAGCCCCGCCGGGTCGTAGCGCTGCTCCTCCTCGATCAGCACCACGCGCCCGCCCGCATTCCAGCAGGAAAAGACCTCGTGGAAGGAGGCGTCGAAGCTGATGGTGGCGAACTGCAGCGTCACGCGGGGACCGGGCCGGCGCCAGTGGCGCTCCTGCCAGGCGAGCAGGTTGACCAGCGGGCGGTGCGGCATCGCCACGCCCTTGGGCCAGCCGGTGGAGCCCGAGGTGTAGATGACGAACGCCAGGTTGTCGGGAGATAGGGAACAGGGTTCATCCGGTGCACGCGCAGCGTGCAGCGCCACAGGGAACAGGGAACAGCCTGCTTCATACGGTGCACGCGCAGCGTGCAGCGCCACGGCTGCCGATTCCTCTGCACCGTCGTGCTCCCCCTCCCCCCTTGCGGGGGAGGGGGCCGGGGGGAGGGGGGTCCCGTCGAGCACGACCGTCTCGCCGCCGAACTCCGGGAGCTGCCCGGCCAGGCTCTGCTGCGTCAGGAGCACGCGCGCGCCGGAGTCCTCCAGCATGTAGGCGAGGCGCGGCTGGGGGTACGCCGGATCGAGCGGCACGTAGGCCGCGCCCGCCTTGAGGATGCCGAGCAGCGCGGCCATCATCTCCGGACCGCGCTCCAGGCAGAGCGCCACCCGCGCGTCCAGCCCGGCACCGAGGCCGCGCAGGTGGTGGGCGAGCCGGTCGGCGCGGCGGTCCAGCTCGCGGTAGGTGAGGCTTCCGCCCGCGTACGTGACGGCGACCGCGTCCGGCGTGCGCTCCGCCTGCGCCTCGAACAGGTGATGGACGCAGCGGTCCGAGGGGTACTCCGCCTCGGTGCCGTTCCACGCCTCGATCTGCCGGCGCTCGTCGTCGCCAAGCAGCTCCAGCTCCGAGATCGGCAGGTCCGGGTCCGCGGCGACCTGCTCCAGCACGCGCTCCAGGTGCTCCAGCATCCGCCGGACGGTGCCGCGCTCGAACAGGTCCGTGTTGTACTCCAGGCCGGCGCCGAGCCCGTCCGGGTGCGCCACCATGCTCAGCGTCAGGTCGAACTTGCTGGTCACGACCTCCGCGCCCAACCCTTCCACTTCGACGCCCGGGAGACCGCCCTGCACGGCCTCCGCGCCCTTGAGCGCGAACATCACCTGGAACAGCGGCGCGTGGCCCAGGCTGCGCTGCGGCTGGAGATCCTCCACCAGGCGCTCGAACGGCACCTCCTGGTGCTCGTAGGCGCCGAGGGTCACGCCGCGGACGCGGCGCAGCACCTCGCGGAACGACGGCGCCCCGCCGAGGTCGGTCCGCAGCACCAGCGTGTTCAGGAAGAAGCCGATCAGCCCTTCGACCTCGCGCCGAGTGCGGCCCGCGACGGGGCTGCCGACCACCATGTCGTCCGTGCCCGCGTACTTCGAGAGCAGCACCTGCCAGGCGCCCAGCAGCGTCATGAACAGCGTCGCGCCCTCGGCGCGGCCGAGCGCGGTGAGCCGCTCCAGCAGCTCGCGGGAAAACTCGGCCCGCTCGTGCGCGCCGTGGTACGTCTGCGCCGCCGGGCGCGCGCGGTCTGTGGGAAGCTCCAGCAGCGCGGGCGCACCCGCCAGGCGCTCCCGCCAGTACGCCATCTGACCCTCCAGCGCCTCGCCCGACAGGTGCGTCCGCTGCCAGACGGCGTAGTCGGCGTACTGCACCGGCAGCTCGGGCAGCGGCGATTCCCCGCCCTCCAGGCAGGCGGCGTAGAGCGCCGACAGCTCGCCCAGGAGCACGCCCATGCTCCACTCGTCGCTGACGATGTGGTGCATGCACGCCAGCAGCACGTGCTCGTCGTCCGCGAGCCGGAGCAGCGCCAGGCGGAACAGGGGCCCCGCCGCCAAGTCGAAGGGTTTCGCCGCGTCCTCCGCGGCGCGGCGACGCACCTCCGCATCGCGCTCCGCATCGTCCAGCCCGGACAGGTCCTCCACCGGGAGCGCGAAGCCGCGGAACGGCGCGATCTCCTGCACCGGCCCGCCGTTCCGCTCCGGGAAGGCGGTGCGCAGCGCCTCGTGCCGCCGGACGATCTCGCCGAGGGCCGTCTCAAGCGCCGGCGCGTCCAGCGGGCCGCGCAGCCGCACCGCCATGGGAACGTTGTAGAAGGCGCTCCCCGGCTCCAGCCGGTCCAGGAACCAGAGGCGCTCCTGCGCGAAGGAGAGCGGCAGCGCCCCGCCGCGATCGGCCGGCGCCACGGGCGGCAGCGCGGGAAGATCCGCGCGCCGCAGCGCCTCCACCCGCTCCGCCAGCCCGGCCACGCCGGGCGCCTCGAAGAGCACGCGCACCGGCAGCTCCACCTCGAACACCTCGCGCACCCGCGAGACCACCCGCATCGCCAGCAGCGAGTGCCCGCCGAGCGCGAAGAAGCTCTCCGCGACGCCCACGCGCTCCTGCCCCAGCACCTCCGCCCAGATCCCGGCCAGCACCTCCTCGGTCGGCGTGCGCGGCCCCACGTGCGCCGCGCCTCCCTGCTCCGGCGCCGGCAGCGCACGGCGGTCCAGCTTGCCGTTGGGCGTCAGCGGCAGCCGGTCGAGGACGACGAACGCGCCGGGCACCATGTACTCCGGCAGCCGCTCCCGCAGGTGCTCCCGCAGCACGTCCGCGTCCACATCGCCCACGACGTAGGCCACCAGCCGCCGCTCCCCCGGCGCGTCCTCCCGCACGTCCACCACCGCCTGGCGCACCGCGGCGTGCTCCGCCAGCCGCGCCTCGATCTCCCCCGGCTCGATGCGGAAGCCGCGCACCTTGACCTGCTGGTCGATGCGGCCCAGGAACTCCAGCACGCCGTCCGCCCGGCACCGCGCGCGGTCCCCCGTCCGGTACAGGCGGCTTCCGCGAGAGCCGAACGGATCCGGGACGAACCGCTCGGCCGTCAGCTCCGGCCGGCCCAGGTAGCCGCGCGCCACCCCTGCCCCGCCGATCAGCAGCTCGCCCGGCACGCCGGCCGGCTGCGGGTTCCCGGACGGGTCGCAGACGTACAGGCGCACGTTGCCGAGCGGCGTCCCGATCGGGTGCCCCTCCACCGCGCCGTCCGCCGGGACCGGGTGCGCGGAGGCGAGCACGGTCCCCTCCGTGGGCCCGTAGAGCACGTGCGACTCCGCGGCCGCGAAGCCGGCGCGCATCTCCGCGAGCAGGTCGGCCGGCACCAGGTCGCCGCCCACGAAGGCGCGGCGCAGGCGGCCCAGGTGCGGCCGGGCGCGCTCGGCCTGTGCGACCTGCCGCATCAGCGCGGGGACGGCGTGCAGCAGCGTCGCGTCGGCGATCTCCTCCACCAGGGCGGGCACGTCGAGCACGCGCTCGCGCTCCACCAGGCGCGCGGCGGCCCCCGCGGTCAGCGGCAGCAGCGTCTCGAAGAGCCAGATGTCGAAGGCGGAGGAGGCCAGCACCGGCATCACGTCGCCGGGGCGGACCCCGAAGGCCTCGCGCGTGGCGGCCAGCAGGTTGGCGAGGGAGCCGTGCTGGACGAGGACGCCCTTGGGCCGGCCCGTGGAGCCGGACGTGTAGATGACGTAGGCGAGGGAGAGGGAACAGGGAACAGGGAACAGGGAACAGCCTGCAACGGCAGCCCCATCCTCCGCCCCGCCGTTCTCCCCCTCTCCCCCTGTGGGAGAGGGGGCCGGGGGGTGAGGGGTGTCGACCAGCACGGTCTCGCCGCCGAAGCCTTCGAAGCGGTCGGCGAGCGAGGACTGCGTGAGGAGGACGCGTGCGCCGGAGTCGGCCAGCATGTACGCCAGGCGCTCCCTGGGATGGCTGGGGTCGAGGGGGACGAACGCGCCACCGGCCTTGAGCACGGCCAGCACGGCGGCGACCAGCTCCGGCCCGCGCTCCAGGGCGACGCCCACGCGCGCTTCCAGGCCCACGCCGAGGCCCCGCAGATGGTGCGCGAGCCGGTCGGCGCGCCGGTCCAGCTCCGCGTAGCCGAGCGAGCCGGCGCCGAAGAACACCGCCGGTGCGTCGGGCGTGCGCTCCGCCTGGGCTTCGAAGAGCTGGTGGGCGCACTCGGACGGGTACGCGGCCTCCGTGCGGTTCCACGCTTCCAGCGCCTGGCGCCGCTCCTCCGCGCCCAGCAATTCCACGTCGGACAGGCGCCGGTGCGGCGCCGACGCGACGCTCGCCAGCACGGCCAGGTAGTGCCCCGCCATGCGCTCGACCGTCGCCGCCTCCCACAGCTCGCTCCGGTACGCCAGCGTTCCGTGGATCTCTCCCCCGGTCTCCGCCAGGCTCAGCGCCAGGTCGAACTTGACCGCCGCGGCGCCCGTCGCCAGCGATTCCACTCCCGCGCCGCCCAGATCCAGCTCACCCCGCTCGTTGTTCTGCAGCGCGAACAGCACCTGGAAGAGCGGCGTGTGCGCCAGGCTGCGCTCCACGCCCAGCTCCTCCACCAGCTTCTCGAACGGGAGATCCTGGTGCTGGTACGCGCCGAGCGTCCGCTCCCGCACCCGGCCCAGCAGCCCGGTGAAGGCCGGATCGCCGGAGAGGTCGGCGCGCAGCACCAGGGTGTTGACGAAGAAGCCGATCAGGCGCTCGGTCTCCAGCCGGTTGCGCCCGGCGATCGGCGTCCCGACCAGCACGTCATCCTGCCCGGAATAGCGCGCGAGGAGGAGCTGCCAGGCGGCGAGCAAGGCCATGAACAGCGTTGCTCCCTCGCGCCGAGCGAGCGCCCGCAGCCCCGCCGCGATCTCCGGCGCGACGTCGATGGCGATGTGGCCGCCTGCGTCGCCGACGACGGCGGGCCGCGGCCGGTCGGTCGGCAGCTCCAGCAGCGCGGGAGCGCCGGCCAGTTGGGCGCGCCACCAGCCGACGTGCTGCTCCAGCGTCTCGCCCGACAGCCACTTGCGCTGCCAGACGGCGTAGTCGGCGTACTGGGCGGGCAACTCGGGAAGGCGCGCCTGCTCGCCGCGCAGCTCCGCCGCGTAGAGCGCGGACACCTCGCGCACCAGCAGGTCCATGCTCCACCCGTCGCCGACCACGTGGTGCAGCGTGAACAGCACCGCCGCGTCCTCGTCGGCCAGGCGCAGCAGCGTCGTGCGCAGCAGCGGCCCGCGCGCCAGGTCAAACGGCCGCCAGGCCTCGGCCTCCGCCAGCCGCAGCGCTTCCCGCTCCCGCGCTTCCGTTCCGAGGCCGCGCAGCTCGACCGTCGCGAAGTCTGCCGGGGCGGGCGGATGGATCACCTGCACGACCTCGCCGCCGCGCTCCTCCAGCGTGGTGCGCAGCGCCTCGTGCCGGCGCACCACCGCCGTCAGCGCGCGCCGCAGCGCCCGCACGTCCAGCGCGCCGGAAAGGCGCAGCGGGAACGTCATGTTGTACGCGCTGCCCGCCGGGTCCATCTGCTGGATGAACCAGAGCCGCGTCTGCGCGAAGGAGGCGGGCAGCGGCGCGCCGTCGCGCGGGAGCGGCACCGGCGGCGGCGCCTGCGGTCCGGCGTCGGTGCCGCGCGCGGTCTCCACGCGCTCGGCCAGCGCGGCGATCGTCGGGGCCTCGAAGAGCGCGCGCAGCGGCAACTCCACGCCGAGCGCCTCCCGGACGCGCGACACCACCCGCGTCGCCAGCAGCGAGTGGCCGCCCAGCTCGAAGAAGCTCTCCGCCACGCCGACCCTGTCGAGCCTCAGCACGTCCGCCCAGATCCCCGCCAGCACCTCCTCGGCGGGGGTGCGGGGCGCCACGTAGCGCTCCTCCGCCGCGTACTCGGGCGCCGGGAGCGCACGCCGGTCCAGCTTGCCGGCGGGCGTCAGCGGCAGCCGGTCGAGGACGACGAACGCGCCGGGCACCATGTACTCCGGCAGGCTTCGCCGCAGGTGCTCGCGCATCCCATCCGCCGCGGCATCGCCCACCACGTATGCCACCAGCCGCCGCTCGCCCGGGGCGTCCTCGCGCGCCACCACCACGCACTCGCCCACACCGGGATGCCGTCGCAGCGCCGCCTCGATCTCGCCCGGCTCGATGCGCAGGCCCCGCACCTTGACCTGGTCGTCCACGCGCCCCAGGTACTCCAGCACGCCGCCGGAAGCCCGCCAGCGCACACGGTCGCCCGTGCGGTACAGCCGCGCGCCCGGCTCGCCCGAGTGCGCGTCGGGGACGAAGCGCTCGGCCGTCAGCCCGGGCCGCGCCAGGTACCCGCGCGCCAGCCCCGCCCCGCCGACGTACAGCTCGCCCGGGAAGCCGGCGGGCACCGGCTCGCCGCGCGGGTCCAGCACGTAGCCGCGGGCCCCCGCCACCGGCCGCCCGATCGGCGGCGCCCCGGCCTCACCGGGACGGCACAGGTGCCAGGTGGTGTAGACGGTGGTCTCCGTGGGGCCGTACATGTTCATCAGCCGCCGCCCGCGGGACCAGCGGGCGGCCAGCTCACCGGAGCAGCGCTCGCCGCCGGTGCTGACCGCGCGCAGCGCCGGCAGATGGGCATCGCCGAGCGACTCCAGCAGCGGGGGGGTGCTCACCCACAGGTCGATCTCCCGCTCGCGCAGCAGCGCCTCCAGCGCCTCGCCCGAGAGCACCGTGTCCCGGTCGGCCACATGGAGCGACGCCCCGGAGTGGAGCGCCAGGAAGATCTCCAGCAGGGAGGCGTCGAAGCTCAGCGACGCCGTCTGCACCACGCGGCTCCCCGGCCGCGCGCCGAACGCCCGGACCGCCTCCGCCAGCAGGTTCGCAGCGGCGGCATGGCTGACCATCACGCCCTTGGGCCGCCCCGTGGAGCCCGAGGTGTAGACGACCCACGCCAGGTTTTCGGGGGAGACGTCGGGATCGGGGACGGATGTCGGCTCGGCAGGAAGTCCCCCGTCGAGCGTGACGACCTCGCCCGCGAACTGCGGGATCCGGTCACGGTGGCGCTCCTGGGTGAGGACCAGCGCCGCCCCCGAGTCGGCAAGCATGAAGGCGAGGCGTTCCGCCGGGTACGCGGGGTCCAGGGGGACGTAGACGCCGCCGGCCCCGAGCACGCCCAGCAGCGCGACCACGGCCTCGACGCCGCGCTCCATGCACACGCCGACGCGCACCTCGGGGCCGACGCCGCGCGCGCGCAGCTCGCCCGCCAGCGCCCCGGCGCGCGCGGCCAGCCCGGGGTAGTCGAGCGTCGCGTCGCCATGGACCACGGCCGGGGCGTCCGGGGTGCGCGCGGCCTGCTCCGCGAACCGCTCGTGCAGCAGGCGCACGGGGGCGGGCGCGGGACCCACTCCCCACTCGCGCAGCACGCGGCCGCGCTCCGCTTCCGACGTCAGCGGCAGGTCCAGGATCCGCCGGGCGGGGTCCGCCGCGACGGCTTCCAGCAGCAGGACGTACGCGTCGGCCATGCGCTCCATGGTCGCGGCGTCCCACAGCTCGCTCCGGAATTCCAGCCCGCCGCGGATCTCGCCCTCGGTCTCCTCCAGGCTCAGCGCCAGGTCGAACTTGGCGACCGAGCCGCCCGTCTCCATCGCCCCCACCTCCGTGCCGCCCAGGCGCAGCTCGCCCTGCGGATCGTTCCGGAGCGTGAACAGCGCCTGGAACAGCGGGGTGTGCGCCAGGGTGCGCTCCACGCCCAGCTCCTCCACCAGCTTCTCGAACGGCACCTCCTGGTGCTGGTACGCCCCCAGCGTCCGCTCCCGCACCTGCCTCAGCAGGTCGCCGAACGTGGGATCGCCCGACAGGTCCGCGCGCAGCACCAGCGTGTTGACGAACAGGCCGATCAGCCCCTCCGTCTCCAGCCGGCCGCGCCCGGCGACCGGCGTCCCCACCAGCACGTCGTCCTGCCCCGCGCAGCGCGCCAGCAGGAGCTGCCAGGCGGCGAGCAGTGTCATGAACGGCGTCGCACCCTCGCGCCGCGAGAGCGCCCGCAGCCCCGCCGCGACGTCCGCCTTCACGGCGACGGGGAGCCATGCTCCGGCGCCGCCCGGGACGGCGGGCCGCGGCCGATCCGTCGGCAGCTCCAGCACCGTGGGGGCGCCCGCCAGCTGCCCGCGCCACCAGCCCACGTGCTCCTCCAGCACGGCGCCCGAGAGCCACACCCGCTGCCAGGCCGCGTAGTCGGCGTACTGGACGGGCAGATCGGGAAGACGCGCAAACTCGCCCCGCAGCTCGGCCGCGTAGAGCGCGGACACCTCGCGCACCAGCAGGTCCATGCTCCAGCCATCGCTGACCACGTGGTGCAGCGTGAACAGGGTCACCGCGTCCTCGTCGCCCAGGCGCAGCAGCGTGGTGCGCAGCAGCGGCCCGCGCGCCAGGTCGAACGGCCGCCGGGCCTCCGCCTCCGCCAGCCGCACCGCCTCTCGCTCCCGCGCTTCCGCTCCGACGCCGCGCAGATCGACGGTCAGCAGGTCAGCAGGTGCGGGCGGATGGATCACCTGCACGACCTCGCCGCCGCGGTCCTCCAGCGTGGTGCGCAGCGCCTCGTGCCGGCGCACCACCGCCGTCAGCGCGCGCCGCAGCGCCCGCGCGTCCAGCGCGCCGGAAAGGCGCAGCGGGAACGACATGTTGTACGCGCTGCTCGCCGGGTCCATCTGCTGGATGAACCAGAGCCGCGTCTGCGCGAAGGAGGCGGGCAGCGGCGCGCCGTCGCGCGGGAGCGGCAGCAGCGGCGTCGCCTGCGGCCCCGCCCCGGCCTGGCGCGCGGCCTCCACGCGCGCAGCCAGCGCGGCGACCGTCGGGGCCTCGAAGAGCGCGCGCAGCGGCAGCTCCACGCCGAGCGCGTCCCGGATGCGCGCGACGACCCGCGCCGCGACCAGCGAGTGTCCGCCCAGCTCGAAGAAGCTGTCCGCCACGCCGACCGTCTCCAGGCGCAGCACGTCCGCCCAGATCCCCGCCAGCACCTCCTCGGTCGGGGTGCGCGGCGCCACGTAGCGCGCCTCCGCCGCGTGCTCCGGCGCCGGAAGCGCACGCCGGTCCAGCTTGCCGCCGGGCGTCAGCGGCAGCCGGTCCAGCCGGACGAACGCGCCCGGCACCATGTGGTCCGGCAGGCTCCGCCGCGCGTGCTCCCGCAGCCGGTCCGCCTCCGCATCGCCCGCCACGTAGGCAACCAGCCGCCGCTCGCCGGGCGCGTCCTCGCGCGCCACCACGGCCACCTCGTCCACGCCCGGATGTCCGCGCAGCACCGTCTCGATCTCGCCCAGCTCGATGCGGAAGCCGCGCACCTTGACCTGCTCGTCCAGGCGCCCCAGGTACTCCAGCTCCCCCGAAGCGAGCCAGCGCGCGCGGTCGCCCGTGCGGTACAGCCGCGCCCCCGGCTCGCCGAAGAACGCGTCGGGTACGAAGCGCTCGGCCGTCAGCCCGGGACGCCCCAGGTAGCCGCGCGCCAGCCCCGCGCCGCCCAGGTGCAGCTCGCCCGGCACGCCGATGGGCGCCGGCCGCCCCCGCGCGTCCAGCACGTACGCGCGCGACCCAGGCGCCGGCCGCCCGATGGGGGGCGCCGCCGCCCCGGCCCGGACCTCGTGCAGCGTCGCGAAGACCGTGGTCTCGGTGGGCCCGTACAGGTTGAGCATGCGCCGCCCGTCCGCCCAGCGGGCCGCCAGCTCGGCGGACAGGCGCTCGCCGCCGGCGCTCACCACGCGAAGCGCGGGGAGGTCCGCTGCGGTGAGCGCGCCGAGGAGCACCGGCGTGCTCACCCACACGTCCACGGCGCGCTCCCGCAGCAGGCGCTCCAGCGCATCCGGCGAGAGCACGGTGTCGCGGTCCGCCAGGTGGAGCGTGGCCCCGCTGACCAGCGGGAGGAAGACCTCCAGCACCGACGCGTCGAACGAGAGCGACGCCGTGCTCAGCAGGCTGCTCCCCTCGCGGACCCCGAACGCCCGCGCCGCGGAAACCAGGCGCCCGGCGGCGGCCCCGTGCGGGACCGCGACGCCCTTCGGCTTCCCGGTGGAGCCGGAGGTGTAGATGACGTAGGCGAGGTTGTCGGGCCCGACGGCAGGCCCCCTCCCCAACCCCTCCCCCGCAAGCGGGAGAGGGGCTTTGCTCGTGCCTGCCCCCGACAGAGAACTGGCGTCCGCGAGTGGCCCCCCACCTGGCGGCGTTGAAGCCGCCGCCCTCCCCCGGTTCTGGGGGAGAGTTTCCCGACCCGCGGCGGAAAGCTCGACCGACGCGCTGCCGTGCTCCCCCTTTCTCCCGCTTGCGGGGGAGAGGGGGCCGGGGGGAGAGGGGGCCACCAGCACCACCTCCAGCCCATCCAGCGGCAGACGGTCCGCGAGCGCCGCCTGCGTGAGCAGGACGCGCGCGCCGGAGTCCGCGAGCATGTACGCGAGCCGCTCCCGCGGGTAGTCCGGGTCGAGCGGCACGTAGGCGCCGCCCGCCTTGAGCACGGCCAGCACCGCCGCGACCATCTCCACGCCGCGCTCCATGCACACGCCCACGCGCACCTCTGGACCCACGCCCCGGCGCCGGAGCGCGCCCGCGAGCCGGTCGGCGCGCGCGTCCAGCTCCGCGTAGCCGAGCGACTCCGCCCCGAAGACGAGCGCCACGGCGTCCGGGCTGCGCCTCGCCTGCTCCTCGAAGAGCCGGTGGATGCAGCGCTCCGCCGGGGGCTCGCCCTCCGCGCGGCCCCACTCCTCCAGCACCCGGCGCCGCTCCGCGCCGCCCAGCAGCTCCAGCTCCGACAGCCGCGTCTCCGGCGCCGCGGCCACGGCCCGCAGCACGGCCAGGTAGTGCCCCGCCATGCGCTCCATGGTCGCGGCATCCCACAGCTCGCTCCGGTACGCGAGCCCGCCGCGGATCTCCCCGCCCTCCTCCCACAGGCTCAGCGTCAGGTCGAGCTTCACCGCCGACGAGCCCGCCACCAGCGTCTCCACCCCCGCCCCGCCCAGCTCCAGCCCGCCCTGCTCGTTGTTCTGCAGGACGAACATCACCTGGAAGATGGGCGTGTGGGCGAGGCTGCGCTCCACGCCCAGCTCCTCCACCAGCTTCTCGAAGGGCAGCTCCTGGTGCCGGAACGCGCCCAGGGTGTCCGCCCGCACCTGCCGGAGCAGCTCGCTGAAGGTGGGGTCGCCCGAGAGGTCCGCGCGCAGCACCAGCGTGTTGACGAAGAAGCCGATCAGCCCCTCCGTCTCCAGCCGGTCGCGCCCGGCGACCGGCGTCCCCACCAGCACGTCGTCCTGGCCGGCGTAGCGCGCGAGGAGGAGCTGCCAGGCGGCGAGCAGCGTCATGAACGGCGTCGCCCCCTCGCGCCGCGACAGCGCGTGCAGCGCCGCGGAGACGTCGCCGCCGACCGTGAGGCCGTGCCATGCCCCCGCGTCGCCCGGCACGGCGGGCCGCGGGCGGTCCGTGGGGAGCTCCAGCAGCGCGGGGGCGCCGGCCAGGCGCTCGCGCCACCAGCCGGTTTCCGCGGCCAGCAGCTCGCCCGAGAGCCGCTCCCGCTGCCACAGGGCGTAGTCGGCGTACTGCACCGGCAGCTCCGGCAGCCGCGCCTCCCCGCCCCGCGCGAACGCCCCATAGAGCGCGGAGACCTCGCGCACGAGCACGCCCATGCTCCACCCGTCGCTGACGACGTGGTGAAGGGTGAAGAGCACCCCCGCCTCGTCCGCGTCCAGCCGCACCGCGGCGGCGCGGAGCAGCGGGCCGGCCGCCAGGTCGAACGGGCGCCGCGACTCCTCCGCCGCCAGCCGCTCCAGCTCGGCCGCGCGACGGCCCGCCTCCAGCCCGCCGAGGTCCACCAGCGGGAGCCGCACCGGGCGCGCGGGCTCCACCACCTGCACCGGCTCCCCGTCCACCTGGGGGAAGCGGGTCCGCAGCGACTCGTGGCGCCGCACGATGGCGGTGAGCGCCCGCTCCAGCGCCGCCGGATCCAGCCCGCCGCGGATCCGCAGCGAGCGGTGCACGTTGTAGGCGGGGCGCCCCGGGTCGAGCCGGTCGATGAGCCAGAGCCGCTCCTGGGCGAACGAGAGGCGGACCGGCCCGCCGTCCCGCGGACGCGGACGGATCCCCTCGGGCGGCGCCTCCTCCCCGCGGAGCCGCTGCTCCAGCAGCCTGCGCTTCTCGGGGGGGAGCTTTGCCAGCCGGGCGAGCAGGTCACTCATCTGCGTTGTCCGCGGTTTCGGATTCCATCTCGGCCAGCAGCGCTTCCAGGTCGTCGCCCGCCAGCCCTTCCAGCCCCGCGGCGAGCCGCTCCAGCCGCGCCCGCTCCGCGGCGTCGATCGCCCCGGCGAGCCCGGCGACGGTGGGGTGCTCGAAGATGGCCTGCAGCGGCACCTCCGCCGCGAGCGCCTGCCGCAGCCGCGAGACCACCCGCGTGGCGAGCAGGCTGTGCCCGCCCAGCGCGAAGAAGTCGTCCGCGGCGCCCACCCGCTCCACGCCCAGCACCTCCGCCCAGATCCCCGCCACCAGCTCCTCCGCCGGGGTCCGCGGCGCCACGTACCCCTCGCCCGGCGCGGCCTCCGGCGCCGGCAGCGCCCGCCGGTCCACCTTGCCGTTGGGCGTCAGCGGCAGCCGCTCCATCACCACCAGCGCCGAGGGCACCATGTAGTCCGGCAGCCGCTCCCGCAGGTGCGCCCGCACCTCCGCCGCCGCGACCTCCACGTCACCCGCCGGCACCACGTAGCCCACCAGCCGCCGGTCCCCCGCCCCGTCGTCCCGCGCCACCACCACCGCGTCCACCAGCGCGGGGTGCTCCAGCAGCGCCGCCTCGATCTCGCCGGGCTCGATGCGGAAGCCCCTCACCTTGACCTGGAAGTCGGTGCGCCCCACGAACTCCAGGGCGCCGTCGGCCAGCCAGCGGCCGCGGTCGCCCGAGCGGTACATGCGCGCGCCGGGCTCGCCCCGGAACGGGTCCGGGAGGAAGCGCTCGGCCGTCAGCTCCGGCCGCCCCAGGTAGCCGCGCGTCACCGGCAGGCCGGCCATGTACACCTCGCCCGGCACGCCGACGGGAACCGGCTCCAGGTGCGGGTCCAGCACGTACAGCCGTGCGTTGGCGATGGGCCGGCCCACCGGCGGCGGCTGCGTGCCGTCCGTGCAGCGCTGGACGGTGCACCTCACGCTGTGCTCGGTGGCGCCGTAGCCGTTGAACAGGCGCCGCCCCGGCGCCCAGCGCGCCACCAGCTCGGCCGAGCACGCCTCGCCGCCCACCATGATCGCCTCCAGCTCGGGGAGGTGGGCGTGGGGGGTCACCGCCAGGGCGGAGGGGGTGATCTTGAGGTGGGTGACGCGCTCGCGGCGGAGGAGATCCAGCAGGGGCTCGCCCGGCATCATCTCCTCGCGCGAGGCGAGCACCAGCGTCGCCCCGGAGCAGAGCGCGGTGAACACGTCCAGCACCGACGCGTCGAAGTGCAGCGGCGCGAACAGCAGCACCCGCGAGCCGGGGCCGATGCCGTAGATGCGGACGTACGCCTCGGTGGAGTTGCACACGCCCCGGTGCGCCACCATGACGCCCTTGGGACGGCCGGTGGAGCCGGAGGTGTAGATGACGTACGCCAGGGAACAGGGAACAGGGAACAGGGAACAGCCTGCAACGGCAACGGCTGCCGATTCCTCTGCACTGTCGTGCTCCCCCTCTCCCCTTGGGGGAGAGGGGGCCGGGGGGAGGGGGGTCGGGGACTCGGCAGAGTGCCCGTCCGGCACACCGTCGTGCTCCCCCTCTCCCCTCGTGGGAGAGGGGGCCGGGGGGTGAGGGGGGTCGCACACCACGACCTCGCCCGCGAAGTCCGGCAGCCGGCCGGCGAGCGCGGCCTGCGTCAGCACCAGGCGGGCTCCTGCGTCCTCCAGCAGGAAGGCCAGGCGCTCCGGGGGGCTGCCGGTGTCCAGCGGCAGGTAGGCGCCGCCGGCCTTGAGCACGGCCAGCAGGGCGACGATCATCTCCGGGGCGGGCTCCAGGAAGAGCGCCACCCGGACCTCGGGGCCCACGCCGCGGGCGCGCAGGTCGGCGGCCAGGCGGTCCGCGGCCCGGTCCATCTCCGCGTAGCTCAGGGTGCGCGCGCCGTGGCGGAGCGCGGCCGCCGCGGAGGTGCGGCGGGCCTGCGCCTGCACCAGCTCGTGCAGGCAGGCGCCGTCGGAGAAGGGGGCGTCGGTGGCGTTCCACTCCCGCAGCACCCGCTCCCGCTCCGCGGGGCGGAGCATGCGCAGCTCCGAGATCCGCCGCTCCGGGTGGGCCGCGGCCTGCTCCAGCAGCGCGCCCAGGTGCTCCAGCATCCGCCCCACCGTCGCGGCGTCCCACAGGTCGCCGCGGTACGCCAGGCCGCCGTGGATCTCCGCCCCGGCCTCGCCCAGGCTCAGCGTCAGGTCGAACTTGGCCGCCGGCCCCCCGGTGCCCAGCGCCTCCACCGCGGCCCCGCCCAGGCGCAGCTCCCCCTGCTCCACGTTCTGCAGCGCGAGCATCGCCTGGAAGAGGGGCGCGTGCGCCAGGCTGCGCTCCACGTCCAGCTCCTCCACCAGCTTCTCGAACGGGAGGTCCTGGTGCTGGTACGCGCCCAGCGTCCTTTCCCGCGCCTGGCGCAGCAGACCGGTGAAGACCGGGTCGCCGGCGAGGTCGGCGCGCAGCACCAGCGTGTTGACGAACAGGCCGATCAGCCCCTCCGTCTCCAGGCGGTTGCGGCCGGCGATCGCCGTGCCCACCAGCACGTCCTCCTGCCCCGCGTACCTCGCCAGCAGCAGCTGCCAGGCCGCGAGCAGCGTCATGAACAGCGTCGCGCCCTCGCGCCGGGCCAGCGCCCGCAGCCCCGCCGCGGTCTCCGCCCCCACCGAGAACGGCAGCCAGGCCCCCGCGCCGCTCGCAACGGCGGGCCGCGGCCGGTCCGTCGGCAGCTCCAGCAGCGCGGGGGCGCCCGCCAGCTGCGCCCGCCACCAGCCGACCTGCTCCTCCAGCACGCCGCCGCTCAGCCACCCGCGCTGCCACACGGCGTAGTCGGCGTACTGCACCGGCAGCTCCGGCAGCCGCGCCTCCTCGCCCCGCGACGCCGCGGCGTAGAGCGCGGAAACCTCCCGCACCAGCACGTCCATGCTCCACCCGTCGCTGACGACATGGTGCAGGGTGAACAGCAGCGCCGAGTCCTCGTCTTCCAGGCGCAGCAGGGTGGCGCGCAGCAGCGGCCCGCGTGCCAGGTCGAAGGGGCGCCGGGCCTCCGCTTCCGCGAGCCGCGTGGCCTCGCCGGCGGCGTCGCGCACGCCGCGCAGGTCGACGACCCACAGCGCCGCCGGGGCAGGCGGGTGGATCACCTGCACGGGCTCGCCGCCGCGGTCCTCCAGCGTGGTGCGCAGCGCCTCGTGCCGGGCCACCACCGCGGTCAGGGCCCGGCGCAGCGCCGCCGCGTCGAGCCGGCCCGCGAGGCGCAGTGGGTACGCCATGTTGTTTGCGCTGCTCTCGGGGTCCATCTGCTGGATGAACCAGAGCCGCGTCTGCGCGAACGAGGCCGGCAGCGGCGCGCCGTCGCGCGGCAGCGGCAGCAGCGGCGGCGCCCCGCCCCCGGCGCCGGAGCGGAGCGCGGCCTCCACGCGCCCGGCCAGCCCGGCCACCGTCGGCGCCTCGAAGAGCGCGCGCAGCGGCAGCTCCACGCCGAAGAGCCGGCGGACCCGGGAGACCGCCCGCGTGGCCAGCAGCGAGTGGCCGCCCAGCTCGAAGAAGCCGTCCGCCGCGCCGACGCGCCCGACGCCGAGCACCTCCGCCCAGATCCCCGCGAGCACCTCCTCCACGGGCGTGCGCGGCGCCACGAAGCGCTCCCCTCCCGGGCCGGGCTCCGGCGCCGGCAGCGCCGCGCGGTCCAGCTTGCCGTTGGCGGTCAGCGGCAGGCGGTCCAGCGCGACCAGCGCGCCCGGCACCATGTACTCCGGCAGGCTCCGGCGCAGGTGCGCGCGCAGCGCCTCGGGCGCGGCCGCGCCGACCACGTAGGCCACGAGCCGCGGCTCGCCCGGCGCGTCCTCCCGCGCGACCACCGCCGCCTCCCGCACGTCGGGGTGGTCGAGCAGGCGCGACTCGATCTCGCCCGGCTCGATGCGGAAGCCCCTCACCTTGACCTGCCCGTCCGCGCGGCCCAGGTACTCCAGCTCGCCCGAGGCCAGCCAGCGCACCCGGTCGCCCGTGCGGTACGTCCGCGCGCCCGGCTCGGCGGAGAAGGCGTCCGGGACGAAGCGCTCGGCCGTCAATACCGGCCGCCCGTGGTAGCCGCGCGCCACGCCCGCCCCGCCGATCGCCAGCTCGCCCGGCACCCCGATGGGCGTCGGCGTTCCGCCCGGGGCGAGCACGTACACGCGCGTGCCGGCGATCGGCCGCCCGATCGGCGGCGGCCCCTCGCCGTCCTCCACCCGGCGCGCGGTGGACCAGACCGTGGTCTCCGTGGGCCCGTACAGGTTCCACAGCGCGCCCACGCGCGGCAGCAGCCGCGCCGCCAGGTCGCGCGGCAGCGCCTCGCCCCCGCACAGCGCGCGCAGCCCCCGCCGACCCTCCCATCCCGCATCCAGCAGCATCCGCCAGGTGGCCGGCGTCGCCTGCATCACCGTCGCCCCCGCCTCGTCCAGCGCCCGCGCCAGCAGCCGCGGGTCGGCGGCGGTCTCGCGGTCCGCCAGCACCACGCGCGCCCCCGTGGCGAGCGGGAGGAACAGCTCCAGCCCGGCGATGTCGAAGGCCAGCGTGGTCACCGCCAGCAGCACGTCGTCCGGGGAGATCCCCGGCTCCCGGCGCATCGCCTCCAGGAACGCCGCGAGCGACCGGTGCTCCACCTGCACCCCCTTGGGGCGCCCCGTGGAGCCGGAGGTGTAGAGGACGTACGCGAGAGATAGGGAACAGGGAACAGGGAACAGGGAACAGCCTGCAACGGCGGCCGCGTCCTCGACACTGTCGTTCTCCCCCTCTCCCCTTGTGGGAGAGGGGGCCGGGGGGTGAGGGGTGTCGAGCGCGACAACCTCGCCCGAGAAGTCCCGGAAGCGGTCGGCGAGCGCGGACTGCGTGAGGAGGACGCGCGCGCCGGAGTCCTCCAGCACGTACGCCAGCCGCTCCCCAGGGTGATCCGGGTCGAGCGGCACGTACGCGCCGCCCGCCCTGAGCACGGCCAGCACGGCGACGACCATGTCCACGCCGCGCTCCAGGCAGAGGCCCACGCGCGCCTCGGGGCCCACGCCCACGCTCCGCAGCCGGCGGGCGAGCCGGTCCGCCCGCCGCTCCAGCTCCGCGTAGGTGAGCGACTCACTTCCCGAAGTCAGCGCCACGGCGTCCGGCGTGCGCTCCGCCTGCGACTCGAAGAGCCGGTGGATACAGCGCTCCGCGGGGTGCGCCTCCGCCGACCGGCTCCACGCCTCCAGCACCTGGCGCCGCTCCGTCCCGCCCAGGAGCTCCAGCTCGGACAGCCGCGCCCCGGGCGCCGCCGCCACGCCGGCAAGCACGGCCAGGAAGTGCCCGGCCATCCGCTCGACGGTCGCGGCGTCCCACAGCGCGCTCCGGTACTCCAGCCCGCCGCGGATCGTACCCCCCACTTCCGTCAGGCTCAGTGTCAGGTCGAACTTCGCCACCGAGCCGGCCGTCTCCAGCGCTTCCACCTGCGCGTCGCCCAGGCGCAGCTCGCCCTGCGCGTTGTTGTGGAGCACGAACATGGCCTGGAAGAGCGGCGTGTGCGCCAGGCTCCGCTCCACGCCCAGCTCCTCCACCAGCTTCTCGAACGGCAGCTCCTGGTGCTGGTACGCGCCCAGCGTCCCTTCCCGCACCCGGCCGAGCAGCTCCGCGAAGCTCGCCTCGCCGCGCACGTCGGCGCGCAGCACCAGCGTGTTGACGAAGGAGCCGATCAGGCGCTCCGTCTCCAGCCGCGTCCGCCCGGCGACCGGCGTCCCCACCAGCACGTCCTCCTGCCCCGCGTAGCGCGCGAGGAGGAGCTGCCAGGCCGCCAGCAGCGTCATGAACGGCGTGGCTCCCTCGCGCCGCGAGAGCGCGCGGAGCCGCGCGGCAATCTCCTCTCCCACCGCCACGGGGACCCAGCCGCCCGCGTCGTCCAGGACGGCGGGCCGCGGCCGGTCCGTGGGCAGCTCCAGCAGCGCGGGGGCGCCCGCCAGCTGCGCCCGCCACCAGCCGACCTGCTCCTCCAGCACATCGCCGCTCAGCCACTCGCGCTGCCACACGGCGAAGTCGGCGTACTGCACCGGCAGCTCCGGCAGGCGCGCCTCGGCCCCGCGCAGGCGGGCCTCGTAGAGCGCCGAGACCTCGCGCACGAAGAGCTGCCAGCTCCAGCCGTCGCCGACCGCGTGGTGCACGGTGAAGAGCACCACCGCCTCGTCGTTCGCCGTGCGCAGCACCGCGGCGCGCAGCAGCGGCCCGCGCGCCAAGTCGAACGGGCGCCGCCCCTCGGCGTCGGCCAGACGCCCGGCGGCAGCGGCGGCGTCCCGGACGCCGCGCAGGTCGACCATCGGCAGCGTGACCCGCACGGGCTCGTGTACGACCTGCACCGGCACGCCGCCCCGCTCGGCGAAGGTGGTGCGCAGCGTCTCGTGGCGCCTCGCCAGCCCGTCCAGCGCGGCGCGCAGCGCGGCCACGTCCAGCGGGCCGCGCACCCGCAGCGCGATCGGCAGGTTGTAGGCGGGGCTGTCGGGCTCCATCTGCTGGAGGAACCAGAGCCGCTGCTGCGCGAAGGAGGCGGGCAGCGGCGCGCCGTCGCGCGGGCGCCGCACCAGCGGCGGCACCCGGCGTCCGGCGTCGCTCCGGCCCGCGGCCTCCACGCGCCCCGCCAGCCCGGCCACCGTGGGCGCCTCGAAGAGCGCGCGGACCGGCAGCTCCACCCCGAGCGCGTCCCGGACGCGCGAGACCACCCGCGTGGCGAGGAGCGAGTGCCCGCCCAGCTCGAAGAAGCCGTCCGCCGTGCCGACCCGCTCCACCCCCAGCACCTCCGCCCAGATCCCCGCCAGCGCCTCCTCCGTGGGCGTCCGCGGTGCCACGTACCGGTCCTCCCCCGAGCCGAGATCCGGCGCCGGCAGCGCCCGCCGGTCGACTTTGCCGCTGGGCGTCAGCGGCAGACGCTCCAGCACCACGAACGCGCCCGGCACCATGTGCTCCGGTAGGCTCCCCCGAGCGTGCTCCCGCAGCTCCGCCGTGCCCGGCGACGCGCCCTCCGTTGCCACCACGTACGCCACCAGCTGCTTCTCCGCCCCCTCGCCCCGCACCTCCACCACAGCTTCTCGAACCGCCGCGTGCGCCTCCAGCACCGCCTCGATCTCCCCCGGCTCGATGCGGAAGCCGCGCAGCTTCACCTGCGCGTCGGTCCGCCCCAGGAACTCCAATGCCCCCGTGGCGAGCCAGCGCACCCGGTCCCCGGTGCGGTACATCCGCGCGCCCGCCTCGCCCGGGAACGGGTCCGGGACGAAGCGCTCCGCCGTCAGCTCCGGCCGGCCCAGGTAGCCGCGCGCCAGGCACGCGCCGCCCAGGTACAGCTCCCCCGGCACGCCCACCGGGACGGGAGCGAGCCCGCCGTCCAGCACGTGGCACGCGCCGTTGGCGATCGGCCCGCCGATGACCGGCAGCAGCGGCCAGCCCTCTGGATCCCCGTCGAGCGTGGAGGCGGTGACGACGTGCGTCTCGGTGGGACCGTAGTGGTTGTGCAGCGGCGCGCCCAGCGCGGCGAACCAGCGCCGCATCGGCTCCGTGATCCGCAGCGCCTCCCCCGCGGTCTGCACCTCCGCGAGGCGCGAAGGGACGGCGCCGCGCCGGTCTGCCTCCTCCGCCAGGTGCTGGAGGGCGACGGCCGGCATGAACGCCCGCTCCACCCGCTCGCGCTCCATGAGGTCCAGCAGCCCCGCCGGGTCGTAGCGCTGCTCCTCGTCGATCAGCACCACGCGCCCGCCCGCGTTCCAGCAGGAAAAGACCTCGTGGAAGGAGGCGTCGAAGCTGATGGTGGCGAACTGGAGCGTCACGCGGGGACCGGGCCGGCGCCAGTGGCGCTCCTGCCAGGCGAGCAGGTTGACCAGCGGCCGGTGCGGCATCGCAACACCCTTGGGCCAGCCGGTGGAGCCGGACGTGTAGATGACGAAGGCCAGGTTGTCGGGGGATAGGGGATAGGGAACAGGGAACAGGGAACAGCCTGCAACGGCTGCCGATTCCTCTGCACCGTCGTGCTCCCCCTCCCCCCTTGCGGGGGAGGGGGCCGGGGGGAGGGGGGTCCCGTCGAGCACGACCGTCTCGCCGCCGAACTCCGGCAGCTGCCCGGCGAGGCTCTGCTGCGTCAGGAGCACGCGCGCGCCGGAGTCCTCCAGCATGTAGGCGAGGCGCGGCTGCGGGTACGCCGGATCGAGCGGCACGTAGGCCGCGCCCGCCTTGAGGATGCCGAGCAACGCCGTCATCATCGCCGGACCGCGCTCCAGGCACAGCGCCACGCGCGCGTCCGGGCCGACGCCGAGGCCGCGCAGGTGCTGGGCGAGCCGGTCGGCGAGCCGGTCCAGCTCGCTGTAGGTGAGCGAGCCCCCCTCGAAGACGACCGCGACGGCGTCCGGCGTATGCGCCGCCTGGGCCTCGAACAGGTGGTGGACGCAGCGATCCGCGGGGTAGTCGGCCCCCGTGCGGTTCCACGCCTCGATCTGCCGGCGCTCGTCGTCGCCCAGCAACTCCAGCTCCGACAGCGGGCGGTCCGGGTCCACGGCGACCTGCTCCAGCACCCGTCCGAGGTGCTCCAGCATCCGCCGGACGGTGCCGCGCTCGAACAGGTCCGTGTCGTACTCCAGCGCGGCGCCGAGCCCGTGCGGGTGCGCCGCCATGCTCAGCGTCAGGTCGAACTTGCTGGTCGCGACCTCCGCGTGCAGCGCCTCGATCTCCACGCCAGGCAGGCCGCCCTCCAGCGCCTCCGCCCCCTGCAGGACGAACATGACCTGGAAGAGGGGCGAGTGGCCCAGGCTGCGCTGCGGCTGCAGCTCCTCCACCAGGCGCTCGAACGGCACCTCCCGGTGCTCGTAGGCGCTGAGGGTCACGCCGCGGACGCGGCGCAGCACCTCGCGGAACGACGGCGCCCCGCCGAGGTCGGTCCGCAGCACCAGCGTGTTCAGGAAGAAGCCGATCAGCCCTTCGGTCTCGCGCCGAGTGCGGCCCGCGACGGGGCTGCCGACCACCACGTCGTCGGTGCCCGCGTACTTCGCGAGCAGCACCTGCCAGGCGCCCAGCAGCGTCATGAACGTCGTCGCGCCCTCGGCGCGGCCGAGAGCGGTGAGCCGCTCCAGCAGCCCGCGGGGCAGCTCCACCCGCTCCTCCGCGCCGCGATACGTCCGCACGGCCGGACGGGGATGGTCCGTGGGCAGCTCCAGCAGCGCGGGGGCGCCGGCGAGGCGCTCCCGCCAGTACGCCGTCTGCCGCTCCAGCGCCTCGCCCCGGAGCACCCGGCGCTGCCACGCGGCGTAGTCGGCGTACTGCACCGGCAGCTCCGGCAGCGGCGACTCCGCGCCCGCGACGAACGCGGCGTAGAGCGCGGACAGCTCCCGGAAGAGCACGCCCACGCTCCACTCGTCGCCGACCACGTGGTGCATGCACGCCAGCAGCACGTGGTCGTCGGCGCCCAGCCGCAGCAGCGACGCCCGGAAGAGCGGTCCGGACGCCAGGTCGAAGGGCCGCGCCGCGTCCGCGGCGACGCGGCGGCGCACCTCCGCCTCGCGCTCCGCCCCGGCCAGCCCGGACAGGTCGTCCACGGGGAGCGCGAAGCCGCCGAAGGGGGCGACCTCCTGCACCGGGACCCCGGCCCGCTCCGGGAACGCCGTCCGCAGCGCCTCGTGCCGCCGGACGATCTCGCCGAGGGCCGTCTCAAGCGCCGGCGCGTCCAGCGCGCCCCGGAGCCGCACCGCGACGGGGATGTTGTAGAAGGCGCTGGCCGGGTGGAGCCGGTGCAGGAACCAGAGCCGCTCCTGCGCGAAGGAGAGCGGCAGCGGCCCGGAGCGGTCGGCCGGCGCCACCGGCGGCAACACGGACGGCTCCGAGCTTCGCAGAGCCTCCACCCGCCCCGCCAGCGCCGCCACGCTGGGGGCCTCGAACAGGGCGCGCAGCGGCAGCTCGGCGCCCAGGACGTCGCGGATGCGCGAGACCGCCCGCATCGCCAGCAGCGAGTGCCCGCCCAGCTCGAAGAAGCCCGTCTCGACGCCCACCGCGTCGAGGCGCAGCACCTCCGCCCAGATCCCGGCCAGCACCTCCTCCACCGGCGTGCGCGGCGCCACGAAGCGCTCCCCCGCGGACCCGCACTCCGGCGCGGGCAGCGCCCCGCGGTCCAGCTTGCCGTTCGGCGTCAGCGGCAGCCGGTCCAGCGCGACGAAGGCGCCCGGCACCATGTACTCCGGCAGGCCCTGCCGCAGGTGGGAGCGCAGCGCTTCCGCGTCGGCGCCACCCACCACGTACGCCACCAGCCGCGTGTCCCCGGGCGCATCCCCCTCGCGCGCCACCACCACCGCCTCGGCCACCCCGGGATGCCCCACGAGCCGCGCCTCGATCTCGCCCGGCTCGATGCGGAAGCCGCGCACCTTGACCTGCTGGTCGATGCGCCCCAGGTACTCCAGCTCCCCGGAAGCGAGCCAGCGCACCCGGTCGCCCGTGCGGTACGTCCGCGCCCCCGGCTCGGCGGAGAAGGCGTCGGGAACGAAGCGCCCGGCCGTCAGCCCCGGCCGCCCGTGGTAGCCGCGCGCCACGCCCGCCCCGCCGATCACCAGCTCCCCCGGCACCCCGGCGGGCGCCGGGGCGCCGCGCGCGTCCAGCACGTACACACGCGTGCCTGCGATCGGCCGCCCGATCGGCGGCGTCCCCTCGCCGTCCCGCACCCGGTGCGAGGTGGACCAGACGGTGGTCTCCGTGGGCCCGTACAGGTTCCACAGCGCGCCCACGCGCGGCAGCAGCCGCGCCGCCAGGTCGCGCGGCAGCGCCTCGCCTCCGCACAGCGCGCGCAGCCCCGGCCGCCCCTCCCACCCCGCCTCCAGCAGCATCCGCCAGGTGGCCGGCGTCGCCTGCATCACCGTCGCCCCCGCCTCGTCCAGCGCCCGCGCCAGCAGCCGCGGGTCGGCGGCCGTCTCCCGGTCCGCCAGCACCACGCGCGCCCCCGTGGCCAGGGGGAGGAACAGCTCCAGCCCGGCGATGTCGAAGGCCAGCGTGGTCACCGCCAGCAGCACGTCGTCCGCGGAGATCCCCGGCTCCCGGCGCATCGCCTCCAGGAACGCCGCCACGGAGCGGTGCTCCACCTGCACCCCCTTGGGGCGCCCGGTGGAGCCGGAGGTGTAGAGGACGTACGCCAGAGATAGGGAACAGGGAACAGGGAACAGGGAACAGCCTGCAACTGCAACTGCAACGGCTGCCGATTCCTCTGCACTGTCGTGCTCCCCCTCCCCCCTTGCGGGGGAGGGGGCCGGGGGGAGGGGGGTCCGGGAATCGGCAGAGCGCCCGTCCGGCGCACCGTCGTTCTCCCCCTCTCCCCTTGTGGGAGAGGGGGCCGGGGGGTGAGGGGTGTCGAGCGCGACAACCTCGCCCGAGAAGTCCCGGAAGCGCTCGGTGAGCGCCGACTGCGTGAGGAGGACGCGCGCGCCGGAGTCTTCCAGGATGTATGCCAGCCGCTCCTGCGGGTGGTCCGGGTCGAGGGGAACGTAGGCGCCGCCCGCCCTGAGCACGGCCAGGACGGCGACGACCATGTCCACGCCGCGCTCCAGGCACAGGCCCACGCACGACTCGGGACCCGCGCCCGCGCTCCGCAGCCGGCGGGCGAGCCGGTCCGCCCGCCGCTCCAGCTCCGCGTAGGTGAGGCTCGTCGCGCCGTGCACCAGCGCCACGGCGTCCGGCGTGCGCTCCGCCTGCTCCTCGAAGAGCCGGTGGACGCAGCGCTCCGCCGGGTGCGCCTCCGCCGACCGGCTCCACTCCTCCAGCAGCTGCCGGCGCTCCGCCTCCGGCAGCACCCCCACGTCCCCCACCGGCATCTGCGGCGCGGACTCCAGCGCCTCCACCAGCCCGGCGACCGCCGCGTACGTCCACGCGCACACCCGCGCCGGCTCGACGGAGGGGTGCACCTGCGCGGTCAGCGCGAAGCCGCCGCCCAGGTCGTCCACCATCATGGCGAGCGGGTAGTTGGTCCGCTCCACGGCGTGGACCTCCCGGATCCCCTCCAGCGCCCCGGCCGCGCCGTCCTCCCCGTCGCCCGCGGAGTGGCGGAAGTTGAGCAGCGCGGAGAACAGCGGCGCCGGTGCGCGCACGCCGCTGCAGCGCTGGGCCAGGACCAGGGAGGCGTGCTCGTGGCGCAGCAGCTCCGCCAGCAGCGCGTGCATGGCCCGGACGGCGGGCTCCACCCCGGCGTCCGCCACCCGCGCCCGCACGGGGAGCGTGTTGATGAACGGCCCCACCATCCGCTCCGCGCCCGCCCCGCCCCGCAGCCGCCCCAGGAGCACCGTGCCGAAGACCACGTCGTCGCGGCCCGAGGTCCGCGCCAGCACCTGCGCCCACGCGACGTGGAACACGCTGGCCGCGCTCACCCCCAGCCGGGTGGCGCGCTCGCGGAGCCGGCCGGCCAGGCCCGCGTCCACCTCCACGCGTGCCTCGGCGACCGCCGAGCCGTCGCCGTGCACGTCGAGCAGCCCCAGCGGCGCCGTGGGCTCCTCCACGTCGCCCAGCAGGCGGGTGAAGAACGCCTCGTGCTCCTCCCGGCTCACCCCCAGCCGCGCCCGCGCCACCAGGGTGCGGAACGGCAGGGCCGCCGGGAGCCGGTCCGCCTGCCCCAGCAGGTGCATCCGCACCTCGTCCTGCAGCACCTGCACCGTGGTGTGGTCGCTCACCAGGTGGTGGTGGAGCAGCAGCAGCAGCCAGCGGTCCCGCCCCGCGTCCCGCGCCACCAGCGCCCGCAGCATGGGCGCGCGGCGCACGTCGATCCGGAGGTGCCACGGGTCCAGCCCCTCGCGGAGCTGCGCCACCGCGTCGCCCGCGGCGGGGTCCAGCTCCACCTCCTCCACCGGGAGCGGGGCCCTGCGCCACACCACCTGCACCGGCTCCGGGAGCCCCTCCCACGCCACCGCGGTGCGGAGCACGTCGTGCCGCTCCATCACCGCCCGGAGCGCCTCCAGGAAGGCGTCCAGCAGCTCCCGGCTCGCGAAGTCGAGCACGCTGGGGAGCAGGTAGGGATCCGCCTCCGGGCTCAGCAGGTGGTGGAAGAGGATCCCTTCCTGCAGCGGCGCCAGCGGGTAGATGTCCTGCACGTTGGCCGCCCCGCCCGGGACGCCCTCCACGATCCGGTCGATCTGCTCCTGCGTGAGCCGCACCAGCGGCAGCATGCCGGGCGTGACCACGGGCGGCGGGGCCCACCACGCGTCGCCCGCGCCGCCGGCCATCTCCAGCAGCGCCGCCCGGTGGGCGCGCAGCCCGGCCAGGAGAGGGGCTTCCAGCGTCGCCGTGTCCACGGACAGCGCGAGCCGGTCGCCGCGCTTCCGCAGCCGGATCCCGGCGGCGTGGAGCTCCGCCAGCAGCGCCTGCAGCGTC
Source organism: Longimicrobiaceae bacterium (assembly GCA_036389055.1). GTDB lineage: Bacteria > Gemmatimonadota > Gemmatimonadetes > Longimicrobiales > Longimicrobiaceae > JAFAYN01. The sequence continues at coordinate 66,604 of DASVQR010000125.1, read as the reverse complement.
ATAAAAAGAACTCGGGGATCTCGGGATCGTCCCCGGAGTCGTCCGGCGCGGGCACGGGGATCAGGTTGGCGGGGAGCTCGGGCTCGCCCGGCTCCCCCTGCACCGCGGCGGCCAGCCCGGCCAGCGTGGGCGAGGTGAAGAGCACCTGCACGTCCGCGTGGAGGCCGGCCAGGCGCATGCGCTCGGCCAGTCGGACCGCGAGCAGGGAGTGGCCGCCCAGCTCGAAGAAGTTGTCGAGCCGCCCCACCCGCTCCACGCCCAGCACCTCCGCCCAGACCGCGCCGAGCGCGGTCTCGACCTCGCCCCGCGGGGCCTCGTAGGGGCGCCGCGCGCGGGCGCCGTCGTCGGGCGCGGGGAGCGCCGCGCGGTCGGTCTTGCCGCTGGGGGTGAGGGGGAGCGCCTCCAGCCGCACGTACGCGGCCGGCACCATGTACGCCGGCAGCCGCCCGGCCAGGTGCGCGCGCAGGGTCTCGGCCTCCACCCCTTTCCCGCCCACCCAGTACGCCACCAGCCGCCGGTCTCCCGGCACGTCCTCGCGCGCCGTCACCACGGCCTCGCGCACCGCGGCGTGCTCGCGGAGCCGCGCCTCCACCTCGCCCGGCTCGACCCGGAAGCCGCGCACCTTGACCTGCTCGTCCAGGCGGCCCAGGAACTCCAGCGTCCCGTCGTCCAGCCGGCGCGCCCGGTCCCCGGTGCGGTACAGCCGTCCGCCCGGCTCCGCGCCGAAGGGGTCGGGCACGAAGCGCCCGGCCGTGAGCGCCGGGCGTCCCGCGTACCCGCGCGCCAGCCCCGCGCCGCCCACGTACAGCTCGCCCGGCACCCCCACCGGCGCCGGCTCGCCGCGCCCGTCCAGCACCAGGGCGCGCATGTTGTCGATCGGCCGGCCGACGGGGACCGAGGGCCGCGCGTCCCGCTCCGGGTCGAAGCGGTGGATCGTGCACCCCACCGCCGCCTCCGTGGGGCCGTACTCGTTGTGGATCTCCAGCCTCCCCCCCGACGCCTCCACGACCGAGCGGGCGAGCGCCGCCGGGAGGTCCTCGCCGCCCACCACCAGCGTGCGGATCCGCGTGGTCCGCAGCTCCCGCCCGGCCAGCAGCGCCAGGTGCGACGGCGTCAGCTTCACCGCGTCCACCGCGTCGTCCTCGAACACGCGCGCGATCGCCGGCCCGTCGCCCTCCCCCTCGCCGTAGACCACCACGGCCCCGCCCGTGAGCAGCGGGACGTAGAGCGAGGTCACCGCCAGGTCGAAGGCGACGGCGGAGTACAGCGGCAGGCGCAGCGGCTCCCCGCCCGCGTAGCGGGACGCCGCCCACGCGGCGTAGTGGGTGAGCGCCCGGTGCTCGACCATCACGCCCTTGGGCCGCCCGGTGGAGCCGGAGGTGTAGATGACGTACGCCAGGTTGCCGGGGGACGGCGAGTGCGAAAGTGCGGGAGTGCGGGAGTGCGAAAGTGCGCCCGCGTCGTCGGCACCGTCGAGCACGACCGTCTCGCCGCCGAACTCCGGCAGCCGGTCCGCCAGGCTCTGCTGCGTCAGGAGCACCCGTGCGCCGGAGTCCTCCAGCATGAAGGCGAGGCGCGGCTGCGGATACGACGGGTCCAGCGGCACGTAGGCTCCGCCCGCCTTGAGCACGGCCAGCAGCCCCGCCAGCAGCCCGGCCGAGCGCTCCAGGCACAGCGCCACCCGGCTCTCCGGCCCGACGCCGAGGCCCGCGAGGCGGCGCGCCAGGCGGTCGGCCCGCGCGTTCAGCTCGCGGTAGGTGAGCGACTCCTCGCCGGCCACCACGGCCACGGCGTCCGGCGTGCGCTCCGCCTGCTCCTCGAACAATTGGTGGACGCAGCGGTCCGCGGGCCATTCCGCCTCCGTGCGGTTCCACCCCTCCAGCAGCTGCCGCCGCTCCGCGTCGTCCAGCAGCTCCAGCTCCGGGAGCGGCCGGTCCGCGTCGGCGGCGACCTGCTCCAGCACCCGCCGCAGGTGGCCCAGCATCCGCGCGGCGGTGGCGCGCTCGAACAGTTCCGTGTCGTACTCCAGCTCCGCGGCGAGCCCGCCCGGGTGCGCGGCCATGCTCAGCGTCAGGTCGAACTTGCTCGTCCCGGCGTCCGCGGCCAGCGCCTCCACCTCCACCCCGGGCAGGCCGAGCTCCGCCGCCTCGGCGCCCTGCAGGACGAACATCACCTGGAAGAGCGGCGCGTGCCCCAGGCTGCGCTCCGGCCGGAGCTCCTCCACCAGGCGCTCGAAGGGCACCTCCTGGTGCTCGTACGCGCCCAGCGTCACGTCGCGCACCCGCCGCAGCGCCTCGCGGAACGTGGGGTCGCCCGACAGGTCCGTGCGCAGCACCAGCGTGTCGAGGAAGAAGCCGATCAGCCCCTCGGTCTCGCGGCGCGTGCGGCCGGCGATGGAGCTGCCCACCACCACGTCGTCCTGCCCCGACCAGCGGGCCAGGAGCGCCTGCCACGCCGCCAGCAGCGTCATGAAGAGCGTCGCCCCCTCGCCGCGCCCCAGCGCCGCGAGCCGCTCCCGCAGCTCGCGGGGGAGCTCGACCCGCTCCAGCGCGCCCCGGTGCGCCTGCACCGCGGGGCGCGGGCGGTCGGTGGGAAGCTCCAGCAGCGCGGGCGCGCCCGCCAGCCGCTCCCGCCAGTACGCGGTCTGCCGCTCCAGCGCCTCGCCCCGGAGCTGCTCGCGCTGCCACACGGCGTAGTCGGCGTACTGCACCGGCAGCGCGGGGAGCGGCGACTCCACGCCTCGCACGAAGGCGGCGTACAGCGCCGACAGCTCGCGCAGGAGCACGCCCACGCTCCACTCGTCGCTGACCACGTGGTGCATGCACGCCAGCAGCACGTGGTCGTCGGCGGCCAGCCGCAGCAGCGACGCCCGGAAGAGCGGACCCGCCGCCAGGTCGAAGGGCCGCGCCGCGTCCTCCGCCACGCGGCGGCGCACCTCCGCCTCGCGCACCGCCTCGCCCAGCCCGGCGAGGTCCTCGACGGGGAGCGCGAAGGCGCCGAAGGGCGCGACCACCTGCACCGGCGCGCCGTCGCGCTCCGGGAAGACGGTCCGCAGCGCCTCGTGCCGCCGGACGATCCCGCCCAGCGCCGTCCCCAGGGCGGACACGTCCAGCGCGCCGCGCAGCCGCAGCGCCGCGGGGACGTTGTAGGCGGCGCTCCGCGGCTGCAGCCGGTGCAGGAACCAGAGCCGCTCCTGCGCGAAGGAGAGCGGCAGCGGCCCGGAGCGGTCGGCCGGCGCCACCGGCGGCAGCGTGGACGGCTCCGCGCGCCGCAGCGCCTCCACCCGCTCCGCCAGCGCCGCCACGCCGGGCGCCTCGAACAGCGCGCGCAGCGGCAGCTCCACGCCGAACACTTCGCGCACCCGCGAGACCGCCCGCATCGCCAGCAGCGAGTGGCCGCCCAGCTCGAAGAAGCCCGCCTCGACGCCGACGCGCTCCAGGCGCAGCACGTCCGCCCAGATCCCGGCCAGCACCTCCTCCACGGGGGTGCGCGGCGCCACGTACCGCTCCTCCGCCGGGGCGTGATCCGGGGCCGGGAGCGCGCGGCGGTCCAGCTTGCCGCTGGGGATCGCCGGCAGCCGGTCGAGGGCGACGAACGCGGCGGGCACCATGTACTCCGGCAGGCTGCGCCGCGCGTGCTCGCGCAGCGCGTCGGCCTCCGCCCCGCCGACCACGTAAGCGACCAGCCGCCTGCCGCCCGGCGCGTCGTCCCGCGCCACCACGGCACACTCGGCCACGCCCGGGTGCCGCAGCAGCACGGCCTCGATCTCGCCCGGCTCGATGCGGAAGCCGCGGATCTTGACCTGCTGGTCGGTCCGGCCCAGGAACTCCAGCGCGCCGTCCGGCAGCCAGCGCGCCCGGTCGCCGGTGCGGTACATGCGCGCCCCCGGCTCCCCCGCGAACGGGTCGGGGACGAAGGCGGCGGCCGTCCCCTCCGGCCGGCCCGGGTAGCCGCGCGCCTTGACCGGGCCGCCCAGGTGCAGCTCGCCGGGGACGCCCGGGGGGGCGAGGCCGCCGGCGGCGTCCAGCACGTACGCCGTCCGCCCGCCGAACGGCCGGCCGATGGGCACCACGGGCCCGGCGTAGGCGCCCGGGAAGCCGGCGGGGACGTCCAGCACGGTGGCCGTGACCACCGTCTCGGTGGGGCCGTAGCCGTTCACCAGCCGCGCGGGGGAGCCCGTGTTCTCGCGCCAGCGCAGCACCGCCTCCACCGGCACCGCCTCGCCGCCCGTCAGCACCAGCCGCAGCCCGGCCGGCGCCCCGCCCCGCCCCCGGGCCTCCTCGCCCGCCGCCAGCCAGTACGCCGGCGCCAGGTTGACCACCGTGGCGCCCAGCTCCGCCACCCGCGGCAGCAGCTCCGCGGGCGCCGGCGGCTCGGCGCCGCCCAGCACCAGCGCCGCGCCAGCCAGCAGCGTGGGAAAGAGCTCGTCCAGCGCCACGTCGAACCCCGGCGACGCGAACGGGAGCACCCGGTCCTCCGGGCGTAGCTCCGCCATCTCGCAAAAAGCCAGGAAGTGCGCCGCCGCCGCCCGGTGCTCCACCCCGACGCCGCGGGGACGGCCGGTGGTGCCGGAGGTGTAGATGACGTAGGCGAGAGATAGGGAACAGGGTTCATCCGGTGCACGCGGAGCGTGCAGCGCCACAGGGAACAGGGGACAGCCTGCAACGGCCCCGTCGGCGGACTCCGGGGTATGCGGCGCGCTGCGTACTTCGTGGTCCCCGCTGCCGTCCATCGTCACGACCTGGCCGCCGAACGGGGCGAAGCGCTCCAGCAGGGGCTGGCGGGTCAGCAGCACGCGGGCGCCGGCGTCCTCCAGCACGTAGGCGAGGCGCTCGGCCGGGTACGCGGGGTCCAGGGGGAGGTAGGCGCCGCCGGCGCGCATCACGGCCAGCGCGGCGACGACCAGCTCAGGACTCCAGCCCAGGCAGACGCCGACCGCCGCTTCGGACCGGACGCCGAGGGCGCGAAGCGTGGCGGCGAGATCCGCGGAGCGGCGGTCCAGGTCGGCGTAGGTCAGAGTCCCCGCGGGGTGCAGCACGGCGGGGGCGTGCGGGGTGGCCGCGGCCCGGCGCAGGACCAGCTCGTGGAGGCAGACGTCCGTGTGCGGCGCGGCGGCGGAGCGGCCCGAGCCGAGGAGCTGCGCCCGCTCGGCGGGGGCGAGCAGCTCCACCTCGGCGGGGCGGCGCTCCGGGTCCGCGGCGACGGCCTCCAGCAGGCGGACCAGGTGGTCCAGCATCCGCCCGGCGGTCGCCGCGTCGAACAGCTCGGCGCGGTACAGCAGCGTCCCGGCGAGGGCGTCCCCCCGCTCCAGCAGCTCCAGCTCCAGGTCGAACCGGGCGGCGCCCGGGCCGGCGGCGAGCGGCTCCATCCGCACGCCGTCCAGGCGCGGGGCTTCCGCGTCCTCCTCCTCCAGCGCGAACACCGCCTGGAAGAGCGGGGTGTGGAGCAGGCTGCGCTCCGGCTGCAGCTCCTCCACCAGGCGCTCGAAGGGGAGGTCCTGGTGCGCGAAGGCGCCCAGCGCCGCCTCGCGCACGCGGCCCAGCAGCGTGCGGAAGGTCGGCCCGCCCGACAGGTCGGCGCGCAGCACCAGCGTGTTGGCGAAGAAGCCGATCAGCCCCTCCAGCTCCGTGCGCGCGCGGCCGGCCACCGGCGTGCCCACGCTGACGTCGTCCTGCCCGGACCAGCGGCCGAGCAGCGCCTGCCACCCGGCGAGCAGCGCCATGAACGGCGTCGCACCCTCGGCGCGCGCCAGCCGCCGCAGCCCCGGCGCCACTGCGGGCGGGAGGACGACGGAGCGGCGCTCCGCGCGCGGGCTCTGCTCCACAGTGCGCGGGCGGTCGGTGGGGATCTCCAGCAGCGGCGGGGCCCCCGCCAGGCGCTCGCGCCAGTACGCGAGCTGCCGGTCCAGGGCCTCCCCGCTCAGCCACTCCCGCTGCCAGGCGGCGAAGTCGGCGTACTGCACCGGCAGCGCGGGGAGGCGCGCGTCCTCGCCCCGCAGTGCCGCCGCGTAGAGCGCGGACACCTCCCGCAGCAGCACCTCCATGCTCCACCCGTCGGTGACGACGTGGTGCAGCGTGAACAGGACGGCGGCCTCCTGGTCGCCGGTGCGCAGCAGCGTGGCGCGCAGCAGCGGCCCGCGCGCCAGGTCGAAGGGGCGCAGCGCATCCGCCCGCGCGAGCCGCAGCACCTCCCGCTCCCGCGCCCCGGCGGGGAGGCCGCGCAGCTCGACCGCCCCAAGCGGGACCGGGGCGGGCGGATGGACCACCTGCACCGGCTCGCCGCCGCGCTCCTCCAGCGTGGTGCGCAGCGCCTCGTGCCGGCGCACCACCTCCGCGAGCGCGCGGCGCAGCGCCCCCACGTCCAGCGTGCCCGCCAGGCGAAGCGGGAACGGCATGTTGTAGGCGCTGCTCTCCGGCTCCATCTGCTGCACGAACCAGAGCCGGCGCTGCGCGAACGAGGCGGGCAGCGGCGCGCCGTCGCGCGGCAGGGGAACCAGCGGCGGCGCCGCGGATCCGCCGTCGGCGCGGCGCGCGGCGTCCACGCGCTCCGCCAGCCCGGCCACCGTGGGCGCCTCGAACACGGCGCCCGGGGGGAGCTCGGCGTGCAGCGACTCCCGCACGCGGGCGGTCAGCTGCATCGCCATCAGCGAGTGGCCGCCCAGCGCGAAGAAGTCGTCGTGGACGCCGACGCGCTCGAACCCGAGCAGGTCGCCCCAGAGCGCGGCCAGCCGCTCCTCGGTCTCGCCGGTCGGCGCGACGTAGCGGGTGCCGGTCTCCGGCCGGGGCTGGAGGGCCGCCAGGTCGCCCGCATCGCCGGTCGGTGGGGACGCGGCGCCGGTGCCGTCGGGCGCGACGAGGTCGGTCCCGGCGTCCGGCGCGCGGCGGGGGGCTCCCCTCCCCTTCCGCCTGCGGCGGCGGGGCTCCACCCAGTACGCCTGGCGCTCGAACGGGTAGGTGGGGAGGAGGACGCGCCGGCGGCGCTCGCCGGCCGCGAAGCCGTCCCAGTCCACCTGCACGCCCGCCATCCACAGCCGCCCCAGCGTCTCCAGCAGGAACGCCTGGTCCGCCCCGCGCGTGTACGCGTGCCGCAGCGAGGCGAACACGGCCGCCTCCGGCGCGCCCGCGTGCAGCGCGAAGGCGCCCAGCGCGCGCCCCGGTCCCACCTCCAGCAGCACCCGGGTCGGATCGCGCAGCAGCTCGCCCATCCCCTCGGCGAACCTGACCGTGCCGCACAGGTGGCGCGCCCAGTACTCCGGGTGCGTCGCCTCGTCCGGACGGATCCAGGTGCCGGTCACGCCGGAGACGAACGGCGTCTCCGGCGCGCGGAGCCGCATCGCCCGCAGCCGCTCCGCCAGGCGCGCGGCCACCGGCTCCATCGCCGCGGAGTGGAAGGCGTGCTCGGCGACGAGGCGGCGGCACGCCACGCCCTCGGTGAGGAGCGCCGCTTCCAGCGCGGCCACCTCCCCGGCCGGGCCGGACACGGTGCACAGCCCGGGCGCGTTGTGCGCCGCGAGCGCCAGGGCGCCGCGCAGCCGCGGCGCGAGCCCGGCGGGCTCCAGCGGCACGGCGAGCATGGCGCCGGCGGGGAGCTCCGAGACCAGCCGGGCGCGCTCGGCCAGCAGCGCCAGGGCGTCCTCCAGCGACCAGACGCCCGCGAGGGTGGCCGCCACGTACTCGCCCAGCGAGTGGCCGATCATGGCGTCCGGGCGCACGCCCCAGCTCATCCACAGCCGCGCCAGCGCGTACTCCACCACGAACACCGCCGGGTGCGCTGCCTCCGTGCGGCCCAGCGGGTCCCCGCCGGCGGACCCGCCGCGGCCCAGCATGGCGCGCAGGTCGATGCCGGCGGCGCTCCCCTCGCCCTCCGCGGACGCCGGCTCGCCGGGGAAGAGGACGTCGCGCACGTCGGCGCCGGTGTGCTCCCGCAGCAGCGCGGCGCAGCGGTCCACCTCGCGGCGGAAGACCGGCTCGCCCTCGTACAGCCCGCGCCCCATCCCGGCGTAGTGGTCGCCCACGCCGGGGAAGAGGAAGGCGACCGGGCGCTCGTCGCGCTCCTGGGCGGCCTCCAGCAGCCGCCGCGGGTCCCGCGACGCCAGCGCCGCGGCGGCGTCCTCGCGGTCGCGGCACACCAGCACGCGCCGCCGCTCGAAGCGCCGCCGCCCCACCCGCAGCGTGTGCGCCGCGTCGGCGAGCGGCTGCTCCGGGTGCGCCCGCAGGTGCTCCGCCAGCCGGTCGGTGGCGGCCTCCAGCGCCGTGGGGGTGCGCGCGCTCAGCACCAGCAGCTGCCAGGGGCGAGAGGGGCCGGAGGGCGCCGGCTCCGGCGCCTCCTCCAGCACCACGTGCGCGTTGGTGCCGCCGATGCCGAAGGAGCTGACCCCCGCCCGACGGGGCGCGCCGTCCCGGGGCCACGGCCGCAGCTCGGGCGTGACGTAGAAGGGCGAGCGGGCGAAGTCGATGCGGGGGTTGGGCGCGCGGAAGTACGGCGCGGGGGGGATCTCCCCGTGCTGCAGGGCGAGCACGGTCTTGATCAGCCCCACCACCCCCGCCGCGGCGTCCAGGTGCCCGACGTTGGCCTTGACCGCGCCCAGCGCGCACGTCCCCGGCCGCCCCTCGCCGAACGCGGCCGAGAGCGCCGCCACCTCGATGGGGTCGCCCACCTCGGTGGCGGAGCCGTGCGCCTCCACGTACGAGACCTCCGCGGGATCCACCCCGGCCGCGGCCAGCGCCTCCGCGACCGCCGCCGCCTGTCCCTCGCGCCGGGGCGCCGAGAAGCCCACCTTGCGGGCGCCGTCGTTGTTCACGGCGGAGCCGCGGATCACGGCGAGCACCGTGTCGCCGTCGGCGAGCGCGTCGTCCAGCCGCCGGAGCACCACCACCCCCGCCCCGCTCCCGCCCACCGTGCCGCGCGCGTCCGCGTCGAAGGGGCTGCACTCTCCCGTGGGCGACATGATCCCGCCCGGCTGGTGGAGGTAGCCGCGGTTCCGCGGCACCTCGATGCGCACCCCGCCGGCGAGCGCCACGTCCGCCACGCCGTCCAGCAGGCTCCGGCACGCCAGGTCCACGGCCACCAGCGACGAGGAGCACGCCGTCTGCACGTTCATGCTGGGCCCCTCCAGGTCCAGCTTGAACGACGCAAGCGTCGCCACGGAGGCGGAGTTCGCCAGGAACAGCTGCGTGGAGCCCAGCGCCCGCACCAGCTCCGGCCGCGAGAGCACGTCCAGCAGGTAGCGGTTCTGCCCCTCGGAGGCGTACACGCCGATGCGCCCGCGGTACGCGCCGGACGCGTAGCCCGCCCTTTCCAGCGCCTCCCAGGCGCACTCCAGGAAGACGCGGTGCTGCGGGTTCATCCCCAGCGCCTCGCGCGGGGTGACGCCGAAGAAGGCGGCGTCGAACATCTCCGCGTCGTCCAGCACCCCGGCGGCGGGGACGTAGCCGGGGGCCTCCCGCTCGCGCCGCGGCACCCCGGCGGCCCTCAGTTCCTCGTCGCTGAAGCGGCGGATGGAGCGGACGCCCGCGCGCAGGTTGCTCCAGAACTCGTCCAGGTCGCGCGCGCCGGGGAAGCGCCCCGCCATGCCGACGACGGCGATCTCCCGCCCGGTGCGATCCTTCCGCCGCCCGCTCCGCGACGGCCGGCGCAGCGTGCTCCGCCTCCCGCCCGCCGCCTTCCGCCCGCGGCTCCGCACGGCCGGCGCCCGCGCCGCGCCGCGCCGGTCCAGGTGGGCGGCGAGCGCCCCCAGCGTGCGGTGCTCGAACAGGTCGATCGCCGCGACCCGTCCGGGGAAGAGCGTCGCCAGCCGCGAGTGCACCTGCACCAGCAGCAGGGAGTGCCCGCCCAGGTCGAAGAAGTTGTCGCCCACGCCGACGCGCGGCACGCCAAGCACCTCCTCCCACACCTCCGCGACCGCGCGCTCGGTCGCGGTCAGCGGGGCGCCCACGTCGCGGGCGGCGACGACCTGCCCGGGCGCCGGGAGCGCCCGGCGGTCCACCTTGCCGCTGGGGGTCAGCGGCAGCGCGTCCAGCGGCACGATGGCGGCGGGCACCATGTGCTCCGGCAGGCGCGCGCGGAGCGCGGCCCGCAGCCCGGCCTCCGCGTCGCCGGCCGCGGCGCCCTCCGCCAGGGCCACGTAGCCGACCAGGCGCCGGTCGCCGGGGGCGTCCTCCCGCACCACGACGGCGGCCTCCCGCACTCCCGGCAGCGAGGTCAGCACGCTCTCGACCTCGCCCGGCTCGATGCGGAAGCCGCGGATCTTGACCTGCTCGTCCAGGCGGCCCAGGTACTCCAGCTCCCCCGAAGCGAGCCAGCGCGCCCGGTCGCCCGTGCGGTACAGCCGCGCGCCGGGCGCGCCGCCGAAGGGGTCCGGCACGAAGCGCCCCGCCGTCAGCTCCGGGCGCCCCAGGTAGCCCCGCGCCACCCCGGCCCCGCCCAGGTGCAGCTCGCCGGGGACGCCGACCGGCATGGGGGCGCCGTGCGCGTCCAGCACGTACGCCCGGGTGTTCGCGATCGGCCGGCCGATGGTCGCCGGGCCGCCGGGCCGCCGCAGCGCCCAGGTGCTGTAGGTGGTGTCCTCCGAGGGACCGTACAGGTCGAAGACCCGCTCGATGCCGCCGCGGGCGTACAGCGCGTCCACCAGCTCGGGGCGCAGCGGCTCGCCGGCAAGGTTCACCGTCCTCACCCCCGCCGGGAGGCCGCCGCTGCCGAGCAGCGCCGCGATCGCCGAGGGTACCGTGTTGACCAGCCGCACCTGGCCCGCGGCCGCCGAGCGCGCCACGGCCAGCGCGTTCTCCACCAGCACCACGCGCCCGCCGCGGCAGAGCGGCAGGAACAGCTCGAACACCGACAGGTCGAAGCAGACGGAGGTGGCCGCCAGCACGCCGTCCAGCTCCTCCGCGGAGTAGACGCCGGAGGCCCAGGCCAGGAGCGCGACGGTGCTGCGGTGCTCGATGGCGACGCCCTTGGGCGTGCCGGTCGATCCCGACGTGTAGATCAGGTACGCCAGGTTGTCCGGCCCCGCGGCGGAGGCCGGGTTCTCCGCGCTCTCCCGCGCGATCTCCTCCGCGTCCGCGTCCACCTCGACCACCCGCACCTCGTCCGGCACCGGCACCGCGCCGCGCAGCGACCGCTGCGTCAGGAGCACGGCAACGGCCGCGTCGGCCAGCGTGAACTCCAGGCGCGCGGCGGGATAGGCGGGGTCCAGCGGCACGTAGGCGCCGCCGGCCTTGAGCACCGCGAGCAGCGCGGCCACCAGCCCGTCCGAGCGCTCCAGGCACACGCCGACGCGGCTCTCCGGCCCCACGCCCAGCCGCACGAGGTGGTGCGCCAGCCGGTTGGCGCGCCGGTTCAGCTCCCGGTAGGTGAGCGACTCCCGCTCGAAGACCACCGCGACGGCGTCCGGCGTGCGCTCCGCCTGCGCTTCGAAGAGCTGGTGGATGCAGCGGTCCGCCGGGAAGTCGGCCCCGGTGCGGTTCCACTTCTCCAGCACCTGGCGCCGCTCCTCCGCGCCCATCAGCTCCAGCTCCGACGTCCGCGCCCCGGGCGCCGCCACGACGCCGGCGAGAACCGCCAGGAAGTGCCCGGCCATGCGCTCTACCGTCACGGCGTCCCACAGCTCGCTCCGGAACTCCAGCGCGCCCCGGATCCCGCCGCCGACCTCCTCCAGGGCCAGCACGAGGTCGAACTTCGCCGCCGGCGCGCCCGTCTCCAGCGATTCGACGACCGCATCGCCGAGCCGCGGCTCGCCCGGCTCGTCGTTCTGCAGGACGAGCATCGCCTGGAAGAGCGGCGTGTGCACCAGGCTGCGCTCCACGCCGAGCTCCTCCACCAGCTTCTCGAACGGCAGCGCCTGGTGCTGGTAGGCGCCCAGCGTCCGCTCCCGCACCTGGCGGAGCAGCCCGGAGAAGCCCGGATCGCCGGAGAGGTCCGCGCGGAGTACGAGGGTGTTGACGAAGAAGCCGATCAGCCCCTCCGTCTCCAGCCGGTTGCGCCCGGCGATCGGCGTCCCGACCAGCACGTCGTCCTGCCCCGACCAGCGGGCGAGCAGGAGCTGCCATGCCGCCAGCAGCGTCATGAACGGCGTCGCGCCCTCGCGCCGCGACAGCGCCCGCAGCCCCGCCGCGACCCCGGCCTCCAGGCGGACGGCGATTCGCCCGGCCGCGTTTCCAGGGACGGCGGGCCGCGGCCGGTCGGTGGGGAGCTCCAGCAGCGCGGGCGCGCCGGCCAGCTGTGCGCGCCACCACCCCACGTGCTCCTCCAGGGTCTCGCCGGAGAGCCAGGCCCGCTGCCACACGGCGAAGTCGGCGTACTGCACCGGCAGCTCCGGCAGGCGCGCCTCCTTGCCCCGCAGCTGCGCCGCGTAGAGCGCGGAGACCTCGCGCACGAAGAGCTGCCAGCTCCACCCGTCGCTCGCCACGTGGTGGACGGTGAAGAGCACGACGGCCTCCTCGTCGCCCGTGCGCAGCAGCGTGGCGCGCAGCAGCGGCCCCCGCGCCAGGTCGAAGGGGCGGCGCGCTTCCGCCCCGGCCAGCCGCGCGGCCTCCCCGGCGGCATCCTGCACGCCGCGGAGATCGACCGTCGGCAGCGCGACCCGCGCGGGCGCGTGGACGACCTGCACCGGCACGCCGCCCCGCTCCGCGAAGGTGGTGCGCAGCGTCTCGTGGCGCCGCGCCAGCCCGTCCAGCGCCGCCCGCAGGGCCGCGGCGTCCAGCGGCCCGCGCACCCGCAGCGCGACCGGCAGGTTGTAGGCGGGGCTCCCCGGCTCGATCCGGTCCAGCACCCACAGCCGCTGCTGCGCGAACGAGAGCGGCAGGGGCCGGTCGCGCGGCGCCCGCCCGATCGAGATCGGGGGCGCGGCGCCCGCGCCCCGCAGCGCCTCGATCCGGCCGGCCATTCCGGCCAGCGTCGGCGCCGCGAACACCTCGCGCAGCGGCAGCTCCACCCCGAACGCCTCGCGGACGCGCGAGACCACGCGCGTCGCCAGCAGCGAGTGCCCTCCAAGCTCGAAGAAGCTCTCTTCCGCGCCGACCCGCTCCACGCTCAGGGTCTCCGCCCAGATCCCGGCGAGCAGCTCCTCCGCCGGCGTGCGCGGCGCCACCCGGGCCGCGCTCTCCCGCTCCGGCGCGGGGAGCGCCCGCCGGTCCAGCTTGCCGCTGGGGGTGAGCGGCAGCGCCTCCAGCACCACGAGCGCGGCGGGCACCATCGCCTCCGGCAGCCGCTCCCGCAGGTGCGCCCGCAGCTCCGCCGGCGCGGCCTCCGCGCCCGCGCGCGGCACCACCCAGGCCACGAGCCGCGGATCGCCCGGCGCGTCCTCGCGCACCGCCACCGCCGCCTCGCGCACCGCGGCGTGCTCCAGCAGCACGGCCTCGATCTCGCCCGGCTCGATGCGGACGCCGCGCACCTTGACCTGGAAGTCCGTCCGCCCCAGGTACTCCACCTCCCCGGCGGACGTCCAGCGCGCCCGGTCGCCCGTGCGGTACAGGCGGGCGCCGGGCTCCCCGGAGAGCGCGTCCGGCACCCACCGCTCCGCAGTCAGCTCCGGCCGCCCCAGGTAGCCGCGCCCCAGCTGCACGCCGCCCAGGTGCAGCTCGCCCGGCACCCACGCGGGCGCCGGCTCGCCCGCGGCGTCCAGCACGTACAGGCGCGTGTTCGCGACCGGACGCCCGATCGGGACCACGCGCCGCTCCCGCGGCTCGCACCGCCAGGAGGTCACGTCCACCGCGGCCTCGGTGGGCCCGTACAGGTTGTGCAGCTCCGCCCCGGGGAGCGCCGCCCGGAAGCGTTCCGTCAGCTCGTAGGGGAGCGCCTCCCCGCTGCACACCACCCGTCGCAGCGAGCCGCAGCGGGCCGGCTCCCCCGCCTCCAGGAACGCCCGCAGCATGGAGGGGACGAAGTGCAGCGTGGTGACCCCCTCGCGCTCCACCAGCTCCGACAGGTACGCCGGGTCCTGGTGGCCGCCCGGCCTCGCCGGCACCAGCCGCGCGCCCGCCAGCAGCGGCCAGAAGAGCTCCCAGACCGACACGTCGAAGCCGAACGGGGTCTTCTGCAGCACCACGTCGCCGGGCCCCAACCCGTACTCCGCCTGCATCCACAGCAGCCGGTTGGCAACGCCGCGGTGCGTGTTCATCGCCCCCTTGGGCCGCCCCGTGGAGCCCGAGGTGTAGATGACGTAGGCGAGGTTGTCCGGACCCGCCCCCGGCGGGAGCGGCTCCGCGCTCTCCGCCGCCACCCCGTCCGCGTCGCGGTCCAGGCAGAGAAGGCGCGCCCCGCGCGCGGGGACGCGCTCCAGCAGGGGCTCCAGCGTCAGCAGCACGGGCGCGCCGGCGTCCTCCGCCAGGTAGGCGAGGCGCTCGGCGGGGTGCTCCGGGTCCAGCGGCACGTAGGCGCCGCCGGCCTTGAGGACCGCGAGGAGCGCGACCACCAGCCCGGCCGATCGCTCCAGGCACACGCCCACGCGGGTCTCCGGGCCCACGCCCAGGCCGCGGAGGCGGCGGGCGAGGCGGTTGGAGCGCGCCTCCAGCTCCGCGTAGCTCAGCGCCTCCCCCTCGAACGCCACGGCCACGGCCCCGGGGGTGCGCGCCGCCTGCGCCGAGACCAGCTCGTGCACGCAGCCGGGGCCCCAGTCCGCCGCCGTGGCGTTCCATCCCTCCAGCACCTGCGCGCGCTCCGCGCCGCGGAGGAGCGGCACCGCGGCGAGGCGGCGCGCGGGGTCGGCGGCCAGGGTCTCCAGGATGGTCTCCAGGTGCGCCGCCATCCGCTCCGCCGCGTCGGGCTCCACGCGTCCGCCGTCGTACTCCACCCGCAGGCCAAGCCGCTCCCCCGGCAGCGCCGCGAGCTCCAGCGGGTAGTGGCTCCATCCCACCCGCTCCCAGCGCTCCACCGCGAAGCTCCGCCCGCCCGCGGCCGTCTCCTCCACCGGGTGGTTCTCGAACGCCACGATGCTCTCGAAGAGCGGCCGGCCCGCCGGGACCCCGCTCCAGCGCTGCACCTCGGCCAGCGGGCTGTGCTCGTACGCCCGCGCCGCCGTCTGCTCGCGGTGGAGGCGCTGCAGCCACTCGTCGGCCCAGGCCCCGCCCTCCACCCGCACCCGCACCGGGAGCGTGTTGATGAACAGGCCGATCATCTGCTCCATGCCGGCCAGCTCCGGCGGCCGCCCGGTCACGGCGGTGCCGAACACCACGTCCTCCTCCCCGGAGAAGCGCGCCAGCAGCAGCGCCCACGCGCCCTGCACCAGCGTGTTCAGCGTGATCCGCTGCCGCCTGGCGAGCGCCTGCAGCGCGCCCGTGGCGGCGACGCCCATCTCCAGCCCGGCCGAGCCGTGGACGCCCTCCCCGCCCGCGCCGGCGGAGGCGGGGCGCTCCACGCCCGGCGGCGTGGCGGCGGCCACGCCTTCCAGGGCGGCGCGCCAGTACGCCTCCGCAGCGGCCAGGTCCTGCGCGCCCAGCCAGGCCACGTAGTCGCGGAACGGCCGTCGGCGGGGGAGGACCGGGGCCGTGCCCGCCAGGAGCGCGTCGTAGGCGGCGAGCACGTCCTGCAGCACCAGCGAGGTGGACCAGCCGTCCAGCAGCAGGTGGTGGTGGCTCCAGGCCAGCTCCCACTCCCCGTCCGCGGTGCGGACGAGCGCCAGCCGCATCAGCGGCGGGGCGAGCAGGTCGAAGCGCCGCGCGCGCTCCGCCGCCAGGTAGCGGCGCAGCTCCTCCCGCTGCCCGGCGCGCGGGATCCCGCGCCAGTCCAGCAGCTCCCAGGAGACCGCGTCGCCGCGCAGCACCACCTGCACCGGGGTGGGCAGCCCTTCCAGCAGGAACCCGGTGCGCAGCACGGGGCGCTGCTCCAGCACCACCCGCCACGCCCGCAGCAGCGTCGCCGGCTCCAGGCCGCCGCGGAGCGTGAACACGTACTGGTTGACGTAGACTCCCGAGTCCGGCGCCAGCTGCTCGTGGAAGATCATCCCCTGCTGCACCGGGCTCAGCGGGTAGACGTCCTCCAGCAGGTGCGTGATGTCGCGGCGGTCACCGGCCTGGGCCATGTTCCACGAGCGCTTCCTGGGTACCCGGGCCGGGCGGGCAGCCGCCGGCCCTGCCGCCGATGCGATGGAGCCCCCGCCGCGCCGGCGCAGGCGGGGGCCGCCGGCCGGAGCGCGTGCACCTCCGCGGCCGCCCCGTGCGCGCGCGGCTCGCCGCCGCCCCGGGTGCCCGGGGCGGCAGTTGTCGGCCCCTTAGGGCCAGGTGTGGACGATCTCCAGATGCTACCTTATCATTTTGTGGCGAAAAGAATACCTGTGGCGGAAAAAATGCGCAACCTTCACCCGGCAGCATGGCCGGCCCACACGAGGAGATCCATGGAGCTTCGGTCCGCCGCCCCCCCCGCCGTGCCGGCCGCCGCGATCGCACCGGCGCGCGCGGCCGCGCCGCCCGACCCGCGCACCCCGGGGCCGGTCGTGAATTCCTACAACGAGTGGGACCCGCTGGAGGAGGTCGTCGTCGGCGTCGCCGACGGGGCGCACGTCCCCGCCTGGAGCCCGATGATCGCGGCAACCACCCCCGAGGAGCACGCCGCCTTCTTCCAGCGGCTCGGTGGACGCCCCTTCCCGGCGGAGGTGGTGGACGCCGCGCGGCGCGACCTGGACGCCCTCGCGGAGCTGCTCGGGCGGGAGGGCGTGGTGGTGCGCGTCCCCTCTGCCCACGAGCACTCCCGCCCCTTCGCCACCCCGGACTGGGAGAGCGGCAGCGGGATGTACGCCGCCATGCCGCGCGACGTCCTGCTGGTGGTGGGCGACGAGATCATCGAGGCGCCCATGGCGTGGCGGTGCAGGTACTTCGAGGTCAACGCGTTCCGCCCGCTGGTCACCGAGTACTTCCGGGCAGGCGCCCGCTGGACCGCCGCCCCCCGCCCGACGCTCCGCGACGAGCAGTTCCTGGCCGGGGACGAGTCGCTCGGCCTGTGCGCGCCCCCGTACATGGTCACCGAGTACGAGCCCACCTTCGACGCGGCCGACTTCATCCGCTGCGGGCGCGACATCTTCGCCCAGCGCAGCCACGTCACCAACGAGCTGGGGATCGAGTGGCTGCGCCGGCACCTGGGCCCCGCCTACACGGTGCACGTGGTGGAGCCGGACGACCCGCACCCCATGCACATCGACGCCACCATGATGCCCCTGGCCCCGGGGAAGCTGCTCGTCAACCCGGAGCGCCTCCCCGAGGTGCCACCGCAGTTCCGCGACTGGGACGTGCGCCCCGCGCCGCCGCCCAGCGCGGACGGCGACCGGCGGCTGTACATGAGCAGCGCGTGGGTCTCCATGAACCTGCTCAGCCTGGACGAGCGCCGCGTGCTGGTGGAGGAAAAGGAGACGGAGCTGCAGGCGATGCTGCGGGGATGGGGGATGGAGCCGGTGCCCTGCCCCTTCCGGAGCTTCAACGCCCTGGGCGGCTCCTTCCACTGCGCCACGCTGGACGTCCGCCGCCGCGGCGGCCTGCAGTCGTACTTCTGAGCCGCGGGCGCTCCGCGAAACAACGGGCCCGGGCACCGCGGCTGCGGTGCCCGGGCCCGGTGCCGTCCGCTGCGGCGGGCGGGAGCCCGCCCGGCTACGCCGGGACCGCCGCGGGCGCGCTCTCGCCCTCAGGGGCCACCTGGTCCGGGTCCCCGGTCCACCAGAGCGGGAGCCGGGAGATGATCTGCCGCCCGCTCGCCTGCACCAGCGCCATCAGGCGGTTGCAGCGGTCCATCCCGCAGTCGTCCGCGAGCAGGGCGCCGGTGGAGATCTCGGGCCGGTCCTGCAGGGTCGGCTCGATCGCCAGCTCGGGGCGCCGGAACATCTCCAGGGCCGGGATCCCCTCGTCGATGGACTGCCCCACGTACACGACCCGGTCCACGGCCTGTCCCCACTCGTCGCTGCTGACGATCCCGCACCCGTAGAGGTGGAACATCAGCCGGTTCTGGGTGGACACGGCGCGCTTGGCGTTGCGGTCCACCAGCGGCCGCCGGGGCGCGGGGATCAGGCTCGCCAGCATCACCGCCTGCACCGGGTCGATCTCCGCGGGGGTGCGGCCGAAGTACCTGCGCGCCGCCGCCTCCACTCCCCAGATCCCGTCGCCCCACTCGATCAGGTTGAGGTACAGCTCCAGGATCCGCCGCTTGGTGAGCGCGCTCTCCAGCCGCTGCGCCACGATGGCCTCGTGCAGCTTGCGCGTCATGGAGCGCTCCGGGTGCAGGTACAGGTTCCTGGCCAGCTGCTGGGTGATGGTGCTCACCCCCCGCACCCCCCGCTTCTCCTTGCGGGCCAGCTTGATCTCCACCCACATGTTGCTCCACCAGAACCCCCGGTGCCGGAAGAAGCCGCGGTCCTCCGACCGGACCACGGCGCACACCAGGTAGGGGGAGATGTCCTCCAGGGCCACCCACGAGCCGGTGTCGGGCTCGGGCTTCGGCCCGGCCTGGGACGCCCGGTGGCGCATGAAGCCGGTGAGCCCGGGGTTCACGCGGGCGAGCCGCCCCGCCTCCCGGAGAGACCGGCCCAGGTGCAGCCATCCCCTTCCTGCCGTCAGCGGCACGCGGTCTTCCATCTCGATCACCTGCGGTTGGAGGGTGGGTCCGTCGGGGTCCCGCCGTGGCGCCGCGCGCCAGCTTCTCCGCGAAGCCAGGCGGCAATCATGCGGTCGCGGTCAAACTTGGCTCCGGCGCGCGGACGGGGCAAGGTTTCCGGGCGGGGGTCCGCCCGCTCGCGCGGCGCGGCGCCGCGCCGCCGCCGTGCGCGGCGAGCCATTGCGCGCGGCAGGTGTTTCCAATTAACGTGTCCTTACCGGAGCGCATAAGATCGCTCCAGTTCTGCGCACGGCGTCTTCTTGGGCGCTCCCGGATCCTCCGCGCCTCCACCCTCCGCAGCACGCACCCGCTCCGGCTGGGCCCTCCGCTCCTTCCCCTCCCCATGGCACCCCCGGTGGAGAACGAAACGCTGCAGCTCATTGCCCGGCAGCTCGCGGTCATGCAGCGGCAGCTCGAGGAGCTGCGCGCCGCCCCGCCGCGGGCGCACGCGAAGCCCGTCGCGCCTTCCGCCCCCGCGGCGGAGAGGGAGGCGCCCGCCACTGCGCCCGCGCCGGAGAGAGCCGGGCCCGCCGCCGCCGTGGAGCGCCCCCGGTCCTTTCCGCTCACTCCCGCCCAGCGGCAGGTCTGGGTGCACGCCCAGCTGGGCGACGACGCCTCGCGCGCGTACAACGAGCAGATCGTGCGCAGGCTGCGCGGGTGCGACGTGGCGGCCGTCCGCGCCGCGCTGGAGGACCTGGTCGCCGCCCACGAGGCGCTCCGCACCGTCTTCGACGCGTCGGGAGAGCTGCAGCACGTCGTCCCCCCCTTCCCCGTCCCGCTGGCCGTGGCCGGAGACGCTCGCGCGGCCGGGGGCGGCGCCGACGCGCTCGCGGAGGCGATGGCCGCGGCGGCCCGGGAGGTCTTCGACCTCCGCGCCGGCCCCCTGTTCCGGGCCACCCTGCACCCCGTCGGGCCGGGGGAGCACGTGCTGCAGCTGGTGGTCCACCACCTGGTCGCCGACGCCCTGGGCGCGGCGGTGCTTGCCAGGGACCTGGAAACGGCCTACCGGGCACGCCGGGCCAGGCACGCGCCGCGGCTTCCCCCGGCCATGCAGTTCAGCGAGTACGCGGCGCGGCTCGCCGGGCACGCGGCCCGCGGCTCCGGGCGCGAAGCGGAGTGGCTCGCGCGGTTCCGGGGCGCCGCCCCGCTCGCCCTTCCCTGCGACCGGCTCCGGCCGCCCTTCCCCACCTTCCACGGCGCCAGGGAGCGGCGCCGGCTGCCGGCCCCGCTCACCGCCTCCCTGAAGGAGGCCGGGCGCCGGCAGGGGTGCACCCTCTTCATGACGCTGCTGGCGGGGCTCCTGGCTACGCTCCACCGCGTCTCGGGGCAGGACGACTTCGTCGTCGGCATCCCCTCGGCGGGCAGGCCGTTCCCCGGCTCCGAGTCGCTGGTCGGCCACTGCGTGGACGTCCTCCCCGTCCGCGGGCGGGTCGCGGAAGCGGCGGCCGTGCCGCAGCTCCTGAAGCAGGTGCGCGGATCGCTCCTCGACGCATGGGACGACGAGGTCTTTTCCCTCGGCCGGCTCCAGGAGAAGCTGGAGTTCCGCCGCGGCCCGGGCGCTCCCCCGCTGGTTTCCGTGGTGTTCAACCTGGAGCCGGAGCAGGCGGGCGGCGGCGGGCCGGCGGCCGCCGGGGGAGAGCCCGCGCCGGCGGGCGAGCCGGCGGTCCACGCCAAGTTCGACCTGGTGGTGGACGCCGTGGAGGCGGCGGGCGGGATCGAGCTGCTCTGCACCTTCGCCACCGACCTGTTCGACCGGGCGACGGTGGCGCGGCTGCTGGAGCGGATGGAGCGGGTGCTGGAGCAGCTGGCCGCCCGCCCGCAGGCGCGGCTCTCCGAGCTGGAGTTGATGGGCGAGGCGGAGCGCCGGCTGGTGGCCGGGTGGGGCCGCGCGGAGGGGGCGTGTCCCCCCCGCGCCTGCATCCACGCCCTGTTCAAGGAGCAGGCGGCGCGCACGCCGGAGGCCCCGGCCGCCGTCTACGGCGCCCTGTCGCTCGGCTACGGGGAGCTGAACCGGCGCGCCAACCGCCTTGCGCACCACCTGGCCGGGCTGGGCGTGCGCCCGGAGTCGCGGGTGGGGATCTGCCTGGAGCACGGGGTGGAGCAGGTGGTCGCGATGCTCGCCGTGCTCAAGGCGGGCGCCGCCTACGTGCCGCTGGACCCCGGCTACCCGCCCGAGCGCCTGGCGCTGATGCTGGCCGACAGCGCCGTGGCCGCGGTGCTCACGCAGGAGTCGCTGCGCGGCGCGCTCCCGGCCGTGCCGGCGGCCGCCCTGGTCCGCGTGGACGCGGACCGGGCGCGCATCGCCGCCGCCCGCGCGGACGACCCGGCGGTCGAGGCGGGGCCGCGCACGCTGGCGTACGTCGTCTACACCTCCGGGAGCACGGGGACCCCCAAGGGCGTGGCCGTGGAGCACCGCTCCGTGGCGAGCCTGGTGCGCGGCACGGACTACGTGGGCCTCGGCCCGGCGGACCGCGTCGCGCAGGCGTCCAGCGTGTCGTTCGACGCGGCGGTCTTCGAGGTGTGGGGCGCGCTGCTGAACGGCGGCGCCGTGGTGGGGATCGACAGGGAGGCCGCGCTCTCGCCCGCGGGGCTGGCCGACGCCGTCCGCGCGCATTCCGTCACCACCCTGTTCCTCACCACCGCGCTCTTCAACGGCATCGCGCGCGAGCGGCCGGACGCCTTCGCGCCGCTCTCCACCCTGCTGTTCGGCGGCGAGGCGGTGGACCCGGAGGCGGTGCGGCGGGTGCTGCGGGCCGGCGGGCCGCGCCGCCTGCTGCACGTCTACGGGCCCACCGAGTGCACCACGTTCAGCAGCTGGCACCCCGTCGCCGCGGTGGGGGACGACGCGCCGACCGTGCCCATCGGCCGGGCCGTCGCGCGCGCGTCGCTGCGGGTGCTGGACGCGTCGCTGCGCCCCGTCCCGGTGGGGATGCCCGGCGAGCTGTACGTGGGCGGCGAGGGCGTGGCGCGCGGCTACCTGGGGCGGCCGGACCTCACCGCCGGGCGCTTCCTCCCCGACGCGCTCGCGGCCGGGCCCGGCGCGCGGATGTACCGCACCGGCGACCGGGTGCGCTGGACGGCGGACGGCGCGCTGGAGCACCTGGGCCGCCTGGACCAGCAGGTCAAGATCCGCGGCTTCCGCATCGAGCCGGGGGAGGTGGAGGCGACGCTCCGCCGGCACCCCGGCGTGCGCGACTGCGCCGTGCTGGTGCGCGGCGAGGGGAGCGACCGCCGCCTGGTGGCCTACGTCGTGGGCGGGGCCGGCGCGGACGCGCTGCGCCGTCACCTGCGGCGCGTGCTGCCGGAGCACATGGTGCCGGCGGCGCTGGTGCCGGTGGAGGCGCTCCCGCTCACGGCGAACGGCAAGCTGGACCGCGCGGCGCTCCCGGCGCCGGAGCACGGCACGGCGGAGGACGCGTACGTCGCCCCGCGCACGCCGCTGGAGGCGGAGCTGGCGGCGATCTGGGCGGAGGTGCTCCGCCTGGACACGGTGGGCGTGGAGGCGAGCTTCTTCGACCTGGGCGGGCACTCGCTGCTCGCCACCCGCGTGGTGTCCCGCGTCCGCGAGGCGCTGGGGGTGGAGGTGCCGCTGCGCGCGCTCTTCGAGGGGCCGAGCGTCGCCGGGCTGGCGGCGCGGGTGGAGGAGCTGCGCCGCGACCCGCGGCCG
This sequence comes from Longimicrobiaceae bacterium, assembly GCA_036389055.1. Taxonomy (GTDB): domain Bacteria; phylum Gemmatimonadota; class Gemmatimonadetes; order Longimicrobiales; family Longimicrobiaceae; genus JAFAYN01. The sequence continues at coordinate 44,370 of DASVQR010000125.1, read as the reverse complement.
CGGCTGCCCCCGGTGGCGCGCGTGGGGCGGGCCGGCGGCCTTCCGCTGTCGTTCGCGCAGGAGCGGCTCTGGTTCCTGCACCGCATGGAGCCGGAGAGCGCCTTCTACAACGTCCCCGCCACGCTGCGTCTCTCCGGCGCGCTGGACGCGCGGGCGCTCGGGGCGGCGCTGGGCGGCATCATGGATCGCCACGAGTCGCTGCGCACCACCTTCCGCGAGGAGGCCGGGTCGCCGGTGCAGGAGATCGCCGCCTTCGCCGGGTTCCCGCTGCCGGCCGCGGACCTGTCGCGCCTGCCGGCGGCCCGCCGCGAGGCCGAGGCCCGGCGGCTCGCCTCGGAAGCGGCCCGGCGGCCCTTCGACCTGGAGAGGGGCCCGCTCTTCCGGGCGGCGCTGCTGCGGCTGGGGGCGGAGGACCACCTGCTCCTGCTGGCCATGCACCACGTCGTCAGCGACGGGTGGAGCATGGGGATCCTCTTCCGCGAGCTGTCGGCGCTGTACGGGGCGATCCGCGAAGGACTGGAATCGCCGCTGCCGGAGCTGCCGGTGCAGTACGCCGACTACGCCGTGTGGCAGCGCGGGCGGCTCGCGGGCGAGGCGATGGACCGGCACCTGGACTGGTGGCGCGAGCGGCTGGCGGGCGCGCCCGTACTGCTGGAGCTGCCCACGGACCGGCCCCGGCCCGCGGTGCAGTCGTACCGCGGCTCGCACGAGCGGATCGAGCTCCCGGCCGCCCTGGCGGAGCGGCTGGAAGCGCTCGCCCGGCGCGAGGGCGCCACCCTCTTCATGGTGCTGCTGGGCGCCTTCCAGGTGCTGCTGGGCAGGTACGCCGGCGCGGACGACGTGGTGGTTGGGAGCCCGGTCGCCGGGCGCACGCGCGGCGAGGTGGAGCCGCTGATCGGCTTCTTCGCCAACACGCTGGCGCTGCGGGCCGACCTCTCGGGAGACCCCACCTTCCGCGAGGCGCTGCGGCGGGTGCGCGAGGCCACGCTGGGCGCCTACGAGCACCAGGAGGTCCCCTTCGAGCGCCTGGTGGCCGAGCTGCGGCCGGAGCGCAGCTTGAGCCACTCGCCGCTCTTCCAGGCGATGTTCACCCTGCTGGACGCGGGTCCCCCGGCGGGGCTCCCCGGGCTGCGGACGGCGAGCCTGGACGGCGACCCCGACACCGCCAAGTTCGACCTGGTGCTGGCGCTGGGACGCGGCGCCGGCGGCCTGCGCGGCGTGCTCTCCTACGGCACCGCGCTGTGGGAGCGCGAAACCGCCGCCCGGATGGTCGGCCACCTGGAGCGGGTGCTGGAGCAGGCGGCCGGAGCCGCGGACGTGCGCCTTTCCGGGCTGGAGCTGCTGGGCGCCGCGGAGCGCCGCAGGGTGCTGGAGGAGTGGAACCGGACCGGCAGGGAGCACCCCTCCGGCCTCCTGGTGCACCAGCTGGTCGCGGCGCGGGCCGCGGAATCGCCCGGCGCCCCGGCCGTCGCCGCCGCGGACGGCTCGCTCACGTACGGCGAGCTGGACGCGCGGGCAAACCGGCTCGCGCGCGCCCTGCGCCGGCGCGGCGTCGCGCCGGAAGCCCGGGTGGCGGTGTGCCTGGAGCGGGGCGTGGAGCTGGTGGTCGCCGTCCTGGGCGTGCTCCGGGCCGGCGGCGCCTACGTGCCGCTGGACCCGGACGCTCCCGCGGAGCGGCTGGGAGTCGTGCTGGCCGACTCGGGGGCGGCGGTGCTGCTCACCCGCGAGGCGCTGCGGGGCCGCTTCCCCGCGCGGCCGGGGGTGGAGGTGGTGAGCGTCGACGCGGACGGGGCGCGGATCGCGTCCGAGAGCGCCGCTCCCCTGGAGGGCGGCGCGTCCGCGCGCGGCCTGGCGTACGTCGTCTACACCTCGGGGAGCACGGGGACGCCCAAGGGCGTGGCCGTGGAGCACCGGGGGCTGCGGAACCTGTGCGACTGGCACGCGGCGGCCTACGGCCTCGCCGCCGCCGACCGCGCGTCGCAGCTGTTCAGCCCCGCCTTCGACGCCTGGACGGTGGAGGTGTGGCCGGCCCTCGCCCGGGGCGCCTGCCTGCAGGTGGTGCCGGACGAGGTGCGCGCCGACCCGGAGGCGCTGCGCGGCTGGCTCCTGCGCCACGGGACGACGGTCGCCTGCGCGCCCACCGCCCTTGCGGAGGCGCTGGTGGGGCTGGAGTGGCCGGCCACGGCCGCGCTGCGCTGGCTGGTGACCGGAGGCGACCGGCTGCGGGCGCGCCCCGCGCCGGGCGCCCCGTTCGCCCTGGCGAACAACTATGGGCCCACCGAGTGCACCTGCACCGTCGCCTCCGCGCGGGTCGAGGCCCACGGCGAGGACCTGCGGGCGCCGTCCATCGGCGCGCCCGTGGACAACACCCGCGCGTACGTGCTGGACGCGTGGCTGCGGCCGGTCCCGGTGGGCGTCCCCGGCGAGCTGTGCGTGGCCGGCGTGCAGGTGGCGCGCGGCTACCTGGGGCGGCCGGGGCAGACGGCCGCGGCCTTCGTCCCCGACCCCTTCTCCGGCGAGCCGGGGGCGCGGATGTACCGCACCGGCGACCGGGTGAGGTGGCGCGCGGACGGGACGCTGGAGTTCGTGGGCCGCCTGGACGAGCAGGTCAAGGTGCGCGGCTTCCGCATCGAGCCCGGCGAGGTGGAGGCCGTGCTGCGCCGCCACCCCGGCGTGGCCGGGTGCGCCGTCGTGGCGCGCGAGGACGCGTCCGGCGACCGGCGGCTGGTGGCGTACCTCGCGGGCGAGGTGGACACGGACGAGCTGGCCGGCCGGCTGCGCCGCAGCCTGCCCGCGTACATGGTCCCCGGCGCCTTCGTCGTCCTGGACTCGCTCCCGCTCTCGCCGAACGGCAAGGTGGACCGGAACGCCCTCCCGGCCCCGGAACGCGCGGCGGCCGCCGACGGGTACGCGGCGCCGCGCACCCCCACGGAGGAGGTGCTGGCGGCGGTCTGGGCCGAGACCCTGCGCCTGGAGCGGGTGGGCGCGCGGGACGACTTCTTCGCCCTGGGCGGGCACTCGCTCCTGGCGGCGCGGCTCGTCTCGCGGGTGCGCGAGGTGTTCGGCGTGGAGATGCCGCTGCGGGCCGTCTTCGAGCACCCCACCGTGGCCGTGCAGGCCGCGGTTCTGGAAGAGCTGCGCCGGGACGGGGCGCCGCCGCTCCCGCCGGTGGCCCCCGCGGAGCGCGGCGGCGCCCTCCCGCTCTCCTTCGCGCAGGAGCGCCTCTGGTTCCTGGACCGGCTGCACCCGGGGAGCGCCTTCTACAACGTGCCCTCGGCCCTGCGGCTCTCCGGCGCGCTGCACGCCGCCGCGCTGCAGCGCGCGGTGGGCGGGGTCGTGCGGCGGCACGAGTCGCTCCGCACGGTCTTCCGGGAGATGGAGGGAGCCCCGCGGCAGGTGGTCGCGCCCTTCCGCGGCTTCGCCCTCCCGGTCTGCGACCTGTCCGGGCTGGCGGAAGGGGACCGCGAGGCGGAGGCGCGGCGCCACGCCGCGGCCGACGCCGCGCGGCCGTTCGACCTCGCGGCCGGCCCCCTGCTCCGCGTCGCCCTGCTGCGGCTGGGCGGCGACGAGCACGTGCTCCTGCTGAACGTGCACCACGCCGTCAGCGACGGGTGGAGCATGGGCGTGCTCCTGGGGGAGCTGGCGGAGCTGTACGGCGCGCACCGCGACGGGCGCGAGCCGGCGCTCCCCGAGCTGCCGGTGCAGTACGCCGACTACGCCGTGTGGCAGCGCCGGCACCTGCGCGGCGAGGCGCTGGAGCGGCAGCTCGCGTACTGGAGGGCCCGGCTCGCCGGCGCCCCCGGGCTGCTGGAGCTGCCCCTGGACCGCCCGCGCCCGGCGGTGCAGAGCTTCCGGGGCGCGCACGCGCGGCTGGAGCTGCCGGCCGGGCTGCTTGCCGGCCTGCAGGCGCTGGCGCGCGGCGGGGGCGCGACGCTGTACATGGTGGTGCTCGCCGCCTTCCAGGCGCTCCTGGGCAGGTACGCCGGGAGCGACGACGTGGTGGTGGGGAGCCCGGTCGCGGGGCGGACGCGCCGGGAGACCGAGGGGCTGATCGGCTTCTTCGTCAACACCCTGGTGCTGCGCGCCGACCTGGGCGGCGATCCCCCCTTCCGCGAGCTGGTGGCCCGGGTGCGCGAGGCGACGCTCGGCGCCTACGAGCACCAGGAGCTGCCGTTCGAGCGCCTGGTGGCGGAGCTGCAGCCGGAGCGCGCCCTCGGCCACTCCCCGCTCTTCCAGGTGATGTTCGCCCTGGCCGACGCGGGCGGGCGGGCCGGCGGGCTCCCCGGCCTTGCCGTGCGGGGGATGGACGCCGGCGCGGACACCGTCCGTTTCGACCTGGTGCTGCAGGTCGCGCCGCACGCGGGCGGGATCGGGGCCCTGCTGCAGTACGGCACGGACCTGTTCGAGCGCGGCACCGCCGAGCGCCTGCTGGAGCACCTGGGGCGCGTCCTGGAGCAGGCCGCCGACCACCCGGACCGGCCCCTGTCGCGACTGGAGCTGCTGACCCCGGCGGAGCGCGCGCGGCTCCTCGGCGAGTGGAGCGGCGCCGGGGCCAGCCTGCCGGTGCACGGCGCGCTGCACCTGCGCTTCGAGGCCCGGGCCGCCGCCGACCCCGGCGCGCCCGCCCTCGCCTGCGGCGGCGAGTCGCTGAGCTACGGCGAGCTCAACGCCCGCGCCAACCGCCTGGCCCGGCGCCTGCGCGCCCACGGCGTCGCCGCCGAGTCGCGCGTGGGCCTCTGCGCCGAACGCTCGCCGGAGCTGGTCGTGGGGATGCTGGCGATCCTCAAGGCCGGCGGCGCCTACGTCCCGCTGGACCCCGCCCACCCCGCCGAGCGCCTGGCCTGGACGGCCCGCGACGCCAGCGTCCGCGTTCTCCTCGCCCCGGCGGAGCTGCGCGACCGGGTTGCGCTGCCGGAGGTCGAGGTGGTCGCGATCGAGGACCCCGCGGCGGACGCGGAGAGCGGGGACGACCTCGGCGTCGCCGTGGATCCCGACAACCTGGCCTACGTCATCTACACCTCCGGCTCCACCGGCCGGCCCAAGGGTGTTGGCGTCACGCACGCCAACGTGCTGCGCCTCTTCGCCGCCGCCGGGCCCTCCTTCGGCTTCGGGGAGCGCGACGTGTGGACCCTGTTCCACTCCCCCGCCTTCGACTTCTCCGTGTGGGAGATCTGGGGCGCCCTGCTCCACGGCGGCCGCCTGGTGGTGGTCCCCTTCGCGGTCAGCCGCGACCCGGCGGCCTTCCTCGGCCTGCTGGAGCGGGAGCGGGTGACGGTGCTCAGCCAGACGCCCTCCGCCTTCCGCGGGCTGGCGGAGGCGGACGGGGCCGCGGGCGGGCGGGCGGAGCTGGCGCTGCGCTTCGTGGTGTTCGGCGGCGAGGCGCTGGACCCGGCGCCGCTGCGCGGGTGGACCGCGCGGCGCGGCGACCGGCCGGCGCTGGTCAACATGTACGGCATCACCGAGACCACGGTGCACGTCACCCGGCGCGTCCTCCGCGGGTCGGAGCTGCGCTCCGGGCCGGGATCGCCCATCGGCACCCCCCTTCCCGACCTGCGGGCGTACGTGCTCGACCCGGCGGGCGGGCCGGTCCCCGTGGGCGTGCCGGGCGAGCTGCACGTGGGCGGCGCGGGGCTGGCGCGCGGCTACCTGGGGCGCGCGGCGCTGACGGCCGAGAGGTTCGTCCCCGATCCGTTCGGCGCGGACGCGGGGGCGCGGCTCTACCGCACGGGCGACCGGGCGCGGTGGCGGGCCGACGGGGAGCTGGAGTACCTGGGGCGCATCGACAGCCAAGTCAAGATCAGGGGCTTCCGCATCGAGCCTGGCGAGATCGAGGCGACGCTGCGCGGGCACCCGGGGGTGGAGGACGCGGTGGTCGCCGCCTACGAGCACGCCCCCGGCGACCGGCGCCTGGCCGCCTGGGTGGTCCCCCACCCCGAGCGCGCGGCGGCGCCCCGGCGCCTGCTGGAGCTGAAGCGCGCGGAGGCGCTCGCCGGGCAGCGGCTGGAGACGCTCCCCGACGGGACCGAGGTGGTGTCGCTGAACCCCTCCGAGACCGCCTTCCTGTACGGGGAGATCTTCGAGCGCGGCGCGTACCTGCGGCACGGCATCACCCTCCCCCCGGACGCCTGCGTGTTCGACGTGGGCGCCAACATCGGCCTGTTCACCCTGGCGGTGGCGCGGCGGTGCCCGCGCGGGCGGGTGTACGCCTTCGAGCCCATCCCCCCCGTGTGCCACGCGCTGCGGCTGAACGCCGCCATCCACGGCGGCGACGTGCGCGTCCTGGAGTGCGGCATCGGCGAGGCCGAGGGCGAGGCCGAGTTCACCTTCTACCCCCATGCCTCCGTGCTCTCCGGCCGCCACGCCGAGCCCGACCGCGAGCGGGCGGTGGTCAGGGCGTTCCTGCTGGGCGGGGGCGAGGGGGCGGGCGTGGAGGAGGGGCTCGACGCCGTGCTGGAGCAGCGCCTGGCGACGCGCCGGTTCTCCTGCCGCCTGCGCACCCTGTCGCAGGTGATCCGCGAGCAGGGGGTGGAGCGGATCGACCTGCTCAAGGTGGACGTGGAAAAGAGCGAGACGGAGGTGCTGGCCGGGATCGAGGAGGGCGACTGGGCGAAGATCCGGCAGGTGGCGGTGGAGGTGCACGACACGGACGGACGCCTCCGGCGGGTGCGGGCGCTGCTGGAGGACCGGGGCTTCCGGGTGGTGGTGGGCCAGGACGCCGGGCTGGCCGGCACCGGCCTGCACGACGTGTACGCGGTCCGCCCCGACGCCCCGTCCGCGCCGGCCGCGGAAGCGGCCGGGGACGGCGCACGGTGGCACTCCGCCGCGGCGCTGGTGCAGGACCTCCGCCGCCTGGCCCGCGAGCGGCTCCCGGACTACATGGTCCCCGCCGTCTTCGTCCCCCTGGACCGGATCCCGCTGACCGCCGGCGGCAAGGTGGACCGCGCCCGGCTGCCGGCGCCGGCGGACCCCGGCGCCGCCGCCCCGGCCGCGTTCGCCCCCCCGCGCGGCGGGGAGGAGGAGCGCCTGGCGGAGCTGTGGCGGGAGGTGCTGGGGGTGGAGCGCGTGGGGCGCCACGACGGCTTCTTCGACCTGGGCGGGCACTCGCTGCTGCTGGCGCGGCTGCACGCGCGGCTGCGGGAGACCCTGGGGCGGGAGGTCCCCATCGTGGACCTGTTCCGCTTTCCCACGGTGGCGGCGCTGGCGGAGCACCTGCGCGCGGAGCCGGCGGACCCCGCGGCGCCGGTGCCGGGGAGCGAGCGGGCGGCGGTGCGCCGGGCGCTATCCCCGGGCCGCAGGGGCGGGAGCGGAGCGAGGGCGCAGACATCCATGCAACCGGGAGCGGGCGAATGAGCGGCTCGGCGGAGACGGCGGCGGAGCACGGGCCCGCGGTCGCGGTGATCGGGATGGCGGGCCGCTTCCCGGGCGCGCGGGACGTGGAGGCCCTGTGGCGGAACCTGTGCGACGGAGTGCACTCCGTCACCTTCTTCGGCGACGAGGAGCTGGAGGCGGCCGGCGTCGCCCCGGCGCTGCTGCGCGACCCGCGCTTCGTGCGGGCGGGCGGCGTGCTGGAGGGGGTGGAGCTGTTCGACGCCGCGTTCTTCGGCTTCAGCCCGCGGGAGGCCGAGGTCCTGGACCCGCAGCACCGCCTGTTCCTGGAGACCGCGTACGAGGCGCTGGAGAGCGCGGGCCACGCCCCCGGCGCACTGCACGGCCCGGTCGGGATCTACGCCGGGGCGTCCAGCAGCGGCTACCTCCACCGGCACGTGCTCACGCGCCCGGACGTGGCCGGCGCGGTGGGCGGCTTCCAGCTGGAGCTGGCCAGCCGCGGCGACTTCCTTGCCACCCGCGCCGCGCACCGGCTGAACCTGAGCGGGCCCGCCCTCACCGTGCAGACGGGGTGCTCCACGGGGCTCGTCGCCGTGCACGTGGCCTGCCAGGCGCTCCTGGCGGGCGAGTGCGACCTGGCGGTGGCCGGCGGCGTGGCCGTCAAGCTGGGGCGGGGATACCTGCACTCCCCGGGCGGCATCATGTCGCCCGACGGGCACTGCCGCCCCTTCGACGCCCGCGCCGGGGGGACGGTGGGCGGGAGCGGGATCGCGCTGGTGGTGCTGCGCCGCCTGGACGACGCGCTCGCCGACGGCGACACCGTCCACGCCGTGGTGCGCGGCTCCGCCGTGAACAACGACGGCGCGCGCAAGGTGGGCTTCACGGCGCCCAGCGTGGACGGGCAGGCGGCGGTTGTCGGGGAGGCGCTGGCCGTCGCGGGGGTGGACCCGGCCACCGTGGGCTTCGTGGAAGCGCACGGCAGCGGGACGGAGCTGGGCGACCCGGTGGAGGTCGCCGCGCTGGTGCAGGCGTTCGGGACCGCGCCGCGGAGGCAGTCCTGCGCCCTGGGCTCCGTCAAGAGCAACCTGGGCCACCTGGACACGGCGGCCGGTGCGGCGGGGCTCGTCAAGGCCGTCCTGGCCGTGGAGCACGGCCTGGTCCCGGCCACGCTCCACCACGCCGAGCCCAACCCGCGCATCGACTTCGCCTCCTCGCCCTTCTTCGTCAACACCGCGCTGCACCCCTGGCCGGGGGACGGCCGCATGCCGCGGCGCGCGGGCGTGTCGTCGTTCGGCATCGGCGGCACCAACGCGCACGTCGTGCTGGAGCAGGCGCCGCCGCGGGCCGCCTCGGCGCCCGCGCGCGACTGGCACCTGCTCCCCCTGTCCGCCCGGACGCCGGCCGCGCTGGAGGCGGCGACGGACCGGCTCGCGGAGCACCTGCGCGCCCACCCGGAGCAGCCGCTGGCGGACGTGGCGTACACCTTCCAGGTGGGGCGCCGCGCCTGGGAGCACCGCCGCGTGCTGGTGGCCCGGGACCGCGGGGAGGCCGCGGACGCCCTCGCCTCGCGCGCCCCAGACGCCCTGTTCCAGGCGGCGGCGCCGGAGGGCCCGCGCCCTGTCGCCTTCCTGTTCCCCGGCCTGGGGAACCACTACCCGGGGATGGGGCTGGGGCTGTACCGGGGCGAGCCCGCGTTCCGCCGCACGGTGGACCGCTGCGCCGAGATCCTCCGCCCCCGCCTGGGGCTGGACCTGCGCGAGGTTCTGTATCCCCCCGACGCGCTCGACGGCGAGGCGGGGGCGTCCGCGGGGATCGACCTGCGGGCCATGCTGGGCCGCACCGACGGCCGCCCCGTGGAGGGCGTCGACCCCGCGGAGCGGCTCAACCGGACGCGCATGGCCCAGGTGGCGCTGTTCGTGACCGAGTACGCCCTCGCCCGCCTGTGGATGGAGTGGGGCGTGCGGCCCGAGGCGATGATCGGCCACTCGCTGGGCGAGTACGTGGCGGCCACCGTGGCCGGCGTCTGGTCGCTGGAGGACGCGCTGATGCTGGTGGCCGAGCGCGCGCGGCTCATCGACGGGCTCCCCGAGGGCGGGATGATGGGGGTCACCCTCCCGGAGGCCGAGGTCCGCCCCCTCCTCCGCGACGGCCTCTGCGTCGCTACGCTGAACGGCCCCTCCATCACCGTGGTCTCCGGGCCGGCGGCGGCCGTGGACGCGCTGCAGGCGGAGATGACGGCGCGCGGGGTGTTCTGGCGGCGGGTGAACACCCGCCACGCCTTCCACTCCACCATGATGGAGCCGGTGGCGGAGCGCCTGGAGGAGCTGATGCGGGGGGTGCGCCTGGGCGCGCCCACCATCCCCTTCGTCTCCAACGTCACCGGGACGTGGATCCGTCCGGACGAGGCCACGGACCCCGCGTACTGGACGCGCCACCTGTGCGGGCCGGTGCGCTTCTCCGAGGGCGCGGCGACGCTGTGCGCCGGCGGAAGGGCCGTGCTGGTGGAGGTGGGCCCCGGGCAGGCGCTCAGGACGCTGGTCCGCCAGCTCCCGTGCTGGGACGACGGCGGGCCGCCCTCCGTCGCCTCCCTGCGGCACGCCTACGAGCGCCGCGCGGACGTGGCCGGCCTCCTGGGCGCGGCGGGGCGGTTGTGGGCGCTGGGGGTGGCGGTGGACTGGAAGGCCGTGCACGCGCACGAGCGGCTGCGGCGCGTCCCCCTCCCCACCTACCCCTTCGAGCGCAGGCGCTGCTGGATCGAGCCGGGCGACGCCGCGCCCGCCCGGCCGCGCGGGGGCGACCCGCTCCGCAAGAAGCCGGACCCGGCGGACTGGCTCTACCTCCCCACCTGGACGCGCGCCCCGGTCCCCGCGTCGCCGGGGCTGGAGCCCACGGAGTGGCTGGTGCTGGCGGACGCGGCCGGGATCGGCGCCGGGCTCGCCGGCCGGCTGGAGTCGCTCGGGCACAGGGTCGCGGTGGCGGAGCCCGGCGAGCGCTTCGCCGGCGCGGGCGGCCTGCGCTACGTCGCGCGCCCCGGCTCGGCCGAGGACCTGGCGGCGCTCCGCGACGCGCTGCACGCGGCGGGCATGCGCCCGCGCCGCATCGTGCACCTCTGGGGGATCGACCCGGCGGGGGAGTCCGCGCCGGACGCCTTCCACCGGGCGCACGCGCGCGGCCATGCCACGGTGGCGGCGCTGGCGCGCACCTTCGCCCGGGACCGGGACGGGGAGCGGCTCCGCCTGGTGGTGGTCACCGAGGGGGCGCAGGACGTGGCCGGGGGCGAGGCCGTGCGGCCGGAGCGGGCGGCCGTGGCGGGCGCGTGCCTGGCGCTCCCCCAGGAGCACCCGCACGCCGCCTGCCGCGTGGTGGACGTCCGGCTCCCCGCGGACGGCGCCGGCCGCCTGGTGGAGCAGCTCCTGGCGGAGGTCGCCGCGGACTCCCCGGAGCCGGTGGCCGCGCTCCGCGGGCCGCTCCGCTGGGCGCGCAGCTACCAGGCCGTGCGCCCCCCGGAGGGCGCCTCGCTGCGCCCGGGCGGCGCCTGGCTCTTTTCCGGCGCGCTCGCCGCCGGGGGAGACGTGCTCGCGGAGCACCTGGCCGGCGCGCCGGGCGCCCGCATCGCCTTCCTGGTCGATCCCGCGTTCCCCCGGCGCGACGCCTGGGACGCCCGCCTCGCCTCCGCCGCGGGCCACGACGCCGTGGCGTCCACCATCCGCGGGATCCGCGCGGCCGAGGCCCTGGGGTGCCGGACGCTCCTCCTCCACGCCGCCCCCGGCGACGCGGCCGCCGTGGCCGCCGCGGTGGCCGCCGTGCGCGAGGCGTTCGGCGAGCTGCACGGGGTGGTGCACTCCGTCCGGCTGGGCGCCGCGGCGGAGCTCGCCGCGCTCGCCGACGCCCGCCCGGGCGACGACGCGGCGGATCTGGCGCGCGTGGCCGGGGAGCTGGACGCGCTGGAAGCGGCCACCGCCGGCCTCGCCCTGGAGCTCCGCCTGCTGCAGAACTCCCTGTTCTCCGTCCTCGGGGGGGCGGGGGTGGGCCGGGCCACGGCGGTGTGCGCGCTGGTGGACGCCTGGGCGCAGCGGCAGGCGTCGCGCGGCGGCCAGCCCTGGACCAGCGTGAGCTGGGACCGATGGCACATGGACGCGGCGGACGACGCAGGCGCGGGCGACGCCCTGGCGGAGCGCGCCATCCTGCGCGGGGAGGGCGCCCGCGTCTTCGACCGCCTGGCGGCGCTGGCCGGGGAGCCGCGGGTGGCGGTCTCCACCTGCGAGCTGGCCGCGCGCGTCGAGCGGCTCGGCGCTCCCCCCCGCCCGGCGGCGCGGCGCGCCGCGGACCCGGATCCGCCGCTCCAGGCGGAGCCGCGGGCCGGCAGGGTGCTCCACGCGCCCACCAGCGAGGCGGAGGAGATCGTCGCCCGCCTGTGGAGCGAGCTGCTGGGAGTTCCCGACATCGGGATCCACGACGACTTCTTCGAGCTGGGCGGGCACTCGCTCCTGGGGATGCAGGTCCTCTCGCGCGTGCGGGAGGTCTTCCAGGTGGAGCTGCCGCTGCGCGCCGTCTTCGAGGGGCCCACCGTCGCCGGCCTGGTCGGGCTCATCGACGAGGCGATCCTCGCGCGGCTGGACGGGATGACCGAGGAGGAAGCGGCGGCGGCCCTCGCCGGCCTCTCCCTCCCCGCGGGCTCCGCATCGCTCGCGGGAGGGTGAGATGTCCGCCGAGACGACGTCCGGAGGCGCGGCCCCCGAGCTCTCGGCCGCCAAGCGCGCCCTGCGCGAGGCCCTGCTCCGCGGCCAGGGGCGCGACGCGGGGATCCCGCGCCGCCCCCCCGGGGATGACGCGCCGCTCTCCTTCGCCCAGGAGCGGCTCTGGTTCCTGGACCGGCTGCGGCCGGGGGACGCGTCGTACAACCTGTCCGCCGCGCTGCGCCTGCGTGGGGTGGACGACGAGGCGGCGCTCGGGCGCGCGCTCGCCGAGATCGTGCGGCGCCACGAGAGCCTGCGGACGGTCTTCCGCGAGGTGGACGGCTCCGCCGTGCAGGTCGTACGCCCGTTCCGCGGCTTCGCGCTGCCGGTGCAGGACCTGTCCGGGCTCGCCGGGGCCCGGCGCGAGGCGGAGGCTCTGCGCCTGGCCGCCCGCGAAGCCGCGCGCCCGTTCGACCTCGCCGCCGGCCCCCTGTTCCGCGCCGCCCTGGTGCGGCTGGGCGGGGGCGAGCACCTGCTCCTGCTGTGCTCGCACCACGTCGTCAGCGACGGGTGGAGCGGACAGGTGCTCCTGCGCGAGCTGTGGGCGCTGTACGACGCGTACCGGCAGGGGCGGGAGTCCCCGCTGCCGGAGTTGCCGGTGCAGTACGCCGACTACGCCGTGTGGCAGCGGCGGCAGCCGCCGGAGGCGCAGGCCCGGCAGCTGGCGTACTGGAAGGAGCGGCTGGCGGGCGCGCCCGAGGTGCTGGAGCTGCCCACCGACTTTCCGCGTCCGCCGACGCCCTCCTTTCGCGGCGCTTCCGTCCCGGTGGAGGTGCCGGGCGCGCTGGCGGAGCGGCTCAGGGAGGCGGCGCGCGCCGAGGGCGCCACGCTGCACATGGTGGTGCTCGCCGCCTTCCAGGCGCTCCTGGGCAGGTACGCCGGGAGCGACGACGTGGTGGTGGGGAGCCCGGTCGCGGGGCGGACGCGCCGGGAGACCGAGGGGCTGATCGGCTTCTTCGTGAACACGCTGGTGCTGCGCGTGGACCTGGGCGGCGACCCCACCTTCCGCGAGCTGCTGGCGAGGGTGCGCGAGGCGACGCTCGGCGCCTACGGGCACCAGGAGCTGCCGTTCGCCAGGCTGGTCGCGGAGCTGCGGCCCGAGCGCGCCCCCGGCCACTCCCCCCTCTTCCAGGTGATGTTCGCGCTGGAGGACTCCGGAACGGCCGCCGGCGGCGGCGGCGGCGGCGCCCCCCGGGCCAGGGCCGTGGAGACGGAGCCCGGGGCCACCCCGTTCGACCTGTCGCTGGCGCTCCACGCGCACGCGGGCGGCATCGCCGGCCAGCTGCATTTCAGCACGGAGCTGTTCGAGCGCGGCACCGCCGGGCGCCTGCTGGAGCACCTGGTCCGCGTCCTGGAGCAGGCGGCCGACCACCCGGACCGGCCCCTGTCGCGGCTGGAGCTGCCGACCCCGGCCGAGCGCGCGCGGCTCCTCGGCGAGTGGAGCGGCGCCGGGGCCAGCCCGCCGAACCACGGCGCGCTGCACCTGCGCTTCGAGGCCCGGGCCGCCGCCGCCCCCGGCGCGCCCGCCCTCGCCTGCGGCGGCGAGGCGCTCAGCTACGGCCAGCTCAACGCCCGCGCAAACCGCCTGGCCCGGCGCCTGCGCGCCCGCGGCGTCGCCGCAGAGTCGCGCGTGGGGCTGTGCGCCGGGCGCTCCCCCGACCTGGTCGTGGGGATGCTGGCGATCCTCAAGGCCGGCGGCGCCTACGTCCCGCTGGACCCCGCCTACCCCGCCGAGCGCCTGGCCTGGATGGCCCGCGACGCCGGCGTCCACGTGCTCCTCGCCCCGGCGGAGCTGCGCGACCGGGTGCCGCTGCCGGAGATCGAGGCGATCGCGCCCGGGGACCCCGCGGCGGACGCGGAGAGCGGGGACGACCTGGGCATCCCCGTGGATCCCGACCAGCTCGCCTACGTCATCTACACCTCCGGCTCAACCGGCCGCCCCAAGGGCGTCGCGGTCCCGCATGGGGCCGCCGCCGGGCGCCTGGCCTCCGCGGCGCGCGCGCTCGGGGTCCACGAGGGGAGCCGGCTGCTGAGCACGGCCTCGCCCTCCTTCGACGCCTCGGTGCTGGAGATCTTCCTCCCCCTGGTCAGCGGGGCCGCGCTCCACCTGGCGGACCGCGACACGGTGCTCTCGCCGGACGCGCTGGAGCGGCTGCTGCGGGAGCGCGCCGTGGACGTGTGGGTGAGCACCCCGGTGCTCCTCGGCGCGCTCCCGCCGGCGGACCTCCCCGCGCTGCGCGTGGTGAGCGCCGGCGGCGAGCGCCTGTCCGGCGAGCTGGCGGCCCGCTGGGCGGACGGGCGGCGCATGCTCAACCTGTACGGGCCCACCGAGACCACGGTCTTCGCGACGCTCCACGAGGTCCGGGCCGGGCCGGCGGCACCCCCCATCGGGCGGCCGGCGCCGGGGACGCGCGCGTACGTGCTGGACGCGCACGGGAAGCCGGCCCCCGTCGGCGCCCCCGGCGAGCTGCACCTGGGTGGCGCGGGGCTGGCGCGGGGCTACCTGGGGCGTCCGACGCTGACGGCGGAGCGATTCGTCCCCGACCCGTTCTCCGGGGAGCCGGGGGCGCGGATGTACCGCACGGGCGACCGGGCGCGCTGGCGGGCAGACGGGGAGCTGGAGTACCTGGGCCGGATCGACCAGCAGGTCAAGGTGCGCGGCTTCCGCATCGAGCCGGGCGAGGTCGAGGCGGCCCTGCGCGCGCACGCCGGGGTGGAGGACGCGGTGGTCGCCGCCTACGAGCACGCCCCCGGCGACCGGCGCCTGGCCGCCTGGGTGGTCCCCCGCCAGGAGTGCTCAGCGGCGCTCGCGGCGGAGCGGGTGGAGGCCCTCGCCGACGGGACGGAGACCGTGTCGCCCGACCCCGGCGCCGCGTTCGCGCAGCTCGCGCAGGACCTCCGCCGCGCGGCCCGCGAGCGGCTCCCCGACTACATGGTCCCCGCGGTCTTCGTACCCATCGAGCGGGTGCCGCTGACCGCCGGCGGCAAGGTGGACCGCGCGGCGCTCCCGGCCCCCGCGCACCGGGGCCCGGACCCGCGGGGCGAGGAGCCCAGGGACTACGTCGAGGTGCAGCTGATCCAGCTCTGGGAGGAGCTGCTCGGCGCTCCCGGGATCGGACCGACGCAGGACTTCTTCGAGCTGGGCGGCAACTCGCTGCTGGCGCTCCGCCTCTTCTCGCGGATCAACCGGCGGCTGGAGTGCGACCTCCCGGTCTCCACCCTTTTCGCGGGCGCCACGGTCCGGCAGATGGCCGACGCGATCCGTGAGCAGAAGGGATCGGCCTCCGCGCCGGCGTCGCCGGTGGTCCCCCTGCAGCCGCACGGGCCGCTCCCGCCGCTCTTCCTGGTCCATTCGGCCGACCGGGGCGTCATGGGCTACGTGAACCTGGTGCGCCACCTGGGCGCCGACCAGCCCGTCTACGGGCTTCGGGACCTGGGCGAGGACCTGGGACGCCCGCTGAGCCGGATCGCCTCCGACCACGTGGCGGCCCTGCGGTCGGTGCAGCCGCGGGGGCCGTACCACCTCTGCGGCTGGTCCTTCGGCGGGCTGGTGGCGTACGAGATGGCGCTCCAGCTGGAGCGGGACGGGGAGCCGGTCGCCTTCGTGGGCCTGATGGACACCATGGCGCCCAGCTACGTGGTGAGGTTCCCGTGGGACGACGACGCCCAGCTCCTGGCCGGCCTGGCCGAGCTGGTCGCCCTGCGGACGGGACACAGCTTCTCCATGGATGCGGAGGCGCTGGAGGGGCTGGGGCTGGACGAGCAGATCGACCGTCTCGTGGAACAGCTGCACGCCCACGGGGCCGCTCCCCCGGGCTTCAGCGCCGAGCGGGTGCGCTACGAGCGCCGGCTCATGACCGATCGGCACAGGAGCCTGTCCGGGTACACGGAGGGCCGCTTCTCCGGCACGCTCACCCTGTTCCGCGCGAGCCGGATCTCGCGCCAGCACGACCCGTTCTTCGCCACCTTCACCGAGGAGGAGCGGTGGACCTACGGGTGGCACCGCCTCTCGCCGCACCCGGTCGAGGTGCACCCGGTTCCGGGGAGCCACACCCTGATCGGCTCCGAGCCGCACGTCCGGGTGCTCGCGCGGTGCATGCGCGAGTCGCTCGCGGCCGCGCGGCTGCGAGCGGGGTCAGGCGATCCGCAGTAGAAGGCCGAGTGGGGAAGCATTTTCGGGGACGCGCCCGAGCCGGCGAGCGGGCGGCAGCAAAAAAAAGCACGGCCACCCGCGACTCGAGGAGTGACCGTGCTTTAGCCAGTGGGCCTGGGAGGACTCGAACCTCCGACCTCACGCTTATCAGGCGTTGCCCCGACCCTGCCTTGGTCGCAAGCTGCGGAAGAATCGAGGAGAAACCCAGGCGGCGCGCGCAACCTGCCGGGTTATAGGCACCCGATTCCGCAGCCTGCGGGAACCAGTTGACAGCGGAATTGACAGCACAGACCCTGCTCGAAACCCGCTCCTTGAGGTGAATCCGGTTATGTTCACGGATTGTGGATACCTTAATAGGCGACTGGATCGGCGCCCGGCTCGCCGGGGCGGACATGCTCACCAATAGGACCTCGTCCGCATCTATCTTTGGGAGGGCAGCGAGGACGAGTTCCGGCGGTACGCCGAAGTGTCGGTCAGAGCCGATGTCCCGTAACCACCTTGATTAAGGAGGCGCAAGCCCAGATGCTCGGCCGCGGGGACCTGTTAGTGGAATTCTACGAGTTCTTCGCGTCCCCTCTCTTTCGACCACATGCCTCCATCCGGCGAGAGCCAGTACGGCGTCGTCCCGAGAAGCCATGCCACGATGGCGCTGGCTACACATGGACGTCATACCGGTTGGGACGGTGTGATGCGTGGCCGGCCCGAGTCGAGGACAAAACATTGGATTCGCCGCATGGACTTTTCGAAGGCCGCCTACCGCGACTGATCCGTCACGGGCGCGTGGATCGGCTGAATGCGTGGGCATCTGCACAAACGGGTAGTTCTGGTCCCGACCCGGTTGTATCAGCAAAACTTCCGATTCCAGGCGACACGGGCATTCCAATCCGGCAGGCAAATAATAATCTTGCCTAGAGAAGTGCTTTCTCTCATCTTGCAAGCGGGTGCCCGCCGGAACAGTTGATGCCGCCCCACAGCATCCTTTATCAGCCCGAAGCGCATTGCTCAGGCTCCTCGCGCCCGAGCTCTCCCCGCATGCTCGCCCACCGCGGTTCCGCACAAGATGAGTGAAAGCAAACTCGCGCTCACCTGGGCGGACCTTCTCCTGATCTTAGTGCTCTCCACCATCGGTTCCGGTGTGTGCGCCCTCTCCGCCCACGTCGCGGAGCGGGCGATGGCACCGCGCGCGCCGAAAGAGGCTGCGTTCCACCAGTCCGCCCGCGTTCCACATCTGGAGCAGGCGCTCTCCGCCGCCGGTGACGAGCGGAACGGCATTGCCGCGCAGGTCCGCGAACTGCGCTTCCGGCAGATGCGCGACTCCGTGGGGCTTGTGCTTGCGGACTCGGACCTGGTGACGCAGAAGTCGGCGGAACCGCCTGTATCCCGGGCCGTCCTCGACAGCCTGAGCCGCGAACGCACGCGGCTGCAGCGCTCACTCCGCATGGACGCCATGCTCGCCGTGCAGTTGCGCGCGGCGGCGGCGCGGATGAGCGACAGCGTGGCCTCAAGCCGGCGTGCCCTTAATGCCGCGCGCAAGGACGCCGGCAAGCGCTACCGGGCGGCGCAACGCCGCTTCGCCCTGGAGCGCGCCGGCTGGACGGCGGGCGGGGTGGTCGCCGCCTCCGCGATGCTGCTGGCGATCACGGCTTTCTCGCTGCGCCCGCGGCCGAACCACACCCCCCTGGTGCGGCGCGGCCGCGACATCGGTATCTCGGCGGCTTTCATCGCCCTCTTCGTCTGCCAGCAGCTGCTCGGCGCGCCGCTGACCCTGCTGCTTGGCGCCGTGATCGCGCTGTTCGCCCTCCTGCCGCATGTGAACCATGCCTCCTGACGCCGTGCCCGCCAGCGACGAACGAACCTCGGACCAGCCCCTCACGCACCCGGACCAGGACCTGCTAGGCGTCGCCAGCCACGCGGCCGTCCTGGCGAGGGTGGTGAGCACCACTCCGACGCCGTTCACCATCGGCGTGTACGGCGAGTGGGGAGCGGGAAAGACCACGTTCGTGCATTTCGTGGAGCACTACTTAGCCCGCGAGAAGGTCGCGCCGGCAGAACCCACCCTGTTCGTGCACTTTGAGGGATGGCAGCACCGCACGGCCGACGAGCTCTGGCGCGCGCTGATGCTGAAGGTAACTCGCGCAGTCTACGAACACACCAAAGGCAAGTGCGCCGTGGCGCCGCACGCCCAGGCGCACGAAGACGCAAAAACACGTCTCCGGCGGCTCCTGGGGAGCTATGCCGTGGGCGGCAACCCGCCGGCAGAGAAGCCGCAGGACCAGTACTGGAACTTCGTGGAGCGGCTGGACTCCACCCTGTACGGCGGCATTTCCAAGCGCTCGCCCGAAGCGTTGCGCCTGGACCAGAACGAGGCCGTGCTAGCGGCCGCTCGCGCGTCCGTGGCGGCGCTGAGTGCGGCGTCGCCGCTGGTGGCCGGGCTGCGGCAACTGCTGCGCATCGACACCACCGTGGACACGGCTGCGCTCTTTCAGCGCGAGCGCAATGAGGCGACCCGCGAGCGTATCGAGTCCAGGCGCGAGTTCCAGGATGCCCTCACTAGCCTGCTGGAGTTGATCCCGGTCGGCAAGCGCGTCTGTGTGTTCCTGGACGACTTGGACCGTTGCATGCCCGACGTGGTGCTGGACCTTCTGGAAGCAATAAAGATCTTTCTTCACGTGGAGAAGATGGTGTTCGTCGTCGCGGCAGACGAAGAACTAATCGGCAAGGGGCTGAGGCTGCGCTACCGCGAACTCCTGGAGGGCTCCGCCGGGGCACAGGAGGGCGAGTTCCTCGCGCGAAAGGGGCAGGAGTACTTCGAGAAGATCATCCAGTTGCGCATCAACCTCCCCGAGTGCACCCCCGAGCACGCACACCGCTTCATCGCCGCTCAGTACCCCGAGTGGATGCCTGCCACGGACATCATCCTCTCGGCTGTAGGCTCCAACCCGCGGCGGCTCAAGCAGTACTGCAGTTGGCTGACGTTCCGCCGAAGCGTGGACCAGGCTGAGCGGGAAAAGAAGAAGGAGGAGAAGAAAAAGGAGAAAGACTCACAGCGGCGTCGGCGCGAAAAGCGGAGCACGAGCCGCGAAGCCTATCTCCCCACCGTGATGGACGAGGAGCGTGCCGCGCGCGCGGCGCTCTTCGAAAAGCTGATCGCCCTGTCATCGCGCGACGCGGAGTGTGTTACACTGCTCCATGGCCTCGCCCGCGAAGTAGACTTCGCCACCCTCGCGAGGCAGATGGAAGATGAGTTAAAACCCGTGGCTGAACCCAGGACCGGCAACGGCGCCTCGCTGGCAGGCGCGAGTAATGGCGCATCGGCAGATGGCGGTACGGCGCAGGCCCCAGTCAGCGACCGCGCAACATCCACAGGAACGAGCGACGGCGCGGGCCGGAGCGGAGCCTGGGACGGCGCATTGGCGGGGATGATCGTCGGCGCGGCGCAGAGTTCGATCACCGACGGAGCAGCATCCGCGACCACCAGTGGCGCAGCACAGGCCGGCACTGACGATGACGCGTTTCCGGCGGCGAAGGCTGATGGCGCCGTGCAGGACACTGCGATCGACGAGACACCGGCCGGGCGGCTGGCGCGGCTCTGCGCGCGGCTCAAGCAATCGGCGCCGCTGCTCAAGCACTTCCGCTTCGACCCGGCGCTGTCGGCGTACGCGCGGCGCGACGTGGAGACGCTCACGGCCATGGCTGACTTGCGCCCGCACCCTGAGCTCATGCTCACGTCCGGCGACGGGCCGTTCATGCGCGCCCTGCGCCACCTCGCGCAGCCGGGCACCAGCGCGCCGGAGCGCATTTTTCAGGAGGACCTAGCCAGGCTCATCGCCGTGCGGACATCGTATCCGCTCCTATTCGCCCAGCTGCTCCCGCTGGCGAACGAGGAGTGGGCCGCGGGTGCGCGGACGCTGGAAATTGCGCTGCAGATCGACGACGAGGAGGGGCTCGCCGAGCCATGGAAGCCATTATTCCAGCAGGTCCGCCAGTTGGCTTCCGCCACTCCCGCCGACGCAAGTCCTACCGCACTCCTGCTGCAGAGCCCGCTCCTCTCGGAAATCCTCCCTGAGCAGGTGCTCGCTCTCGGCCTCTTCGACACCCTGCCGGATCCGAGCCAGTTGCTCCCCCGACCCACCCACTCCGGCGTCGTCACCTCGACAGAAGACGACCGCCGCCGCCTGGCCCGCTACGTCTTCGATACACTGGAGCCGGCCATACGTACCGACATCCTCGCGCGGCTGGAGCTGCGGCAGTGGGCCGCGGCGTACTGCCTGGAGCTGCGTGGCTTCGCCCGGCTGAACGGCCTAGAGCGGCAGTGGCCGGAGCTGGCGCGCCTGCTCCGAACAGACCGCGCGACGTTGCGGGCGCTAGAGGACGAAGCCATGCGCCCCGGGAGCATCGCCCCGGAGCACCGGCCCGTGTGGGACCGCTACTCTGGCGACGAGCGACTGAGGCGGTTCCTCGTGCTCAAGCCGCTCGTGAGCGACATCGCACCCGCGGAGGTGCGCGAGTACTTCAACGTATCGCAGTCGATTGCTCCCGCGGCAGATTTAAGTGTGGCCCCCCCACCGATGATGGGGGTCCCGCAGGCGCCCGCCGCGCGTCCCACGTTCGACTACGTGGACGTATCCATCACACTGGAAGCAAAGGATTCCATACGCATCGAAGAGGGGGATAGCACGCGGTGCCGGCCCGTGGAGTTCGAGGTCCGGCTCGATGGGTCGGGGGAACCTGCCACGACGATAACGGAGGTCCCTTGGGCGCAACTGATCGAGGCGATGCCGTCCCTGTACCGCCAGGAGCTGGACGGGCCGGCACACGCGCTTGCCGCCCGCGACCCGTCGCAGCGCCCGCGCAACGCCGAGTCGGCGCTGCGGGCAATCGGCGCACTGATGTGGCGCTGGGTCTTCAAGGGGGAGGTGGGCAAACGCATGCAGGAACTGCACACCAGCGGCGCCGCCTACCGCCTGCTGCTGGACTTTCCCTCGCCGCTGGCCGAACTGCCGTGGGAGACTCTATACCTCAAGCAGGAGCGCAGTTTCCTCGGATTGACACAGCGGTACTCGTTGGTTCGGTACATGAAATCGGCAGCGCCGCCAGCGCCCGCGGCGATCACCGCGCCGCTCCGCATCTTGGTCGTGCTCGTCACCCCCCCGGGCACCGGAGAGCTCGACCTCGAGGCGGAACTGGCCGCGATCGAAGAGGCGGTGCGCCCAGGGGTGCAGGACGGCCGCGTACTGCTGCAGGTGCTGGAGAACGAGGAGGCTGACCCAAGCGGTCTGCTGCGCGCCCTGCGGACCTTTCGCCCGCACATCTTCCACTTCACCGGGCATGGCGCCTTTCACGAGGACGAAGGCGCGCTGATGCTGCACAGCGCCGACGGCCCCCACATGGCCACCGCCTCACAAATTGCCAATCTGCTCCGCGACGCCCCCATTTCGCTCGCGTTCCTGAACTCGTGCAACACGGGGACGGCGGCGGAGAACGACGCCATCACGAGCGTGGCGGGCAGCCTGGTGACCGCCGGTGTTCCCGCCGTGATCGCGACGCTCCGCGACATCACCGACCAAGCGGGGCTCTTGTTCACCCGCGAATGGTATCGTGCCTTCACCGAGGGATACCCACTGGAAGCTGCTCTGGCAGAGGCGCGAAAGCGGCTGAGCGTGGAGCGGTGGGACTGGTCGGCGTTCGCGCTATTCTCCAGCACGCGCGAACTGGACGAGCTTCTGTTCCCGCAGGGTACCTTCCGCAAGCCGTGAGCGGGGATTTTAGCGGCTTAAGCTCGCTGCACAAATGGGTGCCGAGGGTGGTGTCTACGTGCTCGGTAAGCCGAATCTGAGCTGCACCGGGCCGACCTCGAGTAGTTGCTCGGGCTGCTGGACCGATTGGTTCACTCCGGCAAGTCGGTGATCGCGATCGAGCACCACCAAGTGGTGATGGCGCACACTGACTCGAGTCATGGCCTTCCGGGCGTGCAGCGGGAGGTCCCGCTCCACTCCCAACGCACCGCTTCAGAGCCGCATCAAGGGATTGAGTTCGGAGTTGTATGGAGTAGGCCCACAGCAGCACGTCCTCGGGCACGCCCAGCCGCCCCTGATGTGAGTGGGGGCGCCATTAAGGATCAGCAGGTTCAGGCTCTCTGGATAGCTGTGGGCGAATTCTTCGAGGTCCTGAAAGCAGGGCGTGTCCAGCACGCTTCGCCAGGAATAGGACTCGCTCGTGGCGGGCTCCAACCGCCTCTTAGAGCCAGAATCATAGCGAGGTAGCACACTCTGGAGCGGCTTGACCCCCGGCGCAATCGGTCGTCGGCGCGTCTGCCCCTCATGCAGCCCCAATCGGCTCTCGTCTTGGGCGAAGAGCCGACCCCATCTTGTTGGCACGTACTTCGCGCGAGATCGCCGCATGGGACTAAGTGATGCTCTCAGAAAGGATCTCGACGAGATTCTCAGTGCCCGCTGGAGTGTACGGCGGGGATTGGTCGTTCCTAGTACATCCAAAGTTCAGCTCGCGGGGGGCGCAGTCAGGCTCCCTGCAACCATGCTGTACGCCGATTTGGCGGATTCGACTGAATTGGCTATGGGTCAGGATCGGCGCGTGGCCGCAAAAGTCTTCAAATCTTTTCTTGCTTGTGCTTCTCGTTTAATCAAGGCGCGTGGCGGAGAGGTTCGCAGCTATGACGGTGACCGAGTCATGGGGGTTTTCCTAGGGATAAACCGAAATTCATCCGCTGTCCGCTGTGCACTCAACATCAACTTTGTTTTCCAGGAGATGATCCGGCCGAAGCTCCTCGCTAAGTACCGTAGCCTTGGTTCCGGCCCGTACGAACTGTCTCATAGCGTTGGTGTGGACACCAGTGATGTGCTCGTGGTAAGAGGCGGGGTACGGCGGAGTAATGATCTGATCTGGGTGGGACGTGCTCCCAACGTAGCCGCGAAGCTAAGCGGCATCCGGCAGAGTGCCTACCGCACGTTCATCACGGCTGAGGTACATGCCGACCTTGATGACAGCTACCGCAGGGGGCCTAAGGGCGAGCAGCTTTGGCAGCGATGGAAGTGGACCGAAGTGAAGGGAGTGGACACGATCTACCGGTCGAAGTGGAGCTGGGAGCCATGAGTGAGCTCGTCCCGCCAACAGGCTCGATGACCATGCCCCTGTCGGTGGTATTCTGGGGCACGCGGGGATCGATCGCTTCACCGGGCCCGCAGAAGGTGCGATTCGGTGGGAACACGTCGTGTATGGAGGTGAAGGGCAGAGGTAGAAAGCGTTACATTTTCGATGCTGGCACCGGTATCCGTGCACTGGGGGAGAGCTTAGCGGTCGAAAACGAACCACTGGAGGCCGAGATCTTCCTCACACACTTTCATTGGGACCACATCCAGGGATTCCCATTCTTCGGTCCGCTTCAGGATCCGAACGCGCGCCTGAGAATCCATGCACCCGCCCAAGAAGGTCGCACCCCAGCCGAGCTTCTCGCGGCACAGATGATGGAGCCGTTCTTCCCCGTTTCATTTGATGATTTCCCTAGCAGACCGGCGGTGATCGAAGCCGGGTTGAGCCCATGGTCCGACGGTACGATAACAGTTGATGCCTTCAGAGCCTGTCACCCATCCATCACGTTTGGATTCCGGATACGGAGTGGAGGCGCGGTCCTTGTGTACTTCCCGGACAACGAAGCCCTACCAATGCTTCACGAGGACCAGGGCCGTCGTTACCAGCAGCTTGTACAGTTCTGTGCTGGTGCGGACCTGCTAGTTCACGATGCTATGTATACCAATGAGGAGTACCCATCGCGGGTGGGATGGGGCCACAGTACCTACGAACAGGCCTTGGCGTTGGCTGCGGATGCTGGGGTCAAGCGGCTACGCCTATTTCACCATGCTCCAGAGCGGGACGATGCCGCACTGGCAGCTATCGAGCAAAACATGAGAGATGACTTGGCAGGGAGCGGTAGCCACTTAGATGTCGCTGCCGCGTTTGAAGGAGAGGCCCTGGACCTAGACTCCACTGTCCAAACTTAGCCG
Organism: Longimicrobiaceae bacterium; assembly: GCA_036389055.1. Taxonomy (GTDB): domain Bacteria; phylum Gemmatimonadota; class Gemmatimonadetes; order Longimicrobiales; family Longimicrobiaceae; genus JAFAYN01. The sequence goes on along the minus strand of DASVQR010000125.1, from coordinate 20,137 downwards.
TTGGGTTGCGGGATCCGCAGTTCCACCGTGGTTCCCTTTCCAATCTCGCTGTGTACCTTCGCCTGTCCTCCGTGCTTCTCCGCAACCGCCCTGGCGTGCGCAGTACCGAGTCCTGTTCCACCCTCCTTACCATGCGTGAAGTGTCGGTCAAAGAACCGGGGCAGCTTCTCGGGATGAATGCCACATCCGTCATCTGAGACGCTGAAGACCACTTCCCCGTTCTCCTCACCAACAGTGACCTTCACGTTACCACCAATTGGCGGTAACGCCTCTACCGAGTTCTTAACCAAGTTGGCGAGCGCTGCAATCCACTCCGACCTGTCGACTAGAACGCCACCATCGAACGTAACATTCTCGACGTACCCGATTCCTTCCCGAAGCATCCCCCGCGTCTGCTCCCGGAGGTCCGCGAGTAGGTCATCCACTTTCACAAGCTCACGGTCCGGGCTCCCCTCTCCACGGAGTCGTGCAAGGAGCTGGTCGATGTTTTCGAGGGCCTTGTCCGATGTCCTCTGGATGATCCGTACGAACCCTAGAAGCTTGCCGGCCTCCTGTGATCCCTCTTCAAGCCACTCTACTAGCATGTCTGCAGCGTTACGGATTGTGCCCAGGGGGCTCCGTAAGTTGTGCGAGAGTGTGCCAAGGTCCGCACCAAGCTCACTCAGCCGACCCGTCGCCGCGAGTTCTTGGACAAATCGGTCGTTCGTCTGGCGTACACGCTCAATGCTCACATCCGCGAGTGTTGACGCCATCTGCAGGGGAGCGATCTTGCGGAGGCGGTCGAACCCTTTCTGGTCCAGCCGTCCGAGGGAAGTAGGTACGGCCGCGGTCGCGCGTGCCGAGCGTGGCGCAGGGGCGTAGAGGGCTAGTTCACCGAAGAAGCTTCCAGCCTCAATGATCGAAAGCAATTCCTTTCGACCCCCTAAACCGGCCTTGGTGATACGGATGGCGCCACTCTTGACCAGATAGCAGTAGTCCGGAGCGTCCCCCTCATCGAATACGACCTGATTGGCTTCAAGGGAAATCTCTTCGATGAAGACCCCAGCCTCCTTAAGGGTCTCCATTGGGATTTCCCGGAATAGAGCGTTCGCCTGAAAATCTGTGCTGGATACGTCTATCATCGTACCACGTCCGTTCACGAATCCCTTGGTTGTTCAGCGCCCACACCGCACTCCTGATCTACAGGATGTGTACCAGATGACAGGCCAGGGTAGCCGGCCCTACGCCACCTGGCAATTCGGCGCTCAAGTTCCCACCTGCCGACCCGGTGGACAATCTCGGCGATGCGCTCGAAGTGACACTCGCGATACGGACGTCTACTTCCACATGGGCACATGCCGTATCGTCGGAATGAGCCGAACTGCTCAAGTGCAGGCAAGAGTGACCTGAGTGAGGCATCGTCCACCGAAAGAGCCTCACGTAGGAATTCGTAGTAGCCGTCAGCACCGTGCCCGCGCTCTGGGCCTGGCCACCGCGTCCGACCACCAGCTTCAAAGACCAGCTGCCGGTGGAAGAACACGGCTACCTGATCGAGAAATCGGAGCAGCGCATCTGGATCCTCAGGTGACCAACCACTCTCCCAGTTGAGCCACAAGCAGCAGCGCCCGTCGTTGTGCTCGTCGCTCACGAAATGCCCATCCGCGTCGTGGACGAACCGAGTACCCGCGTCGTAAGCCACAGGCTCAAGGCGCGGGTACTCGTGCGGGAAGAGGATCCGAACAGCCACCGGAGTTCGAATTCCCGATTGGGACCCGAAGACGAGATCGCCCTCCAGCACGCACCGCCGCTCCTTCTGATCAATCCGGAACGCCAGGCTTCGGTAATCCGATGCGGCAACCCGCGCCTGATCGGCCGCGAGCCGCGCTCCCCCATCTGCCTCGTACCACGGTGTCGCTCTACGGCGCGTACGAGCTTGCCGGGACAACGGAACGCGCATTCTCAACCCTATGATCTGAAATCCGAATCCCGTTTCCTACTCCACTCAGGAAGACAGGTGCGGCCTTCGCGTAGTGAGCTGCTTCGGTGGCACGCTCCACCTTGTCAGCCGTCAGGTCTGTCGCCACATAGCACTGGCCATTCTTGCTCCAGGAGAACAGCTCTTTGTAAGCCTCGGGAAGCTGCGAATAAACAGTCGGTGAGACACCAATCTGCTTCCCCTCAAGGCGCTCTTCAATCGCTGCAGCAGCTTCCACGGCCTCACCGAGGCAGATCCGGTCACGCGCTCCCCGCGAACCCAGCTTGGAGACTAGGTGGGTCCCCAGGTCAACCCCAATCGCGACGCTCAACGCCTTCGCCTCCGGCAGGCACTCCTTGAGACTCGTCTCCATGGACGATTGAACGCCCACAGCAGCATCGACGACTTTCCGGGCGATCGCCTTTTCGTCGCGCTTGGGCAGGTGGAAGAACGCCTGGATCCGGTCACCCTGAAACTGCACTCGAACCCCGTTGAAGTCCTGGGTCAGAACCTGCGCGAATTCTTTCCTCAGCGCATGGAATACACGGAGTGCCTCCTCCTTCTCCTCATCGGTCTCAGCAGCATCCACGTAGCGGGTGAATCCAGTAACGTCCGCGAAGATAGATGCGGCTACGACCCTCTTGTTGTGGGTGATGCTCAACGAATCGATATCGATCAGCACGTCGGCATCCCCAAAGGAGATGTCCTTGAGCGGATACTTGCGACGGTCTTCGTCCACGCGGTCACGGCTCTCCTCCCGGTCCCACTCCACCCCGTATTCCGCGCATAGATCATCAAGCTCTGTCTGTGCGACCGCCCCAATCCAATAGAGGGTCGAATCCGAGCCGTCCACCTCTGTTGCTAACTCCCGAAGGTCGTCCGGAAGCGCATCGTACACCTCGGCAGTCAAACGCAAGCTCCCAGACGGACCGATGATTTTGGCCGCGTAGTTGGCAGGCGCTCCCACGAACAGCAGCTCGCGATCCCCTCGGACGCCATTCTGCGTACCGATTACGTCGCCCAAGTCGCACCCGCTAGCCACACGGAAGTCCGCGAGGTTGGAGAACGCCTCGTTGAAGACGGATCCAACGAAATCGCGCAGCACCAGCTGCAAGAGCACAGCTCGGATCGCGAGCTCACTGTCGTCATCGATAGGCCGGTAGAACAGGGCGTGCAGCTTGGCACCTTGAAAGTGAACCCGTGTTCCATCGAACAGATCTGCCCACTCCACAATCCGGGACACTTCGCGCTGGTACACGTGCACCGCCTGAATGAGGCGCTTGATCTGCTGCGTATCGTCTGTGGCTTCGGAAGCCAGTCGTGCGAAGTTAGTGACCTGCACGTAAACATGAGCCCCGAAGATCTCGCGGCACTGGGTTTCCGACAGGAAGTCCTCGAGGTCTGCCTCACGCTTCAGCTTCCGGACCTCGATCTCTCCCATCCCGTCCAGGTGCTTCTGGATGCGGCTGACGCTCCTGTCATAATTCCAACTCATGATTCGTGTACTCCTGTTGTAGTTGTCGCAGTCCCACTACCTGCCGGGGCCCACGTGTACAGGATTTGTTCGCCAGCCCCTTTGATCTGGCGTCGAGGGTGCTCTAGGAGGGTGGAGCGAAAATCCTCATTCAAGCGCTCACAGAAGTCCGGGCCGAGCACAACTGGTGCACCTAGCTCTGCTGACAATCGCTGGTAGCGTGAAGCCAGATTGACCGGAGCGCCCAAAACTGTGAACTGACGCTTGTCCTTACCCCCGATTATACCCATGAACACCTCACCCCCATTCAGCCCGATCCCGAGTTCGATCGGGCCGTCGCCGAACTGGAAATGTGGTGCCGATTCCACCAGTCGCATGGCGCAGTTGAACGCCTGCTCCGCGAGATCCTCGCCCGTGGCCCGAAAACCACCCCACACCGCCATCATCGCGTCCCCGATGAACTTGTCCACCAGCCCTCCGTACTCGTGCACGGTCTCCACCGCGTGATCCAGAAAAGCCGTTAGCTGAGTGGCTATTTCCTCTGGTTCCAGCTGCTCCGACTGCGCTGTGAAGCCTCGGATATCCGCGAACAGGATGACAGCGTCGATAATGCGCGGTGCCCCATAATCCTCCCTGCTGCTGATGAGCTCCTGTAGTACTTCCGGGGACACATGGGACCGAAACTCACCGAAGAGCAGGTGTTCGACCCGGTACCGAAATGCACGGTCACCAGTGGCCTGGTTGAGCTTCTTCGAGAGTTGGCGTAGTAGGTTGTGAGCGAAGGCAGGCTCCCGAAGTAGGCGCTCAACTACCGGGCGAGGAATGACTAGCGCTTCGACCAACCCCTGAGCCCTTACAGTAGCACCCCTCACAGTTTGCTCGATGAACGCCTGCTCCCCAATCAGTTCGTTCGCACCGCGGGGTACGATGAGGGTGCCTCCAAAAGAAATCGTGACCTGACCCTTCAGAATGACGAAGAGTTCTTTAGGCTCCTCACCTTCATGGAATAGCGGATCGCCATCGCGCCAAAGCTTTGTTGCCAGGAGCGGCTCGATCTCCGACAGGAGAGTGGCATCACAATCAGCGAAGACCGGAAGCCGCCTCAGATCGACACCAAGCTTGGAAGTCCCCATTACATCTCCCCTTAAAGATCAGGTGAGCTCTGGGTGCAGAGGCACCTACTACAAAAATATAATTGGAAACGATTCCACGAAAAATCCGGCCAGCCCTGTTACTCATTCGACCACCTGATACACAAATCGCCTGCCTCCTGTCTCCATCACCTCTTCGGATAGGAAACGGAGCAGCCCGAGTCGGTGGAGTTTGGAGACGCGCGCGTTCGCTGCAGAAATCTTCAGATCGAACGGTGGCTCTACAAACATGGCGCTCGTGACCTCTCGAAGTCTACGGGCGTATTGATACGTCTCCTCCACCTTCCGGTCCACTTTTCCGATCAGCGAAACTCCCTCGGGGCTCCGGTGGATTGCGATAAGTCCCTCGTCCTCCAGTCCGAGGTGCGCATCCCGCAGGTTTGCTCCCAGTCCCTGGATAATCACAAAACGATCTTTGACCTCTGGCTCACCAGTATCCGATTGGATCAGCCTGAGCGGCTCAGCTAACATCACCGCCAAGCACGAAGCCCTCGACTCCACTTCCGACAAGTCTAAGATGAGAACAGTCCCTGGTCCCAACGCTCGCACTTGATCTGCGAGTTCCTCTCCCACCCGTGCGGCCACATCGCGGTTCAGCAACAACCACGGGAGTTCTACGCCCTGAGGCCTTAGAGCAGCCACACGAAGTGGCGGCACAGACTTGAGAGGGAGGGCAAGCGTTTCCATTTTCCGAAGTGTAGTGCTCCAGATATCGATTGTCAATGCCGGGGTCGGTCCAAGCTCAGACGGACGTGAGTTCCCGGAATGTAGAATCCGGTGCGGTGGTACACGCTTCTCTGACGCTGCTGATAGGATCCGCGACCAGAGCGAACAGTCAACGAGCCACCGACTACCTGGATTGCATCCTGAAGGACCCGCATACCGTGTCCGCCGGACTCTATTGTGCGGGAAGTAAGGTGTTCTCGGAACATACGATGGAGTACCTCGCCGTCAGAAACCTGGGGGTCCGCGAGTCGCGCGTGAACGCGAGCAAGGGTGTGGCGGATTCCTACACCCGCGTCCGAAATAGCCACGATGACGAATCCATTCGGGCTGTCCAACCTATAACCCTGAACAGCAAGGTATCCATGGCTCTCGGCATGGTCCAGTACGTTCATTGCGGTCTCAAGAATCGCCTGGCGTGTCCGTTCAGCGACAAGCGTGGGCCACCCCAACTGAGTCAGCATGCTATCTAGTCGCTCACGGGCTGTACCCGCAGCCGCCTCTACATCTAGCTCTCCACAGATGGTGGTCAGCGGCAATAGTACATCACAGCCGTTGCTGGGATGAATGCGGCCCGCGACCTCGCCTACAAGGGTGACAGCGGTGCGAAGTCCATCGTTAAGCCCGGCCACGCCGAAATACATCTGGACATCAGGCGATGTCGGTAGGCAGAGCCAGATCCGCTGAACTCTTGAAGCGACCACAGCACAAAGCGCCCGTACGGCCGTCAAGCCATACGGGTCGAGAAACGTGCACTCGCGCAGGTCGATGACTAAATGGATGTCACTCGGGAATCGAGAGGCAGCGCAAAGCACGGCTAACCGCTCATCAGCAAGGAGCCGCTCGAGCCCGAGAGCGTTTAGACGGGTAGATCCGGCCGTAAGGCGGATCACCTCAGTGCCCTCTGCGGCGCAGCGGGCGACCTCCTGCCGGAATTCCTTGTACGTCCACTCCGGCTTTGGAATGCTGATACGTACCAAAGTTCCTCCGGGCCAACGGCTCACTAGCAGATTGGTGGGCATCAACTAAGCTGGTATCCACCGCCGCCTCAAATCTATGCTAGCCCTGCGTAGTAGGAAACCACCTGTGGAGGGCGCTAAGTGCTGTCAACGCGGCACGTTTATCGAGTGATCCCCTGGTGAAGGTTGTAGAGCAGGTAAATAGCAATCGTCCATCGATTCTTTTACGGACAGCAGAGGCGACTCGTACCACAACACGGGGAAGTCCAGTCCGCCACCCTGAACCGCGCCCGGTATTCCGGAGGGTTCAGGACCTGAGTGCCGAGAGGATTCTGAGTTTCGTGACGGCGGTAGAATGCCTCCTCGCACTCCACAGGCGGAACGTACGCGAATGGCTGCAGGAGGCGGTGCTGGCGTCGCGGACCGGGGACCTCCCCTGCAGAGGGCGCGCGGCAGCATTCGTCGAGCGGGAGGCGGACGCGCGTGTGTTCCAAGTGGAGGCGGCGACGACGCCGCTAATCGTGAACGCATTGGGGCTCGTGCTCGCCGTGCGGGTGGTGCCGTGCCTGATGCCGATGTCCAGGATCCGGCAGTAAGACGGGAGAGGAGCGACAGAGGTCTGTCACATGCTATTGAAGGAGCCAACAGCTGCTCCAGCAGTCCGCGCGATTACGGAACCTAGGCGGCTGCGCTCGATCTGCGGGCATTACCGACCACGGTGACACGACAGGATTGAAGGCGCCCCTAGGCCACCCGCATGGAAGGGAAGTGAGGCGAGCGTCGTTACGGATCTGGCGGCGGAGATCAAACACTATCTTGCATACTGCCAGTCATCTCGCGGTATTGATCGAGTGCTTTCAGGACCGACGCGGCCAGTTCGCTCTCCAATCGCTCCCGCAATAACACCTTGAGCCGATCCGCACCAGTCAGATCCTGCTGGGCGGCGAGCAATTGGAGATTTGGTCGCGGGTCGCCTCGCTCCCCAAGCTGAATCGTCTCGAGTAGGCTATCCAAGTTTGTGATGACGCCTTCTTCCAGTCGGCCCATCTTCGTCAGCACTCCAGCAACGGAGAAACTGCTTTGGTCGGTAAGCATACGGTCGCGATTGACACGGCTAATTTCGAGGGCCTTCCTGTACTCGGCGGCCGCTCGCTCGAAGTCCCCGCGCCTCTCATGCACACGCCCGAGCCAGAGCGTCGCCTGTGCCACCATCCTGCGATCACCAATACGTTCAGCGGTGTCGAGGGCACGGCGGAACCAGCTCTCGGCCGTTTGAAGTTCCCCATTCCGGAGTGCGGATACTCCAAGCACAAAGACAGCCACGGCGCTCCCGTGGAGGTCACCAAGACTTTCATATTCCCGAAGCGAGCGCAGAAGCAGGCTCGTTCCTTCGTCGACCCGCCCCAGCTTGGTGATAACATCCCCCAGTTCGTGGAGGAGATGGGCAATTTGGGGTCGGTCTCCCAGTAATTCTTGGATTTCGAGTGCCCGCCGAAACCACCTCTCCGCGCTCTCGAACTCCCCTTGGTGGCGGGCAGCGTTCCCTAGTTGACGATACCGGGCGCCCACGGCTAAGCGGTCGCCGAGCGTCTCTTGAAGTTCGAGCGCCTTCAAAGCCCAGATCTCTGCCCCATCCCAGTCGCGCCGCATGGCCGCCAAGTCGGACAAGCCTGCGAAGCACTGTGCCAGCGCGGTAGGACTGTTACCGCTATCCTGGAGTGTCGCCAATGCCTTCAGGTACCACTCCTCGGCACTATCCAAGTTGCCTCGTGCAAGCTCGACCTCCCCGCGCATCTGGTAGGCGTATGCCTCCAGCGCAGGCGCTTCGGCGGCGTGCGCTGCCAAGGCCAGTGTGGCATACCGCTCGACTGCCGTCGCAAAGTCGCGGTTGGCCACAGCGCGGGCAGCAAGCGCCTCACTGGCATGCGCCTGAGCCTGGAGGTCACCCCGTTCGGTGGCACTCGCAAGGAGCCGACTATACCACTCACCTGCCTCGCGCTCGTACTCGGCCGCGCGATCAGGCGCACCGAGCTTCCGGTGTAACTCGGCCGCCTCAAGGAGAAGCACCCCGAGAACTCCAGACGCGCTACGTCGCTTTTCGACGCTCAGGGCGGCCTCAAGCCACTCGAGCCGCGTTTGCGCCGGCAGACGAACTCGAGTCAGGTGGGGCGCAGCAAGCGCGTAGTTGACACAGAGGATTGCCGCATCTTCGTCGTGATTTGCGTGGGATGCTGCCCAACTCTGGCCCTGCCGTATATTCGTCCACTCAGCCTCGAACAGCCGTACGCCTACCTCCGGCGCCGAACCGCCGCGAGGATAGATGCTTTCCGCCCTTTCGAGGAGTTCGCAGAAGTACTGGGAGTGGCGGCGCTCGGCAGCCTCTAGATCCGATGCTTCGACCTTGGCCCGCACGTAATCGCGCACCAGGGCGGGTATGCGGTAGCGGTCTGGCTGCTCCTCGGCTAGGAGGCCGTACAACTGAAGCCGGGTGAGAACGGCTCCGACGTCCCCACCACAGACTGCCGCAGCAGCCTCAGAAGAAAAGTCTCTGGGAAAGACCGAGATCACTCCCAATACGCGCATCTCACCGGGCGTCAAATCAGGGAAGAGCGCGTCCAGCAGTCGGGAAGTAGCCGGTGGGTTTTGTCCAGGGCGCGACCGTTCAACCCACTCACGCTGGAGTGCATTGATGAAATCGGTAGTCCGCAGGGAGTCATCCGCATTGAGAATACCTGCAGCGAGCCGGAGTGAGAGCGGATCACCACCAAAGCAATCGGCCAGCATGCGTCCGTCTCCGGCTGAAACCCTGGGCACCAGAGTCTGGAGCATGTGAACGGCTTCCTCCCTGTCCAAGGCGCCCACAGTGATGACCGTGGCGCCGGGGAGTTTGAGTTGTACCCGGGACGTCAGGAGGAGCTGGCACTTCGGCGGAGGAAGGAACAGGCGAGCTGTCTTTTCATCCGGCACGTCGTCAACGACGACTAGCGCCCGCTTGCCTTGGAGGAGATCCCTATAGACGGCGTACAGCCTGACGTCGCCCACCGGGGATTCGGCTGCCGGCGCGAGCGTGCGGATGATCTCACGGAGCCCGGCCGCGGCGTCACGCTTACCGGCGTCCGCTTGCAGTGAAACGAAAATTGTGCCGTCCGGGAACAGGTGGTCCGCCTCGCGAGCCACGAGTCGTGCCATGTAGGTTTTGCCTACGCCGCCGGAGCCGACGATCACCACGTGCCCTCCCTCTTGGAGCGCTTCCAGCACTGCCTTCATCTCGCGCTCTCGGCCGACCACGGCGGGGGCCAAGAATGTGCGGCCGGTGCTTACGATGGGCGGCAGGGTGGCCGCGCCCCGCATCTCCGATACGTGGGGCGCCGCCGGCTGGTCCCCAAAGAAAAAGGTCGCGGTGCGCCAGCTCCAGAAGTCAACCGCCTCGTGGCCGAGCATGGAGAACACGTACTCGGGCATCCAGAGCAGGACCGGCCGCTCGAGGGTCGCGAACAGGTCGCGCCGGTGTTGGAGTTCGACGAGGGTGCGCACGCGCCGATCCTGGCCCTCATCAGAGCTCGGCAGCAGCCGCTCGATACCGTACACGACCAGCGGGTCCGGGGCGCCGGGTGAGCTAGACAGCGCCTCCAGCACCTCATATTCCTCCCCTGTGATTTCCAGCTCCACCGGGGTCAGGTTCGGAACGCGCGAGAACAGATCTCGCGTCAGCTTGCGCTGGAGCACACGGTCGTTGCAGACCGCAAAGAGCATCGCGAAGCGGCCGCGGCGGTTGAGCAGGGTCTGCCGCAGGCGCCGCAGCTCGTGCTCGCGATCCTCAACCCCCGCGGCGTGCCGGGTACGGATTCCCACGACCTCCCGGACGACGTTGTCTCGCGATGGGAGATCCCCGCCAGACGACGCGGGCTGTCGATTCTCCTCTCCCAGATCGGTCGCGTCAGTCATCGCAGGCTCGGGCTCTGCCACCGCCGATACGCATCCGAAGCTGCGACCAGCGGGTGAAGATCAACGCGGATATCGTCTCCGCAGAGGTATTCCAGCGTGAGACGTCTCGAAACCAGTTCGCGGTACACTTCACCATTGGCCGGCCGGAGCTGCGTCTGTGCGATCTCACTCAGCACCGGCAGGTGAATGCTCTCGATCAGCCGGCTGTACTCGAGCGCGCGCGTCAAAATTGCGCGTTCCATATCGGCCTTGTTGAGACGCTCTCGCTCATCGATCTGCGCCTCGACCAGTGCGTCGCGAATCATCAGGAGCAGGTCGCTGATGTGGCCGCCGGAGATGCTGACGAGATTCTCGAAAAGCGCTCGGCTCTCGAAGAACTCGTCAATCGTAAGACCGTATGGAGCGAGGCGGCGGTCGACTACCTCCGCCAGAAGGCGTCGTCCGTGCTCAGCGTACGTGGCGTCGATGTCGAAGAGCTGGTTGACGGGAATGGCAGGAACGAATTCGGGGCTGTTCCCCCAGTCCGGACCCAGGTTCGCCTGAATCGAGATCGGGACCGAGTAGATAATGTGACACGGCGGCGAGCACAGGTCCGACCGGTGCTCGACGAACAGGCTCACGTGAAGGTCCTGGTTGGGCTCGGGAGCACCCGGCGCTCGCTGGGAAAGCTTGTCGGAGCCGTCGCAGATCACCACCAGGCCCTTGTAGCCAGCCTCTTGGACGCGCTCCCTAGCATCTAGGATCAACTGCTCGAGAGCAGATTGGAACGCTTGCGTGTCCCGCTCGATCTTGTACGTGATCTCGCGGTTGCGCTGGAACCCCCCCTTGAGCTCCACCCCGATTCCAAACTTGCCAAGCAGGCTCGCCAGCAAGCCCGGAGCGATCTCGGCGTCCACCTTGCCGCCCGCCTCCAATGACAAATCCCTGCCGACGGTGATCTCCTTCTCGATCAGGAATTCTGCCAATTTCTTCGCACCCTTACCCGCCACCTTGATGGGCGGGTTCCGGGCGCCGAGCTGAGTGACTACCTGCCCGGCCAGCACGAGGAGTACGGCCGTGTAGTCGAAGGCGTATGTTTGTGCCTCCTTGGTGATGTCGAAGACGACGGTCGCGTACCCTTTCTGCTCCAACTGCTTCGCCGTCCGATTCAGCTCGGTCGTCTTCCCGCACTTGACGTGTCCAGTCAGCAGATGGTACGAGGGCTGTTGCCCAGCCAACTCGATCCTCTTCACCAACCGAGGCGCGATGCGCATGTTCCCACGAACGGACGACAGGTCAACGTAGCGCTCGGTGTCGTCCGCCAGCAGGGGATCCTCGGCATCGAACGAATTATAGACAGCGACGAGATCAGGCATGGGCGGTGCTCCTGGCGTTTCCAGCCGGGTAGGCTATTTGGCGGCCGCACAAATCACATACTAGCTCGCTTACCGGCCTGCTGCTACCCTGAACGGTGGTGTGGCACAGGTCGGACGCATCAACCTTGTAACCCGCTCCCCGGTTCTCGTGCCGTGTCCCGGTCCGAAAGCGTTTCCTTGGCGACGAGCCCGTTCCATGCGCAATCCGAACCCCGCGCGGGAGACCTGCGACATGCGTTGCGATTTCCGGGAGCGCGCACCACGCGAACAGCCCGGTGGGGCCGGTGCCCATAGTAGCGAGCGTCAGCGCGACGGGTTTTGAGCCCCCAGATCCTTCCGGAACCCATAGCTCACGGTCTCTTTGGATCCCGCGGGTGTAACTCGTCAAATACTCCTGACTATCGGGACGCGATGGCAAAGAAGCGACATTGTACAGAGATCTGGCGCTGCATGTCATACGATTCCAACCAGCACTCCGCCTGTCTGGTTGGGGAGGCGATTCTGCCGGCGTTTGTTGGTGAGCCCCGATCCGCCCCGGATTTCACGGAGTGTCCCATCCAATAATCGATCGTCCTGAGAAATCAGGAGAGGGACCCCAATGTGCAGGATAGGCGAGCCACGCCCGACTCCAGTTTCCACCTACTTCTTTGTCTTTCGCCGACGCCGCATCTGCGCCTTCGGGAGGCCGTAGTCGAGCAGGCCCAACTCCATGAAGGAGGCGTAAGAGGCTTCGCCCACGACAATGTGGTCCATCAGCGGGATGTCGAGCAGTTCGCCGGCCTTCTGGAGCTCCCGGGTGATCCGGACGTCTTCCTCGCTGGGTGCCGACTCGCCCGAGGGGTGGTTGTGAGCGAGGACCAGGCTGGAGGCGTTGCTGAGGATGGCCGCCTTGAAGACCTCCCGCGGGTGGACCACGCTGTAGTCGAGCGTGCCGATCGAGACGGTGTGCAGCCCGAGAAAGCGGTTCTGGGTATCGAGGAAGATGGCGATCAGGTGCTCGCGGTCGGAGTCGCCGACGAAGGCGCGGAAGAGGTCCGCCGCCGGTCGGGGAGTCGAGCAGATCTTGGTGGTGAACGGGACGGACCCGTCGCGGACGAGCTGGACCTTGTACTTGGGGACGCGGTGCACGGGTAGGCTGCTGTTCTGGATCACCCCGCTCGCCGGTGAAAGCCGAGAGGGGAAACCGGGAAGGGAAAGAAGAGACGCCCGCCTGCCGGAGTTTGCCGGCAGGCGGGCGTCTGGGGAGGAAAGAGGGCCGATACCACATCTCGTGGCGTCCTTCTCTTCTTCTCGTGCGGGTACGGTATACGGGAGGAGCCCTGCCCTGCCACGGACGTCAGGCGCGCTGTCCGTCTCAGGCCACTTGCCGCATGTGCCACGCCGTGGAGTTCGCGGCTGCCACCCGTGCGACGACGAGGGCTCGGTCGGTGGCGCGCTCCAGCACCTCTCCCGAGAGCAGGTCGTAGACGCCGAACACGGAGACGGTGAGCGACACGTTCTCCCGGAGCACCCAGAAGCGTGGCAGCTCGCCGCAACCAGGAGCGACTCCCGGGTGGTGGTCGGCAACCGTGCGCCAGAGTCCGTGAAGGAAGCCGGTGAAGAGCCGGGCGCGGAGGACGTCGGGGTGCTCCGTCGGATGCACCGCCAGGAGTTCTCCGCTCCGGGTGAGGAAAAGCGCCCCGGCACCGGGCAGGGTCGCCAGGCGCGTGGCTCGCCCGTCCTCGCAGAGTTCGGGCTCGGTGCTCCAGGGGCCGAAGCACGCCTCTAGGACAGGGCGACTCGCTTCGGCGGGCGCGCCGCTGCGGAGCAGATCCAGAAGGGCGCGGTACTCGGCTGCGGGTGAGATGAGGAAAGTCATGGCCGTAGGAGGTGGAAATGCTCCGTCCCAGCGCCCTCGTCGAGATGCGCGCTGGCAGCGGAGCAGGGATTTGTGGAGTCGAGAGAGCGAGGTCACACCCTCACCTGCTCGCCCGCGCACGATGCCAGGTGGCACCGGATAGGAGTAGACGCGGGGCCGGGTTGTAGAGGGCTAGAGAGCCGCGAGGGTGCGGATCAGCGGGACGAGCTGCTCCAGCATCTCCCGCTGACCCTGGAGGCGGTCGAAGACCGACGTCATCGGCCGGAGGGACTGCCACAGCGGCTCCAGCCTCGCCTCCTCGGTCCCTCCGGCCGGGGCGCAGGCGTGGAAGTAGAGGTCCGCCGCCGCGAGCAGCTCCAGCGCGTTTGGCGGCAGCACGCGCACCAGGTCGTCGGCGCGCGCCGCCGCGCCCCGGGGCGAGCTCCCGCGGACCAGGATCGTGTAGGCGTCGGGGAAGTGCTCCTGCTGGGCGCGGCACTTCTCCAGCATCCGGCGGATGGTCTCCCGATCCAGCCGGGTGCGGTACTTCACCTCGGCGAGCCGGGCAGAGCCCTCCGGCGGGAGGAGGAGTAGATCGGGCAGGAGGCGCAGCTCCGGCCCGAGGTTGAGCGCGTCGTAGCCCGCCCAGTCCCGCAGCGTCAGCGAGGGGACGAGCGCTTCGATCGAGGTGGAGACGACCAGGTAGCCCGACTGGCGCAGCAGGCAGTGGATCATGGTGTGGGCGACCGAGCCCTTCACCGAGTTGAGGAATTCCACCGAACCTCCAGAGAACGAGGGGAGTTCCGGTCCGGGTGTTCTGTGTGGGGGAATCGGACCGGGTGAACGGACGGGGTGTCTGTTCTGCCCCTCTTCTTCTTCAGGTCAGTCCGGGTATCTGAGGCAGGTGCAGGCTGTTGGATGAGTAACTCAGCGGGCGGAGTCGTTCTGCTCCCGCAGAACGGGCCATAAGAGCTCATTCCTTCTCTTCTGACGGATGGGGTCCACGGTCCGACGTAGCCCTCTTCATGAGGTCGCGCCTCCAGGCCGCGAGGAGTGTAAGCGCCTCGCGTGCCTCCGCTGGAGAGTACGCATGGACTGGCTTGTTGGATCGGAAGAACGCGTCCCCCGCCAGCACCGACCCCGAGCAGTCGAAAGCGGGCGGGAGGGTCGGGATGGGACCGATCGGGCACTTCGCCTCCCTGACCGCGGGCGTGGGCGCCCTCCCCTCCCCTTTGGCCTCGAGCGCCACCTTGAGCAGGCGGATTTTCTCCGCCACTGTGGTGGCGGTCGCAACCTCCTTGAGCGCGGTATGGGGCAGCTCCCTCAGAGTCTGAGGATCCCGGTTCGCCCCGGATTCATGGCGAACCTCGGCATCGATGCTGCGCGCGATCCTGAGAGCCTCGCTGACCAATCCTTCCGAGCAGCCTGCTAGGAGAGCGAGCCTCTCCTGCGTCAGGCGAGTGCCGGTCGCGTTTTCATAGTTCCACACCACCAGGAGCGACTCGGCGAAATCCCAGGCCGAGGGGCGCGCCGCGACCTGGTTGTCCGCGATGAAGAGCAGCCGTGCCCGCGGCTCGGCCACGAGGGGGAGCACGTAGGCCGGGACGCTTTCCCATCCGAGGGTGCGGACCGCCCGGAACCGGCGGTCGCCGGCGACGACTTCCAGCCCCTGCGGTACGGGGCGCAGCAGGATCGGGGAGGTGAGGCGTTCCGTGGTCCGCAGGTGGTCCAGCAGCCGTGGCCCCGGCTCGCGGGGACAGAAGCTCCGCGGAAGGATCCGGTGCGCCGGGACCATCTGTAGCTGCTGCACGATCCCGAACTCCGGCCCCAGCGAGAGCTGGAGCGCAGACGTCAGGTGGGCACCCGGAAGTAGGGTGGGCGGATTGGATGGTCGACGTGCTGGATCATGCTCTGGCGGGGCACCGGGGAGATGCTGTCCCTCGATCTGCGACCTGAGCCGCGAGACGTCGGGGCCTACTCCCTGGCGTACCCCGCACCCCGGTGGTCGAGAGAGCAAGCCCTGGTGCCGCCCGTCCGACCGAGCGCCACCACTACTGGGAGCGCCCCACTCCCGGCATCTGCACTCCCGCCACATGCTTCATTGCCTCCGCCGCCACGCGGGCCAGGTAGGGATGAGCCCTCTCCAGCGCGACGGCGACCGCCCGGGGCTGTGCAGCCCACTGCCGCGCGATCCGGAGCCTCAGCTGGTCCCGCGTCCCCAGCTGTCTCCTCTCGACCCGGAACTGGTTCAACTGACGGCGCAGAGCCCGGGCGCTCTCCTGTGCCTGCTCACTGGCCTGAGGAACCGTGGTGCGCGCCGTGAGCAGTCGCTGCGCTGCGTCGGCCGCCTGGCGCGCTGCTGCGCGAGCCTGGCGGTCGTCGGCCCGCGGGATCCCGAAGCGAGCGACCCTCTCCTCCCGCAGTCCGCCGAAGATTTCGGGCACGTCCGCAAGCGTCTGCACGGCCGCCCCATCCCCCTGGCGGGCATGGTACGCCCACCAGGCCCGCGTCGCCTCTTTCGGGCTCCGGTAGACCTTGCACATCCAGGTGTCCAGCTCCTCCGCCGCTACTCTCGCGGCGGCGTCCCGCGCCGCATGCTGCTCCTGGAGAGCATGGAGGATTTCGGTCTTGACCCTCTGAATCTCCTGCTCGATCTCGCGCACGCGCTCAAGGTCATGGAGGTCCGAGAGCAAGGAGTCGAGCCCAGTGAGGCCCGCTCTGGCCTCTCCGGCCACTGCGGGCCTGGGAGTACCCGACGGGGTGTGGATCCCGGGCTCCGGCACCGCAGACATCTGCCTCTCGGGCATGCCGGTCTGAGGAGATTCCGGCGCTCGAGCCTCGGCCGCCGGAGGCGGCTCCCGTACCCGCTGAAGGGCGGCGATCTCCGCGTCCAGCTTAGCGAGCTGCCCGTTCACCGA
The DNA here is from genome assembly GCA_036389055.1 of Longimicrobiaceae bacterium. Lineage (GTDB taxonomy): Bacteria > Gemmatimonadota > Gemmatimonadetes > Longimicrobiales > Longimicrobiaceae > JAFAYN01. The sequence goes on along the minus strand of DASVQR010000125.1, from coordinate 3,821 downwards.
GCGGATCCGCCGGTTCTCGTCGCCCCGCTCCGTTGGCACGCCCTTCCGCTCCAGCGCGGTGGCAACCACTCCCAGGTGCACCGTGGGGATTTGCTCAACCCCCTGCTCCCGGTAGCTCCGCGCGTCAAGCTGCAGGAAAGTGCCGTCCGCGCGTCGGATGCCATCCGCGAGGAGGATCCGGTTGACCACGTCGACCCAGAGACCGCGCAAGGTCCTCACCTCGGCACGTGCCAGGCTCCGCCGGGAGAGTTCCTGGATCTTCGCTCCTCCCTGCAGATGCCCGTCCGCATCCAGGCTCCGCGTGGGCATCTGCCAGTGGAAGTGTGTGTTCCGCGGATCGGCCTCCTCGTGCCGCCCCGGGGCGTGGAGGTCCGCCTGTACCGGGGTCCGATAGCGCCGCGCCACCTGCCGTGCGAACTCCACCATCGCCTCGACTCTCCCCTCCGGACTGAGGCTGTGCGGCAGCGCCACGATTCCGCTCCGGGCTACCTGGGCGTCCCGCCTCCTCTCGGCCTTCTCGACCTCGTTCCACAGGCGCTCGATCCTCCGGGCCCTGGGGTTCGTCCACGTCGCCCCGTCCGGACGGACCAGCACGGAAGCCTGGATCTCGCCCCGGGACCTCCGGTAGCGGTAGTCGTACGTGTCACCGGTGCGCTCGTCGCGGAGTTGCCGCCCGCTCTGGTATGCGGCCCGCGCGACGCTGCTCTGGCCCCGGGAGCGTTGCACGGTTGCGATGGAGACGTGGACGAAGTCCATCCCTGTATATCGCTGGGGTGAGTACCTGACCTCTATGGAGAGCGTACCCCGGAGGAGCGACGTGCAGCAGACGCTATAGTGCGCCCGGATCACAACAGAACGCAGCGCAAGACGGGAACGGAGGAGGCGCCCGACGGCGCCCGCTGGGCTGGGCGGATGCGGGGTATGCCAGATGAGATCGGAATCACCCCGCACCCATGGAGATCGTGATGCCCAGAGGAGTACCTCGCGGACTGGACGATCGTGTCACAGAGCTGGACCAGCAGATCGCCCGGCTCCGGGCGCGCAAGGAAGCAGTGCTTGCGCGGGAGAAACGGCAGCGCAAACGGTGGGACCAGCATCGGGCGAAGATCGCGGGCGAGGCCGTACGGCGTGTGAACGGGTCGTGGGAGGCGCCCGAGCTCCTTGCCTGGATCGAGCGCTTCCTGATCTCCGACCGGGAGCGTAACGCCTTCGGGTTCAAGCCGCTGGAGCCAGAGGAGAAGGACCGGCGCTTCGCGGGCGTTCGGGAACGGGAGGCGCGCTGGGAGCAATCCGCTCCCGGAAATCCGCGTCGGGTAGCCGATGGACAGCAGAATCAACCGGATGGAGACAGCGGAGACGCGCTCGGCATCCGGAGTTCGGGCGAGCAACGTCCCCGATGACTGGCGGGCGATCCGCAGAGAGGAGCCCCGGACGGATGGCATCCCATCGGAGCCGGTTGCAACCCATTAGGTGAGGGCGAGTGGCACCCCGTCACCCGTACGGGGCGACGCACGTCCCGCCCTGGCTCGGCCCCAGCTGTCGCCATCCCCCGTCGAAAGGCGGCCCGCCCAAGTATGACCACCAACGAGTTCCAGCGTGTGGTTTTCGGCCCCCCGGGAGCGTTCCACACGACCCACGCCCGCGTTCTCTGCTCCTTCTCGTAGTCAGCGAACCAGACCGAATCCGGGATCATCTCCGCCTGTAGCGTCACCGGGGTAAGCGAGATAGGAGAGCCCCTGTCACCGAGGGGTAAAGTCCGGCCCGAGCCTGGAGCCGGCACTCGCCGAACCCGCACCGCATACTCCGATGTTCCCCCCCTCCCTCTTGAGCCTCCTTGAGGCGCTCCGCGCCCGCGGTGCCGGCCTGGAAGGCTACCTCGTCCCCGCCCACATCCCCTGGACTGAGGCCGCCCTGCTCCTGGAACAGCACCTCGCGGAGCCGCTCGATCTGGAGACGGTCTCGATAGAGGGCGGCTACACAGTCGGGCACCTCCGCCGGCTCCTCGGCCTCGAACCTGGCTACACGGCGACCATTCCGAACGCCGGCACCCCGGAGGAGCCGCGCATCCTGCGGTGTCACGTCCCGCGGAAGCCTGGTCACGGCATCTCGGCCAGCTGCTCCGGGGTTGCGCCCACCCATCGACCTGCCGCATCATCCCGATCGCAGGTTGCGCGTGCCGTCGCCACTGGAGGCTGAGAAGCCATGGCTGAACGGCAGAAGAAGAATTGGAGCTACAACGCGGGGGAGAGGGGCAGGAACTGGGTCCGTGCCTACCAGGATGCGAAGGACCGGAAGTTCTACCTGGAGTGGCGCGAGGAGGTTCTGGATGCCGAAACGGGTGATCCAGTCAAGAGGCGGCCGCGGGCGCTCATACGCGATGAGCAAACCGGGCAACCAGTCACGGACCCGGAGGTGGCGAAGGCGCGGGCTGACACGCTCGCGGCGAAGTTCACCGAAGCGCCATCTGAAGCGCCATCTGAAGCTCCCCCGCTGGTGACCGTGCGACCCACGATCGCCCAACTGATCGACCGCTACCTGAAGGAGGTGACGCCGACAAAAGGAGAGAGCAAGCAAGACCACGATCATCGTGCGGCGAAGATCTTCAAGAGGGACTTCGGCCGGAAAGATCCCCGGAGTCTAGACGCGGGCGACTGGAACACGTTCATCCACCGCCGCCGCTCGGGAAAGATCGAGGGCTTCGGTCCGGTAGGTAACCGGCAGATCGCCTACGACCTGAAGTTCCTGATCGCGGTGCTGGGATGGGCCACGGGGATCAAGGTGGATGAAGCACCGCTGCTGGAGTTCAATCCCTGGGGTCCGGAACAGCGGCGATCGTACCGGATGCAGATGCCCAGGGAACAGAGCCCGAGGCGGCCCAGCATGACGGACGAGATCCGGGACCAGCTGATCGAGCACTCGCGCATTGGCAGTTCGGGCTGGCCCTGGTGCTCGGGCGGTACACCATCAGCCGGAACAGCAGCGTCCGCCAGCTGCGGTGGTCGGACATCGACCTGGAGGCAAGCACCGTTCGCTGGCGGAAGGAGTCCGACAAGAGCCGGCGCGAGGCGGTCGTGCCGCTCCTGCCGGAAGCCGTCGAGGCGCTTCGCCGCGCACCACGAGGGATCGGAGAGGCCTGGGTGTTCCCGAGCGAGGTGGACCCGAGCCAACCCACCCCGCGCGACACCTTCCAGACCTGGATGCGCCGGGCCAAGGAGCGTGCAGGGATCCGGATCCTGGGGCTGGGGTTCCACGGAGAGAAGCGGGCCGGCGTACGCGACCCCTGGTTCCGGAAGCTGGACCCCAAGATGAAGGAGACGCTGAGTCGGACGAACCACGCGACGCTGATCGACATCTACGACGAGGTGGAGCTCGACGAGATGCGGCTCGCCATCCAGCGCCGCCAGCCTGCGGCCCGGGCGAGCCACCGGTGACCGCCACTGTTGACAGTACTAATTGACAGTAAGAGGAGAAATCCGGAAAAACGAAAACCCCGACACCGCATAAGCAGCATCGGGGCAATCATTTAGGGCAGGTGGGCCTGGGAGGACTCGAACCTCCGACCTCACGCTTATCAGGCGTGCGCTCTAACCACCTGAGCTACAGGCCCTGAAATCAAGGAAAGGATGTCTGTGGGTTCGACTTGCGAGAGCCTTTCTGCTCCCGAAGGAGCCTACTCGGCGTTCTCTGAAAGGAGGTGATCCAGCCGCAGGTTCCCCTACGGCTACCTTGTTACGACTTCGCCCCAGTCACCGAGCTCGCCTTCGGCCGCTCCTCCCCCGAAGGGTTAGGTCACGGACTTCGGGCGCTCCCGACTCCCATGG
>DASVQR010000124.1:0-41821 GCA_036389055.1 Longimicrobiaceae bacterium | reverse complement strand
CAGCACCAGCGACAGATCATGGCGGCGTCCGCGCGGGTGCCGGAAGTCCGGCACCTGCGCAAGTGCTTCAAGTAGTGTCATGCCAGAAATTTACTGGCGGGATCAACAATGAAACAGCCCTGCGGCGCCAGCCGGGGGCACGCCCGAACCCCGCCGTTCAGTCCCTTATCGCTCCAGTACGGAACGCACGGCTTGGATCACGTCCTCCACGTCGGCGTCGGAAAGGAACGGCGACAGCGGGAGCGACACCGTGCGCTCGCTGATCCAGGTGGCGTTGGGGAAGTCTTCCGGCCGGTAGCCGAAGGTGTCGCGGAAGAACGGGTGCAGGTGCACGCCGATGTAGTGGCACCCCGTGCCGATCCCGCGCTGGTGCAGCGCCGCCATGAACCGGTCGCGCGAGATCCCGCAGCGGGCCTCGTCCACCAGCAGCGTGTACAGGTGGCGTGCGTGCAGCTGGTGGGGCGGGGCGGGGGCGGGGCAGGCGACCGGCAGATCCGCGAACGCCTCGTCGTAGCGCCGCCACACCTCCTCGCGGCGGGCCAGGCGGCCGGCGAGCTGCGGGAGCTGGTGGATGCCGAGGGCGGCCTGCAGGTCCATCATGTTGTACTTGAAGCCGGGGTACTCCACCTGGTAGTGCCTGTACCCGGCGTCGGCGAAGCGCCTCCACGCGTCGTGGGACAGGCCGTGCAGCGCGTACGTCTTGATGCGCGCCGCGAGTTCCGGGTCGTCGGTGGCGACCGCGCCGCCCTCGCCGGTGGTGAGGTTCTTGGTGACGTAGAACGAGAAGCAGGTGAGCTGCGAGATGCTCCCCACCTTGCGGCCGCGGTGCGCGGCTTCCAGCGCGTGGGCCGCGTCCTCGATCACCAGCAGCCCGTGGCGCCGGGCGATGTCGCCGATGGCGTCCATGTCGCACACCCGCCCGGCCAGGTGCACCGGGATGATGGCCCGGGTGCGCGGGGTGACCGCGTCCTCGATCCGCTGCGGGTCGATCAGCTGCGACCGGCGGTCGCAGTCCGCGAGGACCGGGGTGCCCCCGGCGTGCACGATGGAGCTCACCGTGCTGGCGAAGGTCATGGGCGTGGTGACGACCTCGTCGCCCGGCCCGATCCCCGCCGCGACCATGGACAGGTGGAGCGCCGCCGTGCACGAGTGCAGCGCCATCACGTGCTCGGCCCCCGTGTATTCCCGGAGCATCCCCTCGAAGCGCTGCACCTTGGGCCCGGTGCCCAGCCAGCCGCCGCGCAGCGAGTCCACCACCTCGGCGATCTCGTCCTCCCCGATGCGGGGAGCGCCGAAGACCAGGTAGCCGTCGCGGTCCGGGGAGCGGCTCAAGGGGCGGGCGGGGTTGCGGGGGGGGTGTGGTGGGAACGGCCCGGAATCTGGCGACCGTCCCCCCGTTCGGAAAGTGGCCCCGGCCCGACGCCGGCAAACGGTCGTTTCCAGCCATCGGTTGCTTGCCACGCGCGAGGAATGGCGCTACCTTGGGCCTGGTTCGACCCCCCGCGACCGATCCCACCGCGCACCGGGGGCCGCCCCCCACCGCTCCCCCCCGCCGAAGCCTCCCCGTGCCGTCCGTCGTCTTCCTGAACCGGTTCTACGCACCCGACGTGGCCGCCACCGGGCAGATCCTCGCGGACCTGGCGGAAGACCTGGCCGCGCAGGGGTGGGACACCACCGTGATCACCGGCCGGACCCGCTACGAGGGCACGGGCGAGCCCCTGCCGCGCTCGGAATTGCGCAGGGGGGTGCGGGTGCTCCGCATCCGGACGGCCACGCTGCGGCGGATGCCGATGCTGGGGCGCGTCCTCGCGTGCGCCACCTTCCTGCTCGGCGCCTTCCCGGCGCTGTGGCGGGTCCCCCGGGGGTCGGTCGTGGTCGCCATGACCGACCCCCCGTTCCTGCTGGTGCCGGTGCTGCTGATGGCCCGCGTCCGGGGCTTCCAGGTGGCGGGCTGGGTACAGGACGTGTACCCGCAGCTCGCGGTCGCGCTGGGGGTGCTGCGTCCGCACACCCTGCTTTCCCGCCTCCTGCACGACGTCGCGCGGAGCACGTACCGGCGCTGCGACGTGGTGATCACGCTCGCCCCGGCGATGTCGCGGGTGATGACCGGGATGGGGGTGCCGCCGGACCGGGTGGTGCACGTGCACAACTGGGCGGACGCCCGGGCGATCCGCCCCCTGCCCCTGGAGCAGAACCCGTTCGTCCGCGAGCACGGCCTCGCCTCGCGCTTCGTGGTGATGTACTCCGGGACCGCGGGGCGCGCCCACACCTTCGACGCCGTGGTCGAGGCGGCGCGCGAGCTGAGCTCCGACCCGGAGATCCTCTTCCTGTTCGTGGGCGGCGGCGCGCAGATGCCGGCGCTGCGCAGGGAGGTGGAGCGCTCCGGGATCTCCGGCTCGGTGCGCTTCCTCCCGTACCAGCCGCGCGAGGCGCTGTCGGCGAGCATGTCCGCCTGCGACGTGGCCCTGGTCACCGAGAAGCCCTCGACGGCGGGCCTCCTCCTCCCCAGCAAGACCTACGGCGCCATGGCGAGCGGGCGGCCCATCCTGTACGTGGGCGCCGAGGACAGCGACGTGGCGATGCTGGTGCGGAGCCACCAGTGCGGGATCGTGGTGCGCCACGACGATCCGGCGGGGATCGTCCGCGCGGTGCGTACCCTCCGGGCGGACGCGGAGCTGCGGAAGCGGATGGGCCGGTCCGGCCGGACGGCCGCCGAGGGGCTGTACGACCGCCGCCACGCCACGCGCCGCTACGGCGCCGTCCTGGACCGGCTGCGGGCCGGCGCGGCGCCCGCCGCGGCCCACGTCCCGAACCAGGCCCAGGGCTGCCTGGTGGAGGGCTCGTGAGCGCGGCCGCGGACGCCGGGCCCGCCACGCCCGCGCGGCGGGAGGAGCACCGGCTGCGCATCGAGCCGGCGTCCGGCTGGCCCGGGTTCGGCGCGCGCGAGCTGTGGGCGTACCGCGACCTGTGGCGCCTGCTGGTGTGGCGCGACCTGCGGGTGAGGTACGCCCAGACGGCGCTGGGGGCGGCGTGGGCGGTCCTCCCGCCGGTGCTCACCACCCTGCTGTTCACCGTGGTGTTCGGGCGGTTCGTGCGGGTGCCGTCGGACGGGGCTCCGTACGCGGTGTTCGCCATGGCGGGGCTGGTCCCGTGGACGTACTTCTCCGGGGCGCTCTCCGCCGCGGGGGCGAGCACCGTGTCCAGCGCCCACCTGTTCACCAAGGTCTACTTTCCGCGGCTGGTGATCCCGCTGGCCCCGGTGGCGGCGGCCGGGGTGGACTTCGGGGTCTCGCTCCTCCTGCTGCTGGCGCTGATGGCGGCGACGGGGATCCGTCCCCTCCCCGTGGCCGTGGCCGCGGTCCCCCTCCTCCTCCTGCTGATGATGGCGGCGGCCGCCGGGGTCGGGTGCTGGCTCGCCGCCCTGAACGTCCGCTTCCGCGACGTCAAGCACCTGACGCCGCTCCTGGTGCAGCTGTGGATGTACGCGTCGCCGGTGGCGTACCCGCTGTCGGTGGTCCCCGAGCGCTGGCGCGCCGTGTACGCGCTGAACCCGATGGTGGGGGTGGTGGAGGGCTTCCGGACGGTGCTGCTGGGCACCGGCACGCTGACCCCCGGGCTGCTGGCGGCTTCCGCCGCGACCTCCGTGCTGCTGCTCGTCACGGGGGCGGCGTACTTCCGCGCCACCGAAGACCGCTTCGCCGACTTCGCCTGACCGTGTCCCAGTTCGCAGTCCGCGTCGAGAACCTGGGGAAGCGCTACCGCATCGGGGCCGCCGCGCGCGGCGCCGGGACGCTTCGCGACGCCATCGTCCACGCCGCCGGGGCGCCGCTGCGCGGGCTGCGCTCCCTCGCGCCGGGCGGCGGCGGGGGGCCGGACCCTTCGGTGTGGGCGCTGCGGCACCTGTCGCTGGAGGTGCGCCACGGGCAGGCGATGGCCATCGTGGGCCGCAACGGGGCGGGGAAGAGCACCCTCCTCAAGATCCTGTCGCGCATCACGCGCCCCACCGAGGGGTGGGCCGACGTCCACGGCCGCGTGGGTGCGCTGCTGGAGGTGGGGACCGGCTTCCACCCGGAGCTGACGGGGCGCGAGAACGTGTACCTGAGCGGGTCCATGCTGGGGATGCGCCGCGACTACATCGCCCGGCGCTTCGACGAGATCGTGGACTTCGCGGGGGTGGAGCGCTTCCTGGACACCCCGGTGAAGCGCTACTCCAGCGGGATGTACCTGCGGCTCGCCTTCGCCGTGGCCGCGCACCTGGAGCCGGAGATCCTGATCGTGGACGAGGTGCTCGCCGTGGGGGACGCCGAGTTCCAGAAGAAGTGCCTGGGGAAGATGGACCAGGTGGAGCGCGAGGGGCGCACGGTGCTCTTCGTCTCCCACAACATGGCGGCCGTGTCCCGGCTGTGCGACGAGGCGGTGCTCCTGGAGCGGGGCACCGCCACCCTGCGCGGCCCGGCGGGCGCCGTGGTGGCCCGCTACCTGGCGGCCGGTAGCGGCGGCGACAGCCAGTTCACCGCCCCCGACACCCCGGAGGCCCCGGGCAACGGCGACTTCCGCCTGCTGGGGGTGAGCGTGGCCGACGCGGCCGGCGCCGCCGCCGGGACCTTCGACGTCCGCGCCCCCATCCACGTAGCGATCGAGTACCGGCTGCTGCACCCGGTCCGCGGGCTGCGCGTGGGGTTCCGCCTCCTGGCCGCGGACGGCACGGTGGTGCTCAGCACCACCGACCTGGACGCGGGCGAGCCGCGCCGCCGCGAGCGGGGCGTGTACGTCAGCCGGTGCGAGATCCCGGGCGGGTTCCTGAACGCGGGCGGGTACAGCATCTCCCTGGGGGTGGACGTCCCGATGGTGGAGTCGGTGGTCTTCCTGGACAGCGTGGTCTCGTTCACGGTGGAGAGCACAGGGGGGGCCGCCGGGACGGTGCCGGACGGCCGGCTGGGCGTGGTGTGCCCCCTCCTCCCCTGGGCGGTGGACACCCTGGCGCCGGTGTGAGCGGCGTGGCCGCGACCGCGCCCTCCTGCCCCGCGTGCGGCGCCGCGGGCTCCGCGCCGGGCGAGCCGCTGGACGGGGGCGCCGCCTACCTGCGCTGCGCGGCGTGCGGCGTGGAGCGGGTGGAGCCGCTCCCGCCGGGCGTCCCGGTGTTCGTGGACTTCACCGACGCGGGCCGGGCCATGTTCGCCGAGCTGCGCGCGGGCGCCTCCGTGGCCGACGCGCTGACTCCCAACGAGCGGCTGGTGCTCGCCGCGCTGCGGCGCGGGGTGGAGCCCGGGGCCGCGGTGCTGGAATTGTGCTGCGAGTCGGGGCGCTTCCTGGCGGCGCTGCGGGACGCGGGGTTCCGCCCGCTGGGGATGGACCCGCTCCCGCGCCCCGCGCCCATGCTGCGCGAGGAGGGGCTGGACGCCGCCCGGGGCGGCCCCGCCGACGTGCCGGCGGAGTGGCCGGAGCCGCGGGCGGTGGTGCTCCTGGAGAGCCTGGTCCGCTTCCCCGACCCCGTGGCGCTGCTCTCTGAGGTGCGCGGGCGCTTTCCGCGCGCCGCGCTGCACGTGGCGGTGTCCAGCCCGCGGCAGTCGCTCAAGCTCCCCGAGTTCGACCGGCGCCACGCCTACCCGCCCCACCACCTGCTGCGCTGGACCGAGCGGGGGCTGGGCGCGGCGCTGGAGCGCGCGGGGTACGCCGCCCGGACGCGCACCACGCGGGCCTGGATCGACTGGCCGGCCCGCCGCGGCGTGTTCGGGAACACGCTGGCGGTGGCGCTCCGGCTGGCGGGGGAGGCGGAGTACTCGTTCGTGGCCGTGGGCACGCCGCGGTGAGCGCCGCGGCGACGGACTGGGTGGGGCGCCTGCTGGGGCTGGGGCGCAGGGTGGTGCCGGCGCCCGCCCGGGAGCGCCTGCGCGGCGCGTACCGGGTCCTCCCCGCCTCCTGGCGGCACTCCCCGGAGTTCCGCGCGCTGGCGCGGGAGCTCCGCGCCTCCGACCGGTGGAGCGCCGACCGGCTCGCTGCGCACCAGCTGGAGCGCCTGCGGGAGGCGGTGCGCCGCGCGGAGGCGCACGTCCCCGCCCACCGGGAGCGCTTCGCCGCGGCGGGGGTGGGGGCGCACTCGCTGCGCTCGCTGGACGACCTGGTCCGCTTCCCCTTCCTCCACAAGGACGACCTGCGCGCCCCCGGCGCGGACTTCCTGGCCCGCGACCTCGCGCCGGAGCGGCTGGAGCGCGTCACCTCGGGGGGGACGACCGGGGTACCGGTGACCTTTCACCACGTGGCGGGGGAGCACGCGGACGTGGCGCGCGCCTTCCAGCTCGCCCTGTGGGGGCGCATCGGCTTCGCGTACGAGGCCCGCGTGCTGGACCTCACCGCCTCGTTCGGCGCCCCGTGGGGCTACGCGGACCGGCGGCTCCTGCGCGTCTCCATCCCCTGGCTGGACGCGGCGGGGGCGGCGGAGTGGCTGGACGAGGTGCTGCGCTTCCGCCCCGCGTACGTCCTGGGCCTCCCCTCCACCGTCGCCGCCCTGGTGCAGGTGCTGGAGGACGCGGGGGCGCGGCTCCCGACCCGCGGCGTGGTGGTGGGCTCGGAGGTGCTGCACCCCTGGCAGCGGGAGCGGATCGGGGCGGCGCTGGGGTGCCGCGTCCTGGCCTGGTACGGCATGTCCGAGGGCGCGGGGTACGCCGCCGGGTGCGAGCGCTCCGACGCGTACCACTTCCACCCCCTGGCCGGGGTGGTGGAGCTGGTGGACGACGCCGGGCGGCCGGTGACGGAGCCGGGCGGGGAGGGGGAGATCGTGCTGACCGGCTTCCACACCCGCGCCACCCCCTTCATCCGCTTCCGCACCGGCGACCGCGGGGTGTGGGGCGGCGTCGGCTGCCCGGAGTGCGGGCGCCGCCACCCGCTCCTGCGCGCCATCCACGGCCGCACGCAGGAGTTCCTGGTGGCCGCCGACGGGCGGCGGGTGCCGCACTCGGCGCTCAACGTCCACGCGGCGGTCTTCGGCGGGATCCATCGCTACCAGCTGGTGCAGGCGCGCCCCGGCGAGGTGGAGCTGCGCTGGACCGGCGCGCCGGGGAGCGGCGACGGCGCCTGCGAGGCGCTGCGCGCCCGCCTGGAGACCCAGCTCGGTGCCGGGTTCCGGCTGGCGTCCCGCCGGGTGGAGGAGATCCCGCGCACGGCGCGCGGCAAGCACGTGTTCGTGGTCCGCGAGTTCGGGGAGTAGCGCGGGCCCCCACCCGGCTCGCTTGAGGCTCGCCACCCTCTCCCAATCCTGGGAGAGGGGACAACGGCGACGGCGGACCCCCTCCCCCGGCCCCTCCCCGCAAGGGGGAGGGGAGAACGACAGTGTGTGGGGCGGGCTCCGCGCGAGGGGCGACCCCTCACCCCCCGGCCCCCTCTCCCACAAGGGGAGAGGGGGAGCACGACAACAGCGCGGCACAGGAAGCCCTCCCCCGGCATGGGGGAGGGTGGCGAGCCTCAAGCGAGCCGGGTGGGGGCCCTCCCGCGGACGCCAGCGCGAACCCGCGTGAGTTCACACCGTCTGCGCCGACCCTGTCGCATGAAACATTTGTAGCGCGGCTAAGGTGCCCTCCCGGCCATAGATGCGACCTTTGAGTTCGTTCTGAACCCGGGGTTGTTTCTATTCAGGGATTTCGGCCCGAAGGGGCGAGACCCGGCGGGGCAGTTTCCGCCGGGGCTCGACTCCGTTGCAGACGGTAGTTTCGTCTGCTACGGAGCCGAAGCCCGACCCCGCGCCAGCGGGGGCACGCCCAAACCTCAGTTCAAGAAATGCCGTTTCAAGAGGTGGGATGAAGGCGTTCGTGACGGGGGGCACGGGGTTCGTGGGAACCCCCTTCGTGCGGCGGCTGGTCGCCGACGGCTGGGACGTGGCGCTGCTGTCGCGGCGCGCCCCGGCGGAGCCGCGCGCGGACGGCGTGCGCGCGTACCAGGGGGAGCTGTCCGACCCCGCGGCGCTGCGCCGGGTGGCGGAGCGCGAGGAGCGCTTCGACGTGGTGTTCCACCTGGGGGCTTCGATCGCCTACTTCGGGCGGGACGAGGAGCTGGCGCGCGCCAACGTGGAGGGGACCCGCAACGCGCTGGAGCTGGCCCGCCGCACCGGGGCGGAGCGCTTCGTGTACGCCAGCAGCATCGAGGCGGTGGGGACGGTGGACCGCGTCCCCGCGCCGGCCGACACCCCCTGCCGCCCGGTGAGCCCGTACGGCCGCAGCAAGGTGCTGGCCGAGGCGCTGGTGCGGCGCGAGTCGGAGGGCCGCTTCGGCCACGCCATCCTGCGCATCGGCAACGTGTACGCGTCGGACGGCTCCAGCTTCCTGGTGGAGGTGGCCGAGGCGATCCTGCAGCGGAACCGCCTGCTGGAGTTCCTCCCCAGCTACGCGGAGCGCTGCATCCACCCCGTGCACGCCCTGGACGTCACCGAGGGCCTGCTCGCCGCCGCCCGCTCCCGGACGCCCGCCGCCACCGCCACGCTGGCCGGCGAGTGGGCCCCCATGGGCGAGCTGTTCGCGCTCTGCGGCGCGGAGCTGGGCCGCATCGTCCCGCCGCGGCGGCAGGGCCGCGGCGACGCCCTGTACCTGCGCGTCCGCGCGCGCTACCACCGCCGCCGGCGGCAGATGGACCTGATCACCTACCTGATGACCGGCACCGGCCGCCGCGTCCACCGCGCCTACGACCTGGCCCCCGCCCGCGACGCCTGGGGCTGGGCGCCGCGCGTGCCGCTGCGCCGGGGCGTGGCCGAGGCCCTGGACTGGGCCCGCCGCGCCGGCGTGCTGGAGGCGGCGTGAGAGGGGACAGGGGACAGGGGATAGGGGACAGCCTGCAACGGCAACGGCGGACCCCCTCCCCCGGCCCCACCCCCCCAGGGGGAGGGGAGAACGGCTGGGGCCCTCACCCGGCTCGCTTGAGGCTCGCCACCCTCTCCCTTCATCCGGTTCACGCGAAGCGTGAAGCGCCATTCTGGGAGAGGGGACAACGGTGGGGTCGGTGCAGTTCTCCCCCTCTCCCGCTTGCGGGGGAGGGGGCCAGGGGGAGGGGGCCCCAGCGGACGCCAGCGCGAACCCCGCGTGAGGGATTCCGGCCCGAAGGGGCGAGACCCCAACGGCAGTATCGTTGGGGTCTCGACTCCGTTGCGAACGGTAGTATCGTTCGCTACGGAGCCGAAGCCCGACCCCGCGCCAGCGGGGGCACGCCCGAATCCAGCCGTTCCGTTCCGTCATGAAGCGCCCGCTGAAGGTGGGGCTGATCACCACCCTGGACAGGAACATCGGCGACGACCTGATCCGCGAGGGCGTGAAGCGGGTGGTGGCCGCGGCGATGGGCGGCCGGGAGATCGAGTGGGTGATGGTGGACAAGCACTGGCCGCTCACCGTCTACCCGGAGTGGCACCCGGTGCGCCTGGCGCTACGCCTCCCCCGGGGCAAGGGTCCGGCGCAGTCGCTCGCCCGCACCCTCCTGCACCCGCTGCCGTGGTCGCGCTTCGACGCGTGCGACCTGGTGGTGCAGTGCGGCGCCCCGGTGCTCTGGCCGGGCTCGCACCGCTCCGAGTGGGCCGGGCCGCTGATACGCGAGGTGGTGGGGAGGGTCGCCGCGCGCGGGATCCCGGTGATGAACCTGGCGGCGGGGTCGTGCTACCCCTGGGAAGCCCGGGCCGAGCGGATCGACGACCCGGCCGAGGCGGCGTACGTGCGGCGCTCCCTGGCCGACTGCCGGCTCACCACCGCCCGCGACACGCTGGCCCGCGCGCTGTACGCGTCGGTGGGCGGCGACGTGCCCCTGCTGCGCTGCACCGCGTTCGTGGCTCCCCGCGGCCACGCCGCCGCGGAGCGCGACGACCGCCTGGTGCTGGTGAACTACATGGCCGGGGCGGGGCACTACGACTGGGACCAGGCGGTGGACGGCGGCGGGTGGGAGGCGACCATGCGCACCGTCGTCGCGCGGCTCAAGGAGCGCCGGCGCGTCGCCTTCCTGTGCCACACGGACCGGGAGCACGAGCTGGCGGGGCGGCTGGACCCGACGCTCCCGCGCCTCCTCCCGCGCACCCCGCGGGAGTACTTCGCGGCCGTGTCCGGGGCCGCGGGGGCGGTGTGCAACCGGATGCACGCGTCGGTGGCGCTGGCGGGGATGGGGATCCCCTCCGTGGCGATCGGCACCGACACGCGGCTCCTGATGGTGGACGCCGTGGACGTCCCGGCGCTGTACGTCAAGGACGCCACCGCGGAGCGGGTGCTGGACGAGCTGGAGACGGGGATCGCCCGGGGCGGCGAGGCGCGGGACCGCCTCCTCGCCGCGAGCGACGAGACCTGGAGCGCGTATGTCACGGCCGTCGGCGCGGCGCTCGCCTGACCCCGCGGAGGTCCGCAGCGTGCTGGTGCTGCGGCCCGACAACCTGGGCGACGTGGTGCTCTTTTCCGGGGCGCTGCGCCACCTGCGCGCGCGCTTCCCCCGCGCGCGGGTCACGCTGTGCGTGCGGCGCTACGTGCGCGACCTGGTCGCGCTCTGCCCGCACGTGGACCGGGTGCTGGACTGGGAGGCGCTCCACGAGCCGCTGCTGGACGGCCTGCCGCGCTTTCCGGGGAGGGGGAAGCTGGACGCGGCGCTCCGCTTCGCCCGGCTCCGCCTGCGGCTCCGCCCCGACCTCCTCCTGGTCCCGGTGCGCTCGCCCACGGACGGGATCCACCAGGTGGCGTGGGCGGCGGGCGCGCGCCGGCGCTTCGCCGTCGCGGGCGACGACTCCAACGCCGGCGGGGCCTGGGCGCGGCGCGCGGAGCGGCGCCACGACCGCGTCCTCCGCCTGGACCCGGGGCGCGGCGCCGACCACGACCTCCGGGTGACCCGCGACTTCCTGGCGCTGCTGGGGATCGACGCCGCCCCGGAAGAGCTCCGCCCGGAGCTGTGGACCTCCCTGGAGGACCGCCGCTGGGCGGAGGCCGCCGTGCCGCGCGCCGAGGGCGCGGCGACGCTGGCGATCGCGCCGGGGGTGACGGCGCCGGCCGGCAAGCTGTACCCGGTGGCGAAGCTGGCCCGGGCCGTCGCCCTGGCCGGGGAGGCCCCGCTGCGGGTGGTGCTGTTCGGGAGCGCGGGGGAAGCGGGGCTCTGCGCGGAGCTTGGCGGCCTCCTGGCGGCGGAGCCCGGGGTGGCGGGCGTCACGGACCTGTCCGGACGCTCCACCCTGCGGCAGATGGTGGAGGGGATCCGCCGCTGCGACCTGTTCCTGGGCCCCGACGCCGGGGCGCTCCACGTGGCCGTGGCGCTGGGCCTCCCCACGGTGGGGATCGTGGGCGGCGGGCACTGGGGGCGCTTCCAGCCCTGGGGCGACCCCGCGCGCAACCACGTCTGCACCGTCCCGCTGGAGTGCTTCGGGTGCGGCTGGAGCTGCCGGTACGAGACCGTCCGCTGCGTGGCCGAGGTGCCGCCGGAGGAGGTGGCGCGGGCGCTGCGGTCGGCGATGCGGGCGCTGCCCGCGCCGGAGGCCCTGGCGTGACGGGCATCCCCACGCTCCGCGACCTCCCCCCGCCGCCCCCGGGGCGCACGGGGTGGCCGTGGACGGAGGCGGCCCCGCCCGCCCCCGCCACGCTCCCCGACGGCTCGCCGTGGCCGCGCATCACCCTGGTGACGCCCTCCTTCAACCAGGCCGGCTTCATCGAGGAGACGCTGCGCTCCGTGCTCCTCCAGGGCTATCCCGCCCTGGAGTACCTGGTGTTCGACGGGGGGAGCACCGACGGGACCCTGGAGACCCTCCGGCGCTACGGGCCGTGGCTGACGCGGTGGGCGAGCGAGCCCGACCGCGGGCAGACGCACGCCATCGCCAAGGGGCTCGCCGCCGCTACGGGCGAGGTTTTCAACTGGATCAACTCGGACGACCAGCTCGCCCCCGGCGCCCTGCACGAGGTGGGGAGCGTGTGGGCGCGGGAGCGCCCCCACCTGCTGGCGGGGCGGGGGCTGACGCTGGACGCCGCGAGCCGCGGCGTGGTGCACGACTGGCGCCCGCGGGCGCCGCGGCGCCCCACCGACTTTCTCCGGCCGCACGCGGTGGTCCTGGCCCAGCCCGCCACCTTCCTGTGCACGGCGACGCTGCGGGAGGTGGGCGGGATGCGGGAGGACCTGCACTACGTGATGGACTGGGAGCTGTACCTGCGGGTGGCGCTGCGGCTGCGCGGACGGCTGCGGACCGCCGAGACCGCCACGCGCCTGGCCACGGCGCTGCGGCACCCGTCGGCGAAGACCACGGCGCACCCCGCCGCCTTCGGGGAGGAGGCGCGGCGGGTGGTGCGCGAGAGCCGGCCGCTCTGGCGCCGCGGCGAGTGGGCCCGGATGGCGTCGCGCCTCCGGCGGATGGAGGCCCAGGCGGCGGTCGGCGAGGCGCTGGAGGGGGCCGCCCGCCCGCTCGCGGCGATCGCGCGGCTCCCGGTCCGCTACCCCGACGTCCTGTGGTCGCGCTTCTGGTGGGGCGGGCTGCGGCGGGCGCTGGCCCGCCCGGCGCGGCCGTGAGCGCGGGTCCGGTGGGCGCGCCGCGGGAGCCGGCACCGCTCGGAAGGTGGCTGTCCCGCCTGCTGCGGGCCTACTACCGGGGGCCGGATCACCCCGCGAAGCTGCGCGTCTACTGGGGGCTGCGGAGGCTCCAGGGGTACCGCCGCCTCACCCTGCCGTACGCGGAGCGGGGGTGGATCACGGTGGACGAGCGCGACGTGGTGGCGGGGCGCGTCTTCACCCATGGCGCGTACGAGCCCGAGGTGTGGGCCGCGCTCGCCGCCCACGCGGTCGGCGGCGAGGTGCTCTGGGACGTGGGCGCCAACGTGGGGACCGTGGCGGTGCGGGGCGCGATCGATCCCCGCTTCCGCGCCGTGCACGCCTTCGAGCCCGACCCCGGGAACGCCGCCGTCCTCCGCCACACCCTGGGGCTCAACGGCGGCCGCTGGACGGTGCACCCCTATGCGCTGGGCGACCGCCGGGAGCGGCGGGCGCTGCACCTCGCCCCCACGGCCAACCGGGGGCTTTCCAGCCTGGCTCGCGGCACCTCCACCGGGGCCACCCGCGAGGTGGAGTGCCGCACCGTGGACGAGCTGGTGTTCGAGGCGGGCGTGGAGGCGCCGACGCTGATGAAGGTGGACGTGGAGGACTGGGAAGCCCACGTGTTCCGCGGCGCCCGCCGGCTCCTCGCCGAGCGGCCGCCCCGGGCGATCGTCTTCGAGGCGGCGGCCGGCCCGCGCGGGGAGATCGCCGACGCGGAGCTGCGGGAGCTGCTCGCCGGGTGGCGCGTCGCCCACGTTGCCCGGCCGGAGGGAGCGGTGGAGCCGCGGGAAAATTACCTCGCCGTGCCGGAGCGCGCGCCCTGAAAACGGTCCTCGTCGTCAGCTACCACTTCCTCCCCGTGCACAACGTGGGGGTGAAGCAGCTCGCGGGGTACCTCCGCCACCTCCCCGCCCGCGGGTGGAGCCCCGTCGTCCTGTCCCGCGACTGGAGCGAGGGACCGGCGGCGGAGGACGCGCGGTGGGGGCTCGCGTACGTGGACGAGGCGCCCGGGGTGCCGGTGGCGACGGCGCCGCGCGCCGAGCCGCGGGGCGCCCTCCTGTCGCTGCACGACCGGCTGGGCCGCGCCACCGCGCCCGGCGCCCACCCGGCCGGGCGGATGCTGGCGACCCCCGTCCGGAAGGCGCTGTCGGCGGCGTGGCCACTCTTCGGGCGCTACCCGGACGACCTCGTGGGGTGGATCGACGGGGCGGTGGAGGCCGGGGCGCGCGCCGTCCGCGAGCACGGGGCGGAGGCGATCCTGAGCAGCTGCCCGCCGGAGGTGAACCACCGGGTGGCGGGCCGGCTGGCGCGGCGCACGGGCCTCCCCTGGGTGGCGCTCTTCGGCGACCTGTACAACTTCTACGTCGGCCCGGGCGACTGGCACGGCACCGCGCACCGCCGCGCGCTGGCGACGGCGCTCCACCGCCGCTGGCTGGCGCCCGCGTCGCGCGCCCTGGCGGTGTCGCCGCGGATGGCGCGCCTGGTGGAGGAATTGTACGGCGTGCCGGGCGAGGTGGTGGTGGTGGGCTACGACGAGGAGGACTTCGCCCAGGCGCCCCCGCCGCGGGACGACGGCAGGCTGCGCCTGGCCCACGTGGGGTCGCTCTACCCCGGCGACCAGCGCCCGGAGATGCTCTTCGACGCCCTGGACCGGCTCCTGGCGGCCCGCCCCGGCGCCGCCGACGACCTGGAGGTGGCGCTGGTGGGATCGCGCTGCGAGGACCGGCTGCGCGCCCTGGTGGCGGGGCGCCCCTGCGCGCGGGTGTGCGACGTCCGCCCCCGGGTGTCCCCCGGGGAGGCGGTGCGGCTCCAGCGCGCGAGCGACGCGCTGCTCCTGTTCAACCTGACCTCGCAGCGCCGGCGGGGGACGCTGAGCTACCCGTCCAAGCTGTGGGAGTACCTTGCCGCCGGCCGCCCCGTCCTCGCCTTTCCCGCCGACGGCGACTTCGTGGACGACGTGCTGCGCGACACCGGGGGCGGCGTGACCGTCGACGGCGCGGCCGAGCTGGCGGAGGTGCTTGCCGGGTGGCACGCGGCATGGAAGGCGGGGCGGGGGATCCCGTACGCGCCGCGCCCGGAGCGCATCGCCGGGTACTCCCGCCGGCGGCAGGCGGAGCGCATCGCCGCGGCGCTGGACGGGGCGCGGTAGGTGCCCCGGGTCTCGGTGGTCGTCCCGGCGTACAACTACGCCGCCTACGTCGGCGCGTGCCTGGAGAGCGTGCTGGGCCAGCGCGGGTTCGCCGACCTGGAGGTGGTGGTGGTGGACGACGGCTCCACGGACGGCACGCGCGAGGCGGTCGCCTCCTTCCTGCGCGACCCGCGGGTGGTGCTGGTGGCGCACGAGCGCAACCGCGGGCACGTCGCCGCCGTGAACGCGGGGCTGCGCCGCGCCGGCGGCGAGTACCTGGCGCGCGTGGACGCGGACGACTTCTGGGACCCGGAGTTCCTGGCGCGGACCGTCCCCGTCCTGGACGCCCACCCCGGGGTGGGGATGGTGCACACCGCCTGCCGGCTGGTGGACGCCGAGGGGCGGACGACGAGCGAGCGCGGCGCCGACATCCCGTACCCGGACGGCTTCCGGGGCGACCCGCTCCCCTGGCTCCTGTTCGACAACTTCGTCCCCCCGGCGGGCGCGCTCTTCCGGCGCGGGGCGCTGGAGCTGATCGGCGGGGCGTTCTCGGAGGAGGTGCCGTACTCGGAGGACTGGCGGCTCTGGCTGGCGATCGCGCGGCGCCACCCGGTGGCCTTCGTGGACGCGCCGCTCGCCGCCTACCGGGTGCACGGCCGCAACCTGCACTCGGCGCTCCAGCGCACCCGCCGCGCCGAGGAGTCGGAGCGCCGCATCCTGGACGAGGTGTTCGCGGACCCGCTCCTGGCGCCGGAGCACCGTGCGCTGCGGGGGCGGGTGTACGCCCGCCACGCGCGCCGCCACGCGGACGCCCACTTCGGCTTCGGCGACCGGGCGGGGTGTCTCCGCTGCCTGCGGGACGCGCTCCGGCACGACCCGGCGTCGCTGGCGGATCCGGGGTTCTGGAAGCGGGGTCTGCTGGCGTCGCTGCCGGAGCCGCTGTACCGGGTTCTGAGACGGCTTTGAACGGCCTGGACGACTGCTGGTTCGGGCGTGCCCCTCGCTGGCGCTCGGGTCGGGCTTCGGCTCCGTAGCAGACGAAACGACCGTCTGCAACGGAGTCGAGCCCCCGCGGAAACTGCCCCGCGGGGTCTCGCCCCTCCGGGCCGAAATCCCTGAATAGAAACAACCCCGGGTTCAGAACGAACTCAAAGGTCGCATCTATAGCCGGGAAGGCACCTTAGCCGCACTACAAATGTTTCATGCGACAGGGTCGGCGCAGACGGTGTGAACTCACGCGACGGCGACCCCCTCCCCGCAAGGGGGAGGGGAGAACGACGGAGTGCCGGGGCGGGCTCCGGCGCGAGGGGCTACCCCTCACCCCCCGGCCCCCTCTCCCACAAGGGGAGAGGGGGAGCACGACGGTGTGTCGGTCGAGTTCGATGCCGAGGGTCAGGAAGCCCTCCCCCGGCACGGGGGAGGGTGGCGGCTCTCAGGCCGCCGGGTGGGGGCCGCTGCGGGCGCAAGACCCGTGTCTGTGTCAGGCACGAGAAAAGCCCCTCCCCTGCTTGCGGGGGAAGGGTTGGGGAGGGGGCCTGTCGCGTGAGGGATTTCGGCCCGAAGGGGCGAGACCCGGCGGGGCAGTTTCCGCCGGGGCTCGACTCCGTTACGCACAGTTGTACCGTGCGTTACGGAGCCGAAGCCCGACCCCGGCGCAGCCGGGGGCACGCCCGACCCCGCCGTTCGAGCAGTTCAAAGAGGCTTCCGCAGGACCAGGCACGCCAGGTACGGCTTGCGGCATTCGGCCAGCGGACGGGGCGGCGACAGGAAGACCCGGGAGAGCGGATAGTACCAGAGGCCCCACAACAGCTTCTGGCGGCCGGTGGCGTTGACGTAGTGGGCCATCCGCGTGTGCGGGTCGGCGGAGAACCAGCGCTCCTCCACGAACTCCAGCGACGCCACCTCCAGCCCCGACGGCTCCACGACGTTGCGGCGCAGCGTGGCCTCGTCGTAGAAGCGCTGGAAGAAGATCCGCTCGCCCTGCTCCGCCGCGCGCTCGTACACGGCGCCCTCGCGGTACTCGGCGAAATACTCCCGCGCGAAGGGCACGGTGAGCACGGCCACGCCGCCGGGCGCCAGGACCCGCCCCAGCTCGCGCGCGGCGGGGACGTCGCCGTCGGCCTCGGGGGCGATGTGCTCGAACACGCTCACCGAGGTGACCAGGTCGAAGGCGCCCTGCGGGTAGCGCAGCGCCCGCGCGTCCGCCGGCTCCGCCGCCAGGTTGGGCAATTCCAGCTGCTCCGCGGCGGCGGCGGCCCAGCGCACCTCGTCGTCCACGATGTCGGTGGCGCGGACCCGGGCGCCGGGGAGCGCCGCCGCCAGCGTGACGGGCAGGAGCTTGGGGCTGGACAGGTCCAGGACGGCGCGCGGGGCGGGCATGAAGCGCCGCACGGCCGCCAGCGCGAACTCCAGCTCCCGCCAGCGCACGTAGTCGATGGGGGTCAGCCAGGCGACCAGGTTGGGCGGATAGCGCACCAGCCCCGCCAGGCGGCGCAGCCTGCCGCGCAGGGGGCGGGGCCAGCGCGAGCCCAGCCGGACCCCAAGCCGGTACGCGCTCCACAGGCCGAGCCCGGCGCGGGGGCTCACCGGGCCACGGGGGGCGGGGCGGGGAAGAGGCCGTCCGCGCGCAGCCGGTCCCGCACCACCTCCGCGAACAGGCGGTAGCCCGCGGCGTTGTAGTGCGAGCTGCAGTCGGCGAACAGGGTGCACGGGTCCGTGTCCGGGCCGATGCGGCGCAGCATCTCCGGGCCCGCGTGCAGCGCGGGGACGCCGCCGCGGGCGAGCGCGTCGGCGAGCGGCTGGTCGGGCCAGCGGCCGGTGCGGCGCGCGTACACCAGGTCGCGCCCCACGGGCATCAGCACCACCAGCGGGCGCCGCCCGTCGGCCGCGGCCTCGCGGGCGAAGGTGGACAGGACCGCGGTCGTCAGCGCCAGGCCGCCGGCCGGGTGCCCCGGGTCGTAGAACGGGAGGTGGCGCGGGATCCCGGCGAGCTGGGCGCGGACGTGGAAGTCGCCCAGGGCCCACCGGACCAGGGCCGCGGTGTACGGAAAGCCCGGCCGGACGCGCGCCAGGAAGGCGTCGTGGGGGAGGAACCGCTCCGGGTCGTCCGGGAGGGCGCGGAGGTCGGCCGCGGTGCGCACGGGGACGGGCACCGGGCGCAGCTCGCCGCGCGGGCCCAGGAGGAAGCGCGGCTTGAAGTACAGCTCCTGGTCCGGGTACAGGAGCACGCGGTACTGGTTGACGTTGCGGAGGACGTTCTCCGAGATGTGCCCCAGGACCACGACCGGCGCCCGGTCCAGGTGGCGCTGTGCCCGGACGAGCATCAGCGCCTGGTCCGAGCCGGAGGCGCCCACCCCGTAGTTGGCCACGCGGCACCCCAGCTCCACCCCCAGGACGTGCGGGTACGCCCCGTCCTCGCCCACCTCGGACCCGGCGGTGAACGACTCCCCGTACGCCGCGGCGCAGGCGGGAGCGGTGTCCGGGAACGCCGGGTCGGGGCGCGGCTGCAGCCGCGCCACCCGCTCGGCGCCGTCCACCGCCGGGCCCCACCCCAGGAGCGGGTTGCGCCGGGCCAGGTAGAGGCGCACCTGCGCGTCCGAGAGCCGCGGGAGCTGCGCCATCCACCCGCGCCGCACCAGGAGGGCGCACGCGGCCGCGGACGCGGCCTCCGTCAGGGCGAGGACCAGCGCCACCAGGATCGCGTAAAAGAGCAGCTGCTTGCGGCGCATGGGAGGGCTGCCGGACGGAGGCGGTGCGGCTCGGCGGAGCGGGGCGTGAGATTAACCGTCCCGGCGGCTTCCGCAAGGGCCGCTGCCCCCGCGGCGGCGGCCCTTGCGTGCGCGCGGGATCGGACTATTCTCCTCACCTCCGCTCCCGGACGCCTCCGCCGCCGGCCCCGCCGGCCCGAACCGACGCTCCCGCGGCGCCGCCGCCGGCCGACCCCCCGCATCCCCCGACCCCGCCGCGAAAAGGACATGGCCCTCCGAGACGTTTCCGCCCGCCTGGGGATCGTGGGCGAGCTGCTGGGCTTCCTGTGGCAGCGCAGGCTCTGGTGGCTGATCCCCATGGTCCTGATGCTCCTCGCCTTCGGCGCCCTGCTGGTGTTCGCCCAGGGGTCGGCCGCCGGCCCCTTCATCTACACCCTGTTCTAGGGGCCGCGTGGACGTCGCGGGCGCCGCCCTGCCGGCCCTCCTCGCCCTCGCGGGATACTCCGGCGGCAGCGTCCTCGCGGCCGGGGCCAGGAGGATCGCGCCGGGCCCGGGCGACCTCGTCGCGGTGGCCGCGCTCTGGGCCGCCGTGCTCCTGTGGGCGCCGGAGGGGCGCTGGGCCGCCGCGGCCGCCGGCCTCCTCGCGGGAGCGGCGCTGGGAGCGGCCGCGGCGGCGCTCCGGCCGCGCGAGGCCTCCCCGGACGTCCCGTCCGCCCACGCCGGGGACGGGGCCGGCCCCCAGGCGGCGTGGAAGCGCTTCGCCGCGCGGATGGGGAGCTTCCAGGGGCGGATGCTGATGGGCTTCTTCTACTTCGGCGTGCTCCCCCCCTTCGCGCTCCTGGCCCGCCTGCTCGGCGACCGCCGGGCGGACGGGCCCGCCGCGACCTTCTGGCTGCCGCGCCCCGCGGCCTCCACGGAGCTGCGCCGGGCGCGCGACCAGTTCTGATGCACATCCTGGGGATCTCCTGCTTCTACCACGACGCGGCGGCGGCGCTGGTCCGCGACGGCGTCGTGGTGGCCGCGGCCGAGGAGGAGCGCTTCAGCCGGCGCAAGCACGATCCGCGGTTCCCCCGCCGGGCCGTGGACTTCTGCCTGGAGCGCGCCGGCATCGCGGCGGGCGAGCTGGACTACGTGGTGTTCTACGAGAAGCCGCTGGTCAAGTTCGAGCGCATCCTCACCACGGCCCTGCGGTCCTTTCCGCGCTCGTGGCGGAGCTTCGGCGAGGCCATGATCTCCTGGCTGGACGAGAAGCTGTGGGTGAAGGCGACCATCCAGAAGGAGCTGGGGATCGCCCCCGAGCGCATCCTCTTCACCGACCACCACGCCGCGCACGCGGCGAGCGCGTTCTTCTGCTCGCCCTTCGCGAGCGCCGCCGTGCTGACGGTGGACGGGGTGGGGGAGTGGACCACCAGCGCGGCGGGCACGGCGACGGCCGCGTGGGGGGCGGAGGGGCGCAACTCGATCTCCCTGACGCGCGAGACGCGCTTTCCGCACTCGCTGGGGCTGCTGTACTCCGCGTTCACCGCCTGGCTGGGGTTCGAGGTGAACGAGGGGGAGTACAAGGTGATGGGGATGGCCCCGTACGGCGAGCCCAGGTACCAGGAGCGGGTCCGCCGGGTGGTGCGGGTGGCGGAGGACGGCTCCTTCCGCCTGGACATGGATTTCTTCGCCTTCCACCGGTCCTCCGAGCACACCTACTCCCGCCGCTTCGTGGAGCTGTTCGGCCCGCCGCGCGACCCGCGCGCGGAGTTCTTCACCCGGCTCACCCACCCGGGGCGCTCCGCCGCCCCGGGCGAGCTGGAGCGCAACCAGTACTACGCGGACGTGGCGGCCAGCATCCAGCGGGTGGTGGAGGACACGCTGGTGAGCATGGCGGCGCACCTGCGGCGCAGCACGGGCGAGACCCGGCTGTGCATGGCGGGCGGGGTGGCGCTGAACAGCGTCGCAAACGGGCGCATCCTGCGCGAGGCCGGGTTCGAAGAGCTGTACGTGCAGCCCGCGGCGGGGGACGCGGGCGGAGCGGTGGGCGCGGCGCTCCACGTGTACCACGTGGTGCTGGGGATGCCGCGGGCGTACGTGATGGAGGACGCCTACCTGGGCCGGGAGTACGGCGAGGGCGAGACCCGGGCGTTCCTGGACTCGCAGGGCGTCCGCTACGAGGTGTACGGCGACGAGGACCGGATGCTGGACCGGCTGGCGGACGACCTGGTGGACGGCAGGGCGCTGGGGTGGTCGCAGGGGAGGTTCGAGTGGGGCCCGCGCGCGCTGGGAAACCGCAGCATCCTGGCCGACCCGCGGCGGGAGGGGATGAAGGCCGTGGTCAACGAGAAGATCAAGATGCGCGAGCCCTTCCGCCCCTTCGCCCCGGCGATCCTGGAGGAGCGCGCGGGCGACTTCTTCGACGGGATCCCCGACCCGGAGCGGTGCTGGACCGCCCGCTTCATGCTGGCGGTCCACCCCTGGAAGGAGGACGCGGGGCGGCTCGCCCCGGCGGTCGACCACCTGGGGACGGGCCGCCTGCAGACGGTGCGCAGGGAGTGGAACCCGCGCTACCACGGGCTGATCTCGCGCTTCGGCGAGGCGACCGGGGTCCCGGTGCTGATGAACACCAGCTTCAACCTCCGCGGCGAGCCCATCGTCGCCACCCCCGCGGACGCCTTCGGCACCTTTCGCCGCAGCGGGCTGGACGTGCTGGTGCTCGGCAACGTGGTGGTGCGCAGGTGACGCGCGCGGCTCCGGGGCCGCCCGGCGCGGCGCGCATCCCCACCCTGGACGGGTGGCGCGGGGTCGCGGTCGCGATGGTGGTGGCGGCCCACGCGGTCGGTCCGCTCCTGCACGCGGGGAAGCTGCCCGAGGGGTGGGTGCACGCGGTGTACCTGGGCAGGTACGGCGTCGCGCTCTTCTTCGGCCTCAGCGGCCTGCTGATCTGCACGCGCCTGCTGGACGAGCTCCGCGCCGCCGGGCGGATCTCGCTGGGCGAATTCTACCTGCGCCGCGGCTTCCGCATCCTGGTCCCGGCGCTCGCCTACCTCGCCGCCGTGGGCGCCCTGGGCGCGGCGGGGGTCCTCCCGGTGCACCCGCGCGAGTGGGGGGCGGCGCTCCTGTTCTTCAGGAACTACGTGCCGGTCTTTTTCGACGGGGGGGCGGGGCGCTACACCGGGCACTTCTGGTCCCTGGCGGTGGAGGAGCACTTCTACCTCCTCTTTCCGCTCCTCCTGGCCTGGCGCCGGGGGCGGGGCCTGCTCCCCTGGCTGCTCGCCGCGGCGGGGGCGACCGCGGCGTGGAGGTACCTGGACGGGCACCACCACTGGGGGGCGGCGTGGCTGGGGCTGGCCCCCTACACCTCGGAATACCGCACTGACGTCCGCCTGGACGGGCTGCTGTGGGGGTGCGTGATGGCGCTGCTCCTGGACGATCCCGCCCGGCGCGCCCTGCTGGCGCGCGCGCTCCGCCCCGCCGCCTGGGCGTGCGTGGCCGGGGTGTACGCGGCGCTGGTCTGGCTGGCGTGGCCCGGCTTCCTGTGGAGCGCGCTCCTGGTGCCGCCCCTGCTGGCGGGCACCGTGCTCCACCCGCGCGCGCTCCCCGCGCGCATCCTCGAGTGGGAGCCGCTGCGCCGCCTGGGCGGGATCTCGTACAGCCTGTACCTCTGGCACATCCTGTTCATGCCCCAGATGGCGGAGGGCGCTCCGCTGGGCGTCCTGCAGGCCTTTCCGCTGAACCTGGCGTGCGCCTTCGCCATGGCCGCGGCGAGCCGCCGCTGGGTGGAGCTGCCCGCGATCCGCGCGGGGGAGCGGGCCATGGCGCGCCTGCGGGAGCGCGCCCCGCTCGCGGAGCGCCTCGCGGCCATGCGGACGGCGGGCGCGTAGATGTGCGGGATCGCGGGGGAGCTGGCGTTCCCCGGGGCCGCGCCCGTCCCCCGGGAGCGGGTGGACGCCATGCGCGACGCCATGGCGCACCGGGGGCCGGACGGCGCGGGGACGTGGGTGTCGGAGGACGGCTCGGTGGGGCTGGGGCACCGCCGGCTGGCCGTCATCGACCTGTCCGACGCCGCGGCGCAGCCGATGGCCGGCGGGGACGGGCGGCTGCGCCTGGTCTTCAACGGCGAGATCTACAACCACGCCGAGCTGCGCCGCGAGCTGGACCGCGCGGGACGCCGGCGCTGGCGGACGGACCACTCGGACACCGAGGTGATCCTGCACGCCTTCGAGGAGTGGGGGATCGACATGCTCCACCGCTTCCGGGGGATGTGGGCCTTCGCGCTCTGGGACGGCCGCAGCCGGGAGCTGTGGCTGGCGAGGGACCGGGTGGGCGTCAAGCCGCTGTACTACGCCCTGCACCCGCGGGGGCTGGTCTTCGCCTCCGAGATCAAGGCGCTGCTGCGGCACCCCGGGCAGCCCCGCGCCGTGGACGAGGCGGCGCTGTACCACTACCTGTCCTTTCTCACCACGCCGGGGCCGGACACCCTGTTCGCCGGGGTGCGCAAGCTCCCCGGCGGGTGCCTGCTGCGCGTGGACGCGGAAGGGCGGGTGGAGGAGCGCCGCTGGTGGGACGTGTGGGACCACGTGAGCCCGCTGCGCGGCGCGGGCGACGGCGAGCTGGCCGAGCGCGTGCTGCACGAGCTCACCGAATCGGTCCGCCTGCGCAAGGTCAGCGACGTCCCCGTGGGGGTCTTCCTGTCCGGAGGGATCGACTCCAGCGCCAACGCCGCCCTGTTCTCGGCGGACCGCGCGGGGCCGGTGAAGACCTTTTCCGTCGGCTACGCCGGCGACCACCCCAGCGCCCCCGACGAGCTGGGCCACGCCCGCCGCGTGGCCGCGGCGCTGGGCACCGAGCACCACGAGCGGCGGCTCACGGAGGACGACCTCCTGGACTTCCTCCCGGAGATGGTCCGGCTGCAGGACGAGCCGATCGCCGACCCGGTGTGCGTCCCGGTGCACTACCTGGCCCGGATGGCGAGGGAGGCGGGGGTGGTGGTGGCGCAGGTGGGCGAGGGGGCGGACGAGCTGTTCTGGGGCTACCCCGGCTGGAAGCGCGCCCTGGAGCTGGAGCGGTGGAACGCGCTCCCGGTGCCGGCGGCGGCGAAGCGCGCCGGCCTGCTGGCGCTGCGCCTGGGCGGCAAGGGGCGCTCGCACCCGTACGAGCTGCTGCGGCGCGGCGCGGCGGGGCTGCCGCTCTTCTGGGGCGGCGCGGAGGCCTTCGGGGAGGCACGCAAGCGGGCCCTGCTCTCCCCGGCGCTCCTCCGGCGGCTCCCGGCCGGGCTCACCTCGTGGGAGGCGGTCCGGCCGGTGCGCGAGCGCTTCCTGGAGGCGGCCTGGGAGCCGTCTCCGCTGCACTGGATGTCGTACCTGGACCTGCGGATGCGCCTCCCGGAGCTGCTCCTCATGCGCGTGGACAAGATGTGCATGGGCGCCGGGGTGGAGGGGCGGGTCCCCTTCCTGGACCACCGGCTGGTGGAGCTGGCCTTCAGCATCCCCGCGGCCGCCAAGACCCGCGGGGGCGACCTCAAGCACCTGCTCAAGAGGGCGGTGCGCGGCCTGGTCCCGGACGAGGTGATCCGCCGGCCGAAGCAGGGGTTCGGCGTGCCCGTGCACGAGTGGTCCTCCGGCCGGCTGGGGCAGGTGGCGCGCGCGGAGCTGGAGCGCTTCTGCCGCGACACCGACTTCCTGGACGTGCGCGAGGTGCGGCGCACGCTGGACCGGGGGGACGGACGGGGGACGTGGTACCTCCTCAACCTGGCGCTCTGGTGGAGGGAGCACCTGGCGTGAGCGCGCCCGTGGACGCGGCCCCGCCGGCCCGGACCCGGGCGCCGTGGCTCCCGCGCCGGGGCTCGCCGCTCGCCCGCCTGGTGCTGGAGACGCTGGGCACCCGCGTCCTGCTGCTGGGGCTGGCGGTGGTGGCGAACGTGCTGGTGGCGCGGGCGCTGGGACCGGCCGGGCGCGGCTACTACGGCGTGGCCGGCGCGGTCACCGGGCTCGCCGTCCAGTTCGGCACGTTCGGCCTGCACGCGTCCAACACCTTCCACGCGGCGCGGGGCCGCGGCCGGGTGCCGCTCCTGGTCGCGAACAGCCTGCTGGTCGCCTTCGGGCTGGGGGGGACGATCGCGGCGGTCTGCTTCGGGGTGTTCTATCGCTGGCCGGAGCACGCGCCGCTGTACGGCCTGCCGATGGTGCTCGCGCTGGCGGCGGTCCCCTTCTCGCTCGCCTACCTCCTCCTGCAGAGCGTGCTCCTGGGGCTGGAGGACTTCCGGACCTGCAACAAGCTGGAGGCGGGGCTGGCGCTGCTGGGGCTCGCCTGGGCGGCGGCGCTGGTGGCGGCGGGCCGCGCCACGGTCACCGCGCTGCTGGCCGGGACCGTGCTGGGCGTCGTGCTCGCTTCCGGCGCGGCGCTCGCCCGCCTGCGGCCGTACCTGCGGGGCCGGACCCGGCCGTCGCGGGAGCTGCTCGGCTCCACGCTGCGCTACGGGCTCAAGGGGTACGCGGCCGGCTGCTTCGCCTACCTGGTGCAGCGCACCGACCTGCTGATCCTGGACCGGGTGCACGGCTCGCGGGAGACCGGCTACTACGCCGCCGCGGTCTCGGTCGCCATGGTGCTGGGCGTGGTCCCCACCGCGCTCGGCACCATCCTCTTCCCCCGCCTGTCGGCGATGCGCGACCCGGAGGAGCGGTGGCGCGTGGTGGCGCGCGTGCTCCCGCGGCTCGCCGCGGTGATGGTGGGGGCGGCGATCCTGGGGGCGCTGCTCGCCGGGCCGGCGGTGCTCCTCCTCTTCGGCGCCGAGTTCGCCCCGGCGGTGGCGCCGCTGCGCCTGCTGATGCCGGCGGTGCTGCTGCTTTCCGTCAACTCCGTGCTGATGAACTACCTGGCGTCCTCCGGGATGCCGCCCGTGACGGTGTACTCGCCGGCGGCGGCGACCGTGGTCAACGTGGCGCTGAACCTGTGGCTGATCCCCCGGCTGGGCGGGACCGGGGCGGCGGTCTCGTCGCTGGTGGCGTACGCCTGCATGCTGGCGTTCAGCGTGGCGTACCTGCGCCGGGAGCGGCGCCGGAGGGCCGGCGGGTGAGCCACGGCGAGTTCGGGCGCGTCTACCGCTCGGTGGTGGACGCCGCGTGGCGGCGGTGGAGCCCCGCCATGCAGGAGGAGCTCGCCCGCCACTGCCGCGGGTGGGCGCCGGGGAGCTACGACTTCCGGGGCTACCTGGACGCGTCGGTGGAGCGCTACCACCGCGCCTACCGGGAGCTGGAGCGGCACGGCGGCGGGCGGGTGTGCGACGTGGGGGGCTTCTGGGGGGTGTTCGCGACCACGCTGGCGCGGCTCGGCTTTTCGGTCACCATGACGGAGGCGCTGCGCTTCTACGGCCCGTCGTTCAGGGGCCTGTTCGACCTGGCGGCGGCGGCGGGGGTGCGCGTGCTGGACCACGACCCCTTCCAGCCGGACCGGCCGCTGGAGGGGCCCTTCGACTTCGTCGCCGTGATGGCGGTGCTGGAGCACTACCCGCACTCGCTGCGCGCCTTCGCGGCCAACGTGGCGGCCGGGCTGGCCCCGGGGGGCGCGCTGTTCCTGGAGGTCCCCAACGTGGCGCACTGGCCAAAGCGCATCAACCTGCTGCGCGGGGTGTCTCCGCTCCCGTCCGTGCGCGAGATCTGGGAGTCGGACACGCCGTTCACCGGCCACCACCACGAGTTCAGCCGCGCGGAATTGCGCGAGCTGGCGGGGCTGGCCGGGCTGGAGGTGCGTTCGGAGCACGCCTTCAACTACTCGCCGCGCCGCGGCGGGTGGAAGTACCGGGCCCTGGTGGGCCCCGTGGAGGCGCTCGCCTTCCGCCTGCTCCCCGACAGCCGCGAGTGCCTGGCGGTCACCTGCGTGCGGCCGGAGGGGGCGCGGTGAGCGCGGCGGGGCTCCCCCCGGAGAACCTGTACGGCCACACCAAGAAGCTCCGCTTCCTCCTGGAGCGGGTGGAGGCGTTCCGCCGCGCCCGCGGCCGCCCGGTCCGGCTCCTGGACTTCGGCTGCGGCAACGGCGCGGCGGTGTCGCGCTTCCTGGCGGGCCCCGGCGTCCGCTACCACGGGGTGGACGTGCACCCGGAGTCGCTGGAGCACGCCCGGCGGAGCTTCGGGAGCGCCGCGGCCACCTTCCACGAGCGGGTGCCCGAGGGGGTGGAGTTCGACGTGCTGGTCTACGCCGACGTGCTGGAGCACCTCGCCGACCCGGCCGCCGTGCTGCGCGAGCACGCGGCCCGCCTCGCGCCGGACGGGCTGGTGCTGGGTGCGGTCCCCAACGGCTGGGGGCCGTTCGAGATGGAGCACAGGGCGATCCGGCTCCCCGGCGTCCGCCACGCCATCCGCCTGGGCGGCCGCCTGCGCCGCCTGGGCGCCCCGCGTCCGCCGCCCCCCGCCGACGCGCTCCCGTACAACCACGCCTCCGGCCACGTGCAGTTCTTTTCGCTGCCGGCGCTGCGCCGCTGCCTCCGCTCCGCGGCCCTGGAGCCCGCCGAGGTGAGGAACGGCGCCTGGGTGGGCGCGCCGATCAGCGAGCGCTTCCTGCTGCGCGGCGAGGCGGTGGCGCGCGCCAACGCGCGCATCGCGGACTTCCTGCCGCACTGGATGGTGTCCACCTGGTACTTCGCCGCGGTGCCGCGGGGCCGGCCGGGGTAGGGCGGCCCCGCCTTCCCTGGTTCGTGCCGACGGCGCGGCTTACCTTTCCGCGCCCGCACTCGCGCCTTCCGAACGGCGCGCCTCCTCCCGGACCTCCCGATGTCCTCGATCCCTACGGCGGCGGCCCTTCCTGGATCCCCGGCGGGCGGCGCGCGCGCCGGTCTCGCCGCACCCGCCTTCGCGGCGGTGCTCCTCCTCGCCTCGCTGCAGCCGGTGTGGGCACGGGCCGGCGCGCCGGGCGCCGCCGTGTTCGCCCTGGCGGTGGCGGCGGCCGTGCGGGTCCCCCCCGGCCGGCTCCGCGCCGCCGCGCGCGCCCTCGCCGCCCGCCACCTCCTGTGGCTGGGCGGGCTCACGCTGCTCCTGGCCGCGCTCTTCGCGGTGGTCTACCCGGTGGCCGACGCCGGCGTGCTGGGCGGCGGGAGCGACCGCGACGAGGCGCTGGACCTGGCGGTGCGCGCCCTGGCCGCGGGAGAGCACCCGTACCGCGTGCGCACCTACCTGGACAACCCCATCACGCCCATGCCGGGGGCGCTGCTCCTGGCCGCTCCCTTCGTGGCGCTGGGCGGCGCCGCTCTCCAGGTGCTCTTCTGGGTCCCCGCGCTGGCCGTGACGCTGGGCCGCGCGCTGCGCGACCGCGGCGCGGGGCTCCTGCTGGCCGCGGCGGCGGTGGCGCTCTGCCCGGAGGCGCTGCGCGACCTGCTGGGCGGGGGCGACATGTTCGTCAACGCCGTCTACGTCACCGTCGCCGTGGTGCTGGCGATGGAGGCTGCCGGGGGCCGGTCCTCCCGCCGGGCGGCCGCCGCCGCGGCGGTGCTCCTGGGCGTGGCGCTCTCCTCCCGGCCCAACTTCGTCCTCCTCTTCCCGCCGGTCCTGGCCGGCCTCGCGCGCGCCGGGGGCGCGCGCGGCGTGCGCGTGGGCGCGCTGGCGGCGGCTGCATTCGCCGCGGTGACGGCGCCCATCTACCTGGCGGACCCGGCCAGCTTCTCGCCGCTGCACACCGCGAACAAGCTGCGCCAGTTCGAGCAGGTGGTCCCGCACGCGGGGGCGTGGGTGACGGGCGCCACGGTCGCCGCGGCGCTCCTCCTGGCGCTCCGCCCCGGCCTGCGGCGCACGGACGCGCTCCTCCTCGCCTGCGCGGCGGTGCAGGCCGTCCCCGTGCTGGCCACCACGGCGATGGCGCAGCTCCCCGGGTACCGCCCCTTCTCCGACCTGGGCGGGACCGGGATGATGCTGGTGCCGATGGTGCTCCTCCCGTTCTGGACGGCGCGCGCCGGCGATCCGGCCGACGCGTGAGCGGGACGCTGCGCATCCTCCGCGACGGGCCCGAGCGCGCCTCCCCGGCGGGCCCGGGGGCGGTCCCCTGGGACGAGGCTGCGCGGCGGGCCCGCACCGGCCGCCTCTGGCGCGCGGCCGAGGCGGAGCTGCACACCCACGACGCCGGGGTCCTCCGCCGGCCGCTGCTTTCCGCGCTGCTGGTGCGGCTGCTGGGGCGCCGCGCCTGGATCGTGGACGGCGCCGGGGAGCGCCGCCCGGTGGGGGCGCCGCTGCTCGCCGCGTGGGGCGCCCGCTTCGCGCGCGACCTGGCCCGCCGCGGCGCCCTCCTGCGGGGCGTGGAGCGCGACCTGGACCGGCTGGAGCGCGCGCTGGCCGCCCGGCCGCCGGGGCGCCGCGTCCCCGGGCCCGGGGCGCCCGTCTACCTGCGCACGGACCTGTGGTTCGGCGTGGCGGCGGGGGGCTCGGTCGCCCACGTCGCGGGGGTGGCGAACGGTCTGGACGCGTGGGGGGAGCCCCCCGCGGTGCTGACCACGGACCCGCTCCCCCTGGTGCGCCCGGAGCTGGAGCAGCACGTGGTCCGCCCCGGCGCGGAGTTCTGGGACTTCCCGGAGCTCCCCGACCTGGCCTTCAACCGCGTGTTCGAGGAGCGGGCGGCGGCGCTCCTGCGGGGGCGCCGCGTCGCCTTCCTCTACCAGCGCTGCGGCACGCACGGCTACGCCGGCGCCTCGCTCGCCCTGGCGCGCGGAGTGCCGCTGGTGGTGGAGTTCAACGGCTCCGCGGCCTGGATGGGCCGCCACTGGGGCCGGCCGCTCCGCTACGAGGCGCTCGCCGGGCGGATCGAGCGCGCGGTCCTGGCCGCGGCGGAGCTGGTGGTGGTGGTCAGCGAGCCGCTCCGCGACGGGCTGGAGGCCGCGGGGATCCCCCGGGAGCGGATCCTGGTCAACCCGAACGGAGTGGATCCGGACCGCTACTCGCCGGACGTGGACGGTTCCCGGGTCCGCGCCCGGTACGGGCTGGGCGGCGCGCCCGTGGTGGGGTTCATCGGCACCTTCGGGCCCTGGCACGGCGCGGAGGTCCTGGCGGACGCCTGGGGGCGGATGCTGGCCCGGCGCTCCGACCTGCGCGGCGCGCGGCTGCTGATGATCGGGAGCGGGGCCCGGCTGGAGGCGGCGCGCGCGGCGCTGGAGCGCGGCGGCGCCGCGGAGTCGGCGGCGTGGACGGGGCTGGTGCCGCAGGAGGCGGGGGCCGAGCACCTCGCCGCCTGCGACGTCCTGGTCTCGCCACACGTCCCAAACCCGGACGGCTCGGAGTTCTTCGGCTCGCCCACCAAGCTGTTCGAGTACCTGGCGATGGGGCGCGCCGTGGTGGCCTCCGGCCTGGGCCAGATCGGGGAGGTGGTCCGCCACGGCGAGAACGGCTGGCTGGTCCCGCCGGGGGACGCCGACGCGCTCGCGGACGCCGTCGCCCGGCTCCTGGACGACCCGGAGCTGCGCGCCCGCCTGGGCGCGGCGGCGCGCGGGGACGCGACCGAGCGCTGGAGCTGGCGCGCGCACGTGGGGCGCACCCTCGCCGCGCTCCGGGGGGAGGGGTGATCCCGGCGGCGCTGCGGCGGCTGCGGGAGTTCCCGCCGGGCGAGTGGCCCGGCCGCGCCGCGGAGCGCGCGCGGCGCGAGGGCGCCGACGCGTGGCGGCGGCTGGCGGACCGGCTCCGTCCGTCGTACGAGAGCGCGGCGCCCGGGCCCCTGCTGCGCATCCTCCCCGCGCCCCCGCTGGAGGCGCTGCGCCCGCACGCGCCGGAGTTCGCGGCGGCCTGCGCGCGCGACCTGGCCCACGAGTTCGACCTTCTGGGCTCCGGGCCTGTAGTCGTGCGCCACGGCGCCGAAGCCCCAGGGGTGGAGGGGTGGCGCTACCCGTCGGCGCCGCGGCCGGGGCCGCGGATCGACCGGGCCAACCGGCGCGAGTCGGACCGGATCCGCGCGCTGCTCCCCGCCGGGTACCAGCCCATCGACTGGCAGCTGGACTTCAGGAGCGGCTTCCGCTTGGACGAGTCCACGTGGTGGCGCGACGTCCCCGTGGGGCACCTCCCCGGGGTGGACGTCAAGGTGCCGTGGGAATTGTCGCGGATGCAGCACCTGCCGCGGCTGGCGTGCGCCCACGCGCTGGCCGCGGCCGGCGAGCCCGGGTTCGAGGCGCCGGGGCGCTACGCGGAGGAGTTCCGCGGCCAGCTGCTCGACTGGATCGCGGCAAACCCCCCGCGGTGGGGGGTCAACTGGCGGATGCCGATGGACGCGGCGCTCCGCGTGGCGAGCTGGCTCGCGGCGTGGGACCTGTTCGCCGCGCAGGGGGTGCGCTTCGACGCGGCCTTCGCGGAGCTGTTCCGGCGCTCCGTGCGGGAGCACGCCCTGCACCTCGTCGCCCACCTGGAGTGGAACCGGGAGGTCCGCGGCAACCACTACCTGGCCGACGTCGCCGGTCTGCTCTTCTGCGCGGCCTGGCTGCCGCGCACGCCGCAGACCGACGCCTGGCTCGCCTGGTCGGTCCAGGAGCTGGGGGCGGAGACGGCGCTCCAGTTCACCCCCGACGGCGCCGGGTTCGAGGCGTCCACGGCGTACCACTGCCTCGCCATGGAGATGGTCGCCTGGGCGACCGCGCTGGTGCGGGGCCTCCCGCCGGAAAAGGCGCGGGCGCTCCGGGAGGCCCGCACGCGGGATTGGAAGCGCCACCCTCCGCTCCGGCCCAATCCGTCGCTCCCCGGCGACCACGACCTCCGCGTCCGGCGCATGGTGGAGTTCGCCGCGGCGCTCGTCCGGCCGGGCGGGGAGATGGCGCGCATCGGCGACGACGACAGCGGCCGCTTCCTCCCGCTCCGCCCGGGCGCGCCGGCTCCGGCGGAGCAGGCGGCGGTGGCGGCGGCCCTGTGCGGCCCGGCGGATCCGCGGGAGCCCGCCGCGGCGCTGGTGGCGGCGTGGATCGGCCCGCAGCCCGCCGTCGCGCTCCCGGCCGCGCCCGACGTGCGCATCGTCGCCGCGGCGCCGGAGGAGCCGGGCGAGCCGGACGACGTGGCGTCGTGCGAGATCCTGCTCCCCGGCGGCGGGGCCCGGCGAGACCTGCGCCTGTGGGCGTTCCCCGACTTCGGCGTGTACGTGCTGCGCTCCGCGCGGCTGTGGATCGCGGTCCGCTGCGGCGGGCGGGGCCAGATCGCGCTGGCCGGGCACGCGCACGAGGACCAGCTCGCCGTGGAGCTGGCCATCGACGGCGCGGACGTGGTGATCGACCCGGGGAGCTACCTGTACACCGCGCTTCCGGAGGCACGGGAACGGTACCGCTCGGCCGCCGCGCACTGGACGCCGCGGACGGAGCCGCCCCTGCGCCTGGCGCGGCGCGGTCCCACCCTGTTCGAGCTGCACGACCGCGCGCTCGCCCGCTGCCTCCGTTGGGACGGGACGGGATTCGCGGGGTTGCTGGAGGCCGGCGGCGTCCGCGTCCGCCGCAAGATCACGGTGGAGGACGACGTGCTGCGCGTGGTCGACTCCGTCCGCGGACCCGGGCACCGCGTGCTGTCTCCGTTCCCCGAGCCGACGGTGGAGGCTTCCCCGGTGTACGGCGTGCGCGAGCCCGAGGGGACGGCGGCCCGCCGGCTCGCGCGGCTCATGCCTGTGGGGCCCGGCCGGTGGGAGTGGCGCAGGTAGAGAATCAGGTACGATACGGCGAGTCACCTACAGGGGAGAATGCAATGGGAAACAAGCCCGGCAAGGAGGAGCGCAAGGCCATGCTCCGCGACGTGAAGCAGCGGCAGCGCGCCGAAGCGGAGGCGCGCCTGCCGCTGCCCCGTTCGGAACTGTCCGTCCTCTTCGACTTCCTCGACTCGCGGCTGCAAAGCGAAGACTGCGATCACACGCTCCGGCTCACGCGCGAGTTTCTCCGGGAGAGGTCGGTTCCCGAAGAACCCGTCCTCGCCTGGTTGGGGGAGCACGGCGGCTTCTGCGACTGCGAGGTGCTCGCGAACGTCGAAGGCGAGTGGAGCGCATGAGGTCGGCCCCTCTCCTACGATGGAAGCAGAAGTAGTAATAAAGGGCGAGTGCCTGTCGGGCTCACTGTCTATCTCGTTACGGCATATGCGTGTGCAGAAAAACGCCAGCAACGCCTTACGATTTTTCTTGCGCGCGATCTGACCTCTTCATATTTTTCTCCCTCAATCGAGGGAGAAAAAATGGAAGACCCCCAGCCTGTGGAGTTGTGATGTCGAATCTCGCCCGCTGTTTCACCAACCCTGTCGACGTAGAAGCTCAGCTCACAGCGATTGGTCCCGGTCTCTGCATCGAGCTTCTTCACAACTGCCTCAAAGCTGGGCACTCCGCCCGGGAGAACACGTCTCAGTTTCACCCGCGGCTGCATGGCCCGTTCAACGGGTACGCTGAGGGCACGGCGATGCTGCGGATGCAGTTGTGGGCTCACGGGTGGACCCTGGACGATGGTGGGAATTACGCGCGCATCGTGAGCCCGGACGGGAAGCACTGCATCGTGGTTTCCTCCGGGGATGAGAACACCGGCATTGATGGCGGCACCGATCCTCTCTCTCGCTCCCCGAAGGGAAGCATGACGGAGGCTGCCGTTAACCTCAACGCGCAGCTCACCTTCCTCGGAGGGCTGGGTATGGCTCCGACCCCGGCCGACCGTGGGGATCTTGGGCCGCGCACATGGGTGCTGCTGGTCAATGAGACGGAGGAGACGATCAGAGCGGAACTGTCCACCCCAACACATTTCGAGGGCGGACGACCTGAGATGCGCGCGACACGGCTCCTGCTACCGCCGTACGATCTGGGTGATGGGTCGGATCCTCGCAGGCGTGGTCCGGACTCTGGAGACGACTTCGACGTTGATATTGTTCGCCGTCAGGCGTGATCGTGTGAAATGGACGATTTCAACCGGTATCGGCTCGCTCTCGCCAGAGAGCGGAGCGGCTTGACCAAGCGCGAACTGGCGCGCTTGGTCGACTGCAGCGAGAAGAGCTTAGTTGAGTGGGAGAAAGGGACAACGGTCCCCACTTCAGAGAACGCTGTCGCACTAGCGAAGGCGCTCTCCCGACCCGTTCATTTCTTCTACCTGCCAGATCCGGAGGATCTTCCGCTAGAGGCCGTAAGTTTCCGGTCCTTGAGCAAGCTGCGCGCTGGTGATCGCTCTCGTGCGCTTGCTGGTGCGAGGATGGCACTGGAACTGAATGACTTCCTAACGGAAAACTTCGAACTTCCCCAACCCGACGTGCCGGATCTTCGGCATCATCAGAACAAGCCTGAGGCAGCGGCGCTGTCCCTCCGTTCCCGGTGGAGCTTGGGTGACAAGCCCATAAAGAACATGGTGAGCCTGCTGGAATTCAAAGGCATCCGCGTGTTCTCGCTGGCGGAGGATTGTCGGGAACTCAACGCGTTTTCGTTTTGGCACGATGGCACTCCATTCGTGTTCCTGAACACCCAAAAGTCGTCAGAGTGCAGCCGCTTCGACGCTGCGCACGAACTTGCGCACCTTGTGTTGCATCAGCATGGCGAGCCGGGGGGGCGAAAGGCTGAGCTTGAGGCGAATGCCTTTGCCGGGGCGTTCCTGATGCCGGTTTCCAGCTTTGCGACTTACGCGCCCAGGGTTCCAAGTATCCCCAGGCTTATTGAAGCAAAGAAGGACTGGAACGTCTCCTTGGCCGCTCTTGCGCACCGCATGCATGAGGTGGGGATTCTCAGTGAATGGAATTACCGTTCTCTCTGCATCGAAATCCAGAAGGCGGGTTATCGTGTGGCGGAGCCTGATAGCGCCCCCCGCGAAATGTCCCAGGTGTTCCCAAAGGTGTTCAGAGCTCTTCATGCGGAAGGGATTGGGAAGCGGGAACTGGCGGCTCAACTTGGGTGGACGGTTGATGAATTGAACGCACTTGTCTTCGGGTTGGTGCTCGGCTCAATCCCAGGGGGCGGGCAAGAGACACTGCCATTCTCAAGCGACGGCCGGGAGAGGCTGCGACTGGTGAAGTGAAACGAATGGGGGCCGGTCGCAGAAGCGGCCGGCCCTGTTACTTCTATCCCCTATATGCTTGAGCGACAAAACATCAGAGGCCTTAGCATTCTTGCTAGCGATACCTGCGTTGCGATACTTCGTTCTCTCTGCGGAGGCGACTCCATCCGTGCCACGGCGCGGCTGTCATCGGAGTCTAATGGGTCACGCCTGCTACGGTGGCTTACCTCGTTCGGATCTAGAGGCCCAGCGTAGCGCCTGGCTGACAGCCCCTCCATAAGCGTTACGTTCAACCTGACCGACAGTCCCGTGCAGCGTGTGATTGCCCGCTCCGGCACGCGCGTACATATTTACCGACTCCGCCCGTCCTCCTCGCCACTCCGGCGTCCGGCTCTCCCACGGTGAAGCTCCTCGTCGTCTCCTACTGGTACCCGCCCTCCGTGTCGCCCCGCGCCTTCCGCTGGTCGGCGCTGGCGGAGCACTGGGCGGCGCACGGGTGGGAGGTGCACGTGGTGGCCGGGTGGAGCCCGGAGCTGGCTCGCCGCGAGCGGATCGGGGGGGTGGAGGTGTACCGGCCGGGGGTCCACGTCCGCGGCACGGCGCGGCGCCTCCTCGGACGCCTGCGGGGCGGGGCGGACGCGCGCGTGGGCGCCGCCGCCGTGAGCCCGCCGCCGCTCGCCCGCGCCGCGCGCTGGCTCTACGAGCGCAGCTGGGGGCGCGTGTGCTGGCCGGACGACGCGGGGCTGTGGATCCCCGCCGCGGCCCGCCTGGCGGCGCGGCTCGCGCGCGAGCACCGCTTCGACGCCCTGGTCACCGTGTCGCACCCGTTCAGCGCGCACCTGGTGGGCTCCCTGGTGCACGGGCGCATGGGCGGCGTGCCGTGGGTGGCCGACGTGGGGGACCCCTTCGCCTTCCTCGCGGACACCCCGGTCAACAACCACGCCCTGTACGGCCCGCTCAACCGCGCCGCCGAGCGCGCCGTCCTGCGCCGCTGCACCGCGGCCGCCGTGACGGTGGAGGGCGCCCGCGCGGCGTACGCGCGCCACTTCCCGGAGTCCGGGGCGAAGCTCCGGGTGATCCCGCCCCTCCTCGCCCCCGCGCGGCTCGACCCGGCGCCGGCCTTCGCCGCGGACGGCGCGCTGCGGCTGGTGTTTTCCGGCAACCTGTACTCGCGCGTGCGGACCCCGGACTTCGCGCTCCGCCTGGCGGAC
This sequence comes from Longimicrobiaceae bacterium, assembly GCA_036389055.1. Lineage (GTDB taxonomy): Bacteria > Gemmatimonadota > Gemmatimonadetes > Longimicrobiales > Longimicrobiaceae > JAFAYN01. The sequence goes on along the minus strand of DASVQR010000124.1, from coordinate 6,352 downwards.
GCGCTCCGCGCGCGGATGCCGGGGCGGCGGCTGGAGCTGCACTTCTTCGGCAACGTGCGGCAGTGCGCGGCGAGCTTCGCGCCCCGCCGGGCCGAGCTGGGCCGCACCCTCTTCCTGCACGGCGTGGTGGACCGCGCGGACGCCCTGCGCGCCCTGCGCGACGCCGACGTGCTGGTGAACCTGGGGAACCGCACCTCCTACCAGCTCCCCAGCAAGACGGTGGAGTACGTCGCCAGCGGCAGGCCCGTGCTCAACCTGGTGCCCGGCGGCGGCGACACCTCGGCCGCGTTCTTCGAGGGGTATCCCGCCGCGCTCACCGTGGCCGAGGAGCCCGGCGGGCCCGCCGCCGCCACCGTGGACCGCGTGGCGGCGTGGATCGCGGGCGCCGCCCCGCTCCCCGCCCGCGAGGTGGAGCGCTGGACCGCGGCGCACGTGCCGGAAGCGGTGGCCGCCGCGTACGAGGCGCTGCTGCGGGCGGAGGGCGTCCGCGCTCCCCGTCCGGCGGTGCTCGCGGCGGCGGGGGAGGGGGCGCCGTGAAGGTGCTCCACTTTCCCTTCGGCTACGCGCCGGACCCGCCGGGGGGGACGGAGGCGTACGTGCGCGGGCTCTGCGCGGCGCTCCGCCGCCGTGGGGTGGAGTGCGCCGTGGCCGCGCCCGCCACGGGCGCGCCGGGGCGCTACGAGGTGGACGGGGTGAGCGTCCACCGCTTCGGCCACGACCCCACGGACGACCCGCGCGAGCTGCACGGGCCCGGGTGCGCGCGCGCCGTGCGCGAGGCGATGCAGGTGGCGCGCGCGGAGGGGGCGGACGTGGTGCACCTGCACGCGTACACGCGCGCCGTCTCGCCCGCGCTGGCGCGGGCGGCGCGCGCGGCGGGGATGGGCGTGGTCTTCACCTACCACACGCCGTCGGCCACCTGCGGGCGCGGCTCCCTGCTGGAGTGGGGGCGCACCCCCTGCGACGGGCGCATGGACGGCGCGCGCTGCGCCGCCTGCGTGCTGCACGCGCGCGGGCTGTCCGCGGGCGCGAGCCGCGTGGTGGCCCGCGCCCCCGCCGCCCTGGGCGCGGCGATCGGGGCCGCGGGGGCGCGCGGCCGGGTGTGGACGGCGCTGCGCATGTCCGAGCTGGCCCGGCACCACGCGCGCATGTTCCGGGAGCTGGTGGATGCCGCCGACGCCGTGGTGGTGCTCGCCCGGTGGAGCGAGGCCGTGATGCGCGCCAACGGCGTCCCCGCCGGCAAGCTCGCGACCTCGCGTCCCGCGCTCCCGGGGGAGCTCCCCGCCGTCCCACCCCGGCCCCGCGCGGCGGGGTCGCCGCTGCGGGTGTGCTTCGTGGGGCGGATGGACCCGGTCAAGGGGCTCGCCGGGCTGATCGCCGCGGTCCGCGCCGCCCCCGGCGCGCCGCTGCGGCTGGACGTCCATGCCGCCGCCGCCCCGGGTACCGAGGGGCTGGAGGCCCGGCTGCGCGCCGCCGCGGCCCCCGACCCGCGGATCCGCTTCGCGGGACCGCTCCCCCCGGAGCGGGTGGTGGAGACGATCGCCGGGTACGACCTGCTCGCGGTCCCCTCCGAGGTGCTGGAGACCGGGCCGCTGGTGGTGCTGGAGGCGTTCGCCGCCGGCGTGCCGGTATTGGGGAGCGACCTGGGCGGGATCGCGGAGCTGGTGAGGGCGGGGACGGACGGGGTGCTGGCCGCGCCCGGCTCCCTGCCGGCCTGGCGCGACGCGCTCGCGCGCCTGGCGGGGGACCCCGCCGGGGTGGACCGCCTGCGCGGCGGGGTGCGGCCCCCGCGGACCATGGCGGCCGCCGCCGGGGAGATGGAGGCGCTCTACCTGCGCCTGGCCGGGCGCGCCGTCCCGGCCGGCGCCGCGGCGGCGGAGGAGGCGGCGCGGTGAGCGGGCCCAGGGTCCTCCACCTCCAGTACGCGAACCCCGCCGCGTACCCGCCGCTGGAGCACGCCGCCCGCATCCTTGCCGCGCGCGGCGCGCGCGTCCGCTTCCTGGGGGTGCACGTGGGCGAGGTGCGCGCGCTGCGCTTCGCCGAGCGCGAGGGGGTGGAGGTCCGCCTCCTCCCGGAGTGCCCGCCCGGGCCCCGGCAGAAGCTGCACTACCTGTGGTTCGTGGCCTGGGCGCTCTGGCACGTGCTGCGCTGGCGCCCCGACGCCGTGTACGTCTCGGACGTGACGGCGGCCCCGGCGGGGCTCCTCCTGCAGCGCGTCGCCGGGGTGCCGGTGGTGTACCACGAGCACGACGCGCCCCCGTCCTCGCTGGGGCGGCGGCGCTGGGGGCGGGCGTGCCTGGGCGCCCGCGCGCGCCTGGCCCGCGCCGCCGCCGCCGTGGTCGTCCCCAACGCCGAGCGCGGCCGCCTCCTGGCCCGGGAGAGCGGGGGCGCCCCCGCGGTGCACGTGGCGTGGAACTGTCCCGAGCGCGCCGAGGCGGCGCGCCCGCGGGAGGCCGCGGAGGGCCCGCTCCGCCTGGTCTTCCACGGCTCCATCGTCCCGGAGCGCCTGCCGCTCGCGGTGCTGGACGCAATGGCGCGCCTCGACGGGCCGGCCGAGCTGACCGTCGCCGGCTACGAGCCGCCGGGCGGCGGCGGGTACTGCGGCGCGCTGCGGGCGCGCGCCGCGGAGCTGGGGATCGGGGAGCGGGTCCGCTTCGCCGGTATCGTCCGCCACCGCGCCGACCTCCTCCGCCTGTGCGCCCGGCACGACGCCGGCTTCGCGCTGATGCCCGCGGCGTCCGACGACGTCAACCTGCGCTGGATGGCCGGCGCGTCCAACAAGCCGTTCGACTACCTGGCCTGCGGCGTGTGCCCCATCGTCTCCGACCTCCCCGAGTGGCGCCGCGCGTTCGTGGAGCCGGGGTACGCGCTCGCCTGCGATCCCGCCGACGCGGACGGCGTCGCGGCGGCGCTGCGCTGGGCGGCCGCCCACCGCGCGGAACTGCGCGCCATGGCCGAGGCCGGCCGGCGCCGGGTCCTGGAGGACTGGAACTACGAGCACCAGTTCCGTCCCGTGGCCGACGTGCTGTGCGCCGCCCCGCGGCGCCGCCGCGCGGAGGCCGGCGCGTGAAGGTCGCGATGGTGGTGGGCGGGCGCTACTTCGCCTTCGACATCGCGCGCGAGCTGCAGGCGCGCGGCGCGCTGGGGGGCGTGGCGTCGTCGTACGCCCTCGCCCCGCGCGAGGGGATCGCGCGGCGGCTGCTGCGCTGGAACCCGGCGCCGGACCTGCTGCGGCGCGCGGAGAGCCGCGTCTTCAGCACCCCCGACACCGTCCTGGACCTCCGCTCCGCCTCGCGCTTCGGGCGGTGGGCGGCGCGCCACGTCCCGCCGGGGGACGTGGTCCACGCGTGGACGGGGTCGGCGCTGGAGACGCTGGCGGTCGCCCGCGGGCGCGGCTCGCTGGCGGTGGCGGTGCGGGCCAGCGCGCACGTCCGCTCCCAGGCGGCGATCCTGGGGGACGAGTTCGCGCGCTTCGGGTGGGACGCGCCGACGGTGGACCCGGCCATGGTGGAGCGCGAGTGCGCCGAGTACGCCCGCGCGGACGCGGTCCACGTCTTCTCCACCTTCGCGCTCCGCACCTTCCTGGAGCAGGGCTTTCCGGCCGGGCGGCTGGTGATGACCCCCATCGGGGTGGACGTCGGGGAGGTCGCCGCCACGGGCGGTCCGCCGCCGCCGCGCCCCGGCCCGCTGCGGGTGCTCGCCCTGGGCCACGTGGGGGTGCGCAAGGGGTCCCACCACCTCCTCCGCGCGGCCCGCATGCTGGGCACGCGCGCCGTGGAGGTGTCGCTGGTGGGGGGGCTCGCCCCGGAAGGGGCGGAGGTCCTCCGCCGCTACGGGCGCTCCGGCGAATGGCGGGGCGGTGTGCCGCGCAGCGCCTTGCGGCGCGTCTTCGCCGAGCACGACGTCCTGGCCCTCGCCTCGGTGGAGGACGGCTTCGGCGCGGTGATCTGCGAGGCGATGGCCGCCGGCCTCCCGGTGGTGGCGACGCACAACACCGGCGCGCCCGACGTGGTGCGCGAGGGCGAGACGGGGCTGCTGGTCCCCGCCGGCTCGGCCGAAGCGCTCGCCGCGGCGCTGGACACCCTGGCCGCCGACCGGGAGCGCTGCCGCGCCATGGGGCGCGCCGCCGCCGAGGCGATGCGCGCGCGGCGCGGCTGGGGCCACATGGTGGACGACATGCTCGCGGCCTACGGCGCGCTCGCCGGGCGGCGGGAGGAGGCGGGGTGCGCGTCCTGATCGTGGGCGAGGAGGCGCCGGGCGCCCTGGCGGACTCGTACGCGCGCGCCTTCCGCTCGCTGGGGGCGGAGGTCGCGCGCCTGTGCACGCGGCGCGGGGCGCGGCTGGGCGTCCCCGGCGCCGGGACCCGGGCGGGGCGGCGGCTCCTCGCCCCGCTGGCCGCGCGGGCCCTGAACCGGCGCGTGCGCCGGGCGGCGGAGGGGGGCGCGGAGCTCGTGCTGGTGGTCAAGGGGGCGGAGCTGGAGCCGGCCACCGTCGCCGCGCTCCGCCGGGCGACGGGCGCCCCGGTGGTCAACCTCTACCCGGACGACCCGTTCTCCACCCAGCGCGCCAACCGGCTGCGCCACGGCCCGGCCGTGCTGCGGGAGTACACCCACTGCTTCACCTTCGCGCGCCACCTGGTGGACGCGTACTCCCGCGCCGGCGCCGCCGCGTCGTACCTCCCCTTCGCCTGGGACGAGCACCTGCACTCTCCCTGTTCGCCCCCCGCCGGCGCCACATCGCTGGACGCCGTGTTCGTGGGCAACCTGGACGCGGAGCGCATCCGCTGGCTGGAGGCGGTGGCCCCGGCGCGCCTGGCCGTCTTCGGCGAGCACACGCGCGCCGCCCTGCCCCGGGGGAGCCGCCTGGCGCGGGCCCGCTTCTTCCCCGCGGTCTACGGGCGCGACATGGCCGCGCTGCTGGCGCGCTCGCGCATCTCGCTGAACGTGATGCGGGCGCAGAACGCGGCCAGCCACAACATGCGCAGCTGGGAGTCGCCCGCGTGCGGCGCCTTCACCCTGAGCCAGCACACCGCGGAGCTGGCCGAGCTGTTCCGCGACGGCGAGGAGGTCGCGCTCGCCGCCACCCCCGCCGCGCTGGGCGAGGCGGTGGAGCACTGGCTCGCCCGCCCGGAGGAGCGCGCCCGCGTCGCCGCCGGCGGGCTGCGGCGGGTGGCCGGGGAAAGCTACGCCGCCCGCGCCGCCACCATCCTGCGCACGGTGGGGCTCGCCGCATGAGCACCCTGCGCCTGGCGGTGTTCACCAGCCACCCCATCCAGTACCAGGCGCCGCTCTTCCGCGCCCTCGCCTCGCGTCCGGGGGTGGAGCCCATCGTGTACTTCGGCTCGCGGCACGGGCTGGACGAGGCGCTGGACCGGGAGTTCGGGGAGGTCTTCCGCTGGGATGTCCCGCTGGTGGAGGGGTACGCGCACGTCTTCCTCCCCAACCGGGCGCGGCGCCCCGACGTCAGCCGCTTCGGGGGGATCCGGGTGCCGGAGGTGGCACGGGAGTGGGCCGCCGGGCGCTTCGACGCCGCGCTGGTGCTGGGGTGGCAGAGCCTGGGGCACCTCCAGGCCATGCGGGCCGCCCACGCGGCCCGCATCCCCCTCCTCGTCCGCGGCGAGTCGCACCTGGGGACGGGGGAGGGGAGCGGAGCCCGCGCGCGGCTGCGCCGGGCGCTCTGGCACCCCGTGCGGGAGCGCGTCTACCGCCGCATGTTCGCGCGGGCGGCGGGGGTGGTCGCCATCGGCACGCGAAACGCGGAGTTCTACCGCCGCTTCGGCGTCGCCCCGGACCGCCTGCACCTGGCGCCGTACTGCGTGGACAACCGCCGCTTCGCGCTGGACGACGGGGAGCGCGGCCGGGCCCGCGCCGGGCTGCGGGCCGCGTGGGGCGTCGCCGACGGCGCGACCGTGTTCGTGGCCTCCGGGAAGCTGGTCGCCCGGAAGCGGCCGCTGGACGTGGTCGCCGCGGCGGCGCTCGCCGCCGGCGCCGGGCACGACGTGCACGTGGTGTTCGTGGGCGACGGGGCGGAGCGCGAGGCGCTGCTCGGCCGCGCGGCCGGGCTGGGGATCGCCGACCGGGTGCGCGTCGCCGGCTTCGTGAACCAGCGGGAGCTCCCCCGCTGGTACGCGGCCGCGGACGCCCTGGTGCTGGCGTCCGAGGGGAGCGAGACGTGGGGGCTGGTGGTGAACGAGGCGATGGCGGCGGGGCTCCCCGTGCTGGTGAGCGCCGCCGCGGGGTGCGCGCCGGACCTGGTGCGGGAGGGCCGCAACGGGTGGACCTTTCCGCTGGGCGGCGTGGCGGAGCTGGCGGGGCGCATGGGCGCGCTCGCCGCGCTGCCGGCGCGCGCGCGCGCG
>DASVQR010000123.1:0-25745 GCA_036389055.1 Longimicrobiaceae bacterium | reverse complement strand
CCCTCACCCCCCGGCCCCCTCTCCCAATGCTGGGAGAGGGGGAGAACGACAGTGCAGAGGACGGGTCCGCCGTTGCAGGCTGTTCCCTGTTCCCTGTTCCCTGTTCCCTATCCGTTGCCTACCTCGTCTACACCTCCGGCTCCACGGGCACGCCCAAGGCCGTGATGGTCACGCACGGGCAGCTGGCGCACACGCTGTCCGGTGCCGTGTCGACCCTCGGCTTCGCGGCGGACGACGTGGTGGCGGCGCTCGCGTCCGTGGCGTTCGACATCGCGCTGCTGGAGCTGCTGGCGCCGTTGCTGGCGGGCGGGTCGGTGCGCGTGGTGCCGCGCGAGACGGTGCGCGACGTGGACGCGCTGGTGGAGGCCGTGCGCGGCGCGACCGTGCTGCACGCGGTGCCCGCGCTGATGCGGCAGGTGGTGGAGCGGGCGCGCGAAAGCGGCGGGCTCCCGGGGCTGCGGACGCTGCTGGTGGGCGGCGACACGGTGCCGCCGGACCTGCTGGAGGAGATGCGCGACGTTTTCCCCGGCGCGCGGACGCACGTCCTCTACGGGCCCACCGAGGGCACCATCATCTGCGCGACGTACCCGGTCCCCGCCGCGGGGCCGGTGGAGGGGCACCCGCTGGGGCGGCCGCTCCCCGGCGCGAAGCTGCGGGTGCTGGACGCGCACGGCGTGGACGCGCCCGTCGGCGTCCCCGGCGAGATCTGTATCGCCGGGGGCGGCGTGGCGCTGGGGTACCTGGGGCGGCCCGAGCTGACGGCAGCCCAGTTCGTCGCGGCGGACGGCGGGCGCGCCTACCGCACGGGCGACCGGGCGCGCTGGCGGCCGGACGGGGTGCTGGAGTTCCTGGGGCGGACGGACGAGCAGGTCAAGGTGAGGGGCTTCCGCATCGAGCCCGGTGAGGTGGAGGCGGCGCTGCGCGCGCAGCCCGGCGTGCGCGAGGCCGTGGTGCTGGCGCGCGAGGACGCCCCCGGCGAGCAGCGGCTGGTCGCCTACGTCGTCCCGGCGGCGGCGGACGCGTCGGAGTCGGACGCGGGGGCCGCCGTGGAGCAGGTGGCCGGCTGGGAGACGGTGTTCGACGAGACCTACGCGGAGGGCGGGTCCGTCGCCGATCCCACGCTCAACCTCACGGGGTGGAACAGCAGCTACACGGGGCGGCCGATCCCCGAGCCGGAGATGCGCGACTGGGTGGAGCGCACGGTGGAGCGCATCCTGGCGCTGCGCCCGGAGCGCGTGCTGGAGATCGGCTGCGGGACGGGGCTGCTGCTGTTCCGCGTGGCGCCGCACACGCGGCACTACCACGGCACCGACTTCTCGCGGACGGCGCTGGAGGGGGTGGCGCGGCACCTGGGGAGGCTGCCGCAGGTGAGGCTTTCCTCGCGCGCGGCGGACCGGCTGGACGGGCTGGAGGCGGAGGGCTTCGACACCGTCGTGGTCAACTCCGTCGCGCAGTACTTCCCCGGCGCGGACTACCTGCTGCGGGTGCTGGAGGGCGCGGCGGCGTGCGTGCGGCCGGGCGGGCGGATCCTGGTCGGGGACGTGAGGAGCCTGCCGCTTTTGGGCGCCTTCCACGCTTCGGTCGAGCTGTTCCGCGCCTCCGGCGACCTCCCCGTGGAGCAGCTGCGCGCCCGCGTCCGCCGCGGCATGGCGGAGGAGCAGGAGCTGCTGGTCGATCCGGCTTTCTTCCAGGCGCTGCGCGGCCGCATCCCCCGCGTCGGGCGGGTGGAGGTGCAGGCGAAGCGCGGCGGGCACGACAACGAGGTCTCGCGCTTCCGCTACGACGTGGTCCTGCACTTGGACGCGGACCCCGCGGCTGCGGTCGAGGCCGACACGCGCGGGTGGGGCGGGGAGGACGTGGACGCGCTCCGCGCTTTCCTCACCGAGTCGGCGGACCGGCCGCTGGCCGTCCTCGGCGTGCCGGACGCGCGGACGCGGGAGCACGTGCGCGCCTTCGACCTGATCTCGCGGCCGGGCGGCCCAGCGACCGCCGGCGAGCTGCGCGAGGTGCTCGCGGCGGAGGCGGGGCAGGGAATCGCGCCGGAAGCGCTGTTCGCGCTGGCGGACGAGCTGGGGCGGGCAGCGGAGGTGCGGCCGGGCGCCGCGGGATCGCTGGACGTGCTCTTCCACGCGGCCGGGCGGACGGACGGCGCGTTCCCGGCGCGGGTGGAGGACGACCGGCCGCCCGAGGCGCTCACCAACGACCCGCAGTGGGGCCGCCGCATGCGCGCGCTGGTGCCCGCGCTGCGCGCCGGCCTGCGCGAGCGGCTGCCGGAGTACATGGTGCCGGGCGCGTTCGTGGTGCTGGAGAGACTTCCTCTCACCCCCAACGGCAAGCTGGACCGCGCCGCCCTCCCCGCGCCCGACGCGTCCGGCGCCGCGCGCGGCTACGTCCCGCCGCGCACCCCGCTGGAGGAGCGGCTCGCGGCGATCTGGGGCGCGATCCTGGGCGTTGAGACGGTCGGCGCCGAGGACGGCTTCTTCGAGCTGGGCGGCCACTCGCTGATGGCGACGCGCGTGGTCTCCCGCCTTCGCGAGGAATTCCGGGTGGAGCTGCCGCTGCGGGCGCTCTTCGAGGCGCCCACCGTGGCGCGGCTCGCGCCGCGCATCGAGTCGCTGCGCGGCGCGGGCGACGCCCTCCAGGCCCCGCCGCTCGTCTCCGTCCCCCGCGACCGGCCCCTGCCGCTCTCCTTCGCCCAGCAGCGCCTCTGGTTCATCGAGCAGATGGAGGCGGGGAGCGCGCTGTACAACGTCCCCTTCCCGCTGCGCCTGCGCGGCCCTCTGGACCCGGGTTCGCTGCGCCGGTCGCTCGCGGAGCTGGTCCGGCGCCACGAGTCGCTGCGCACCGTCGTCGGCGAGGTGGACGGGGAGGCGGTGCAGGTGATCCACGCTCCCGCGCCCGTCCCCCTGCCTGTCGTGGACCTGTCCGCGCTCCCGCCCGCCGCGCGCGAGGCCGAGGCGATGCGGCTGGTGGACCGGGACGCGCTGCGCCCCTTCGACCTGGCGCGCGGGCCGCTGCTGCGCGCCGCGTTCGTGCGCCTGGGCCCGGACGACGCGCTCATGCTGCTTGGCCTCCACCACGTGGTCAGCGACGGGTGGAGCCGCGGCGTGTTCACCCGCGAGCTGTCGGCGCTGTACGGCGCGGCGGCGGCCGGGCTGCCGTCGCCGCTGCCGGAGCCCGCGGTGCAGTACGCCGACTTCGCCGTGTGGCAGCGCGAGTGGCTGGCGGGGGGGACGATGGAGCGGCAGCTCGCCTGGTGGCGGGAGCGCCTGGCCGGCGCGCCGCCGCTGCTGGAGCTGCCGACCGACCGCCCCCGCTCGCCGGTGCGGGGCGCCCGCGGCGGCACGCGCGGCATCGCCCTGTCCGCTGCCACCACGCGGGCGCTCCGCGAGCTGGCCCGCCGCGAGGGCGCGACGCCGTTCATGGCCTTCCTGGCCGCGTGGGCGCTGCTGCTCGCCCGGTACTCCGGACAGGACGACGTGGTCGTCGGCACGCCGACGGCGGGGCGGACGCACGAGGCGCTGGAGGGGATGATCGGGATGTTCGTCAACACTCTCCCGCTGCGCGTGGAGCTGTCCGGCGACCCGGCGTTCCGCGCGCTGCTCGCCCGCGCCCGGGAGACCGCGCTGGGCGGCTTCGCGCACCAGGACGTGCCCTTCGAGCGGCTGGTGGAGGAGCTGGGCGTGGAGCGCTCGCTGACCCACGCCCCGCTGGTGCAGGCCATGCTCTCCCTTCCCAACGTGGAGGTGGAGGCGCTGCGCCTGGGCGCGGTGGAGGCGGAGCTGGTGCAGCCGCGCGTGCTCACCGCCCGGCACGACCTGATCCTGGCGCTGGAGGACGAGACCGACCAGGTCTTCGCCGCGGTCACCTACCGCGCCGACCTGTTCGACGACGCCACCGCCGAGCGGATGCTGGAGCACCTGCGCGTGCTGCTGGACGGCATCGCCGCGGACCCGGAGCGGCGCGTCTCGGCGCTGCCGCTCCTCACCCCCGCCGAGCGCGACCTCGTCCTCGCGGAGTGGAACGCCACCGACGCCCCGTTCCCGGACGGCGTCTGCCTGCACGAGCTGGTGGAGGCGCAGGCCCGCCGCACGCCCGGCGCCGTGGCCGTCGCGCACGGCGCGCGCACCCTCACCTACGCGGAGCTGGACGGCGCCGCCGCCCGCCTCGCCCGCGACCTCCGCGCGCGCGGCGTCGCCCCGGAAACGCGGGTGGCGCTCTTCCTGGAGCCCGCCCCGGAGATGCCGGTCGCGCTGCTCGCCGTGCTCAGGGTCGGCGGCGCGTACGTCCCGCTGGACACCGCGAGCCCGCCGGAGCGCCTGGCCTGGACCCTTGCCGATTCCGGCGCGCGCCTGGTGCTGACGCAGGCGGCGATCGCGGGCCGGCTCCCGGAGTTCGGGGGGGAGGTCGTCGTGATCGACACCCCTCACCCCCCGGCCCCCTCTCCCACAAGGGGAGAGGGGGAGCACGACAGTGTGCCGGTCGGGCACTCTGCCGATTCGCGGACCCCCCTCCCCCCGGCCCCCTCCCCCGCAAGGGGGGAGGGGGAGCACGACGGCGCCGAGGACGGGTCTGCCGTTGCAGTTGCAGGCTGTTCCCTGTTCCCTGTTCCCTGTTCCCTATCTCTCGCCTACGTCATCTACACCTCCGGCTCCACCGGCCGCCCCAAGGGCGTGCTCGTCCCGCACCGGGGCGTGTGCAACTCCACGGCGGCGTACGTCCGCACCTACGGGATCGGAGTGGGCTCGCGAGTGCTGCTCTTCGCGCCGCTGCACTTCGACGCGTCGGTGCTGGACGTGTTCACCGCGCTCTGCTCGGGGGCGACGCTGGTGCTGGCCTCGCGCGAGGAGCTGATGCCGGGCGAGGGGCTCACCGAGCTGCTGCGCCGCGAGCGAATCACGCACCTCAAGATCACCCCGTCCGCGCTGGCGGTGACGCCCCCGGCCGCGCTGCCGGAGCTGGAGGCGGTGATGGTGGGCGGCGAGACGTGCTCGGCCGAGCTGGTGGCGCGCTGGGCGCCGGGGCGGCGCTTCTTCAACGGGTACGGCGCCACCGAGCACAGCGTGAGGTGCACGGCCCTGCTCTGCGCGGACGCCACGCGGCCGCCGCCGGTGGGGCGGCCCATCGCCAACGCGCGGCTGTACGTGCTGGACGCGCACCTGGAGCCCGTCCCCGTCGGCGTCCCCGGCGAGGTGTACATGGCCGGCCTCCCGGTGACGCGCGGCTACCTGAACCGCCCGGAGCTGACGGCCGAGCGCTTCGTCCCGGACCCGTTCCGGGGCGAGCCCGGCGCGCGGATGTACCGCTCCGGCGACCGCGGGCGCTGGCTCCTCGACGGGACGCTGGAGTTCGTCGGGCGCACGGACTTCCAGGTCAAGGTGCGCGGCTTCCGCATCGAGCCGGGCGAGGTGGAGGCGGCGCTGCTGGAGCACCCCGCGCTGGTCGACGCCGTGGTGGTCGCCCGCGGCGCGGCGGCGGAGGAGCGGCACCTGGTGGCGTACGTGGCGCCCCGTCCGGGCGCGGAGGCCCCCTCCGGCTCCGAGCTGCGGGAGCGGCTGCGCGGCCGGCTCCCGGAGTACATGGTCCCCTCGGCGGTGGTGGTGCTGGAGACGCTGCCGCTGACGCCCAACGGAAAGATCGACCGCAAGGCGCTCCCCGACCCGGCGGAGACCGCCGGCGAGGAGCGCGTCGCCCCGCGCACCCCGGCGGAGGAGGTGCTGGCCGCCATCTGGGCCGACGCGCTGGGCGTGGACGCGGTGGGCGCGCACGACGACTTCTTCGCGCTGGGCGGGCACTCGCTGGCGGCCACGGTGGTCGCCGCGCGGGCGCGCCGCGCGTTCGGGGTGGAGTTGCCGCTGCGCGCCATCTTCGAGGCGCCCACCGTGGCCGGGGTGACGGAGCGCATCGGGGCGCTGCTCGCCGCCGGGGCGGGGGAGCGGGTCGCGCCGCTGGAGCCCCGCCCGCGCGGCGGGCCGGTCCCGCTCTCCTTCGCCCAGCAGCGGCTCTGGTTCATCGAGCAGCTGGACCCCGGCACCACGGGGCACAACCTCGCCTACCCGCTTCGCCTGCGCGGCCCGCTGCGGTCGGCGGCGCTCGGGCGCGCACTCACGGAAGTCGTGCGCCGGCACGAGGTGCTGCGCACCCGCTTCCCGCTGGCGGACGGCGAGCCGGTGCAGGACGTCGCCGCCCCCGCCCCGGTCCCGCTCCCCCGGGTGGACCTGTCCGGCCTACCGGAGGAGGCGCGGGAGCGCGAGGCGGAGCGGCTGGCGATCGAGGAGACGCGGCACGCCTTCGACCTGGCGCGCGGGCCGCTGCTCCGCGCCCGCCTGCTGCGCCTGGGGGAGGACGACCACGCGCTGCTGCTGACCGTGCACCACATGGTGTTCGACGGGGGGTCGCTGGGCGTGCTGCACGGCGAGCTGGCGGAGCTGTACGCGGCCCGGGTGGAGGGCCGCGAAGCGGCGCTCCCCGACCTGCCGGTGCAGTACGCCGACTACGCCCTCTGGCAGCGCGCCGCCGAGGCCGGCGGGGCGATGGAGGCGCGGCTCGGCTGGTGGCGCGAGCGGCTGGCCGGCGCGCCGCCCCTGCTGGAATTGCCGACCGACCACTGGCGCCCCGCCGTCGCCGACACCCGCGGCCGCCGCGTGGACTTCGTCGTCCCGCCGGAGGTCGCGGCCGGCCTGCGCGCGCTCGCCCGGCGCGAGGGCGCCACGCCGTTCATGGCGCTCCTCGCCGCCTGGCAGACGCTGCTGGCCAAGCACGCGGAGGAGGAGGACGTGGTGGTGGGCGCCCCCGTCACCGGGCGCACCCGGGCCGGGCTGGAATCGCTGGTCGGCTTCTTCGTCGACACGGTCGCCCTGCGCGCGGACCTGTCGGGGGATCCCAGATTCCGCGAGCTGCTGGGGCGCGTGCGGGAGGGGACGCTGGGCGCGTTCGCCAACCAGGACGCGCCGTTCGAGCGGCTGGTGGAGGAGCTGGGCGTGCAGCGCTCGCTGGCGCACACGCCGCTCTTCCAGGTGATGTTCACGCTCCAGAACGCGGAGCGCTCCCGCCTGCGGCTCCCCGGCGTCCGCGCCGAGCCGATGGAGTACGGCACCGAGTCCGCGCGCTTCGACCTGGCGCTCACGCTGGTGGAGGCGCCGGACCGGCTCTGGGGCCGCCTGGTGCTCCGCGCCGACCTGTGGGAGGAGGCGACCGGCCGGCGCATCGCCGCGCACTTCCTGGCCCTGCTGGAGGCCGCCGTCGCCGACCCGTCGCGCCGCCTTTCCGCGCTCCCGCTGCTCGGCGCCGACGAGCGCCGCGAGGTGCTGGAGCGCTGGAACGCGGGGCCGGACGTCCCCCGCGCCCGCGCCGTCCACGAGCTGCTCGCCGAGCGCGCGTCCCGCCACCCGGACGCCCCCGCCGTGCTCTGCGGCGCGGAGACGCTCACCTGCGCGGAGCTGGACCGCGAGGTCGAGGCCGTCGCGCGGATCCTGCGGGCCCACGGCGTCGGCCCGGAGACCCGCGTGGGCGTCTGCCTGGAGCGGGGCCCCCGCCTTGTCGCCGCGGTGCTCGGCGTGTGGAAGGCCGGCGGCGCGTTCGTGCCGCTCGACCCGGAGCACCCCGCCGGCCGCCTCGCGCACGTCCTGTCCGACGCCGGCATCCGCGTGCTGCTGACGCAGGAGTCCGTGCGCGGCCGGCTGCCGGAGTTCGGGGGCGAGGTCGTCGCGCTCGACACCCCTCACCCCCCGGCCCCCTCTCCCACAAGGGGAGAGGGGGAGAACGACAGTGCAGAGAACGGGTCCGCCGTTGCAGTCGCAGGCTGTCCCCTGTCCCCTGTCCCCTGTAACCTGTCCCTCGCCTACGTCATCTACACCTCCGGCTCCACCGGCACCCCAAAGGGCGTGCTCGTGCAGCACGGGAGCCTCGCCGGCACCCTGCTGGCCTCGGTCGCCGCGCTGGGCTTCGGGGAGGGCGAGGTGTTCCCGGCGCTCGCCTCGCACGCGTTCGACATCTGGCTCTTCGAGACGTTCGCCCCGCTGCTCGCCGGCGGCGCGACCAGGATCGTCCCGCGCGGGACGGTGCTGGACGTGGACCGGCTGGTGGGCGAGCTGGCGGAGGTGGACGGGCTGCACGCCGTCCCCGCGCTGATGGGCGAGACCGTGCGCGGCGTCCGCGCCGGGCCGGGGACGCTCCCCCGCCTGGGGCACGTGTTCGTGGGGGGCGACGCGGTCGCGCCCGAGCTGGTGGACGAGATGCGCACCGCGTTCCCGGCGGCGCGCGTGCGGGTGCTGTACGGGCCCACCGAGGCGGCCATCCTGTGCGCCTCCACGGACGCGGCGGCGGGGACGCCGCTCCCGGGGCAGATGCTGGGCCTGCCGCTCCCCGGCGCCGCCATGTACGTGTGCGACGCCGCGGGCGAGCCGGTGCCGGTCGGCGTCCCCGGCGAGGTGTGGGTGGGCGGGGGCGGCGTGGCCCGCGGCTACGGCGGCCGCCCCGAGCTGACGGCGGCGGCGTTCGTCCCGGACGCGTTCTCCGGCGCGCCCGGCGCGCGCCTGTACCGCACGGGCGACCGCGCGCGGCGCCGGCCCGAGGGGACGCTGGAGTTCCTGGGCCGCGCGGACCGGCAGGTCAAGGTGAGGGGCTTCCGCATCGAGCCGGGCGAGGTGGAGTCCGCGCTGCACGCCCACCCCGCCGTGCGCGACGCGCTGGTCGTCGTCCGCGAGGACGCGCCCGGCGAGCGGCGGCTGGTGGCGTACCTGCTCCCCGCCGCCGCCGAGCCGGACCCGGAGGAGCTGCGGGACTGGCTGCGGCGCACGCTCCCGGACTACATGCTCCCGTCCGCCTTCGTGGCGCTGGCGGCGTTTCCGCTCACCCCCACCGGCAAGACCGACCGGCGGGCGCTCCCGGCGCCGGAGGCCGGCGGGCGCGCGGAGCACAGGCCGCCGCGCGGGGCGACGCAGCGGGCGGTGGCGCGGATCTGGGCGGAGGTGCTGCACAGGGAGCGCGTCGGCGCCGACGAGGACTTCTTCGCGCTCGGCGGGCACTCGCTCCTGGCGACCCGCGTGGTGTCGCGGCTGCGGCAGGAGCTGGGGGTGGAGCTGCCGCTGCGCGCCCTGTTCGAGGCGCCCACCGTGGCCGGCGTGGCGGCGCGGGTGGACGCGCTGGAGCCCGCGGAGGACGGCGCGCCGCCGCTGGTTCCCGTCCCCCGCGACGGGCCGCTGCCGCTGTCGTTCGCGCAGCAGCGGCTCTGGGTCCTGGAGCGGATGGATCCCGGGGCCGCCACCTACAACATGGCGTTCCCGCAGCGCCTGCGCGGGCCGCTGCGCGCCGCGTCGCTCCGCCGCGCCCTGGGCGAGGTGGTGCGCCGGCACGAGGCGCTGCGCACCCGCTTCCCGGAGCGGGACGGCACCCCCGTGCAGGTGGTCGATCCGCCCGCGCCGCTCCCGCTCCCGGCCGTCGACCTGGCCGGGCTGGCGGAGGACGCCCGCGCCCGCGAGCTGCGCCGCCTCGCCGACGCCGACGCGGCGGCGCCGTTCGACCTGGCCGCCGGCCCGCCGCTCCGCGCGGCGCTGGTGCGGCTGGGCGGCGAGGACCACGCGCTGCTGCTGGCCGTCCACCACGCCGTCTCGGACGGGTGGAGCACGGGGATCCTGTTCCGCGAGCTGTCCGCGCTCTACGGCGCCTTCGCGGCGGGCGTGCCCTCGCCGCTGGCGGAGCCGCCCGTGCAGTACGCCGACTTCGCGGTGTGGCAGCGCGCCTGGCTCGCCGGGCCGCGGCTGGAGCGGCAGCTCCGCTGGTGGACGGAGCGCCTGGCGGGGGCGCCCCCGCTCCTGGAGCTCCCCACCGACCGCCCCCGCACGGCCACCCGCGCGCCCCGCTCCGGGCGCGAGACGCTCCGCGTCGCGCCCGACGCCGCGGCGGCGTTGCGGGCGCTCGCCGCGCGCGAGGGGGCCACGCCGTTCATGGTGCTGCTCGCCGCCTGGCAGGCGCTGCTCGGCCGCCGCGCCGGGCAGGACGACGTGGTGGTGGGCACCCCGATCGCCGGGCGCACGCGTGCGGAGACCGAGGGGCTGATCGGCCTGTTCGTGAACACCCTCGCCCTCCGCGCCGACCTGTCGGGCGATCCCCCGTTCGCCGGGCTGCTGGCCCGCGTCCGGGACACGGCGCTGGGCGCCTTCGCCCACCAGGAGCTCCCCTTCGAGCGGCTGGTGGACGCCGTCGCCGCCGGGCGCTCGCTGACGCACGCGCCCGTGGTGCAGGCCAGCTTCACCCTCCAGAACCTGGACGCGGGGGAGCTTCGCCTGCCCGGCGTGGCCGCGGAGCCCGCCGGGGGCGGCCGCGGGCCCGCCAAGTTCGACGTCGCGCTGGTGCTCGCGGACGACGCCGACGGCGGATGGAGCGGCGCCATCGACTACGAGCCCGCCCTGTTCGACGGCGCCACCATCCGCCGCCTGGCGGAGCACCTGGACGTGGCGCTCTCCCGCATCGCCGCGGACCCCTCCGCGCGCCTCTCGGCGCTGCTCGCCCCGCCCGCGGACGAGCTGCGCCGCGTGCTGGCGGCGTGGAACGACACCGCCGCGGACTTCCCGCCGCGCCCCGTCCACGAGCTGGTCCTGGCGCGCGCGGCCGCCACCCCCGACGCGGTCGCCGTCCTGGCGGGCGGCGAGTCGCTGACCTTCGGCGCGCTCGCGGAGCGCTCCGCCCGCCTGGCGCGCCTCCTCGCCGACCGCGGCGTGCGTCCCGAGACGCGGGTGGCGCTCTGCCTGGAGCGCACGCCCGACCTGCCGGTCGCCGTGCTCGCCGTGCTCCGCGCCGGCGGCGCCTACGTCCCCCTGGACCCCTCCTATCCCGCCGAGCGCCTGGCGCTCGTCCTGGAGGACACCGCCGCGCCCATCCTCCTTGCGCACTCGTCGCTCCGGGCGTCGCTCCCGCCGTGCGCGGCCGACGTCGTCTGGCTGGACGAGACCCCCCTCCCCCCGGCCCCCTCCCCCGCAAGGGGGGAGGGGGAGCACGACAGTGCGGAGGCAGGCTTCGGTGTGTCGGACCGGGCCCTCACCCCCCGGCCCCCTCTCCCAATGCTGGGAGAGGGGGAGAACGACACATCGGGAGGCCGGATCGGTGCAGTTGCAGGCTGTTCCCTGTTCCCTGTCCCCTGTTCCCTGTCGTTAGCCTACGTCATCCACACCTCCGGCTCCACCGGCCGGCCCAAGGGCGTGGGCGTGCAGCACGGCTCGCTGGCGAACCTGGCCTTCGCCGCGCGCGAGAAGTTCGGCTTCGGGCCGGGCGACGTGGTGCCGTGCCTGGCGTCGTACGCGTTCGACATCTGGGTGTTCGAGACGCTGGTGCCGCTGGCCTGGGGCGCCGCGGTCCGGCTGGTCCCGCGCGAGCGCGTGGCCGAGGCGGAATCGCTGCTGGACGAGATCGCGGACGCCACCGCGCTGCACGCGGTGCCGGCGCTGATGCGCCAGGTGACGGCGGCGGCGCGCGAGCGGGGCGGGCTCGCCGGGATCCGGCGGGCGTTCGTGGGCGGCGACGCGGTGCCGCCCGACCTGCTGGAGGAGATGCGCGCCGCCTTCCCCCGCGCGGAGCTGCACGTCCTCTACGGGCCCACGGAGGCCACCGTGCTCGCCGCGTCCCGGCGGGTGGGCGCGGAGCCTCCCGCCGGGCGGGAGATCGGCGGGCCGCTCCCCAACGTGCGCGCGTACGTGCTGGACGGGGCGGGGGAGCCCGCGCCGGCCGGCACCCCGGGCGAGCTGTGCCTGGGCGGCGCCGGCGTGGCGCGCAGCTACCTGGGGCGGCCCGCGCTCACGGCGGAGCGCTGGGCGCCGGACCCGTTCTCGGGGGACGCGGGCGCGCGGCTGTACCGCACGGGCGACCGCGCCCGCTGGCGGGCGGACGGCACGCTGGAGTTCCTGGGGCGGACCGACCGGCAGGTCAAGGTGAGGGGCTTCCGCATCGAGCCGGGCGAGGTCGAGGCGGTGCTGTGCGCGCAGCCGGGCGTGCGCGAGGCCGTGGTGCTGGCCCGCGAGGACGCGCCGGGCGACGCGCGGCTGGTGGCGTACGTCGTCGCGGACCGGGGCGCCGCCCTCGATCCCGGCGAGCTGCGGGCGGCGCTGCGCGCCGTGCTCCCGGAGCACATGGTGCCGGGCGCGGTCGTGGCGCTGGACGCGCTCCCGCTCACCCCCACCGGCAAGACCGACGTGGCTGCGCTCCCCGCGCCCGGCGCCGCGGCGAGCACGTACGCCGCGCCGCGGAGCGCCCTGGAGGAGGTGCTGGCCGCCGACTGGGCCGCGGTGCTGGGGGTCGAGACGGTGGGGATCCACGACGACTTCTTCGCGCTGGGCGGGCACTCGCTGCTCGCGGCGCAGCTGGTAGCGCGGATGCGGCTGCTGCGCGTGGAGGTCCCGGTGCGCCGCGTCTTCGAGGCGCCCACCGTCGCGCGGATGGCGGAGCACGTCGCCGCCTCGGCGAAGCCGGGCGCCGCCGAGGCCGTGGCGAGGGTGCTGCTCAGGGTGCGGGGGATGTCGGCCGGGGAGAAGCAGGCGGCGCTCCGCGGCAGGCAGGGCGGCGGGGCCGCGGAGGGGGGAGGGCCGCCGGAAGGCGCGTGACCCCGGCGCGCGGGCGTCGTCTGGAATGGCGAGCCGGGAAAACGAGGCCCCGGCACGTCCGCAGACCGTCCACGCCGAGGACCCGTCATGTCCACGCACCGTAGCCCGCTCCTCGCCAGGCTCGCCGTCGCCGTCGCTGCCCTCGCCGCGCTCCCGCTCGCCGGGTGCGACAACCCGTTCGATTCCGGGGACGATGCCACGCCCCGCCTTTCCGTCTCCGCGCCCTCCGCCGGCTGGACCGTGGACGCCGACTCGGCCGTGGTGGAGGGCACGGCGCGCGACGACCGCGGCGTCGCCCGCGTGGCCTTCCGCCTCAACGGCGGCGCCGAGCAGGCGGCCGAGGTGGCGCCGGGCCGGGAGGTCGCGTTCCGGTTCGTGGTGCGCGGCCTGCGGCTGGGCGCCAACGAGCTGGAGGTGCTGGCGTACGACGACGGCGACCGCGTCGCCTCGCGGACGCTGGCGATCTCCACGCGCGACGCCGCCGCGCCCACCGTGCGGGTGAGCACCCCCGGCGACGGCGAGCTGGTCCCGCGCGACTCGGTGCGGATCGAGGGCGTCGCCGCCGACGACCGCCGGGTGGTGTCGCTCGCCTACTCGCTGGACGGCGGCTCCGAGCAGCCCGTCGCTCTCGCGTCCGGGAAGCAGGCCGCCTTTTCCCTGGTCCTCAAGGGCACCGCCCCCGGCGAGCACACCGTGGTGCTGCGCGCAAAGGACGAGGCCGGCAACACCGGCACGGCCACCGCGCGCTTCACCACCTCGGCGGTGCGCGTCACCATCAGCTTGCCGCGGCCGGACACCACGGTCACCGCCTTCGCGCTGTACTTCTCCGGGCAGATGCAGGGGTCCGTGCTCCCGGACCACGTGTCGTACTCGGTGAACGGGGGCCCGGAAGTCCGCTCCAGCATGATGTCGGCGGTGTACTCCACCACCGGAGTGCCCGGCACGTACCAGTGGTGGGGCGTGGTGGACAGCCTCCCCGCCGGAGCGGCCACCGTGCGGATATTCGCCAACGACGCCGCGGGGCGCGAGCTGGGGGTAGGCACCGTCGCCGTGGACGTGAGCGTGCCGGTGAAGCAGTATACCCTCGCCTACCTGGGCGCGCCGCGGGGGAGCGACAGCCGGGGGGCGGCGCTGAACGAGAAGGGACAGGCCGTGGGGACGTCGTCCGACGGGTCGATCCTGCACGCCTGGGCATGGGATGGCGCGCGGATGGTGGACCTGGAGGCGGGCACCGGCTGGGCGGCGAGCACGGCGGCGGGGATCAACGAGAGCGGCGAGGTGGTGGGCACCTTCCGCCGCACCGCTGACGGCTGCGCCCGCTCCTTCCGCTTCCGCCTCGGCCAGCAGGGACCCGCGGGCGTCCTGGTCGACGAGTGCGGCCACGAGGCCCGGGACGTCAACGACGCGGGGACGGTGCTCGTCGCCGCACCGCCCTCCGACCCCCAGCAGCAGCACCTGAGCGGCTACCTGCTGGACGGCGACACCCGCCGTCCGCTCGCGGCCGACCTGTCGCTTCTGACGCTGATGCTCCTGCGCGTCAACAACCGCGGCCAGGTGCTGGGGGCGACCACCGAGCCCTTCTTCTCGGTGCAGGCGGCGATCTTCACCCCCGGCGCGAAGCCGGTCCCGGCAGGCGTCTGCGTCCCCGTGGACATCGACGACGCGGGGCAGGTGGCGGTGGCGACCGGCTGCAAGAGCTTCCAGCTCGGCAGCAACGGCATGGTCGCGGGGCGCACGATCGGCAACCCCGGCGTTCCCAACCCATACTCGCGCACCAACCCGCAGGGGATGAACAACCGGGGCGAGGCGGTGGCGATGTACCAGCTGTCCTCGCGCCTGGACGCGCAGGGGCGGGACCGCCTGGTGTACCGGCCCTTCCTCTGGGACGGCGCGCGCTCGCACCACGTGGAGGTGTCCGACGCCGAGTGGCGGGTGGACGGCGTCACGGACGTCAACGACGCCGGGGTGATCCTGGCCCACGCGGTCAACACGCGCACCGGGCAGAAGGGCGCCGTGCTGCTGACGCCGCGGAGCTGAGCGCGGGCGGCACGCGGCACCCCGCCCGCCGCGCGCGACCCCGGGAGCCCACGAAGCGCTTGGCCTTCGTGGGCTTCTTCGCTTACAGTGTAGAGAGAGCTCCCTCCCCACCCGCGCCCAGCCCCGCATCGCATGAGACCAGGCTTCCGCCCCGCCGCGGCCGTGCTCCTCGCCGCGCTCCTCGCCCTCGCCCCCGTGCCCGCGGCGCGGGCGCAGGCGCAGGGCACCGCCCTGCTCACCCTGGACCGCATCTTCTCCGGCGAGCTGGCCCCGGACCGCTTCGGGCAGGCGCGCTGGATGCCGGACGGCGACGCCTACACCACGCTGGAGCCCTCCCCGCGCGCCCCCGGCGCGGTCGAGCTGGTGCGCTACGAGGCGGCCGGCGGCGCGCGCAGCGTGCTGGTTCCCGCCGAGCGGCTGGTCCCCCCCGGCGAGGACCGGCCGCTCGCCGTGGACGACTACCAGTGGTCGCCCGACGGGCGGCGCCTGCTGGTGTTCACCAACACCGCGCGCGTGTGGCGCGCCAACACCCGCGGCGACTACTGGGTGCTGGACCTCGGGGGCGGCGCGCTCCGCAGGCTGGGCGGCGACGCGGCCCCCTCCACGCTGATGTTCGCCAAGTTCTCCCCCGACGGCGGGCGCGTGGCCTACGTGCGCGAGCACGACCTGTACGTGGAGGAGCTGTCCACCGGGGCCGTGACCCGGCTCACCCGCGACGGCTCGCGCACCACCATCAACGGCACCTTCGACTGGCTGTACGAGGAGGAGTTCTTTCTGCGCGACGGCTTCCGCTGGAGCCCGGACGGGCGGCGCATCGCCTTCTGGCAGCTGGACGCCTCCGGCGTGCGCGACTTCTACCTGGTCAACAACACCGATTCGCTGTACTCCCGCGTCATCCCCGTGCAGTACCCCAAGGCGGGGACCACCAACTCCGCCGTGCGCGTGGGGGTGGTGGATGCCGCGGGCGGGCCCGCGCGCTGGCTGGAGGTGCCCGGCGACCCGCGCAACGTGTACGTCGTGCGGATGGAGTGGGCCGCCGGCTCCGACGAGGTGGTCTTCCAGCACCTCAACCGCCACCAGAACACCCTGCAGGTGATGCTGGGCGACGCGCGCACCGGGCGGGTCAGGACCGTGCTCGCGGAGCGCGACAGCGCCTGGGTGGACGTGGTGGACGACCTGCGCTGGCTGCGCGGCGGCGAGCGCTTCACCTGGGTCAGCGAGCGCGACGGGTGGCGCCGCGTCTACCTGGTGTCCCGCGACGGACGGACGGTCGCGCCGGTGACGCCCGCCGGGACCGACGTGATGTCGGTGGCGGGGGTGGACGAGCGTGGCGGGTGGCTGTACTACGTGGCGGCGCCGGACGACGCCACGCAGCGCTTCCTGTTCCGCGCGCGGCTGGACGGCCGCGGCGCCCCGGAGCGCCTCACGCCGGCGGGCGCGGGCGGGACGCACGACTACGACGTGGCGCCCGGCTTCCGCTGGGCGCTCCACTGGGCCTCCGCCATGGGCGACCCGCCGCGCGTGGAGCTGCTGCGGCTCCCCGGGCACCGGGTGGAGCGCACGCTGGTCTCCAACGACTCGCTGCGGGCGCGGCTGGCGGGGCTCGCCGGCGGCCGCGGCGAGTTCTTCCGGGTGGACGTGGGCGGGGGGGTGGAGCTGGACGGGTGGATGCTCAAGCCGCCCGGCTTCGACCCGTCGCGGCGCTACCCGGTGCTCTTCCACGTGTACGGCGAGCCGTGGTCGCTCACGGTCACGGACGCGTGGGGCGGGCGCGACTACCTGTGGCACCGGATGCTGGCGCAGCGTGGATACGTGGTGGTCAGCTTCGACAACCGCGGCACCCCCGCGCCCCGGGGGCGGGACTGGCGCAAGGTGGTCTACCGCCGCCTCGGCGAGCTGCCCTCCGCCGACCAGGCCGGGGCGGCTCGGGCCGTCCGCGCCTGGCCGTTCGTGGACACCACCCGGGTGGGGATCTGGGGATGGAGCGGCGGCGGCTCCATGACGCTCAACGCCCTGTTCCGCTACCCGGAGCTGTACCGCGCCGGGATCGCCGTGGCGCCCGTGCCCGACATGCGCTACTACGACACCGCGTACCAGGAGCGCTACATGGGGCTCCCGCAGGAGAACCCCGAGGCGTACCGCATGGGCTCGCCCATCACCTTCGCGGACCGGCTGCGCGGCGACCTCCTGCTGGTGCACGGCACCGGCGACGACAACGTGCACTACCAGGGCACCGAGGCGCTGATCAACGCCCTGGTGGCGGCGGGGAAGCCGTTCGAGATGATGGCCTACCCGAACCGGTCCCACGGGATCTACGAGGGCGCGGGCACGTCGCGGCACCTGTACGAGCTGTTCACCCGCTATCTTGCCGAGCATCTTCCGGCGGGGCCGGCTCAGGACTGAACGGCTTGTTCAACAGCGGGTTCGGGCGTGCCCCCGGCTGCGCCGGGGTCGGGCTTCGGCTCCGTAACGCAGCAAACAACGCTGCGTAACGGAGTCGAGTCCCCAACGATACTGCTGTTGGGGTCTCGCCCCTTCGGGCCGAAATCCCTCACGCGGGTTCGCGCTGGCGTCCGCGGGGGGCCCCACCCGGCGGCCTGAGAGCCGCCACCCTCCCCCGTGCCGGGGGAGGGCTGTCCGGGGTTCGGCATTGTCGTTCTCCCCCTCTCCCCTTGTGGGAGAGGGGGCCGGGGGGTGAGGGGTGCCCCCTCGCTCGGAGCCTGCCTCCACACTCCGTCGTTCTCCCCTCCCCCTTGCGGGGAGGGGCCGGGGGAGGGGGGCGCCGTCGCAGTTCAGCGTACTTCGTACTCCGTACTGCCGTCCCCCCATTGCGGTACGGCGGCGGCGCAGCAGATTGGCGGCATGGACAACCTGACGCACACGCTGGTGGGCGCCGCGCTGGGGGAGGCGGGCCTCAGGCGCCGCACCGGGCTCGCCACGCCCACGCTGTTGGTCGGCGCCAACCTGCCGGACGTGGATGCCGCCGCCTACCTGTGGGGCGGCGCGGTCGCGCTGGAGTGGCGGCGCGGGTGGACGCACGGCGTGCTCGCCTGGGCCGTGCTCCCGCTGCTCCTGGCCGGCGCCGTGCTGGGCCTCGCGCGCCTGGCCGAGCGGCGCGGCTGGCGCCCGGAGCGCCCCGTCCGCCCCCGCCAGATCCTCCTCCTGTCCGCGCTCGCCGTCTGGTCGCACCCGTTCTTCGACTGGCTGAACACCTACGGCGTGCGCCTGCTGATGCCCTTTTCGCGCCGCTGGTTCTACGGCGACACCCTGTTCATCGTGGACCCCTGGCTGCTGCTCCTGCTGGGCGTGGGCGTGGCGCTCGCCCGGCGGCGCGAGCGGCGGGGGAGCCCCGCCGCCGCGCGCCCGGCCCGCCTGGCGCTGGCGGCGGCGGCCGCGTACGTGGCGCTCAACTTCGCCGGGACGCAGGCCGCGCGGAGCACAGTGGAGGCCGCCGAGCCCGGCGCCCGCCGCGTGCTCGCCGGCCCGACGATCCTGAACCCGCTGCGACGCGAGCTGCTGGTGGAGGGCGGCGGCGCCTACCGCCTGGGGAGCTACGCGCTCCCCGGCGGCGGCTGGGCGCTGGACGGCCCGGTGATCCCCACGCAGGCGGACGGCCCCGCCGCCCGCCTCGCCCGCGCCACCCCGGAGGGCGCCGCCTTCCTGCGCTGGGCGCGCTTCCCCTACTTCCGCGCCGAGGGCGACACCCTGCGCATCCTGGACGCGCGCTACTTCGGCCCGCGGGGGAGCTGGGCCAGCGTGGCGATTACGGCAGGGAACAGGGAATAGGGAACAGGGAACAGACCTGCAACGGCGGACGAGCACGACGAGGCGCCGAGTCGGGTTTTGGCGCGTGGGCGACCCCTCACCCCCCGGCCCCCTCTCCCACAAGGGGAGAGGGGGAGCACGACACGACGGCCCCGAGGATCGAAGCGTGGAGATTCCCCTCCCCCGGCACGGGGGAGGGTGGCGAGCCTCAAGCGAGCCGGGAGGGGGCCCCCGAGGACGCCAGCTCGAACCCGCGTGAGGGATTTCGGCCCGAAGGGGCGAGACCCCAACAGCAGTATCGTTGGGGGCTCGACTCCGTTGGCGAGCGTTGTTTGCTCGCCTACGGAGCCGAAGCCCGACCCCGGCGCAGCCGGGGGCACGCCCAAACCCGCCGTTCTTTCAACAAAACGAACATGCCGACGTACGACGTGATCGTGGTGGGCGCGGGCGCGATGGGGAGCGCGGCGGCCTACCGGCTGGCCCGCCGCGGCCGCCGCGTGCTCGCGCTGGACGCCCACGCGCCGCCGCACCGGATGGGCTCGTCGCACGGGGGCACGCGCATCATCCGCGAGGCCTACTACGAGCACCCGCTGTACGTGCCGCTGGTGCGCAGGGCGTACGAGGCCTGGGCCGAGGTGGAGGCGGAGAGCGGCCGCACGCTGTACGTCCGCACGGGCGGGATGATGGTGGGGCCGGAGGACGGCGCGCTGGTCTCGGGGGCGCGGGCGAGCGCGCTGGAGCACGCGATCCCGCACGAGCTGCTCACCGCGGACGAGACGCGCCGCCGCTTCCCGCACTTCCGCGTGCCGGAGGGGATGGCGGCGCTGCTGGAGCACCGCGCCGGGGTGCTGATCCCCGAGGCGTGCGTGGAGACCCACCTGGCGCTCGCGCGGGCGCACGGCGCGGAGACGCGCTTCGGGGAGGCGGCGGCGGGGTGGAGGGAGGACGGCGAGGGGGTGGAGGTCACGACCGCGGCCGGGACGTACCGCGCGGACCGGCTGGTGCTCGCGGCGGGGGCGTGGATGCCGGAGCTGCTGGGCGGGCTGCTCCCCCTGCAGGTGGAGCGGCAGACCTTTCACTGGTACCGCCCGGCGGAGGAGCCGGAGGCCTTCGGGCCGGCGCGCTGCCCCATCGCGCTCTGGGAGTACGGCGCGGGCCGCTTCCTGGCCACCTTCCCGGACGTGGGCGGCGGCGTCAAGGCGCAGGTGCACCACGAGGGCGCACTCGTCACCCCCGCCGACGTGGCGCGCGCGACCACGCCCGAGGACGAGGCGCCGGTGCTGGAGCTGCTACGCCGCTTCCTCCCCGGCGCCGCCGGCCCCAGGGTGGACACCGCCGTCTGCCTGTACACCAACACGCCGGACGCGCACTTCGTCCTGGACCGCCACCCCGCCAGCCCCCGCGTGGTGGTGGCGAGCCCTTGCTCCGGCCACGGCTTCAAGTTCGCCAGCGCCATCGGCGAGGCCGTCGCCGCGCTCGCCCTGGACGAGCCCTACCCGCTGGACCTCTCCCCCTTCGCCATCTCGCGCTTCGCCGCGCTCCCGGCCGCCTGATCCGCACGTGTCCCACGACGAAAAGCGCCCCCGCCGGGATCTCCGGCAGGGACGCTTTTCAGCGTACTGCGTACTGCGTACTTCGTACTCCGTACTGCCGTTCCCTACGCCGCCCCCGCCAGCCGCGCCACCCACGCGTGCCGCCGGGCCCAGAACGGCCGGTCCGCCCAGCGCCGCTCGTCCGCGTAGAACTCCGCGCGGTGGCCGACGTACGCGCGGTGCACGTCCTCCAGCATCCGCGCGTACCCGTCCAGCGCGCCGCCGTCGCCATCCAGGTGCGCGCACAGCGCCTGCCCGGCCCGCATCCCGGTGTACAGCGCCGTGCGGATCCCCTGCGACGAGAGCGGGTCGTACGACACCGCCGCGTCCCCGGCCGCCAGCCAGCCGGGGCCGGCGAAGCGGTCCAGCCGCGCGCTCCCCGCGTCCGCGCCGCGCGGGCGCCCGTGCATGCGGAAGCCGAACGCGTCCAGCGCCGCGCGCACGTGCTCCGCGCCGGCCAGCCGCCGCGCGAAGCCGTCCTCCGTCAGCAGGGCGGGGCGGTCCGCCAGGTCCGCGTCGGTGAGGAAGGCGACCACCCGCTCGCCGGACGGCACCAGCGCCGTGTACCACCACCCGTCCGGCACCGCCTCGATCAGCGTGCGCCCGTCGCGGTCCCCCTCCCGCGCCGGGCGGAAGCGGGCGTGAAAGGCCACCAGCGCGTCGTCGGAGAGCCGCGCGGCGCCCTGCCTGCGCGCCACGGCCGCGCGCCGGCCGGTGGCGTCCACCAGCCAATCGCAGCGCACCTCCTCCGCGGCGCCGCCGCCCTCCGACAGCGCCAGGCGCCACCCGCCGTCCCCGTCCGGCTCCGCGCCGGACATGCGCGTGCCGGAGCGGACCACGGCGCCGGCGGCGCGGGCGGCGTCCCGCAGCAGGGCGTCGAAGCGGGCCCGGTCCAGCTGCCAGCCGTGCCCGTCCAGGCTGAAGAAGAAGTCGGTGGCGTGCAGCGCGGGCGAGCCCCAGGAGGACAGGTTGCCGTGGCAGGGGAGGTGCCCGTCCGCCAGGAAGCGGTCGAGCACGCCCAGCTCGCGCAGCAGGCGGCGCCCCGCGGGAGGGAGCGCCTCCCCCACCCGGAACGCCCCCGGGGGGGCGTCGTCCAGGAGGAGGACGCCGCGGCCCCCGCGCGCCAGCGCGAGGGCCGCCGCCGCTCCGGCCGGGCCGCCGCCGGCGACCACGGCCTCGAAGCGAGGGGACTCCGTCACGGCGCCGCCGTCTCCGCGGGCGCGGGTGCCGGGGCCTCCGGCGCTTCCGCGCCGGACGGGCGAGCCCGGATCCCCTGGAAGCGGACGACGGGGGTGCTCCCGCCGGGGAGGCGGCGGGAGCTGGACAGCACCAGCGGGGCCGGCGCTCCGGCGGCGGACGCAGCCGTCAGCATCGGGGCCCGGGCGGCGGGGGCGACGGTGGTGTTCTCCACCATCATCACCGCCGGGAAGTGCGGGTCGCCGGGGATCCCGGGGCGGACCTCCACCACGCCCATCCCCCCGAAGACGTGCACCATCTTCATCATCTGCTCCGCGGCCGGCGGCGCCTGCAGGGTGCCCAGCGGGCGGTTCCAGTCGGCGCGGCGCGAGAACGCCGCCTGCCTCTCCTCCAGCGGGAGCGTGGTGTCCATCACGGTCGCGTAGTCCTGGGCGGTGAGGACCTGGTTGGGCACCCGCGCCGGCCAGAACGTGGGGAGGTACTGGTCGTACGACGAGTCGTAGCCGGAGCGGCAGAAGCCGGTGTCCGCCTGCCAGGGGAGGCCCATCCACCGGGTGAGGTCGCCGGGGCCCTGGCCCCAGAGCGGGCCGTCGGCGGACAGCGCCGCCGCGGGCGTGAGATGGTCGCCGTAGTAGGGGTCCGGCTCCCCCGCGGGGCGCCGGCGGATGCGGAACGGCGCGGTGAACATGCTGAGGTGGCGGATGGGCCAGGTCACCTCGCACCCGGGGTGGAAGGCGTCCGCCAGGCAGAAGTGCAGCGCCGCCCGCGTCAGCATCTCCGGCTGCTCGGCCGGCGGGAGCGCGTCCACGTCGCGGGTCGGCCGGCTCTCGGCCGGCCAGTCGGCGATGAAGTCGCCGCGGGCCCAGCGCCTCAGGATCTCGTACTGCGTCGCGGTGAGCGC
Organism: Longimicrobiaceae bacterium; assembly: GCA_036389055.1. GTDB lineage: Bacteria > Gemmatimonadota > Gemmatimonadetes > Longimicrobiales > Longimicrobiaceae > JAFAYN01. The sequence continues at coordinate 3,663 of DASVQR010000123.1, read as the reverse complement.
CAGGTTGTTGCGCGGCGAGGTGGAGCCCTCCACGTACGAGTCCGCGTCGCCGTAGATCCAGGGCCAGGGGCGCGGGTTGTCGTCGGTGGGCACCGGCTCGCGGAAGGAGTTGAACACCTGCATGCGCAGCTCGCCCCAGAGGTCGAACCCGCCCGCCGCCGGGTCGCGGGCCAGGCGCGCCACGTACTCCGGGCTCTCGAAGTCGTTGGGCCCGCCCCACCCGAACTGCGTGGCGAAGCCGCGGTTCACCCACTGGAGCCCGCTGAGCCGCCGCAGGATGGGGTACACGTCGCCGGTGAAGGACACCCTGTCCGGCAGCGACATCCAGCGGTTGCCCACGTACAGGTCCACGAGCAGGTCGTGGAGGGTGCGCACGGCGATCACGTCGGGCGCGTAGTTGGGCGGCGCCGTCACCACCCAGGCCGGCTCGGTCGGGATCTCCCGCCCCTCGATCACCACCCGCGCCGTCACGGGCCCGTCCGAGGCGTCGTCGAACCAGCCGTCGGCGTTGATGAAGGTGTCGGTATCGTCCTGATCGAAGATGGGCGCGCCGGTGGGCGACTCGGACCTGCCGCGGCCGCCCAGGAAGAGCAGGCGACCGTTCGCGTCGGTCCGCAGCTCGCCCAGGTACACGGGAGTGCCCTGGAAGGCGCCTTGGAAGGTGTACGCCTCGCCCGAGGCGCTCTTGCCGCGGATGGCGCGCTCCCCGCCGTCGATCACCAGCCCCGCGCGGTCCGCGCCCTTGACGTCCTTGTTGCGGAGGGGGATCCGGAGCCCGGCGGCCTCGGGGATGTCGAGCGCCAGCTTCCACCGGTACCAGCTCGCCTTGCGGTTGGCGACGTGCGCCGACCAGGTGACGTCCGCGGTGTCGGCGGTCAGCTCGCCCACCACCTCGCCGGCGGCGTTGTAGCCGTAGACGCGGAAGCGCGCGGCCTGCCGCTTGAGCGCCCCCGCCGCGTCGCGGTAGAAGCCGTGCGGCATGGGCGCGGGCTCCACCACCTCGGGCCCCACGAAGAACTCCTCGCTGTTGCCCATGCGCGCGATGCCGATGGCCGGGTGGATCTCGGCGCGCACGACCGTGGTGTCCTTTGCGGCGGGGTAGGGCTCGCCGGGGCGGAACTCCGCCGGGCGGGGCTCCACCGGCTCGCCCAGGGGCACGCCGTTGACGTCGCGCCGCGCCCGCGCGGAGGCGCGGTACGCGACCTTGCGCGCCTCGGCGATGCTCCCCACCGGCGCGTTCTCCGGGAGGGCGTGCCAGGGGTTGAACGCCAGGTTCTCGCCGTACGCGTCCTGCCCGCGGGTGCCCAGGTCCTGCCGCGGCAGGACGAGCGTGGCCACGTGGATGGGGGGAGAGAAGATCTCGCTCCAGCGCACCGTGGCGCGGTCCAGCGGCATCTGCTCGTCGTCGGTGCGCAGCTGCACCATGAAGCGGAAGCGTGCCTCGCCGTGGCCCATGCGCTCGTGCAGGTCGGCGCGCAGGTAGAAGGGATCGTCGTAGTCCGGCTCGCCCTCGCGCGGCGGGACCGTCTCCGGCACCAGCTTGTACTTGGCGTAGCGCCCCCCGCCGAAGCGGAAGGGGATCACGCTCCAGTAGTCGCTTTCCAGCACGGAGGGCACCACCACCTTCATGGCGGCCTGGATCTCTGCGGTGACGGGGTGCGCCTTTAGGTACGCGGCGTTTGCGGCGTCCCCCTGGAGCGCGGCCCGCGTGGCCTCGCACATGTCCTTTGCCATGTCCACGAAGAACACGGGGAAGTTCTGGAACAGGAAGTCCGCGGTGGTGGCGTCCTGGTCGGGCTCCATCACCTTTTCGCCCTCCACGCCGAACAGCTTGATCCCCACCCCGCAGGTGCCCTGGTAGTCGGAGTCGCCGGGCTGCACGTCGCTGGAGAAGCGCACCCACGCCCGGAACTCGGGCCCCTGCCCGAACACGCCCACGCGCAGCTCCTCCGGCAGGTCGGGGCGGACCTGGAAGACCCCGTGCGCGACGCCGTGCATGCGCCGGAACACCGGGCGCCCGGCCGGGACCTCGCCCTTCTCGATCAGGCCTGCCTGGAAGATGTCCACGAACATCGTCTTGACCCCTTCCACGGGGTCGGTGGAGCAGTCACACGGGAGGGGCGGGGAGGACGCGGGCGGAGCGGCGGCCGCGCGGGGCTGCATGGCGTACTTGCACATGAATGGAATTGGAGGAGAGGGCGGATTCGCGCCGGGCGGCGCGTGGCGTGGCGCGAGGAAGGTGCGCCGGACGCGGAGGAGCATCGGCAGGTGGGCGCGAGGACTTGAGCGGGCGTCGCGCTGGTGGCCCTGTGTGGCGCGAGGGGGTAGATTCGCGGACCCCCAGGCCCTCACCCGGCTCGCTTGAGGCTCGCCACCCTCTCCCAATTCTGGGAGAGGGGACTTAACTGCGGGAGCGGCAAGCCGTTCTCCCCTCTCCCGCTTGCGGGGGAGGGGCCGGGGGAGGGGGCCCCCGGCGGACGCCAGCGCAAGCCCTGCGTGAGGGATGCGAGCGCGAAGCGGCGAGACCCGGCGGGGCAGTTTCCGCCGGGGCTCGACTCCGTTGGCGAGCGTTGTTTGCTCGCCTACGGAGCCGCAGCCCGACCCCGCGTCAGCGGGGGCACGCCCGAACCCGAGCCTTTCATTCTTTTCCGGTGACGACTTACGCGATGGACCGCAACCTGGGGATGGAGCTGGCGCGCGTGACGGAGGCGGCCGCGCTGGCGGCGGCGGCGCACGTGGGCCGCGGCGACGGACACGCGGCGGACGGCGCCGCGACGGACGCCATGCGGAAGGTGCTGGCGACGCTGGCGATAGACGGCGAGGTGGCGATCGGGGAGGGGGAAAAGGACGAGGCGCCCATGCTGTTCAACGGCGAGCGCGTGGGCACCGGCGCCGCCCCGGAGCTGGACCTGGCCGTGGACCCGGTGGAGGGGACCAGGCTGGCCGCGGCCGGCCGCCCCAACGCGGTGTCGGTGATCGCCGCGGCGCCGCGCGGCAGCATGTGGCGGCCGGGCGCCTCGCTGTACATGAGCAAGCTGGTGGTGGGCGAGGCCGCGCGCGACGCCGTCGACGTGACCCGCGGCGCCACGGAGAACCTGCACCGCATCGCCGAGGCGCTGCGCCGCCCCGTGGCTTCGCTCACGGTGTTCGTGCTGGACAAGCCGCGCCACGCGGCGCTGGTGGACGAGCTCCGCCGCGCCGGCGCCCGCGTCGCGCTGCACACGGACGGCGACGTGATGGGCGCCCTGCTCGCCGCGCTCCCGGACACCGGGATCGACGCGCTGATGGGGATCGGCGGGACGCCCGAGGGCGTGATCTCCGCGGCGGCGGTGCGGGCGCTCCGCGGGGGGATGCAGGGCATCCGCGCGCCGCAGCTGGACGCCGAGCGCGAGCGCCTCCGCGCCGAGCTGCCGCCCGGCGAGCTCGGCCGCGTCCTCGGTCTGGACGACCTGCTCGCCTCGGACGACGCCGTCTTCGCCGCCACCGCCATCACCGACAGCCCCTTCCTCCACGGCGTCCGCCCCTCGGGCGCAACCGTCGCCACCGAGACCCTGGTGATCCGCGCCGCCACCGGCACCCTGCGCTTCGTCCGCGGCGTCCACCGCGCGCCGGGCCTCCCGACCTGACCGTCCTCCGCCCCCGAAGCACGTCGGCCCACCCCGA
>DASVQR010000122.1:0-5259 GCA_036389055.1 Longimicrobiaceae bacterium | reverse complement strand
AGGCCGTTCCAGAAGGGTCGCTGCCGCCGGCGAAGCCGCACACGAACACCGCCAAAGGCCGGAGCCCCTGGCGGCCGATCATCGTCGCGGCGTGCCGCCGCCTGCTGCTCGGGGCAGGCTCGGGGCCAAGCGGACTGCCGGCGAGCGAAGCCGGCGCGGTGGCCGGCGGCCGCAGCGGTGGGCGAGGGTTCGGCCGTGGCCGGCCGGTCCGGGATGCGCTCTTGGCGGTGCATCCCATTGATCCCGCACGGACCGGGGCAAACAAGGCAGTCCCGTCTACCTTGCGGTAAGGAGCCCCGGCTACAACTGGCGCGGGTTAGTGAAGGCCGACATCCGCCGCGGCAAGCGGGTGATCGGGGACGGGCTCCGCTCGCGCACGGACGGGCGTTAGGCGACCGAGGTGGCGATCGCTGTCCAGGTGCTGAACCGCATGCTGGACCTCGGACGCCCGGAGCATGTCCGCATCGCGTGACCCGAGACACGGGTAGGGCTCAGCGCGTCCACACCGCCGATCCATGTAACAAGGTGCCGTCGGCGACCAGATCTGGTTCTTCCTGCAATCGCCGCCGCCCATCGCCCACCGCCCCGCGTCCCCGCAGCATCCTGAGGCCTCCATCGAATGGACGCTCCCGTTCCGCCCAACACCAGCCCGATGATGCTCGCCCACGCCGCGGCGCGCGCGGCGGCGCCGGGGCACCTCGTGCTGTATCGGGTGGGCGAGTTCTACGAGGTCCTCCTGGACGACGCGACCACCGTGTCCCGCGCGCTGGGTCTCCAGCTGACGCGGCGGCGCCAGAAGGACGCCGCCGACATCCCCATGTGCGGCATCCCGGCGGCGGCGGCCGGTTCGGCCGTCACCCGGCTCCTGGCGGCCGGGTACAAGGTCGCCCTGTCCGAGCAGCCCACCGACCCCGCCGGTGCGAGGCCCCTGCGCCTCATGACGCCGGGCACCTCCGTGGACGCCGACGTCCTCACCGACGGCCGACCCAACAACCTGACCGTCGCCCTCGCCGAAGGCGAGGCGGTCGGCTTCGCCTGGATCGACCTCTCCACCGGGGAGGCGGGTACCTGCATGGCGTCCCTCGACGGCTGTGGCGCGGCCCTCGCGCGGATGGCGCCCTCCGAGATCCTCGTCGCCCGCTGGCCCGAGGCCTCCGACGCCCTCGCCGTGGCGGTCCGCGGCTCCGGTGCAGGGTTCTCGGACTTGTCCCGCCCCGAGCTGGCCCCCGACGAGGCCGATCGCATCCTGGCGCTGGCGTACGGCCGGGAGGGGCGCGAAGGGATGAGGGGCTTCTCGCCACCGGAGCTGGACGCGTTGGCGGCCCTGCTGGACTACGTCCGCGCCGTGGTGGGGCAGCTGCCCGAAGGACTGCCGCCGCCGCGGCGGGCCCCGGTCGGGGACACCATGGAGATCGACGGCCCGACGCTGCGGGGGCTGGAGGTGCTCACCTCCGCCTCCGGCCGGAACGGGTCGCTGCTGTCGGTGCTGGACCGGACGGTCACCGCCCCGGGGGCCCGGCTCCTCGTCCGGCAGCTCTGCGCCCCGCTCACCAACCCCGACACCATCCGCCGCCGGCTGGCGATGGTGCGCTTCCTCGTGGCCCAGCCCCGGGTCCGCGGCGACTGCCGCGAGCACCTGTCGGGCATGCCCGACATGCTGCGGGCCTGCGGTCGCCTGTCCCTGGGCGAAGGCGGGCCGCGCGACCTCGCGGCCGTGCGCGACGGCCTCGAGCGGGCCGCCGCCGTGGCGGTGCGGCTCGGCGGGGCGCACGCACCGCCGCCGGGGCTGGTGACCGCCGGGCGGGAGCTGGCGGTCGCGTCGGACGGGGACTGCGCCAGCCTCGTGCAGGCCCTGCAGCGCGCGCTGGTCCCGGCCCCGCCGGTGTCGGCCAAGGAGCCCGGGTTCATCGCTGACGGCTACGCCAAGCGGCTGGACGCGAGCCGGGCCGAGGCCGCCAGGGCGAGGGGGGCGATCGAAGATCTGCAGGGGCGCTACGTCGCGGAGACGGGCGTCAAGGCGCTGAAGATCCGGGCGAACTCGGTCGTGGGCCACCACATCGAGGTGCCGGCCCCGAGCGCGAAGGCGCTCGGCGCGGGCTTCACGCTGCGTCAGGGCCTGGCCTCCACCACCCGCTTCACCACCCCCGAGCTGGACCGGCTCGCCGCGGCGCTGGAGGCCGCGTCCGAGCAGGTGGCCTCCGCCGAGCAGGCCGTGTTCGGCGAGCTCCGCGGGGCCGTCCTGGCGTCGCGCGGGGCACTGGCCCGGATCGCGCACGCCGCGGCGGCGCTGGATCTCGTGTGCGGCCTCGCGCAGGCGGCCGCCGAGGGGCTGTGGTCGGAGCCGGAACTGACCGGCGACACGGGCCTGGTCATCGAGGGCGGTCGCCACCCCGTGGCGGAACCGCTGCTGGAAGCGCAGGGACGCGCCTTCGTCGCCAACGACTGCCGGATGGGCGAGGCGGGCCGTCTGTGGCTGCTCACCGGGCCCAACATGGCGGGCAAGTCGACGTTCCTGCGGCAGGTGGCGATCATCGCGCTCATGGCCCAGGTCGGCTCGTTCGTGCCGGCGGCCCACGCGCGGCTGGGCATCGTGGACAAGATGTTCAGCCGCATCGGCGCGTCCGACGACCTGGCGGCCGGGCGGTCCACCTTCATGGTCGAGATGCTGGAGACCTCGGCCATCCTGAAGCAGGCCACCGCGCGCTCGCTGGTGATCCTCGACGAGGTGGGGCGGGGGACCTCGACCCACGACGGGCTGTCGATCGCCCGGGCGTGCATGGAGTACCTGCACGACGTCGTGGGGTGCCGGACGCTGTTCGCCACGCACTTCCACGAGCTCGCGGACGCGGCGGAGACGATGGAGCACGCCGCGTGCATGGCCATGGACGCCTCGGCCGGCCGCCACGAGGAGATGTTTGCGTACAAGGTCGTGCCGGGCCGGTCCGGACAGTCCTACGGGCTGAAGGTGGCGGCACGAGCGGGCATGCCAGCCCCCGTCCTGGAGCGCGCGGCCGAGTTGCTGGCGCAGCACACGGGGGCGACCCAGGCGGTTCCATGCGGTTCGCTGGCCACGGACGGAGAACGATGATCTGCCGCCACCACAACCGCCGTCATCTGCTCCACCTCCGTCGTGCGACCACCGTGCTCGCAATACTCGAAGCCGCGTAGGCTGAACGCATCTTCCAGCTCGCGCCGCCAAGTTTGGCGCGAGCGCTGGCGGAACCGAAGTGGGCGAGCAGCGGGTTCCGGACCGGTTGCCACGCTGGACGTGCGACGGTTAGACACGATGCCTTCTCCGAGGAGGCCGATACGTGCCGCACGCCCCTCGCTGTCGTCGCTGGGCGCCGCACCTCGCTGTCGCGCTCTCCACCCCACCGGTCGCCGCGGCGGCCATCTTCGCCATCGCCGCCGCGGGGCCCGCCGCCGCGCAGCCGGCGGCGTGCGAGGCGCTGGCGGGGCAGGCGATCCCCGTCGCCGCGATCGGCTTGCCCACCGGCGGCGCTTCGCTGACGGAGGCGCGCCGCGTCCCCGCGGGACCTTCCCCCGTCGCGGGGAACGCGCCGCTGCCGGCCTACTGCCAGGTCCGCGGGCGCATCGCGCCGGTGGACGCGGCCGCGCCGCCGATCCTCTTCCAACTGAACATGCCCGAAGACTGGAACGGCAAGGCGGTCCAGTACGGCGGGGGCGGCTTCAACGGCGTGCTGATCACCGGCCTCGCCCAGCCGCGCGAGAACTCCCCCGACGACCCGCACCCGCTCGCGCGCGGCTTCGCCACCTTCGGCACGGACAGCGGCCATCAGAATGCGCCGGGCGTGGAGATCCAGGCCTTCGCGCTGGACGACGAGGCGCTGGAGAACTTCGCCCACGCCGCCTACCCCAAGGTGCGGGACGCGGCGGCGGAAGCGATGCGGACGGCGGCGGGTCGCGCTCCCTCGCGCGTCTACTACTACGGTTCGTCGGAGGGCGGGCGCGAAGGGCTGGTGGTCGCGCAGCGCTACCCCGAGCGCTACGACGGCGTCGTCTCCTCCGTGCCCGTCATCAACTGGGTGGGGCTGCAGGCCTTCGGGACGCACGGGGGCGGATGCAGCGGGAGGGGGCGTGGCTGCCGCCCGCCGCGGTCCGCCTGCTGCACGACGCGACGCTGCGGGCCTGCGACGCGCTGGACGGGCTGACCGACGGCGTGGTGTCCAACCAACCCGCCTGCCGCGCGGCCTTCTCCCCGCGCTCCCTCCTCTGCGGCGCGGCGGAAGCGGCGGGCAGCAACACCTGCCTGACGGAGCCGCAGGTGGCGTTCCTGGAGGCCCACCGCGCGCCGCACCGCTTCGGGATGGCTCTGGCGAACGGGGTGACGGAGTACCCCGGCGCGCCGCTGGGCGGGGAAGCGCAGCCCGGCGGCCTCGTTGATTGGACCACGGGGCCGGAAGCCCCGCGCTTCCCGCTCCCGGACCCGGCTTCGCAATCCCGGCAATGGCACTACGGCAACGGGGCGATCCGGTACTTCATCGCCCGAAACCCGGCCTACGACCCCGCGCGCTTCCGCTTGGCCGACTCCGCGGACCGCGCGCGCCACGTTTCGGCGCTGATGGACGCGACAAACCCGGACCTCTCGGCCTTCGCTCGCCGTGGCGGCCGGCTGATCCTGATGGAGTACATGGCGGACTACGCGCAGTCGCCGGGAGCCGGGGTCGCCTACTGGGAATCGGTCCTTTCCCGCATGGGCGGCGCGGCCGCCATGGACCGCTTCGCCCGGTTCTACCTCTTCCACGGAGCCAACCACTCGGGCGTCGCCACCAACGTCGCCACCGGGCGCGCGCTGCCCGGCTTCGTGGACCTGCTCGGCGCGCTCGACGCCTGGGTCGAGCGGGGCGCCCCGCCGCCCGAGCCGCTCGTGCAGGCGACGCGCGACGGATCGGCGACGCGGCCACTGTGCCGGTGGCCGGCCTTTCCGCGCCACGGCGGGGCCGCCGACCCGTCGCGGGCCGCGAGCTTCGACTGCACCGCACCCTGATTTCCGCACCCGGCGATGGCCGAGGGACGGGCACAGATGGCGAAGCGCGACGAGACCGTCCAGAACCTGGGGGGTGCTACGGACAGGCCCGATGGCGGCGTTGTTGCACGGATCCAGCCGGTAGCGCCTGAAGCCGGGCCGGAGTAGCAGGACGACCCCTCACCTGCCCCTGGATGCCCAGCGTGCCCTTCAAGCTGAACCAGGACCGTCGCCACCATATTCCCCGGCAGAAGCGTAAGGTGACGAACTGG
>DASVQR010000121.1:0-26375 GCA_036389055.1 Longimicrobiaceae bacterium | reverse complement strand
GGCGAGTTCGGCTCCCCCGGAGCAGCATCCCCCGGCCGACCCCCAACACCGGAGCCCGGTCGGAGCGCGTCACGGTAGCACCGGACGCCCCGGAATACAAAAGGGGCCGCCGCGGCAGCCCCTTCGATCCTCGACCTTCAGCCGACGTTCGAGCTTCAGGCGGGGCGCCGGCGCTCACGCGGCGGCGGGGGCGCGGCGGGCGGCGAGCCAGCCGCGCAGGCGGAAGAGCACGATCGCCAGGGCGCCCAGCACCATCCCCCAGCCGAACACCAGGTTCCACATGCCGGAGCTGCCGGCCTCCGCCACCACCTGGTCGAAGGGCATGGGGGAGACCACGAAGGGGATCCCCTCCGGCGCGTCCAGCACCGGCGTCCCGTCCACCATCTTCACCACGCCGTGGATGGTCACCTCCTGGTCCTGCGCGATGGCGCGCACGGACAGGTCCGTGTAGCCGCGCCGGGGGAGGTCGGCGAAGACCCCGGCGGGGAGCAGCGACGAGGCCGCGGCGGGGAGCTCGCCCCTGGCGCCGGTGGAGCCGCTGAAGCGCTCGGGGACGAAGCGCAGGTCCACGGCCGTGGGGACGATGCCCACCGCCGCGCCGCCGTCCACGGCGATCACCGCGGTGGGGGCGAACTGCGCGTAGTCGATCACCGTCTTCTCGGTGCGGTCCTGGCCCACGCCCGAGGATTCCTCGTGGGTGATGGTCACCGTCTGGAAGGCGAGTGCCTCGCCGCTCGCCGCCTGGAGTGCGGGCTCGCCGCGGAGCTTTTCCTTCACCCGCACGTTCCTGCCCTCGTGCGCGGCCAGATCGGACACCTTCACCTCCGGCGCCTCGGCCAATCGGCGCTCGCCGGAGCCGGTGGCGACCATCGACAGGCCGAAGGTCGCCAGCACCAGCACCAGGCCCGCCGTCAGCAGGAAATCGAATGCCCCGCCCATCCGCTTCTTCATGTAACGCTCCCTCGGGTGAAGATCCCGCGCGGACGACCTCCGCCCGCGCGTCCGGCTCGGGCTCAGACGGCCGCCGCCCCGCGCAGCGCGCCGATGCGGGCCACCAGCTCCCCCTCGCGGGCGGCGTCCAGCTCCGCGCCGCGGGTGATCCCCCGCCCCACGCGCCAGCGGTGGAAGGCGAGCTCGCTGACCGCCTGGTGGAGCTCGCGGTGGGCGCGCCAGGCGCGCACGCCGCCGCGGCGCAGCGAGCGGGCGGAGGCCCGCATCCGCCCGCGCACCGTGCACATGTGGTCCAGCTCCCCCGCGATGATCGTCCCGCTCTCCACGAACGGGGCGAGGTGGGCGCGGATCACCCGGCTCTCGCGCCGGAGCGACCACACCACCAGCCCCACCACCCCCCAGAAGATGGGGACCATCACCAGGAAGTAGACGGCGAAGAAGGAGTCCGTGCTGGCCGCCAGGTTCCACGAGGCGTGCAGGAACATGGCGGCGAGCAGGCCCAGCACCGGGGAGAAGAACCGGATGGCGCCGCGGTTGCGCTCCCGCGCGATCCCCAGCCCGATCCCCGTCATCGCCGTGAAGAAGGGGTGCGCGAAGGGGGAGAGCATCCCGCGGACGACGAAGGTGCCGATGGAGCTGTCGATCCCCTGGGCCAGGGCGTTGCCGTAGTAGAGCACGTTCTCCGTCATGGCGAAGCCCAGCCCCACCATGGCCGCGTAGACGATGCCGTCGGTGACGTTGTCGAACTCGTCGCGGTAGCGGAAAAAGAACACGAAGAGCACCAGGCCCTTGGTGAGCTCCTCCACCAGTGGCGCGGAGATCACCGAGCCGGCCAGCCCCGCGGCCTCCTCGCCCAGCGTCCCCGCCAGGGAGATCTCGAAGAACGAGTTGACCAGCATGGAAAAGAACACCGCCCCCGCCGCGCCCCACACGAAGGTCCTCACCAGCAGCCCGCGCGGCTCCGCCTCGAAGCGGTCCAGCCACAGGGCGATCGCCACGTAGAGCGGCACCGGCAGGGTGGCGAGGAGCAGCCCCACGGCGAAGCCGACGGTGCCGGTCTCCAGGGCGATCAGCAGGAAGGTGAGCACGCCGAAGACCGCGACCGCCTTGCGGCGGCCGGTCCACCAGCGCCTGCGCGACGGCGCCGCGGCGGGCGCGGCCGGCGGGAGGTCCGCCGGCGGGGGGTCGGTCTGCGCGGCCAGCTGTGCGTCCATGGGGGTTCCCTTTGTCAGCCGACGGTTTCAGCGGGGAGGGGGGCGGGGGCGGCGGGCTCCGCCGCGGCCAGCGCGCGGCGGCGCGCCCTCACGGCGGCGACCTGCACGGCGGCCGTGCCGACGACCAGGAGCGCGGGAAGGAGCAGCACGCCGAAGAAGACCAGGCCGTAGCCGTAGCCGCTGTTGGAGTAGGGCCCGGCCGCGTTGCGGACCATCTCGGGCACGATGGCGAGCCCTAGCGTGACGGCCACGCTCCACGCCACGGAGAGCGGGACGCCGAGGAACAGGGCGAGCCACGCCCCCTTGCCGCGCCGGCCCAGGTCGGCCCCGAACCAGCGGCCGGCCCTCACCAGAAGGTAAAGCCCCAGCGCCGCCAGGAGGAGCCAGCCGCCCCAGTAGGGGGTGGGGTTCGGGTCGCGGGGGCGCACGGTGAGCGCCAGGGCGTCGGCGGGGACGCGGTCCCAGCTCCCCACCAGCGCGTCGCCCTCGCGGCGCAGCTCCGGCTCGGCGGCGGCGCGCCAGCCGCGGGGAACGTCCACCCGCACGTCCACCCCGCCGAAGCCGGCCCAGTCGCGCGCCGGGGCCAGCACGTAGGCCAGCTGCTGCGCGGCGGTGATCTCGTCCTCGTCCACCCAGGTGGACGAGGTGGCGGGGTAGCGCACCCGGATCTCGTGCCGACCCGGGGCCAGCGCCACGCGGAAGGACAGCGTCCCCTCGCCCTCCACCTGGTACGCCAGCGGCGCGTCGCTCCCCAGCGCGGGGGTGGCGGCGGGCACCCGCCACGAGGGCGGCAGCGCCCCCGCCGTGTCCCGGACGCTGGCGACGGGCCTGCCGTCCACCCACACCCCGTGCTCCCCCGCGGCCAGCGCGGCGGCGACGAACACCAGGTCCAGCGCGCGCGCCGGGCCGTCGTTGCGGAGGCGGTACACGGCCTCCACCCGCGCGGGCCGGTCGTCCGCCAGGGGGCGCAGGTCGATGTGCAGCCGCTCGCGCTCGATGAACACCTGCCGCAGCCCACCGGACGGCTCGCCCGCGGCGTGCCCGGCGCGCGCGGGGCCGGTGTACGGCTCCGCCATGTTGCCCCGCGCCGAGGCGGGAACGGCCAGGAGCACCGCAGCGAGCAGTACGGCGGCCAGGCGGCGCGCGGGGCGCCGCGGCTCAGGCGCGCGCATCGGCCCCCGCGCGCAGGCGGTCCAGCAGCTCGGTCGCGCTCGCCAGCAGCCCCGGCACCTCCGCCGGGCCGGCACGCGTGTCGGAGCGCCACAGCACCAGCTCCTCGCCCTCGCCGTCGGCGCACCACCCGTTGTCGCCCTCGAAGAAGCGCGTCACCTGCTCGCCGAACGCGGCGCGCACCGCGAATTCGTTGGGGCCGCGCAGCAGGCAGCGGCGGGAGAACTCCGGGCGCTCGGGAAAGTCGATGTCCTGGTAGCCGAACACGCCGCCGATGCGGTGGAACACGTTCTCCGGGCGCACCGAGAAGGCGGGGAGGGCGAGCGACGGCGAGCGCAGGTAGACCACCGTCTGGCGCAGGATGCTCTGCGACTTGCCGGAGCCGACGGTGAACCGGTAGTCGAAGACCGCCGCGCGCACGTCGTCCTTCTGCCCGGCCATGAAGTTGGAGATGGAGCGCGAGCGCCCCTGGGAGAAGAGTCCGAAGCGCTCCAGCCCGTGGATCGCGTCCAGCGGCTGCGTCGCCGCCCAGGTCCAGCCCAGCGCCTTCGCGGCTGCCTCCAGGGCCTGCGTGCGCTCGCCCTCCACGTGAATCGACCACGTGACCAGGGTCACAATGACCGCGCCGAAGATCAGCAGCAGCGGGATGACGAGCGCGGCGTCCATGGCGGGCCTCCGGGAGATCAGGCGGCGTCCGGCCGCGGGGCGGCGCGCCCCAGGCCGAGCAGCGTCAGAAAGAACACGCCGTACAGGATGGGCTTGCCGAAGCGCTCCAGCCCGACCATGGCCGTGTCGCCGGTGAACTGCCCCACGGCCGAGAGGTCGTGGCCGGAGAGCGCCCAGTTGACCACCGCCACGGTGAGCAGCACGTAGCCCACGTACATGAGCACCCGGCTGACGCGGGGGAGCCCCTCCGTCCCCTCGTTGGCCCAGGAGCCGGCGGTGAGCACGTCCCACAGGATGCCGAATGCCAGGAAGCCGATCCCCGAGTACCCGAAGAAGAGCGGCGAGTACGGGTCGTCCAGGATGTCGGTCTGGCGGAGGAGCCAGGTCATGCACACCAGCCCCAGCAGCGCCACGGCGCGCTCCCGCGTCAGCGTGCGGCGCGCTGCCCAGACGGCGGCCGTGCCGGCCAGGATCGCCGTCCACCAGAAGTCCTCCGGCTCCGAGCCGCGCCAGCCCAGCGCCGACAGCGGCCGGCCGGGGTTGGTCGCCTCGAACCACAGGTGCATCGCCCCGAAGATCCCCAGGTACAGCGCCAGCGAGCGCCGCCCGCGCCGGGCCATGCGGACCGCGAGCACGAGCGCCGCCACGTTGAGCGCCAGGTGCCAGGGGGTGGTCAGGAAGTGGTTGAGCAGGCCGGCGAGCCCCGTGGCGATGGACTGCGCGACCTTCGTGAGCGGCGTCATCGGCAGCGCCTGCGCGAAGAGCACCAGCACGTCGCCCACCAGCTGCACCCCCACGAAGGCGAGCACCAGCGGCACCGCGTACCTCTCCGCCTCCTCCACGATCCCCGCGGAGGTGGCCTCGCCGTCCTCCGCGCCCGCGGCGGCGGGGACGCGCGACACCAGCCACCAGGCGCCCAGCGCCAGGAGCGGGATGGCGAGCGCGCCGGCGTACTGCATCGCCTCGCCCGCCGGCGTGCCGGCGTCCAGGCGGGCGGCCAGCTCCCCCGCCACCTGGTTCAGGCGCCACCCCAGGGCGCCCGCGAGCAGCGCCTGGGGGAAGCCGCGCGGCAGCCCGTCGGTGGCGATGCCGGCGGCCCAGCCGGAGGCCTGGTGGGTGAACACGGCGATGTCCACGCCGATGATGAGCAGGAGCGGGAGGACGAAGCCGCGCAGCGTGGCGACGTTCATCTCCACCATCGCCATCAGCACCGGCATCCCCATGCTGCGCAGCGACTCGATCTGCCGCGCCTGCATCAGCAGCAGGACCGCCGACACCAGCGCGAACAGCACCAGGAACTCCACGGCGGGACGCGCCTCCGCCCGGCGGCGCAGCCAGAAGAAGCCGGGCACCGCGGCGAGCAGCGCCCAGCCCGCGGCCATGGGGAGCAGCTCGCGCGCCCCGCTGGTGCCCAGCAGCCAGGTGGCGAGCGCGGTGTCGGAGTTGACCCAGCCGGCGGCGCTCAGCAGGAACACGGCGAGCACCCCCAGGCGGATGGAGCGCCGGGCGTGCAGCGCCCCGGTGAGCGCGAAGCTCCAGGCCAGCGCCAGCACGAACAGCGTGGCGGGGACCAGCGACGCGGGGAGCATGGAGCCGCGCCCCGCCGTGCCGATGGAGGCGTTCATGGGCACCAGCGGCGACGCGGCGCGCCAGGCGTCGTTGAAGAGCACGGCCAGCAGCATCACGCCCAGCACCGTGAACCCCACCCAGACCAGCGCGCGGGTGGTGCGGGACAGCCCCCGCAGGTCGATCATCCCCTCGCGCAGGTCCGCCCAGACGAAGTTGCGGACCGCGCCGAAGGAGAGCGCCCAGCCGATCCCCGCGAGTGCGGCGACGGTGGCGCGGGTGGGGCGGAGCCGGTGGATCGAGATCGCCATCTGCCGATGTCCCTGGGAGTGCCTGTCTTCAGCGAGGAGCTTCGAGTCCGAGCAGCGCCAGACCGGTCGATACCAGCACGCGTGCGCCGACGGTCGCCGGCCGCTGCGCGTAGCTGTAGCCGCTGAGGTCCATCTCCAGGTCGGCGAAACGCGCCGCGGGGCGGCCGGTGGCGGCGTCCAGCGCCAGCACCTGCCCGTTCTGCAGGGCCATCCACACGCGCCCGTCGTGCACCGCCACTCCGCCCAGGCGCGGGGCCTCGGGGGCGAAGCGCCAGCGCTCGGCGCCGGTGGCGGCGTCCAGCGCGACCACCCGCCCGGAAAGGGAGGGGACGACCAGCAGCGGCCCGGCGGTCCAGATCCGGTCCAGGAACATCAGCGTCTCGCCGCCGCCCAGCTCCGCGCGCCAGCGGACGCGGCCGTCCGCCGCGGCGAGCGCCGTCACCGTGCCGCGCTTGCCGTCCGCCGAGAGCGCGCCGGTGTAGACGACCTCGCCCGACGGGCTGAGCGTGGGACTCCCCAGCGGGGCGTCGCCGGTGCGCGCGGTCCAGAGCACGCGGCCGGTCGCCAGCTCCAGCGCGGTGGCCGGGGCGCCCAGGAACACCGTGCCGCCGCGGACGGCGACGCCGCCCACCGCGCCCACCCCGCGGACGTCGTGCTTCCAGCGGAGACGGCCGGTCGCCATGTCCACCGCGTACAGCGTCCCCGACTCCGCGCCCGCGGTGCCGCCGTCGCGCTGCGCGGTCCACAGAGCAAGCCCGCCCGCCACGGCGGCGGGGGCGAGCGCCGTCCCCTCGCCGCGAAAGGCCCAGAGGCGCCTGGCGTCCGGGAGGCGCGAGGCGAACAGGATGTTGCCGGCGGGGACCAGCACGGTCCGGCCGGCCACCGTGGGCTCCACCAGCGAGGTGCGCTCGTCGTCCACGACGCTGCCGCGGAGCGTGGCGGCGCCGCCGGCCGGGTCCACCTCGTACAGCCGGCCGCCGCGGTCCACCACCAGCGCCCGCCCGCCGAAGGGGACCGCGGTGCTGGTGACCAGGTTCATCGCGAACGGCTTCTCGGACACCGCGCGCGACCAGGCCAGCCCCAGCGGCGCCGTGCCGCCGGTGCCCGCGCCCAGCCGCCACACGCCGGCGCCGAAGTCGGCGAGCCACACGGCGCCGCCGCCCGCGGCCGCGCCCAGGTGGAAGGCGGCGGCGCCGCCGTCCGTCCCCTTCGCCTTCCACTCCGCCGTCTTCCTCCCCGTGCGGGGATCGACGCGGTGCACCGTCCCGTCCGTGCGCGCGACGTAGGGGATGCCTTCCGCGACCACGGCCGGGCCGGCGTAGCCGCCGACCGGCGCGGTCCAGAGCCGCCGCCCGCTCGCCCGGTCGAACGCCTTGAGCCAGCCCTCGTGGTCCACCACGTAGACCGCCGCGGGGCCGACCGCCGCCGGGGCACGGACCACGTTCCCCACCTCGGCCTCCCAGAGCGACTTGCCGCTCCCCGGGTCCAGGGCGCGCAGCGTCCCGTCGCGGCTGGCGACGTAGAACACGCCGCCCTCCGCCACGATGGCCGCCTCCACGGCGTCGCCGGTCTCGTGCGTCCAGCGCTCCCGGCCGGTGGCGGCATCCAGACCGTACACCGTGCCGTCGTCCGAGCCGATCGCCACGGTGCCGCCGACCGCCGCGGGGGAGGAGACCACCGCCCCGCCCGTGGTCCGCGTCCAGCGCGGCGCCCCGGTCGCCGCGCTCACCCCGTAGATCACCCGGTCCTCGCTGCCGAACACCACCACGTCGCCCACCACCAGCGGGCGGGTGGCCACGTTGTCGCCGGTGCGCGCGCTCCACAGGAACAGCCCGCGGCGGTCCAGCGCGTACACCCGCTTGTCGCTGGCGCCGAAGAAGATGCGGCCGGTGCGCGGGTCCGAGCCCGGGGGCGAGTACACGGTCCCCGCCGGGTGGAAGCGCCACAGCACCCCGCCGGTGGGGTCGGAGCCGTCGTAGGCGACCAGGTCGCTCCCGCGCCCGGCCGCAAGCAGCATTGCAGGCGCGCCGGGGACCCACACGGGGGAGATGGTGCTCTCGGAGGCGTTGACGGTGTGGCCCAGCCGCCCCACGCGCGTCAGGCTCCACTCGCCGGCCACCGGCGCGTCGGGCGCCGGCGCCGCGGGCGAGACCGGCGGGAGCAGCGCGGCGACGCCGCGCAGGCCCTCGGCCGCGGCGGTGGTGCGGCGGCTCACGAGCTTGCCGGCCGGATCCAGCGTGCGCTCGTCCACCAGCCCCACCCCGGCGCACTGCCACCCGTCCCACGTCTCGTCGCTCAGCGTGCTCCCCCCCATCGCCAGCACCAGCCGCCCCCGGCTGCGGATGCAGTCGGGGAAGGCGCCACCCTCGCCGCGGTAGGGGCCCGCCTCCAGCACCTTGCCCGTGTAGGCGTAGTCGATGGACCCGGCCAGCTTCCCCCGCTGCTCCCAGGCGCGCCCGGGCGCCAGGTCGGGCACCCAGGTGGGGACCGCCGGGTCGAACACCATGTCGCGGTCGGCGGCGGGATCGTACAGCGCCAGGAGGAAGTTGCCGCGCCCGTCGCGCACCGACAGGGCGATGGTGGTGCCCACGCTTCCGTCCGCCTTCAGCTCTCTGCTGACGGTGCGCAGCAGCGTGGCGCCGCCCAGCCGCCGCGCCAGCTCGCCGTCCTCCACGTCCTGTTCGCCGGGGCGGAGGAACAGCTTCTCCAGCGCCTTGCGTTGCGCGCGGCGAAGGTCGCCGGCGAGGGCGCGGCCGGGGAGGAGCACCTGCTGGTTCTCGCTCTCCCAGGAGAGGACCGCGCCGTCGGGGCCCCGCTTGGCGTACAGCGCGGCGCGTCCGTCCGTGATCGGCGCGTAGGCGGCCAGCGCCGCGCTCCCGGCCGCGGCGCGCGGCATCCACGGCCACGCGAAGGCGGCCCCGGCCGCCACCAGGGCGCCGGCGAGCAGGGCGACGCCCGCCATCTCTCGGGGCGTGGCGCGAACGGGGTGCGGCGGGGAAGTCTCGGCGGACATGGGGCGACGCGGTGCAGCATGGGGCGGGGCCGCGCGCCGGGGACGGGAGCGTCCCCGACGGAAGGACCCGCAATATAAACAGACGATTCCGCGCGGAGCCAGTCCCCGCGCGGACCCGGCCTCAGTCCGGGCCGCCCGCGTCCGTCTGCTCCTTGCGCATCACCAGCGCGTGGGAGACGTGCTTGCGGAGGAGCTTCCACACCTCCGGGCGGGCGCGCTCGGCCTCGTCCAGGAGGCGGCGGGTGGGCTCGGCCGGCTGCTCGCGCAGCAGGTCGGCCGTGCCGGGGGCCAGGCGGTAGCGGTAGGTGGTAAAGAACTTGAGCTTCTTGACCTCGTCGCGCTCCAGCAGCCCCCGCCCGAACAGCCCGGCGCGCACGCGGTCCAGCACGTCGTCGGCCGGGGAGTGGGTGTCGCGCTCAAGCATCCGGATCAGGACGTCGCTCACCTCCTCCGGCCCGCTGCCCAGCGCCGCCCGGAACTGCGCCTCCAGCGTGCCGGCCGGCGGCGCGGCGCCCCCGGCTGCCTCGGCGTACAGCGTCTGCCGCGACATCAGCCCGAAGAGCATCTTCTTCGCGCGCGCCTCCAGCCGGATGGCGCCCGCCTGCTCGCTCCCCAGCACCAGCGCCGCCAGCGCCGCCTCCGCGAGGTCGTCGGTGGACACCTTTTTGTCGCCCGTGAGCAGCTCCGTCTTGCTGCGGAGCATCCCCGCCTCGCCGGCGAAGCGGTCGCCGTGCAGCAGGACGATCTCGGTGGGGGTGAGGCGTGCGGCGGCGACGTCGGCCGGGAGCTGGGACATGGATCGCACCTCGGGTGTTCGGGAAGATGGCCGGACGGAGGGCGCACGCCTCCCCGCCGGACGGCATGATCTCACGGGACGCGGCGCGGCGCGCACCGGCGGCCGGGGCGGATCGGCCCGGACGGACGATGACGGAAGAGACGTGGGCGAAGCGCTGGAGCTCACGTTCGGCGGCTGGCCGATCTCCCGGAGGAGACGCCCGGCTCTGCGACCCCGGCTCGCGCCGGGTGTGCTCTTGTCGTGTGGGTCCGCACCACCGTTTTTCGGGGCGGGACGGGGAAAATGCGTTTTCCGCGCCCCTCCCGCAAGCCGCTCCCCCGCTCCGCCTTCCGCCCGAAATGGCGGGGGCCGCGCAGCGGCTGAAGCGGCTGCGCGGCCCCTGGCGGATGTTCGCGGGCGCCCCGGAGCTCCCCTCGCGCCCGTGGGAGCGCGCGGGGACGCGGAGGTCAGCGGATCTCGGTGATCCGCCCCTCCACCTTCGGCGCGATGCTCTCGCCGCGCGCGAAGGCCGCCGAGAGCGCGTCGAACACCATCAGCCGGACGTCGGGGCCGGGCGGCGTCGTCATGATCGCCCGGTCCTTGAAGTGGTACCCGTCGCCCCCGCCGTAGAGGTAGTCCGGCACCGCCACCGTGTACACCCGGTCGTCGACCAGCGGCGCCCAGCCGTCCCCCTGCCGCATCTCCACCTTCGTGACCCGCTCGCCCGGCCGCTTCGAACGGTCGAAGGTGAAGCGCAGCCCGGACACCTGGAGGAAGCGCCCCTCGCCGCGCCCGCCGGACACGCCCTGCTCCAGCACGTACTGCCTGAGGTCGCGCCCGCGCAGCCACACCAGCCCCACCCGCGTGGGGAAGCCGAAGGTGCGCGCCAGGTGCTCCCAGCGAATCGGCCCCTCGAAGGTGTCGTCGATGCGGATGGCCCCGCCGTTGAGCACCGCCACGTCGGCGGGGACGTCCGGGAAGGCGCCGCGCATCACGTCCGCCAGGTAGTTGCCCCAGCTGCTCTCCGCGTCCCGCACCGTTTCCTCGGTGCCGTTCAGCGGCGTCGCGGAGGTGCCGATGCGCGCGTCGAAGAAGGGCACCTTTTCGCGGAGCGCCGCGCGGTAGCGGTCCACGACCTGCGCCTGGTACGCCGGGTCCACGGGGATGGAGGCGTCGATCACGACCGAGTCCGCGCTCACCACGGGCTGCCCGCCCCGCCGCGAGAACGCCACCCGCCACACCCGGCGCGCGTTGGAGTCGCCCTTGGTGACCAGCGCGCTGCTGTCCGTGGCCGGGTCGTGGATCAGGAAGTGCTCGTGCCCCCCGGCCACCCACAGGAGCCGCGGGTGCGTCCGCTTCAGCGCGGCGATGCGGCGGTCCTGCGCCAGGTCCAGGTGCGTCAGCGCCACGATCGCCTCGGCGCCGCGCCGCTCCAGCTCCGTCATCTTGCGGTCGGCGATCGCCACCACCGCCGTGTCCGCCACCGCGTAGTCGCGAGGCGAGTCCAGGAAGGTGACGCTGAACACGCCCACCCGCATCCCGCCCACGGTGACGACGGTGTCCGGGAGGAAGCGCCGGTCGGCGGCCGCGTCGCCGGTGTTCAGCCGGACGTTGGCGGCAAGCCAGGGGAAGCGCGACGCGTTGATCGCCCCCGCGAGCATCGCCGGCCGCCGCTCGTCGAACTCGTGGTTGCCGGGCACCGCCAGCAGCGGCGCGCGGGCGTGCAGGAAGTTCATCGCGTCGATCATCTGGATGCCGGCGAAGTAGCGGCTCTCCAGCGACGGGGCGATGAAGTCGCCCGCGTGGAAGATCATCACCGGCGCCCCGGTGCTGCGCCGGGTCCGCTCCGCCAGCGTGGCGATGCGCCCCAGCCCGCCGGCCCGGCCGTTCTCCACCGCGTCGATGCGGTACACGTCGTTGAGCTGGATCACCGAGAACGCCGGCCGCCCCTCCTGCGCCCGCGCCCCCGTGGCCAGGGCGAGCAGGGCGAGGGCGGCGAGCGCGCGCCGGACGGAAGTGCGTGGGTTTGGAAGCATGCGGGTGCTCATGGGGAACGATCGGGTCGGGTCGCGAAGAACGGAAAGCGGCGGGAGGAATCTGCGGACCGCGCGGGTCGGTCGAAAGGGGCGCCGGCCCTCACCCGGCTCGCTTGAGGCTCGCCACCCTCTCCCAATTCTGGGAGAGGGGACAACGGCTGGGGGCCCCAGCGGACGCCAGCACCAGCCTCGCGTGAGGGATTTCGGCCCGAAGGGGCGAGACCGCGCGGCAGTTTGCGCGGGCTCGACTCCGTTACGCACAGTTGTACCGTGCGTTACGGAGCCGAAGCCCGACCCCGGCGCCAGCCGGGGGCACGCCCGAACCCGCAGCTCAGGGCCGTTGAAGCCGGTCCGGGCTCACCCCCGGCGGATCTGGCTCAGGATGGTGGGATCGGTGATCCGCGTGTCGTCGGCCAGCAGCAGCGCCTTGCTCAGGATCAGGGCGAACACCCGGTCCCCCTCGAAGGGGAGGAACTGCGCGTCCGCCTCCCGGGCCGCCGGCGAGCGGTCGGGGACGATGCACAGGTACTGGTCGTTCGGCTCCATCAGGATGTTGCCGCTCCCCAGGTGGATCTTGTAGGTGCGCACGCTCCCCCGGACCACCAGGAAGCGCCCCTCGATCCGGCTGCGCGAGGCGATCTTGAGGCGCGGCAGCATCCGCTCCAGCACCGCCCGGCGCGTTTCCGCGGCCGCGCCCAGCTCCCCGAAGGAGTAGCCCTGCCAGTAGTCGCGGTAGCGGCCGGCGCCCCCGTCCTGCCAGGTGGGGTCGTTGCCGATGCTGGCGACGCCGACGAACAGGTCCACCGTCCGCATCACCTCGGAAAGGACGAGCGGCGGCACCCCGGCGAGGGGGCGCGGGTCCCCGCCCGGCTCCACGAAGCGCACCTGGTCGGTGGCGACGTACAGGTAGATCCCGGCCTCCGTCCAGGCGTCGTCCTGCGCCACCTCGTCCACCCGGAACTCGGCGCGCAGCCCGGCGGAGGGGATCTCCAGCGAGGCCCCGGCGTCGTAGGAGGCGTCGTACGCGCCGCGCAGCTCGTAGCGCCACCCCTTCTGGTCGGCGAGGGCCTTGAGCTGGTGCTGCTTGAGGATGTGCGCGGCGAAGCGGTTGGAGTAGACGCGGGTCGCCACCTCGGCGTCGGTGAGCAGGTACACCTCGCGGTGGGCCTGCTTGAACGGCTGCCGCACCCCGCGCTCCTCCACCCGGCGCCGCCAGGCGAGCACCTCGTCCACGCCGGCCGCGATGGGGTGCCACAGCGTCACAGGCGCGTCCGGGGCCGGCTCCGCCACGGGCCGCCCCTCCGCGTCCGCCAGGGCGCCGTCCGCCCACAGCGCGCTCCCGCTCCCGCCGACGCTCCAGATCAGCCGCCGGGCGAGCTGCCCCACCAGCGGGTGGTCCAGGTAGCGGGCCCGCCAGTCGGCGTAGCGGACCGGGCGGCCCTCCAGGTAGAGGCGCTCCAGGCGCTCCCGCTGGGCGGGGAGCATGGCCTGCACGTCCCTGGCGGCGGCCTTGAGCTCGGCCAGCTCCGCGGCGTGCCCCTCCTTGACCGCGGCGGGGACCGACTTCTGCGCCCGGCCGTCCTCGCGCAGCCAGCGCCAGACCGGCGCGCCCCCGGACGGGAACTCCACCTCGGCGGTGTGGTCGCCCAGGCGGCGGCGCAGGAGCCCCGGCGCGTCCAGCCCGAAGGTGGGGACCGAGATCTCCTCCAGCTCCGCGGGAGTGATCCCCTCGCGCTCGGCCACCGCGTCCAGCACCTTCTCCACCGCTTTCCGGGATGCCGGCTGCTTGACGACCAGCCGCAGCCGCGCGAGCTGCGCGACCGCCTCCGGGCCGGGGAGCCGGCCCAGCACGTGGAGGCCGGCGTTGCCCACCTTGGCCCCGCGCTGTCCGACCCGCGGGATCTTGCGGAAGGCGCTCTGCACCACGTCGGCGACCGGGCGCGCGAGCGCCGGCTCGTCCAGCAGGAGGGTGCACCAGAGCAGCCCCTTGAGCGCGTCCGCGTTGGCCTCGTCCAGCGGCCGGCTGCTCCCCGCCGCGGTGTGCGGCAGCCACGCCTGGAGCGCGCGGACCACCTCGTCCCGCCCGACCCGGCCGATGCGGGGCGCGGCTTCCTCCAGCCACTTCGCGGAGGGGCGCGAGCCGGCCGCGCTCCGCGCGTGCGCCAGCAGCGCCTCCCAGGCGGCCCTGCGCTCCGGGTCCGCCTCCGCGCGGAGAGATGCCGCGACCGCGTCCGCCCACGGCTCGCCGGCGCTCAGCCCGCCGGGAGCCAGGTCGCCCATCCACTCGCCGATCTGCCGCACGAGCCGGCGCGCCCCGGCGACCTGGAACGGCTCCAGGGCGGCCCGGAAGGCGGCGAGCGCCTCGCGGACGGCGGGGGTCGGGGGATGTCCGTTCAGGAAGCGCCCCACGTGGCGCATGAGCGCCACGATGGTGTCCAGGCTCTCGGTCTCGAGCAGCCGCGGGTCGAGGAGGCGGAGCACCTCGCCTTCGGTGCAGGCAAGCTTCCGCCGGTTGAGCTCGCCGATCAGGTTCCAGACGGCGGCGGTCCGGTGCGCGGGGAACCGGCCGGCATGGATGGCGCGCCGCTCGTCCAGCGCGGCCAGGAGAACCGGGCACTGCTCCCCGGGCGACAGTGCCAGGATGCGCCGGCCCGCCTCCAGGTCCTTCGGATAGAGGAACCAGTAGGAGATGTTGGGGGTGGTCTCCACCGTGTGGGCGAACTCCCGCAGGTACTCCTCCAGCGGCGTCGGCTCCCCGGCGGGGGCCGGCGACGGCTGCGCTCCGAACAGGGCGCGGATCCGTTCCAGGGCCATGCGCCCTCAGCCTCCCACCAGGGGGACCAGCTTGAGGAAGCTGACCGTGGTGTCCAGCCGGATCACGATCTCCTCGTCCAGGCTCTCCGCCTGGCGGTCGTCCACCAGCACCATGAAGCCGTTGCGCTCGAACGCCTCCAGCGCCCGGGCGGCCTGCGCTTCCCAGTCGATGCGGCGCCGGGTGCGCAGCCGGAAGCCGTTGAGGGTGCGCTCCGTGTCGGTGGGCTGCACCAGCCCCTGGAAGAGCTCGGGGAGGCGGAGGTTGTAGTCCTGCACCTCCTGCCAGACGCGTGCGCGGACCAGCTCGCGCACCGTGACGCGCTCGCTCAGGAAGTCCAGGGTGCAGGCCGGGGTGCGATCCCCGGACAGGGTCTCGTCGTAGACCGTGAGCGTGGAGGACATGGCAGGCCGGGTGTGGAGGGAACGGAGCGGGGCTCGTCGCCCGGCGCACAAGATACGGCGCCCGGCCCCTCCGGCAAAGAAAAACCGAACCCCGGGCGGAAAAGGACCGGCCCCGTACCACGGGTGCGGTACGGGGCCGTCGCTCGACTCCCGGAAGCGGGCCGGCCGTCAGTGCTGCTGCACCTGCGGCTCCGGCGCGGCGTCCTGCTTCGCCCGGGCAGCCCTCCCCTCCCGCTCGCCGGCCTCGCGCGACTTCCGGGTCTCCACGTCCTCGAAGGGAGAGAGCACCGACTCCCAGAGCGTTCGCGGGGCCCTGCCCTCGAGTGCACGATTGTAGGCTGTCTGGTAGACCTGCTTGTTCATCTGCGCCTCCGGACCGGGTGGACGGGGCAACGGGGGGTCTCGCGCCTAACGCCGCAATTCCTGCGCCCGTCCAGCAACTCTCCCGACACCCGCTGCCACCAGACGGACGCGGCCCCGCACCCGGCGAGGGGTGCGGGGCCGCCCCCACACGTCGGGGGACCCGGCGCCTCAGGCCACCCGCGCGGGGGTGAGCAGCAGCGACTCCAATTCCTCCGCGCGGTGCTCCGCGGTGTGCTCGGCCAGCACGCGCGCCCGCGCCGCCTCGCCGATGGCGCGGCGGTCGTCCGGGTGCGTGCCGCGCAGGATCGCCACCACCTCCTCGGTGCTCTCCGGCAGCAGGATCTCCCGCCCGGGGGTGAAGAAGCGGTCGATGCCGGGCCAGCGGTCCGAGATCATGGCCGCGCCGCACGCCGCCGCCTCGAACAGCCGCACCGAGGGCGACCACCCGGCCGCCACCATGTCCGCCCGGGTGGCGTTGAGCTGCCACGCCGCGCTGGAGTAGAAGGCCGGGTGCCGGTCCGGCGGGAGGTGGTGCAGGTGCCGCACGTTGGCCGGCCAGGCCACGTCCTCCGGGTACTGCGGACCGGCCACCACGAAGCCGCGCTCCGGGAGCCGCCGCGCCACGTCCAGGAGGAACCGCTCCACCACGGGCTGCCGGTCGGGCGCGTAGGTGCCCATGTACCCCAGCTCGCACAGGAGCTCCGGGTCCGCCGCCACGGGGTGGTACCTCACCGGGTCCACCGAGCAGTACAGCGGCACGGCCTCGCGCGCGCCCAACTCCGCCTCCAGCACCTGGTGCAGGAAGGGGCCGCCGGTGAAGGAGAAGTAGCGGGTGAAGAGCGCCACCTGGTCCGGCCGCAGGTACTCGGCCCCGCCCGCCCGCAGCGCCGAGACCGTTACCGGCGTGTCGATGTCGTAGAAGAAGAGCGGGTCGACCCCCGCGCCGGCGAGGTCGTCCACGACGCGCGGCCCGTCCTTGACGTACGAGCCGACCAGGGTCGCGTCCGCCTCGCGCGCCTCCGCGATCGCCGTCTCCGCGACCGTCTCCCAGTCGGGGTAGAGCACCAGCCGGCAGAAATCCGGGCGCGGGAAGTCGCGGTTCTCGCGGTACCAGGGCGCGTCCCACTCGTAGAACACCACCTCGTGTCCGCGCGCCGCGAAGGCCCGCAGCAGGGCGCGGTAGGTGGTGGCGTGCCCGTTCCCCCAGCTGGAGGAGATCGACAGGCCGAAGACGACCAGCTTCATGCGACGCTCTCCAGCGGCGACGGGGCGCGCAGGATGGCGTCCAGCAGCCGCGCCCGCTGCCCGTAGGTGTGGTCGCGGAGCGCCCGCCGCCGCCCCGCCTCGCCCACCTGGCGGGCCCGCGCGTCGTCCGTGGCGCGCACCCAGGCCGCCACCTCCTCGGCGTCGCGGGCCACCAGGATCTCCTCGCCGGGCGCGAAGAACTCCTCGATCCCCTCCCAGGCGTCCGTCACCTGGCACGCGGCCGCGCCCGCCGCCTCGAACATCCGCGTGGCGGGCGACCAGCCGTTCTCCACCATGGACTCGCGGTGCACGTTGAGCACCAGCCGCGCCGCCGCGTTGACCTCGTTGTGCCGCCCGGTGGGAACGTGCCCCAGGTACTCCACGTTCGCCGGCATGGGCTTGTCGCCCCACCCCTCGCCGCCCAGGGCGAAGCGCGCCTCCGGGCAGAGCGCCGCCGCGCGGAAGAAGAACTCGTCCACCCGCGCCTCGCGGTCCGGGAGCCGGTTCCCCATGAACAGCAGCTCCCAGCGCGGCGCGCCCGCGCGCTCCAGCGGCCGGTGCTCCTCGGGGTCCAGCGCGTTGTAGACCGGGGTGCACGCCCGGGCGCCCCAGCGCTCGTACGCGGCGACCACGGGAGGCCCGCCGCCGTAGGTGAGCACGTGGTCGTAGCGGGGGATGCAGGCGATGAACGGGTCCGCCGCGTCCCCGGCGATCCGGCCCAGCGTGGCCGGGGCGTCCACGTCCAGGAACGCCGTGCGCGCCGCCCCGCCGCCGCGCTCCGCGACCGCCGCCTCCAATTCCGCGTCCCACACCCCCACGCCGCTGCACTTGACCACCCAGTCTCCCGTCGCGAACGCCCGGTCCAACAGCGCGTCCCGCTCCTCCTCGCTCCGGTAGACGGTCACGCGCGCGTACTCCGGGTCCTCCGCCAGGTCGCGGTTCTGCTGGCGGCCGTAGGCGTCCGGCTCGCAGAACGTCACCTGGTGCCCCAGCCCGTGGAGGGCGCGGATCAGCCCGCGGTAGTAGGTGGCGGCGCCGTTCCAGTAGGAAGAGACCAGCGACGAGCCGAAGAACGTCAGGTGCATGCGGCCTCCGAAGCCGGGTTCGTGGTGCCCGCGCTCCCCTCCGCCCCCAGCTCCTCCACGATCTCCAGGAGCTGCGCTGCGCGGTGGTCGCAGGTGTGCCGTGCCAGGATGGTCTCCAGGCCGCGCGCCGCCTGCTCGGCGCGGGCGTCGTCGTCGGTGCAGAAGCGGTGGAGCCGCTCCGCCATCTCGCCCGGGGTCTCGGCGACCGCGTAGTCGCCCGGGCGGAACAGCCCCTCCGCGTCCAGCCAGGGCGCCGACACCAGCGGGATGCCGCAGGCCAGCGCCTCGAACACGCGGATGGTGGGGATCCCCGCCAGCGCCTGCACGTACGCGCGCCGGGGGACGTGCAGCGTGGCGCGCGAGGCCGCGAAGACCTCCGGCACGGTGAGCGACGGCGCCCAGCCGCGGAACTCCACCCCCGCGTCCCGCAGCTCGTGCAGCGCGTACTCCGGGTAGCGGACGCCGTGGGCGGTCCAGCGCAGCTCCGGGAACCGCCGCGCCGAGTCCAGCCAGAAGCTCCTCAGCTCCTGGGTGCGCTCCTCGTCGCCCCAGTTGCCGATCCACACCACGTCCTGCGACTTGGGCCGGTCCAGCGGGCGGAACCTGACGTGGTCCGCGGCCTCGTGGAAGGTCCAGGCCCGCTCCACCCCGAAGCGCTCGCGGTAGATGTCGCGCAGCACGTCGCCGAAGGCCAGCACGCCGTCGTAGGCGGCGAGGTCGAAGCGCGCGATCGCCTCCGGCTGGCTCCAGGGGCGGTGGTGCGTGTCGTGGAAGATGCGCAGCGCGCCGTCGCCGACGACCTGCGCCAGCGTGTTGACCACGTGCGGGTCGTTCCACTCGTGCACCACCACCACGTCCGCGCCCGCCGCGGCGGCGCGCAATTCCTCGGCGAGGCCGGGGCGCTCCGCGGGGTCGTAGGTGCGGACCTGGATCTCCGGGTACCCCCGCGCGAACTCCACCACCGGGCCGACGCCGTGGTCCGCCAGCAGGTTCTCCAGCGACCAGGCGCGCCGCGGCTCCCAGCTCACGACCCCGTGCCCCATGCGGACGAGCGAGCTCATCAGCCCGCGCAGGAAGTGGGCGTTGCCGTGGTTCCAGTCGGACACGGCGCTGTGGACGAAGAACGCGAACCTCATGCGACGGTCACCTTCTGCGCGGCCGCCGCGTGGCGGGCGTGCAGCTCGCGGTACAGGCCCAGGTAGTCGTCGGCCATGCGCTTCGCCGTGTAGCGCCGCAGGGCGCGGGTGCGGGCGCCCTCGGCGAGCTGGGCGCAGCGGGCCGGGTCGTGGCGCAGCTGGAGGATCGCGTTCGCCAGCGCCTCCGCGTCGCCCGGGCGGAAGAAGACCGCGCACCCCTTCCACAGCTCGCGGAAGGAGCCGATGTCGCTGAGCACCAGCGCGCACCCGTGCAGCGCCGCCTCAAGCGGCGCCAGCCCGAACGGCTCGTACGCCGAGGCGGCCACGTACACCGAGGCGCGCCCCAGCCAGGCGTCCACCTCCGCGCGCTCCACCCGCCCGTGCGCCTGGAGGTGCAGCGCGTCGAAGCGGTCGCCGCCGGGGCCCACGGTCTCGCCCAGCAGGTGCACCTCGGGGGCGGCCGCGCCGGCCAGGCCGCGCAGGATCCCCGCGGCGGCGTCCAGCACGGGCGCGCCCTTGGCCTCGTCCCAGGCGCGCCCCGCGCTCACCACCAGCATCCCCGAGCGCGCCGGCGGCTCCCCCGCGGGCGCCGCGACGCCGTTGTGGACCACCCGGTCCGCCGCCCGCCCGAAGTGCCGCTGGACGAGCGCCGACTGGTACGCCGTGGGCGTCACCACCGCGTCCGCCGCGGCAAGCCCTTCGCGCACCCAGCGCTCGTAGCGCGCGAACTCCGCGGGCGCGTCCTGACCCAGCGTCTCCGAAAACCAGGAGAGCACGTCGCTGTGCACCGCCACCAGCCTGGGCGCCGCGAACTCCTCCACGGCGTACGCCATCTGGTTGAGGTGCACCACGTCCGCCTCCCACAGGTCGGCGGTGCGCCGCAGCCAGGCGCCGGCCGCGGCCACGTCCTCCGCGGCGTCCGGCATCCACTCCAGCCGGTACGGGCGCCAGGTGACCTCCACGCCCACGGGGAGGTGCGCCAGCCGCTCGTCGCGCGGCTCGCCCAGCACGGCCACCAGCACGTGGTGCCCGGCGTCGTGGAGCTCGCGCGCCAGCGTCACCGTGTGGTCCCACACCCCCCCGACGGTGTCGGTGGAGATGAAGATCCTCATCCTATCGGCCATAGATCCCGTCCAGCACCGCCGCCACCTCCATCAGCCGGTCGGCCGCGGGGTCGAAGCGCTCGCCGCGGGCCAGCCGCTCCGCCCAGTCAGCGGCGGCGCGCCCGCCCCACTCGTCCGGCGGGGAGGCCAGCGTCTCGCGCGAGGTGCCGCGGAAGCGCTCGGCGGTGAAATCGTAGAACGAGCCGCCCACGTTCCGCAGCGCAGCCCCGCCCCCCGTGCCGTAGAACTCGGCGGAGATCACCGCGTCGCACCCGGCCTGGAGCCGCCACGAGCAGGCCAGCCGCACCGCCGTGCCGGTCTCCAGCTCCACCGTGGCGACCGCGTAGTCCTCGCAGCGGTCCGGGTTCGCGCCCAGCGGCTCGCCCCCGGCGAACAGCCTGCCCGACACCTCCTTCACCGCGGGGAAGCCCAGCGTCCACAGCGCCAGGTCCACCAGGTGCACGCCCAGGTCCATGACGCACCCGCCGCCGGAGAGCGCCGGGTCGTAGAACCAGGGCTTGTCCGGCCCGTAGGCGTTGTGGAAGACCAGGTCCACCGCGTAGATGCGCCCCAGCTCCCCCGAGTCCACCACCTCGCGGATGCGCCGCATCCCCCCGGTGAAGCGGTACGACAGATCCACCGCGAGCAGCCGGTCCGCGGCGCGCGCCGCGTCCACCACCCGCCGCACCTCGGCGGCCGTGCGCCCCAGCGGCTTCTGGCAGAACACCGCGGCCCCGCGCTCCAGCGCCCGGATGGACTGCTCCGCGTGCAGCGCGCTGGGCGTGGCGATCACCACCCCGTCCACCCCCGCGTCCAGCAGGTCGTCCAGCGAGCCCAGGATCTCCGCCCCCGGCGCCAGCTTGCCGGCCTCCGCCACCATCTCCGGCGACGGGTCGGCGATCGCGGCCACCTCGGCGGCGCCGGTGCCGACGATCGCCTCCATGCGGTGCCGTCCGATCCAGCCCACGCCCAGGAAGCCGAGGCGGGGAAGGGGACAGGGGACAGGGGACAGGGGATAGCCTGCAACTACACCGGCCCCGCTTGCTGTCCCCTGTAACCTGTAACCTGTAACCTGTTGTTTCATCAGGGGATCACGAGAGCCTTGAGGAACCCGTCGGGCCGGTCGCGCGTGGCGTCGAGCGCCTCGTCCAGCCGGTCCAGGGGGAAGGTGTGCGTGTACAGCGAGCTGGGGTCGAGACGGCCCGACGCGACGGCGTCCACCGCCTCGCGGATCCCCTGGACGTAGATCTTCGGATCCCGCTCGTGGGCGTTGATCACGTCCAGCCCGCGCCAGTTCCACAGCCACATGTTGACCTGCCGCGGCCCGTCCTGGTGGTAGCCGGCCACCATCAGCCGACCGCGCTCGCGCGTCAGCTCGGCGGACAGGTCCAGCGGCCACTGCTTGCCCACGGCCTCGATCACCCGGTCGCAGAACTCGCCGCCGGTGAGCTCCTTGACCCGCTCGATGATCCCGTGGTGGTCCTCCATGGGGATCGTCTCGGCGGCGCCCATCGTACGCGCCACGTCCAGCGAGAAGGGGCGGCGGGAGACGGCGATTACCCGCGCGCCGGCGTCCGTCGCCAGCCGGGTGAGGATCGCCCCCAGGAAGCCGATGCCGACGATGGCGACGGTCTGCCCGGGCTGGATCTCGCTGCGCCGGAAGATGTTCATGGCGCACCCCAGCGGCTCGCCCGGGAAGGGCTGCCCGGCGAGCGCGTCCGGGAGCGGCACCACCGCGTCCGCGTCCGCAAGGTCGTACTCGGCGTACGACCTGTACGACAGCGCCGCCACCCGCTGGCCCACGGACAGCCCCTCGACGCCGTCGCCCACGGCATCCACCACGCCCCACCCCTCGTGCCCCAGCGAGCCGGGATCGGTGGGGAACTGCATCCACTCCGGCCCGGCCCAGGGCGTCAGGTTGGAGGCGCACACGCCGCACCCCTCCAGCCGTACCCGCACCTGCCCCGGCCCGGGCTCCGGGATCTCGACTTCATCGAGCCTGATCTGCCCCGGCGCGGCCAGCACGGCCGCCCGCATGGTCCCCGTCGCGGCGAGCACGCTCACGGCGCCACCTTCGCCATCGCGGGACGCGTGGACACCCGGGCGCCCGCGCTCAGCGGGAGCACCGGAGTCGTCAGGTCGGCGTCGTGCAGCCATCCCACCAGCCGCTCCAGCCCCTCCTCCCATCCCACCGTCTGCTTCCATCCCAGTGTCCTCTCCACCTTGCTCGTGTCGGACACGTACACCCGCTGGTCGCCGGGCCGCCAGTCGGCCATGAGCACCGGCACCTCGCGCCCCGCGATCTCGCCGATCCGGTCGATGACGCCGCGCACGGAGACCGCGTTCCCGGCGCCGCCGCCCAGGTTGAACACCTCGCCGGACACCGTGTCGATGCGCTCCATCGCCAGCCGCATGGCCCTCACCAGGTCCTCCACCCACAGGACGTCGCGCACCTGGAAGCCGTCGCCGTACACGGTGATGGGCTCGCCGCCCAGGATGGAGCGGGCGAAGTGCGCCACCCACCCCTGGTCCTCGGTGCCGAACTGGCGCGTCCCGTAGATGCAGCTCATGCGGAACACGACGGTGGGGAGCCCGAAGATGCGGGCGTAGTCGCGGACGTACTGGTCCGCCGCGCCCTTGGAGCAGCCGTAGGGCGAGTGGAAGTCCAGCGGCGCCGCCTCGCTCACCCCGCGCCGGCCGTCGGCGTAGCGGTATGCCTCGCCGTGCAATTCCGTCCGCACCTCCTCCATCCCCCCGTACACCTTGTTGGTGGAGGTGAAGAGCACGGGCGGCGGGTTGAGCATGGAGCGCGCCGCCTCCAGCACGTGGAAGGTGCCCAGCACGTTGGTCTGCAGGTCCAGCGCGGGGTCCTCCAGCGAGGTGGTCACCGCCACCTGGGCCGCCAGGTGGAAGACCTGCTTGGCCCCCTGCACCAGGTGGCGGACCCGGTCCGCGTCGCGCACGTCCGCCTTCTCCACACGCACCCGGTCGCCGTGCTTGTCCCTGAGCCACCGCGCGTTGTGCTGCACCCCCGCGCGGGAGAGGTTGTCCAGGACCACCACCGGCTCGCCGTCCGAGAGCAGCGCGTCCGCCAGGTTGCAGCCGACGAAGCCCGCGCCGCCGGTGATCAGAGTGTACTCCCGCTTCCTCATCGTCTCCCCCTTCCTCACAGCGTGAGCCCGCGCGCGGCGAGCTCCGCCGCGTGGCGTTCGACCCCGTCCTCCGGCCTGTCCTGCTCCTGGAGCCAGGCGACCAGGTCCCTCATCCCCTCCTCGAACGTCACCCGCGGCTCGTAGCCCATGGCCCCCTGCGCCCGGGAGATGTCCGCGAAGCAGTTGCGGATGTCGCCGACACGGTAGCGGCCGGTCACCTGGGGTGCAACGTCCACGCCGAGGACGCGGGCCAGGGTGGACGCCACCTCGGTCACGGTGACGGGGCTGCCGGAGCCCACGTTGAGCGCCTGCCCCACCGCGCCGGGCGCCTCGCCGGCCAGCAGCAGGGCGTCCACGATGTCGTAGACGGAAACGAAGTCGCGCTTCTGCTCGCCGTCCTCGAAGATCAGCGGCGATTCGCCGTTGAGCAGGCGCGAGCTGAAGATGGCGGCCACCCCGGTGTACGGGTTGGAGAGCGACTGGCGCGGCCCGTAGATGTTGAAGAAGCGCAGCGCCACGCTGGGGATCCCGTACGCCTCGCCGATCTGCAGGACCATCTTCTCCTGGTCCGCCTTGGTGAGGGCGTAGATGGAGGTGGGGTCCAGCGGCTTGTCCTCGTCCGTGGGGACGGGGCGCAGCGGGGCGCCGTCCGGGTCGCGCATCTCCCAGTCGTGCGCCTTGAGCCGGTCCGCGGAGCGCCGCGTCGCGGCGGGCTCGGCGCCGTCGTCGCGCAGGTAGCGCCCCTCGCCGTAGATGGACATGGAGCTGGCGACCACCAGCCGCTTCAGCTCCATCTCCCGGTCCACCAGCGTCTGCAGGAGGTAGGCGGTGCCCAGCGTGTTCGTTGCCGTGTAATCGGCGATCTGGTACATTGACTGCCCCACGCCGACCGCCGCGGCCAGGTGGTACACGGTGTCCACCCCCCTGAGCACGCGGTCCCACACGTCGCGGTCCCGCACGTCGCCCACCACTAGCTCCGCGTCCTCCGCGAGCCAGGGCGGCCGCCGCCGGTCCGGGCCGTGCACCTGGGGGTCCAAGTTGTCCAGGATCCTCACCCGGTCGCCCCGCGCGACCAGCGCGTCCACCAGGTGGCTCCCGACGAACCCCGCCCCGCCGGTCACCAGTACGCTTCGTTCCGCCACTCCTCACCTCCCTTCGCGTTGATAACCTCGATCAAGCTCTGGAACGAGCCCAACAACCTGTCCCACTGGGACTTCCTGCTCGATCCTGGCTGGTCCGTCTACGCCGACATGGTCCTGCGCGCCGCCGCCGCCGTCCGCGGCGCGGGCGCCGAGGTCCCGCTGGTGCTGGGCGGGATCTCCCCCATCGACCCCGGCTTCCTGCGCCGCATGAACGAGCTGGGCGTCCTGGAAGCGGTGGACGCGCTGGCGGTGCACGGCTTTCCGCTGGACTGGAACCTGTGGCCCCTGGAGTCCTGGCCCGCCAGGCTGGACGCCCTCCGCGCCGAGTTCGGCAAGCCGGTGTGGGTCACCGAGACCGGCGTGTCGTCCTTCGCCGCCGAGGAGACCGGGGCCTGGGGGCTGCGCCGCACCCGCGAGGTGCTGCGGGGCGAGAAGGTGTTCTGGTACACCCTCCTGGACCTGGCCCCCGAGTACGAGGCCACCACCCGCCACAAGCAGGCGGAGGGGAGCTCGTACTTCCGCCACTTCCACTTCGGGCTGCTGCGCTGGAACGGCGTCCCCAAGCGCGCGCTGGACGAGTTCTCGCCGGAGCTGGGGATCTGCCAGTGGTTCCAGTTCGGCGACGAGCGCTCGCTGGAGCTGGCGGTGCGCTGGTTCGAGCGCCTGGGGGTGCGCGAGGTGCGCACCGGCCTGAGCTGGGCCGAGAGCCACGTCCCCGGCGCGGACGCCTGGTTCGACACGATCATGTCCGCGCTGGAGCCGTTCGACGTCTGCGCCACGCTCTGCTTCACCCCGCCCAGCCGCGGCCTCCGCCCCGACCACACCTCGCCGCCGCGGGACCCCGCCGAGTTCGCGGAGTTCGCGGGCCGCATGGCCGCGCGCTACGCGGCGCCTCGGCTCGCCGCGCGGCAGGGGTAGCCCTCCCGGAAATGCGAAACGGCCCCGCCGCGGGGGCCGCGAGCCCCGGCCGGATCCGCCTTGCGGATCCCGGTCCGGTGGCCGCGCGCCCCCGCGCCGAAGGCCGTGCCCCTCATCGCTGCGCGGGCGCGAGCCGCTGGTCGTACTCGCCCGACCAGCGCTCCATGCGCCGGTTCACCTCGTCCGCCCACACCCCCGCCACCAGCCGCTGCGCCAGCCGCACCCCCAGCCGCACGGCGTGGGTGCGGTCCGCCTCGTCCTCGCGCCCCTCCCGCAGGTGCCCGGCCGCCTCCATCTCGACCGCGAAGGCCAGCCGGTCCAGGTCGGTGAAGATCCTGCCGCGGAGCTCTGCCGCCTCGGGGGCTTCGTCGGGCGAAGGGTGGCTCAGCATCGCAACTCCGGCAACGGCGGTCGATTGTGAAATACGGTCGTTTGCCGAGCTTCTTGTATGATCCCGGCCCAGGGGCGCTTAGCAACTCCCGTGCCGGTCGTCCACTAACGTTCCTTCCCGCGGCGCCTAAGTTTTTGCCAATTCGTACTTAGATGATGGTCCTCGAAAGTCCCTGTCGCGTCCGGTGCGGTCGGGCCCCTCCCGGCCACTTCCCGCTCAGCGCCGGACGACGCTCCCGTACACGACGCGGACGAAGG
Organism: Longimicrobiaceae bacterium; assembly: GCA_036389055.1. Taxonomy (GTDB): domain Bacteria; phylum Gemmatimonadota; class Gemmatimonadetes; order Longimicrobiales; family Longimicrobiaceae; genus JAFAYN01. The sequence continues at coordinate 665 of DASVQR010000121.1, read as the reverse complement.
CATCCGGCTTCATGAACCCCCCGCCCCACTTCGCGTCGAAGTCCGCGGTGGGCTTCGCCGCCTGCACCTGCTGCAGCGTCTTCCCCTGCCGCGCCAGGGCGCGGACCCGGTCGCGCACCGTGGCCACCATGTCGCGGTAGGCGCGCAATTCGGCGCGGCCGGAGAGCGGTCCGTGCCCGGGGATGATGCGGGTCCCCTCGCCTGCCATCGCGAGCACCCGGTCGGCCGCGGCGATCACGCCGTCCACCGAGCCGCCGCTGGACAGGTCGATGTAGGGGTAGGCGCCGTTGAAGTAGGTGTCGCCCATGTGCACCACGTCGGCCCGGCGGAAGTGCACGATGGCGTCGCCGTCCGTGTGCGCGGGCGGGACGTGGAAGGCGCGCACCTCGTCCCCGTTGAGGTGGAAGGTGACGGTGTCGCTGAAGGTGACCACGGGGAGCGCGCCGCGCGGCGAGGCCTTCACCGTGTCGGCCAGGTTGTTCATGAACTGGTCCGCGCTCATGCGCGTCCGCACGTTGTCGTGCGCCACGATCAGCGCACCCGCCCGGCCCAGGTTCTCGTTGCCGCCGGTGTGGTCGCCGTGCCAGTGGGTGTTCAGCACGAACCTCACCGGCGCCGGGGAGATGCGCGCCACGGCGGCGCGGATCTTTTCCGTGAGCGGGGCG
>DASVQR010000120.1:0-12086 GCA_036389055.1 Longimicrobiaceae bacterium | reverse complement strand
GCGTAGAGTCTCCTCCGGGATGGGCGGGATGGGCATCGGCTTCAGCGACATGGAACCCCTCGCGGCTAGGGAGCTTGGATCAGGGGATTTCCCTCGCCTGCGAACCGTGGGCCAATTCGCCGACAGTATCGTAGTTTCGTGCGTTACGGAGCCGCAGCCCGACCCCGGCGCAGCCGGGGGCACGCCCGAACTCAATCCGTCCAGTAAACGCAGTCGTAGATGAGCTCGGCACTGGTCCTGATCGTGGTGGTGGCCGGCGGCTACCTGGCGGCGCACGTGGCCTCCGACTGGCTGGGCCGGCGCTTCATGGTGGTCTCCGGCGCCGAGTACCTGCTGCTGGGGATCCTGCTGGGCCCCCAGGTGTCCGGCCTGATCGGCGCGGACGTGTTCGGCGGCTTCGCCCCCTTCCTGACGCTGGCGCTGGGCTGGGTGGGCGTGGTGGTGGGGGCGCAGTTCTCCCTGCCGGAGCTGGTGAGGATCCCCGCCCCGCTGTACCGCATCGCCTTCTTCGAGGCGGCGCTGACGCTGGCGGCGGTCTCCGCGGCGATGCTGGGGGTGTTCACTGGCCTGCTGGGGACGCTGCCGGAGGAGGCGGTCTTCCCGGCGGTGGCGCTGGGCGCGGTGGCGACCGCCTCCGCCCCCACGGGGATCGGGCTGGTGGCGCGGCGCCTGGGGTGGCGCGGCCCGGTGGTGCGCCAGCTCCAGCTCGCCACCGCCATCGACGCGCTGGTGGCGATCGTCGCCTTCTCGCTCCTGCTCACCCTGGGGCACGGGCCCCCGTCCAACCCCGGGGTGCGGCCGCCCACCGCGACGGAGTGGGCGGTGATCAGCGTGGCGATCGGCTGCGCGGGCGGCGCGCTCTTCCACCTCTTCCTGGGCGACGAGCGCAAGGTGGACCGCCTGTTCATCGGGCTGGCGGGGGCCACCATCCTGGCCAGCGGCGCCGCGGCGTACCTGCGCCTCTCCCCGCTCCTCCCCACCATGCTGATCGGGGCGATCCTGGCGAACACCTCCGGCAACCGCGACGAGCTGCGCCGCGCCCTGGGCGCGGTGGAGCGCCCGCTCTACTTCGTGCTGCTGATCTTCGCGGGGGCGGCGTGGGTGCCCAGCACGCGCGCCTGGGTGGTCCCGGTCGTCGTGTTCGTGGCGGTGAGGTCCGCGGCCAAGGTGGGAGGGGCGAACCTGGCCGCCCGCCTGAACGCCGCGCTCCCGGCTCTGGGGTGGGGGTGGGGGCGGGCGCTGCTGGGCCAGGGCGGGCTCGCCGTTGCCATCGCGCTCAACTACCTGCTCCAGGAGGGGGCCCCGCTCGCCAACATCGTCTTCACCGCCGCGGTGGTGTCGGTGATCCTCACCGACGTGGCCTCGGCGCGGCTGGCGGAGTCGGTGGTGGGCTCGGCGCGGCGGCGGCACGCGGAGCGGTACGCGGCGGCCGGCTCGGGACAGGAGGGCTGAGGTGCGGAGGCTGATCATCCTGGCGCTCCTGCTGGGGAGCATGCAGCTGATCTTCCCGCTGGGGACGCAGGGGCAGGGATCGCAGGCGCTCCTTTCCTTCGGCTTCCTGATCCTGGCCGCCTACACGGTGGGCGAGCTGGCCACGGCGGTGCGGCTCCCCAAGATCGTGGGGTACCTGGCCGCGGGGGTGGCGTTCGGGCCGTACGGGCTGGGGACGGTGACGGCCGCGGGGGTGGACCGCCTGGCTCCGGTGAGCCAGCTCGCCATCGCGCTGATCGCGTTCCTCGCCGGGGCGGAGCTGCGCTGGGGCGAGGTGCGCGACCGCGGCCCGCTGCTGCTCAAGATGATGTCGGCCGAGCTGGTGTGCTCGTTCGCGGCGCTCTTCGGGCTGCTGTACGGCTTCCGCGACCGGGTCCCCTTCCTCCAGGGCGCCTCCGACGCGCAGGCGCTGGCGTTCGCGCTGCTCTTCGCCTCCATCGCCATCGTGCACTCGCCGGCGGTGACCATGGCGCTGCTCACCGAGACGGGCGCGCGCGGCCCGGTGACGCGCACCACGCTGGGGATCGTGCTCCTCTCGGACGTGGCGGTGGTGGTGTTCTTTTCCGCGGCGCTGGGGATCGCGCGGGCGCTGGTCCCGCCCACGGGGTCGGCGGCCGCCGTGTCGGTGGGGATGGTGGTGTGGGAGATCGGGGGGGCGCTGCTGGTGGGGGCGCTGCTGGGCGGCGCGGTGGCGCTGTACCTCCGCTACGTGGGGCGGGAGCTGGTGTTCTTCGCCATCCTGGTGGCGTTCTTCGGGGGGGAGATCGCGCGCCTGGCGCACGTGGAGACGCTGCTGACGCTGCTCACCGCCGGCTTCGTGATGGAGAACGTGTCGCGCGAAGGCGAGGGGGTGGCGCTGCTGCACGCCATGGAGCGCTCGGCGGCGCCGGTGTTCGTGGTGTTCTTCGCCCTCTCGGGCGCAAAGATCCAGGTGCAGCAGGTGGCGCAGCTCCTCCCGCTGGTGGTCCCCATCGCGCTGGTGCGCGCCGGGGCCATCTGGACGGGGATGCGGCTGGGCGGGCGCTGGGCCCGGGCCGGCGCGCCGGAACGAAAGTACGCGTGGATGGGGCTGATCTCGCAGGCGGGCGTCGCCATCGGCCTGGCGACCATCGTGGCGGAGGCGTACCCGGAGCAGGGGGCGGTGCTCGGCACGCTCCTGCTGGCGCTGATCGCGGTCAACGAGACGGTGGGCCCGGTGCTCTTCCGCCGCGCCATCATGGCCAGCGGCGAGGCGGAACCGGACGTCGAGGGCTCGCGCGCGCCTGTGGCGGCGCGGGCGGCCGGGGGGCACTGACCCACGGCCGCCCCACCCGGCCTCCACATCCGTTGCGCCACCGGGACGCGGCACGGCCGCTCCGACCGCGACACGATTCAACGACCTTCGCGCCGCCGCTGCGCAGGTCGGGTGGCCGACCGGCTCGTCCCGGCAGGCGCCCGGTCGGCATACCGGGTGCAAGGAGAGCCCGGTCCAGCCGCAGGTACGTCCTTCCCATTGCAAGAAGGAGCGTTCATGACCCGCACTTTGCTGCTCGTCGGCCTGCTCGCCGGGGCCACGTCCTCCGGACTCGCCGCGCAGGCGACCATCTCCACCGAGGCCGCAGCCTCGGCCGGCATCACGACCTCGGCCGAAACGATGGGACAGACGTTCGTGGCACCCGACCCGTTCAACACGGTACTGCAGAGCTTCCGCGTGGCATTCGGCACGTATCCCGAATCGAGGGAGTACGTCGCCCGCCTGATGCGGTGGCTGCCCGGGACGCTGCAGGTCACCGGACCCACGCTGTTCCAGAGCGCCGTGGGCACCACGATGGCCAACACGAGCTGGACCTACGTCACGTTCGACGTGGGCGGAATCGCACTGGACCCGACCGCGACCTACATCTTCTTCCTGAGCGTGAGCGGCAACAACGGCATGACCGCCCCAGGCTCCAGCATCTATTCGCCCAGTCCGTACGCTGCTGGGAGCACGTACGACGTCGGTGTCAGCATGTTCGACGCGGTCGACACCAGTGCGCGGTGGGGCGAGCCCTTCTCGAACTACGGAGGGCTCGACCTGGCCTTCACGGCGCAGTTCACACCCGACACCACCGTGCCCGAGCCGGCCAGCATGGCGCTCCTCGGCACCGGCCTGGCCGCACTGGTGGGCGCCCGCCGGAAGCGCAGGCGCCAGGTCGCCGACGCGGACGGCTGAGGACCGCTTCGGACATCGCCCGAGGCCGAATCCATCCTGCGAGCGGTCAGCCGAGTCCGACCCGCAGCCACTACCAGACGAGCCCCTCGCCGGAATCCCGGCGAGGGGCTCGCTCGTGTCGGATGGCACCGACGGCCACGGACTATCCCCTGTTCCCCCCCGCCGTCCGCGCCCAGGCGGGTCCGGCAGCCAGCACCCGGGCGTACACCGGGCAGCCTTCCCGGTGCGCGCCCGGCAGGTAGCCGGTGCTCAGCAGGAACTCGCCCACGATCTCGCCGCCGGTGAAGACGAAGGTCTTCTTGAACAGCTTCCGCCACTCGTCCCGGGGGAGCGGGTGGTGCGCGTCCAGCCACGCCGCGAAGGAGCCGTGCGAATCGCGCAGCCGGAGGATGCGGCCGGCGTTCTCGATGGCGGCGTTCACCTTGAGCCGGTTGCGGATGATCCCCGGGTCGGCCAGGAGGCGGGCGCGGTCGGCGTCGCCGTACGCCGCCACCGTTTCCAGCGCGAAGCCGTCGTAGGCCCGGCGGAAACCCTCGCGCTTCCTGAGGATGGTGAGCCAGGAGAGCCCGGCCTGGTTGATCTCCAGCACCAGCCGCTCGAACAGCGTGTCGTCGCCGCGCACGGGAAAGCCGTACTCGGTGTCGTGGTACGGGCCGTGGTACGGGTGCCCGGCGGCGGCGGCGCAGTAGCCGGACGGGGCGGGGGCTGGAGTCGGGTCCATGCGCGAAGCGAGGGAGGGGCGGGGACCGGTGCTACCCTGCCGATGTCTCCGGGCGCGGCGTCTGGCAGTTCCAGCACGCGCCGAAGTTGCCGGGCACGCTCTCGCCGCAGCGGCGGCAGCTCCACTCGGGGAGGGCGTCCCCGTCGAGGTCGTCCTCCGGGCCGGCCAGCTCCAGGGGGACCGCGTCCGCGTCGGCGACGTCCCGGTGCGGCAGCGTCCCCGGATCGCGCGCCCCCCGCAGGACCTCTCCCACGCCGGCCAGGAAGAACTCCACGCGGCCGCAGCGCGGACAGAAGTACGCGTCCAGGGACTCCCGGTTCTTGAACAGCTCCCACACGCCTCCCATCACGTCCCAGCCGCGCGTCCCCTCGTGGAAGTGTTTGGTCCCCGCGAAGCTGAGCGGCACCTCGCAGCGCGGGCAGGCGAGGGGCTCCGGTGTGGTCGCTTCCATGGCTCTCCCGGTCGGGCTCAGTGCGCGGGCGCGAGCAGGGCGGGAGCATCGGGCCCCGCGTCGTCCTCGGCCTCCAGGCGCTCGCCGTACACCTGCGCCGGCGTCTGGCCGCGGGCGCGCTCCAGGCGCGCCACGCGCCTGCCGAACTGCGCCAGCGCGAAGTCGGCGAACTCCTCCACGCGCAGCCCGAAGGGCACCGGCTCCGGGTACGCGGCGAAGATCTCCGCGACCACGCCCATGGCGGGCTCCAGCAGCGCCTCCAGCCGGGCCTGCACCGCGTCCCACACCGGGTCGCCGTGCTCCGCCACCAGCCGCGACAGCAGGAACACGCCGTAGGCCAGGTGGCGCGACTCGTCGCGGCGCAGGTGCCCCACCACCGTCTGCATCCCCGGCATGATCCCGCGGCGGCGCAGCAGCGTGTCGTACGCGTGGTAGCCGGTCTCCGCCAGCACCCCCTCCACGATCATGTTGTAGGTGACCGAGGCCTCCGCCTGGGCCACCGGCGAGGGGTCGTGGCGCAGGCGCCCCATCGCCGCGGGGAGCTCGTGGTGGAAGATGCGCAGGTAGCTGGGGGTGTGGTAGCGCGACAGGTCGCTGCGGTCGCGCGCCACCTCGTCCAGGAAGCGGCGGAACGCCTCCACGTGCTTCGCCTCCTCCCACAGGAAGGAGGTGAGGTACATCTCCTCTTCCAGCCGCCCCTCCTCCGCCATGACGCCCAGCAGCGGCAGCAGGTCCAGCGTCACCGACTCCTCGCCGCCCTGGAAGAGCGCGGTGAGCCGGAGGAGGACGTCGCGCTCCCCCTCGTCCAGCGCGTCCCAGTCGCGGGCGTCCCGCGCGAAGTCCACGTCGCGGGGATCCCACGTGCCCAGCTTCTTGGCCTTGTGCCACAGGCGCATGGGCGGGGAGGCGTGGTCCAGCCCCGCCTCGCCGGTGGAGCGGAAGGAGGTGCGCATCGCCGTGCGGGGATCCGGGTGGGGAGCCGCGCTCACAGGCGCGCGGGCGGGTAGTCGGCCGGCACCGCCGCGGCGGCGGCCACCATCTCGCGGGCGGCGCCGGTGAAGCGGGCCAGTGAGAACAGGCTCCCCCGCGCCAGGCGCAGCCTGCCGCCCATCACGGCGGCGATGGGGTCCAGTTCGCCGTCCAGGATGTGGCGCCACGCCGCGGGGCCGGCGGTCATCACGTACGGCGCCTGCTCCAGGTCGTCGGCGGTGGCCGGGCGGGTACCGCGGCACTCGCCGCGGTGCAGGTCCAGCCACAGGGCGCGGTCCTCCTCCACCCCCAGCGCCGGGTCGCGCTCCATCACCAGCACCACCGCCCCCACCCACCCCGCGGCCGCCTCGCGGTACTCCGGCCGCCGGTTGATCTCCTCGCAGCACGCCCGGCCCCACTCCTCCGTGAACACCTCCATCCTCGCCTCTCGCGCGCGGGTGACGCCCTCCCGGAGCCCGGGAGCGGCTCCGGATAGGGTACTTCTACCCAGCACAAAGGGCAACTCCGCCCCGCGGCGTGGGGCGCGAAATGCCCGAAGCTGTGGCAAAACATGGACAGCCCCCGTGTCACCGCGGGGACGCCCCATCCGTTTATCCAGCGCGCAAGCCGTTTCCGCCCTTGGGTTTCGCCGCCGCCGCCGTGGCACGCATCTGTCAGTAGGGACCGCCGGGCAGATGAGCCCCCGTCTCGTACTCCAGTGGACCGGAGGGAAAGACATGGCACAGTTTCGTGAGGATGCGGTGCGCGTCGGACGTGCTGCGGTGGCGGCCGCCGACCCCCGCGACGAGGCGGCGGAGTACCTTCGCCGCGAGCTCTCGGACGACGTGCAGGAGCAGTTCCGGGAGGTGATCCGGGTGGACGCGCTGGGCGCCCTGGACCACATCGTGGGCCGGGTGGTGCAGCAGATGCTCCGCGCCGGCGGCTTCTGCGAGGAGAGGCTGGGCGTGGACAGCCTGGGCCGCGCCTGGCACGACGTGATCCGCCGCGCGGTGGCGTGACGGACCCCAAATACGGACCCGATGCAGGCGAGGAGGGCCCCCGGAGCGATCCGGGGGCCCTGGTGTTTTCGGCCCGCCTCAACCACGATTCCTCCCCGCTCCCTTCGCCTCCGTCTACCCGACGCACCGCCGATGCCTCCTCCCCGCCGCCCCCGACCCGCCGCATGAGCGGCCCGGGCTTCCGCTCCCCGCCCGGGGACCGCTGGCTCGAGGACTACGAGCCCGGCACCACGCACGAGTTCGGCTCCATCCGCGTGGAGACGGACGAGGTGCTGGCCTTCGGCCGGCGCTTCGACCCGCAGACCTTCCACACGGGCGAGGACACCGCGCGGGAGACGGAGTACGGCGGCCTGATCGCCAGCGGCTGGCACACCGCCGCGCTGATGATGCGCCTGTACGCCGACCACTACCTGTCGCGCGTGGCGACGCTGGTCTCCCCCGGCGTGGACGAGCTGCGCTGGCTCCTCCCCGTGCGCCCCGGCGACGACCTGTCCATCCGCGTGGCCGTGCTGGAGGCCCGCCCCTCCCGCTCCCGCCCCGACCGCGGCATCGTCCGCTCGGCCGTGGAGGTGCTGAACCAGCGCGGGGAGACCGTGATGACGCTGACCGCCATCAACTTCATGCTGCGCCGGCCGGAGGCCCTCACCCGGCCTTGGAGCCGCCCCCCTCTCCCTTCATCCGGTTCACACGAAGCGTGAAGCGCCATTCCGGGAGAGGGGACGACGACGGTGCGCTCCGGCAGGCTCCGGTGTAGGTGGTCGGCCGGGGGATGCTGCTCCGGCAGTGCGAAACTCGCCCACCGCTGTAGTGAGGGCCGGATCACGCTGGCTTCGAACAAACGCACCGCCTGCGCAGCCTCCCCCGACCTCCCTGCGCAGATCCCAGGAACTGCAACTGCACCAGCAGTTCTCCCCCTCTCCCGCTTGCGGGGGAGGGGGCCGGGGGGAGGGGGCCCGCCACGGCACGCCGGAGCCGGCCGACAGCGCCGTTGCCGTTGGCCGTTCCGCCGTTCGTCGTACCCATATCATCTTCTACGGAGGGAGACTCGCCGGCAGTTTGGCGAGGCTCACTCCGGCGAGGTGAGACAGCCGGGCAGTTTCGGCTGGCTCGCCGAGCCCGCGGAGGAGACGGACGGCAGTATCGTCCGGCTCCGGAGCGGCCCGCCACCACACGCAAGAACCCTCACGTCTCTTGGCCGTCCAGAAACGGCCCGTCGCGCTCCCCGATCCACCCCCGCCGCCAGAAGTAGTACAGCAGCCCCGCCGCGATCACCGCCATCAGCCCGAGCACGAACGGATAGCCGAAGTACCACTCCAGCTCCGGCATGTTGAGCGGCGACTCCTCGCGGTCGAAGTTCATCCCGTACAGCCCGGCGATGAAGCTGAGCGGGATGAACACGGCCGTGAACAGGGTGAGCACCTTCATGATCTCGTTCATCCGGTAGCTGACGCTGGACAGGTACAGGTCGGTCAGCGACGCCGCCAGCTCCCGGTACGTCTCCACCAGCTCCGCCGCCTGCACCACGTGGTCGTGGCAGTCGCGCAGGAACACCTGCGTCCCCTCCCCGATCAGCTCCCCCGGCTCGCGCAGCAGCCCGGTGATGGCGTCGCGCACCGGCCAGATCGCCCGCCGCAGCGCGAGCAGGTCGCGCTTGACGGCGTGCAGCTGCGCCATGGCCGCGCGCCCGCCCCCGGCCAGGATGCAGTCGTCCAGCTCCTCCAGGATGTCGCCGTACCGCTCCAGCACGGGAAAGTAGTGGTCGACCACGGCGTCCAGGATGGCGTACGCCAGGTAGTCGGCGCCGGCGCCGCGGATGCGGCCGGTGCCCGCCCGCAGCCGCCGGCGCACCGGGTCCAGCGGGTCGCCGGGGCGCTCCTGGAAGGTGACCACGTACCCGGACCCCAGGAACAGGCTCAGCTGCTCCACGTCCAGCTTGGGGACCAGCCGAACCATGCGCCCCACCACGAACAGGTGCTGGTCGTACCACTCGGCCTTGGGGCGCTGCGGCACGTCGGTGACGTCCTCCAGCGCCAGCCGGTGCAGCCCGAACACCGCCCCCATCCCCTCCAGCGTGGGGGCGTGCGCCACGCCGTCCACGTTGACCCAGAGCACCGGCCAGCGCCGCCGCGCCTCCGCCAGCGTGGCCGGGTCCTCCACCGTCCACTCGTCGAAGCCGTCCGGCCCGTAGCCGATTGCCGTGATCGTGGGAACCGGAGCGTCCGGGTGCGTGGCCAGGGTGCCGGGCGAGCTCCCCGGGGGCGGGCGGTGGCCGCGCCTGCGTCGGGCGCCGAACAGGGCGAGAGGCGTCTTCATCGCGTTCCGCTGCGGGTGGGGAGCTGTCGAGCGCCGGTACGCCCGGCTGCTCCTTCACGTCCCGAGCCACGGCCGCGGCGAGCGGCGCCGCGCACGAGACGCTTGGACGGTGGGAACGAAGCATGCATTTTGGGAGCGGACACACAAGTGCAACGAGACGCGGCCGTTTACGTAACGATCGCGTAACGGAGCCCACGACGGCTCCGCGTCTCCCGCTCCCGCGCCGCCATGCCCCTGCCCCGCGCCTTCCGCCCCCTGCTGGCCGCCCCGGCGCTCGCCGGGCTTGCCGCGTGCGCCACGCTGCGAACCCAGCCCTCCGCCGCCGACGCCGCGCTGCTGAGCGACGCCCCCGCGCGCCTGTCCACGCGCGACTGCGCCACGGACCGCGCGCCGGACGCCCTCCCCGGGGCGGACGAGCTGGTGGACGCGGAGGGGCTGGCCGCGGACGTGGCCCGCCTCGCCGCGGGCCGCGCCCTCCCCGCCGGCTACGTGCTGCTCTCCATGGGCTACGCCCCGGACGGCGCCAACGTGCGCCGCGCGGTGATCGAGCACTCGCTCCCCCCGCGCCTTGCCGACTCGCTCCAGAAGCTGGTGTTCGCGCACCGGCGCGGCGCGGCCCCGCGGCCGCGGGAATGGGGCGTGCGGATGCGGGTGGACGTGGGCGCCGACGGCGCGCTCGGCCTGCGCGTGGGCCGCCGCGAGCTGTGCGCGCCGCGCCCCCTGGGCCGGGGGATGTTCACCCTCGCCGGGACCACCCGCGCGCCGCTCCCCGACCCGTACGCCGAGGACTCCCCCGCCGCGTACACGGTGTGGGTGCACGTGCGGCTGGACGAGCTGGGCCGGGTGATGGACGCCTCGCTGGAGCGCGGCATGGTGCGCGGGGTGAGCGAGGCGATGCTGCTGGGCTACGTGCGGAGCATGAGCTTCCACCCCGCCGTCGAGGACGGGCGCCCGGTCCCCGGCGAGACCCGCGTCCCCGTGCGCCTCCCCGGCTGACGCGCCAGCATCTTGCTGTCGCAGGGGGCCGCTGCGGAGCCCGGACGGTACTGCTGTCCGGTCTCCTCCGCGGGCTCGGCGAGCCGGCCGAAACTGCCCGGCTGTCTCACCTCGCCGGAGGGAGCCTCGCCAAACTGCCGGCGAGTCTCCCTCCGTCACGGCATGTGGGAACGATGGAACGGCAACGGCGGAACGGCGCCTGCACAGGCTCCGTTCCGCCGTTCAGCGTACTTCGTACTTCGTACTTCGTACTCCGTACTGCCGTCCACTTTCGCACTCCCGCACTTCCTTGCCACCTCCTCCCGTCTTCACCATCGGCCACTCCACCCGCACCGCCGAGGAGTTCCTCGCGCTGCTCCGGGAGAACGGGATCCAGCGTTTGGTCGACGTGCGGCGGTTCCCGGGGTCGCGGCGGCACCCGCAGTTCGGGAGCGCGGAATTGGCGCGCAGCCTCGGCGACGCGGGGATCGACTACCGCCACGAGCCGGAGCTGGGCGGTCGGCGCAATCCGCGGCCAGACTCGCCGAACACGGCCTGGCGCAACGCGTCGTTCCGGGCCTACGCCGACCACATGGACTCGCCGGAGTTCCGGGCGGCGCTGGAGCGGCTGGTGGCGGACTCGGCGGAGCGGCCCACCGCGGTGATGTGCGCGGAGGCGGTGCCCTGGCGCTGCCACCGCAACCTGATCGCCGACGCGCTCCTCGCGCGCGGCGTCCCCGTGCTGGACGTGCTCGCGCCGGGGAAGACCGCGCGGCACGCCATCAACCCGATGGCGGTGGTGCTGGCCGGCGGGCGCCTGGTCTACCCGGCGGAGGGCGGCGGAAGCGGCGACCTTTTCTCGTCCGCGCGGGAATAGGGGTTTACGGGCGCCTCCGGGAGGGGGGCGGCGGGATTTTTCCGGCAAATACGCATCCGTCAACGACTTACACGAAGAGCCCCCGGCGGGTCGTGGAACGGTTGTTGCTTAACCAAAAAGGCGTCCGGCAACGACTTACGCGATCCAGCGCCTTCACCGGCGCGTTACGCAGGAGAGAGGCTCCATGTTCAACAACCTGATCGCCTCGGAGTCCAGCAGGAAGAAGTCGGTTGTCAACTCGCGGACCCTCGTGGTCTCCGGGCTGGCGCACGTGGCGCTGCTGGGCGGCGCCATGTACGCCGCGGCGAACTCCCCCAAGCCCGGGGAGCGGGAGATGGAGGAGCAGGTGACGTACATGGAGATCGAGCCCACGCCGCCGCCCCCGGCGGAGGTGGAGCCGCCCCCGCCGCCGCCGGTGGTGGAGGAGCCGGAGGTCGCGCCGGAGCCCGAGGTGCCGGACGCCGACGACCCGCCCGCGGTGCTGGAGGCCCCCGCCGAGGAGCCGGAGCCCGCGCCGCCGGTCGCCAAGGGGTACCAGGAGCTGGTGCCGCCCGCGGGCGTGCCGGACCGTCTGCCGGACGTGGACGCGAGCGCTCCGCCCGTGAAGCTCGAGGACTTCAGCGGCGTGGGCGTGGCCGGCGGCATCGCCAAGGGCGTGGAGGGCGGCGAGGCGCGCAACACCGCCAAGGAGCCGCCGTCGGGGAACAACGAGGGTGAGGGCGCGGGCGGTGCCCCGGTGGACGTGAACGTGGTGGAGGAGCGCCCCAGCCTCCAGAACGCGTCCGAGATGCAGCGGGTGCTGCAGCGCCTGTACCCGGACATGCTCCGCGACGCCGGGATCAGCGGGCAGACCATGCTCAAGTTCGTGATCGACACGAACGGCCGCGTGGAGGACGGCTCGGTGGAGGTGCTCAACACCAGCCACGAGGGCTTCGCCGGCGCCTCCGTGCAGGCCGCGGACAAGTTCAAGTTCCGCCCGGCCAAGATCGGCGGCCGCCCGGTGCGCGTCTCCATCACCATGCCGATCACCTGGACGCTCAACAACGCCTGAGCCCCAGCCGGACCGGAACGCGCGCAGG
>DASVQR010000119.1:0-34743 GCA_036389055.1 Longimicrobiaceae bacterium | reverse complement strand
CCCCGGACGGCGGCGCGCCCGCGTCGCCGTCCGGGTCCCCGTCCACGTCCACGCGGAGGACGGGGAGCGCCCCCGTGGCGAGCGAGCCCGCCAGGGCGGGGCGCGTCACCAGCGCGGCGGCCCCGGCATCGCGCAGCATGTACAGGAGGCGCTCCGCGGGGAGCGAGGTGTCGAGGGGGAGGAAGGCCCCGCCGGCCTTGAGGATTCCAAGGATGCCGACCACCAGCTCCAGGCTGCGCTCCAGGTGGAGTCCGACCACGGTGTCCGGGCCGACCCCGTGCCTCCTCAACCGGCACGCGAGCTCGTCGGCGCGCCGGTCGAGCTCGCGGTAGCTCAGCTGCCGGTTCTCCTGCACGGCCGCGACGGCCCCGGGCCTGCGCCGCGCCTCCGCCTCGAAGAGGTGGTGGATGCAGCGATCGGCGGGAAGCTCCACGTCCGTCCGGTTCCACTCCTCGAGCACCTGCGCCCGCTCGGCGTCGCCCATGAGCGTCAGCTCCGGCAGCCGCCGGTCCGCGTCCGCGGCGACCTGCTCCAGCACGCGCGCCAGGTGGCCCGCCATGCGCTCGATGGTGGCGCGCTCGAACAGGTCCTTGGCGTAGGTCAGCCCGCCGCGGAGCCCCGCCGGGCCCGCCGACAGCCCCAGCGAGAGGTCGAACTTGGCCGTGTCGAGCTCCGCCCCCGCTCCGCCGATGCTCAGCCCCGCCAGATCGCCCGCGTAGGTCCCGGCGTCCTGCAGCGTGAACATCACCTGGAAAAGGGGCGAGTGGCCGAGGCTGCGCTCCGGCTGGAGCTCCGCCACCAGCCGCTCGAACGGCACGTCCTGGTGCTCGTAGGCGCCCAGCGTGGCCTCGCGCACCCGGTGCAAGGTCTCGCGGAAGGAGGGCTCGCCCGAGAGGTCGCCGCGCAGCACCAGCGTGTTGACGAAGAAGCCGATCAGCTCCTCGGTCTCCTTCCTCGTCCGCCCCGCGATCGGGCTGCCCACCACCACGTCCTCGCTGCCGGCGTATTTCGAGAGCAGCACCTGGAAGCCGGCCAGCGCCACCATGAACAGCGTGGCCCCCTCGCGCCGCCCCAGCACCTGCAGCCGCTCCAGCACTGCCGCCGGGAGCTCGACGTGCTCGAACGCGCCCCGGAAGGACCGCACCGGCGGGCGGGGACGGTCCGTGGGCAGCTCCAGCAGCTCCGGCGCGCCCGCGAGCCGCTCCCGCCAGTACCGGAGCTGCCGCTCCAGCGCATCCCCCTCCAGCTGCTCGCGCTGCCAGACGGCGTAGTCGGCGTACTGCACCGCCAGCTCCGGCAGCGGCGACGGGCGCCCCTCCCGGAAGGCCGCGTACAGCGCCGACAGCTCCCGGAAGAGCACACCCAGGCTCCACCCGTCGCTGACGATGTGGTGCATGGAGAGCAGCAGCACGTGGTCCTCCTCGCCCAGCCGCAGCAGCCCGGCGCGGAACAGCGGCCCGGCCGACAGGTCGAACGGCAGCACCGCCTCCGCGGTGGCGCGGCGCCTCACCTCCGCCTCGCGCTCCGCGTCGGCCAGCCCGGAGAGATCGTCGAGCCGGAGCGTGAAGCCGCCGAACGGCGCGATCACCTGCACGGGCGAGCCGTCCACCTCCCGGAAGACCGTGCGCAGCGCCTCGTGCCTGCGGACGATCTCGCCCAGCGCCGCCTCGAGCGCCGCCCCGTCGAGCGCACCGCCCAGGCGCCATGCCACGGGGATGTTGTAGACGGCGCGTCCCGGCTCCAGCCGGTCGATGAACCAGAGCCGCTCCTGTGCAAAGGACAGCGGCAGCGCCCCCGCGCGCTCGACCGGCACCACCGGCGGCAGGACGGGCAGCCCCGCGCGGCGGATCTCCTCCACGCGCGCGGCCAGCTCCGCCACCGTGGGCCCCTCGAACAGCGCCCGCAGCGGCAGCTCCACCCCGAACAGCTCGCGGATCCGCGAGACCACCCGCGTGGCCAGCAGGGAGTGCCCGCCCAGCTCGAAGAAGCTCGTCTCCACCCCCACCGTCTCCAGGCGAAGGGTCTCCGCCCAGATCCCCGCCAGCACCTCCTCGGTCGGCGTGCGCGGCGCGACGTGGCGCGCCTCCGCCGGGGCGAAGTCCGGCGCCGGCAGCGCCCGCCGCGCCACCTTTCCGCTCGGGGTGAGGGGAAGCCTCTCCAGCACCACGACCGCCGACGGCACCATGTACTCCGGGAGGCGCCCCTTGAGGTGCGCCTTCAGCTCGGCGGGGGCGACCCCCGCCGACCCGCCCGCCACCACGTAGGCAACCAGCCGCCGGTCGCCCGGCGCGTCCTCCCGCGCCACCACCAGCGCCTCGCGCACCCCCGGGTGGTCGGACAGGGCGGCCTCCACCTCCCCCGGCTCGATCCGGAAGCCCCGGACCTTGACCTGCTCGTCGGTGCGGCCCAGGTACTCCACCTCGCCGCCGGGAAGCCACCGTGCCCGGTCCCCGGTGCGGTACAGGCGGCCTCCCGGTCCGCCGAACGGGTCGGGAACGAACCGTTCCGCGGTGAGGCCCGGCCGCCCCAGGTAGCCGCGCGCGAGCGCGTCCCCTCCCAGCAGCAGCTCGCCGGGCACCCCGATCGGCGCCGGCTCCAGGTGCGGGCCCACCACGTAGAGCCGGGTGTTGGCGACCGGCGCGCCGATGCTGGGCAGCAGCGGCCAGCCCGCGGGCTCGCCCTCCAGCACGCGCGCGCTGACGACGTGCGTCTCGGAGGGGCCGTACTGGTTCACGAGCGCGCACCCGGGCATCCGGGCGAGCCAGCGCCGGATCGGCTCCGTGACGCGGAGCTGCTCGCCCGCGGTGATCACCTCGCGGAGCGAGGCGGGGGCGATCCCCAGCTCCCCGGCGGCTTCGGCCAGGTGCTGCAGGGCGACGAAGGGGAGGAAGAGGCGCTCGATCCGCTCCGCTTCCAGGAGGCGCGCGAGCCGCGGCAGGTCGGAGCGGGTATCCTCGGAGGTGAGCACCAGGGTGCCGCCCGCGCCCCAGGTGGCGAAGATCTCCTGAAAGGAGACGTCGAAGCTGATGCTGGCGAACTGCAGCGTCGCCGCTCCCGCGGGGGCGAGCCCCGCGCGCTCCTGCCAGGCGAGCAGGTTGACCAGCGGCCGGTGCGGCATCGCCACCCCCTTGGGCCGCCCGGTGCTGCCCGACGTGTAGATGACGTACGCCAGGTTGTCGGGGGACGGCGCGTGCGAAGGTGCGGGAGTGCGGGAGTGCGCGAGTGCGCCCCCGTCCCCGGCACCGTCGAGCACGACGGTCTCGCCGCCGAACTCCGGGAGCCGTCCCGCCAGGCTCCGCTGCGTCAGCAGCACCCGGGCGGCCGAGTCCTCCAGCATGTACGCCAGGCGCTCCCCGGGGTACGCCGGGTCCAGCGGCACGTAGGCTCCGCCCGCCTTGAGGATCCCCAGCAGCCCCACCATCAGCTCGGGCCCCCGCTCCAGGCACAGCCCCACGCGCGCGTCCGGGCCCACGCCCAGCCGCCGGAGGCGGCGCGCCAGCCGGTCGGCGCGCTCCTCCAGCTCGCCGTAGGTGAGGCTCCCGCCCGCGTGGCGGAGCGCCACCGCGTCCGGCGTGCGCTCCGCCTGCGCCTCGAACAGCTCGTGGACGCAGCGCTCCCGCGGGTACGCGGCGTCCGTGGCGTTCCACTCCGCCACCACCTGCCGCCGCTCCGCCTCCCCCAGCAGCTCCAGCTCCGAGAGGCGCACGTCCGCCTTCGCGGCGACCTGCTCCAGCACGCGCTCCAGATGGCCCAGCATCCGCCGGATCGTGCCGCGCTCGAACAGCTCCGTGTCGTATTCCAGCGTGGCGGTGAGGCCCCCCGCGTGCCGCGCCGTGAACAGCGTCAGGTCGAACTTGCTCGTCCCGCTGCTCCCCACGGCCAGGCTCCGCAGCTCCAGGCTCCCCGCGGCGCCTGGGGAGCGCTCCACCTCCTGGAGCACGAACATCACCTGGAACAGGGGCGAATGGCTCAGCGACCGTTCCGGCTGGAGCTCGGTGACCAGGCGCTCGAACGGGATCTCCTGGTGCTCGAAGGCGCCCAGCGTGGCCTCCCGCACCCGCCGCAGCGTCGCGCGGAAGCTCGGGTCTCCCGAGAGGTCGGTCCGCAGCACGAGCGTGTTGAGGAACAGCCCGATCAGCTCCTCGGTCTCCCGGCGCGTGCGTCCGGAGACCGGGCTGCCCACCACCACGTCCTCGCTCCCGGCGTACCTGCCCAGCAGCAGCTGGAAGGCGCCCAGCAGCACCATGTACAGCGTCGCACCCTCGCTGCGCCCCCGCGCCTCCAGGCGCGCCAGCAGCTCGCCGGACAGCGTCGTCGCCTCGTGCGCGCCGCGGTACGACCGCACCGCGGGGCGGGGATGGTCGGTCGGCAGCTCCAGCAGCTCCGGCGCCCCGGCCAGGCGCTCCTTCCAGTACGCGAGATGCCGGTCCAGGACCTCGCCCGAGAGCTGCTCGCGCTGCCACACGGCGTAGTCC
The DNA here is from genome assembly GCA_036389055.1 of Longimicrobiaceae bacterium. Classification (GTDB taxonomy): domain Bacteria; phylum Gemmatimonadota; class Gemmatimonadetes; order Longimicrobiales; family Longimicrobiaceae; genus JAFAYN01. The sequence continues at coordinate 30,268 of DASVQR010000119.1, read as the reverse complement.
GGGTACTGCACCGCCGGCTCGGGGAGCGGCGACTCCCCGCCCTCGCGGTACGCCGCGTACAGCGCCGACAATTCCCGGCGCAGCACCTCCATGCTCCACTGGTCGCTCAGGATGTGGTGCATGCACAGCAGCAGCACGTGGTCCTCCGCGTCCAGCCGCAGCAGCGCGGCGCGGAAGAGCGGACCCGCCGCGAGGTCGAACGGCCGCGCCGCCTCCTCCGCCACGCGGAGCCGCACCTGCGCCTCCCGCTCCGCTCCGGGCAGCGCCGCGAGGTCGTGCACCGGCAGGGCGAAGCCGCCGAAGGGTGCGACGGTCTGCACGGGAGCGCCGTCCCGCTCCGGAAACGTCGTCCGCAGCGCCTCGTGGCGCCGGACCACCTCTCCCAGCGCACGCTCGAGCGCCGCCCGGTCCAGCGCACCGCCGACCCGCCACGCCACGGGGACGTTGTAGACGGCGCTCCCCGGCTCCAGCCGGTCGATGAACCAGAGCCGCTCCTGCGCGAACGACAGCGGCAGCGCCCCCGTCCGCTCGACGGGCACCACCGGCGGCAGCACGGGCAGCCCCGCGCGGCGCAGCTCCTCCACCCGCCCCGCCAGCTCCGCCACCGTGGGCCCCTCGAACAGCGCCCGCAGCGGCACCTCCACCCCGAACACCTCGCGCACCCGCGAGATCACGCGCGTGGCAAGCAGCGAGTGCCCGCCCAGCTCGAAGAAGCTCGTCCCCACCCCCACCGTCTGGAGCCGCAGGGTCTCCGCCCAGATCCCCGCCAGCACCTCCTCCGCCGGTGTCCGCGGCGCAACGAACCGGCCCGCGCCGGCCGCGAAGTCCGGCGCCGGCAGCACCTTCCGGTCCAGCTTGCCGTTCGGGGTGAGCGGAAGCCTTTCCAGCACCACGAACGCCGCCGGCACCATGTACTCCGGCAGGCTCCGCCGCAGGTGCTCCCGCAGCTCTTCGGCCTCGGCGCCGCCGACCACGTACACCACCAGCCGCTTCTCGCCCGGCGCGTCCTCCCACGCGACCACCCGCGCCTCCCGCACCTGCGCGTGCGCCGACAGCACGGCCTCGATCTCCCCCGGCTCGATCCGGAAGCCCCGGATCTTCACCTGCTCGTCCAGGCGGCCCAGGTACTCCAGGGCGCCTTCCGGGCGCCACCGCACCCGGTCGCCCGTCCGGTAGAGCCGCGCCCCGGCCTCGCCGCCGAACGGATCGGGAACGAAGCGCTCGGCCGTCAGCCCCGGCCGGCCCAGGTAGCCGCGCGCCACCCCCACGCCCCCCACGTACAGCTCGCCCGGAACGCCCAGCGGCGCCGGCCGGCCCGCCTCGTCCAGCACGTACGCCCGCACGTTCTCCAGCGCCCGGCCGATCGCCGGGGCACGCCCGTCCACCTCGCAAGCAGCGGTGGTGGCGCAGACCGTGGTCTCCGTCGGCCCGTAGGCGTTCACGAACGCGCGGCCCCGGCTCCACCGCTCCACAGTGGCGGCGTCCACCGCCTCCCCCGCGCTCACCACCGTGCGCAGCTCCGGCAGCTCGTCCGCGGGGAGCAGGGCCAGTACCGACGGCGGCAGGGTGGCCACGCTGACGCGCCCGCGCCGCAGCGTCGCCAGCAGCCCCGCACCCGGGAGCAGCTCCTCGCGTGGCGCCAGCACCAGCGTGGCCCCGGCGAGCAGGGCGTCGAACAGCTCCGCCACCGCCGCGTCGAAGGCGGGCGAGGCGAACTGGAGCACGCGGCTGCTGCCGTCGATGCCGAAGCGGCGCGCCTGCGCGTACGCCAGGTTGGGCACCCCCCGGTGCGGCACCATCACCCCCTTGGGAGTGCCCGTGCTCCCGGAGGTGTAGATCACGTACGCCAGACCGTCGGGCCGCGCGCCGGAGCGCGGGTTCTCCGCGGGCTGCGAGGCGATCCGCGCCCGGTCCCCGTCCACGCTCACCACCGCGACGCCGTCGCAGGCGGGAAGCGCCGCGCGCAGCGACTCCTGCGTCACCAGCACGGGCACGGCCGCGTCGGCCAGCACGAAGGCCAGCCGCTGCGCGGGATGGGCGGGGTCCAGCGGCACGTACGCGCCGCCCGCCTTCAGCACGGCCAGGACGGCGACAACCATCTCCGTCCCCCGCTCCAGGCAGACGCCGACGCGGACCTCCGGCCCGACGCCGAGACCGGCGAGGTGGTGCGCCAGCCGATTGGCCCGCTCGCTCAGCTCACGGTAAGTGAGCGACTCCCCCTCGAACTCGACCGCCACGGCGTCCGGCGCCCGCGCCGCCTGCGCCTCGAACAGCTCGTGGATGCACCGGTCCGCCGGGTACTCCGCCGCCGTCCGGTTCCACGCCTCCAGCACGAGCGCGCGCTCCGCATCCCCGAGCAGCTCCAGCTCCGAGAGCCGCACGTCCGCGTCCGCGGCGACCTGCTCCAGCACCCGCTCCAGGTGGCCGAGCATCCGCACGATCGTGCCGCGCTCGAACAGGTCCGTGCTGTAGGTCAGCCCTCCCCGCAGTCCGCGCGAGGTGGGGGTGAGCACCAGGGAGAGGTCGAACTTGGCGCTCGCGTGCTCCGCTTCGACCGGGCTCACGCTCAGCCCCGGGAGAGCGCCTACCTGGCCCACGCCGTCCTGCAGCGCGAACGACACCTGGAAGAGCGGCGAGTGGCTCAGGCTGCGCTCCGGATGCAGCTCGGCCACCAGCCTCTCGAAGGGAAGCTCCTGGTGCTCGTAGGCGCCCAGCGTCACCTCCCGCACCCGCCGCAGGATCTCTCGGAAGCTCGGGTCTCCCGATAGGTTGGTCCGAAGAACCAGGGTGTTGACGAAGAAGCCGATCAGCTCCTCGACCTCCTTCCTCGTCCGCCCCGCGATCGGGCTGCCCACGACGACGTCCTCGCTCCCGCCGTACCTGGACAGCAGCACCTGGAAGGCACCCAGCAGCGTCATGTACAGCGTCGCGCCTTCGCCCCGCCCGAGCGCCTGCAGCCGCTCCAGCAGCTCGGGGGGAAGCTCGATCTGCTCGTGCGCCCCCCGGAACGTCTGCACCGCCGGGCGGGGATGATCGGTGGGCAGCTCCAGCAGCTCCGGCGCTCCCGCCAGCCGCTCCCGCCAGTACCGGAGCTGCCGGTCCAGGGTCTCGCCCTCCAGCTGCTCGCGCTGCCACACCGCGTAGTCGGCGGGTTGCACCGCCAGCTCGGGCAGCGGCGACTCCCCGCCCTCGCGATACGCCCCGTACAGCGCCGACAGCTCGCGGAAGAGCACCCCCATGCTCCAGCCGTCGCTGACGACGTGGTGCATCGAGAGCAGCAGCACGTGGCTCTGCTCGTCCAGCCGCAGCAGCACCGCGCGGAAGAGCGGTCCCGCCGACAGGTCGAACGCCCGCCGCGCCTCCTCGCCGGCGCGCCGCCCGGCCGCCGCCTCGCGATCCGCCTCGCCGAGCGCCGACAGGTCCTCCAGCGGCAGGGCGAACCCGCCGAAGGGCGCGATGGTCTGCACGGGCGAGCCGTCCACCTCCGCGAACGTGGTCCGCAGCGCCTCGTGCCTGCGGACGATCTCGCCCAGCGCCGTCTCGAGCGCCGCCCGGTCCAGCGCACCCGCCAGGCGCCATGCCACGGGGATGTTGTAGACGGCGCTCCCCGGCTCCAGCCGGTCGATGAACCAGAGCCGCTCCTGCGCGAACGACAGCGGCAGCGCCCCCGTCCGCTCGACCGGCGCCACCGGCGGCAGGGTCGGCAGCCCCGCGCGGCGGATCTCCTCCACGCGTGCGGCCAACTCCGCCACCGTGGGCTCCTCGAAGAGCGCCCGCAGCGGCAGCTCGACGCCGAACACCTCCCGGACGCGCGAGACCACGCGTGCGGCGAGCAGTGAGTGCCCGCCCAGCTCGAAGAAGCTCGTCTCCACCCCCACCGTCTCCAGGCGCAGGGTCTCCGCCCAGATTCCCGCCAGCACCTCCTCCGTCGGCGTCCGCGGCGCCACGTACCGGCCCGCGCCGGCCGCGAAGTCCGGCGCCGGCAGCGCCCTGCGGTCCAGCTTGCCGTTCGGGGTCAGCGGAAGCCTTTCCAGCACCACGAACGCCGCCGGCACCATGTACTCCGGCAGGCTCCGCCGCAGCTGCTCCCGCAGCTCGTCCGCCTCGGCGCCGCCGACCACGTACGCCACCAGCCGCTTCTCGCCCGGCGCATCCTCCCACGCGACCACCCGCGCCTCCCGCACCTGCGCGTGCGCCGACAGCACGGCCTCGATCTCCCCCGGCTCGATCCGGAAGCCCCGGATCTTGACCTGTTCGTCCAGGCGGCCCAGGTACTCCAGGGCGCCTTCCGCGCGCCACCGCACCCGGTCGCCCGTCCGGTACAGACGCGCCCCGGCTTCGCCGCCGAAGGGATCGGGGACGAAGCGCTCGGCCGTCAGCCCCGGCCGGCCCAGGTAGCCGCGCGCCACCCCCACGCCCCCCACGTACAGCTCGCCCGGAACGCCCACCGGCGCCGGCCGGCCGGCCGCGTCCAGCACGTACGCCCGCACGTTCTCCAGCGCCAGCCCGATCGCCGGGGCACGCCCGTCCGCCTTGCAAGCAGCGGTGGTCGCGCAGACCGTGGTCTCCGTCGGCCCGTAGGCGTTCACGAACGCACGGCCCCGGCTCCACCGCTCGGTCGTGGCGGCGTCCACCGCCTCCCCCGCGCTGACCACCGTGCGCAGCTCCGGCAGCTCGTCCGCGGGGAGCAGCGCCAGCACCGACGGCGGCAGGGTGGCCACGCTGACGCGCCCGCGCCGCAGCGTGGACAGCAGCCCCGGACCCGGGAGCAGCTCCTCGCGCGGCGCCAGCACCAGCGTGGCCCCGATCAGCAGCGCGTCGAACAGCTCCGCCACCGCCGCGTCGAAGGCGGGCGAGGCGAACTGGAGCACGCGGCTGGTGGCGTCGATGCCGAAGCGGCGCGCCTGCGCGTACGCCAGGTTGGGCACGCCCCGGTGCGGCACCATCACCCCCTTGGGCGTCCCCGTGCTCCCGGAGGTGTAGATCACGTAGGCCAGACCGTCGGGCCGCGCGCCGGTGCGCGGGTTCTCCGCGGGCTGCGCCGCGATCCGCGCCCGGTCCCCGTCCACGCTCACAACCGCGACGCCGTCGCCGGCGGGGAGCGCCGCGCGTAGCGACTCCTGCGTCACCAGCACGGGCACGGCCGCGTCGGCTAGCACGAAGGCCAGCCGCTGCGCCGGATGGGCGGGGTCCAGCGGCACGTACGCGCCGCCCGCCTTCAGCACGGCCAGGACGGCGACGACCATCTCCGTCCCCCGCTCCAGGCAGACGCCGACGCGGACCTCCGGCCCGACGCCGAGACCCGCGAGGTGGTGCGCCAGCCGATTGGCCCGCTCGCTCAGCTCACGGTAAGTGAGCGTCTCCTCCCCGAACTCAATGGCCACGGCGTCCGGAGTGCGCGCCGCCTGCGCCTCGAACAGCTCGTGGATGCACCGGTCCGCCGGGTACTCCGCTTCGGTCCGGTTCCACGCCTCCAGCACGAGGGCGCGCTCCGCCTCCCCGAGCAGCTCCAGCTCCGACAGCCGCACGTCCGCGTCCGCGGCGACCTGCTCCAGCACCCGCTCCAGGTGGCCGAGCATCCGCACGATCGTTGCGCGCTCGAACAGGTCGGTGCTGTAGTTCAGTCCGCCACGCAGGCCCTGGGGGGTCGCCGTGAGCACCAGGGAGAGATCGAACTTGGCCCTCGCGTGCTCCGCCTCGACCCCGCTCACCTCCAGCCCCGACAGAGCGCCGCCCGGGACTTCGGCGTTCTGCAGCGCGAACGACACCTGGAAGAGCGGCGAGTGGCTTAAGGACCGCTCCGGGCTCAGCTCGGCCACCAGGCGCTCGAAGGGCACCTCCTGGTGCTCGTAGGCGCCCAGCGTCACCTCCCGCGCCCGCCGCAGGGTCTCGCGGAAACTGGGGTCTCCCGAGAGGTGGGTGCGCAGCACCAGCGTGTTGACGAAGAAGCCGATCAGCTCCTCCACCTCCCCGCGCGTGCGCCCCGCGATGGGGCTGCCCACCACCACGTCCTCGCTGCCGCTGTACCTGCTCAGCAGCACCTGGAATGCGCCCAGCAGCACCATGTACAGCGTCGCCCCCTCGCTCCGCCCCAGCGCCTGCAGCCGCTCCAGCAGCTCCGGGGAGAGCTCCACCGGAACCGTCGCGCCCCGGAAGGTCTGCACCGGCGGGCGGGGACGGTCCGTGGGCAGCTCCAGCAGCTCGGGAGCGCCGCGCAGCTTGTCCCGCCAGAAGGCGAGCTGCCGCTCCAGGGTCTCGCCCTCCAGCTGCTCGCGCTGCCACACCGCGTAGTCGGCGGGCTGCACCGCCAGCTCCGGCAGCGGCGACGGGCGCCCCTCCCGGTACGCCGCGTACAGCGCCGACAGCTCGCCGAAGAGCACGCCCATGCTCCAGCCGTCGCTGACGACGTGGTGCATGGAGAGCAGCAGCGCGTGGTCCTCGGCGCCCAGCCGCAGCAGCGCCGCACGGAAGAGCGGGCCCGCCGCGAGGTCGAACGGCAGCACCGCCTCCTCCGCGACGCGGCGCCTCACCTCCACCTCGCGGTCTTCGTCGATCAGCCCGGAAAGGTCCTCGACCGGCAGCGCGAACCCGCCGAACGGCGCGATGATCTGCACGGGCGAGCCGTCCACCTCCGCGAACGTGGTCCGCAGCGCCTCGTGCCTGCGGACGATCTCGCCCAGCGCACGCCCGAGCGCCGCCCGGTCCAGCGCACCCGTCAGGCGCCAAGCCACGGGGATGTTGTAGACGGCGCTCCCCGGCTCCAGCCGGTCGATGAGCCAGAGCCGCTCCTGCGCGAACGACAGCGGCAGCGCCCCCGTCCGCTCGACCGGCACCACCGGCGGCAGCACGGGCAGCTCCGCGCGGCGCAGCTCCTCCACCCGCCTCGCCAGCTCCGCAACCGTGGGCCCCTCGAAGAACACCCGCAGCGGCACCTCCACCCCGAACAGCTCGCGGACGCGCGAGACCACGCGCGTGGCGAGCAGCGAGTGCCCGCCCAGTTCGAAGAAGCTCGTCTCCACCCCTACCGTCTCCAGGCGCAGGGTCTCCGCCCAGATCCCCGCCAGCACCTCCTCGGCCGGCGTGCGCGGCGCCACGAACCGGCCCGCGCCGGCCGCGAAGTCCGGCGCGGGCAGCGCCTTCCGGTCCAGCTTGCCGTTCGGGGTGAGGGGAATGCTCTCCAGCCCAACGAACGCCGCCGGCACCATGTACTCCGGCAGGCTCCGCCGCAGCTGCTCCCGCAGCTCGTCCGCCTCGGCGCCGCCGACCACGTACGCCACCAGCCGCTTCTCGCCCGGCGCGTCCTCCCACGCGACCACCCGCGCCTCCCGCACCTGCGCGTGCGCCGACAGCGCGGCCTCGATCTCCCCCGGCTCGATCCGGAAGCCCCGGATCTTGACCTGTTCGTCCAGGCGGCCCAGGTACTCCAGCTCGCCGTCGGCGCGCCACCGCACCCGGTCGCCCGTCCGGTACAGCCGCGCCCCCGTCTCCCCGCCGAACGGATCGGGGACGAAGCGCTCGGCCGTCAGCCCCGGCCGGCCCAGGTAGCCGCGCGCCACCCCCACACCCCCCACGTACAGCTCGCCCGGAACGCCCACCGGCGCTGGCCCACCGGCCGCGTCCAGCACGTACGCGCGCACGTTCTCCAGCGCCCGCCCGATCGCCGGGGCACGCCCGTCCGCCTCGCAGCGGGCGGAGGTGGCGCAGACCGTGGTCTCCGTCGGCCCGTAGGCGTTCACGAAGGCGTGGCCACCGCTCCACCGCTCCACGGTGGCGGCGTCCACCGCCTCCCCCGCGCTCACCACCGTGCGCAGCTCCGGCAGCTCGTCCGCGGGGAGCAGGGCCAGCACAGAGGGCGGCAGGGTGGCCACCGTGACGCGCCCGCGCCGCAGCGTCCCCAGCAGCCCCGGACCGGGGAGCAGCTCCTCGCGCGGCGCCAGCACCAGCGTGGCCCCGATCAGCAGGGCGTCGAACAGCTCCGCCACCGCCGCGTCGAAGGCGGGCGAGGCGAACTGGAGCACGCGGCTGGTGCCGTCGATGCCGAAGCGGCGCGCCTGCGCGTACGCCAGGTTGGGCACGCCCCGGTGCGGCACCATCACCCCCTTGGGCGTCCCCGTGCTCCCGGAGGTGTAGATCACGTAGGCCAGACCGTCGGGCCGCGCGCCGGAGCGCGGGTTCTCCGCGGGCTGCGCCGCGATCCGCGCCCGGTCCCCGTCCACGCTCACCACCGCGACGCCGTCGCCGGCGGGGAGCGCCGCGCGCAGCGACTCCTGCGTCACCAGCACGGGCACGGCCGCGTCGGACAGCACGAAGGCCAGCCGCTGCGCGGGATGGGCGGGGTCCAGCGGCACGTACGCGCCGCCCGCCTTGAGCACCGCCAGGACGGCGACGACCATCTCCGTCCCGCGCTCCAGGCAGACGCCGACGCGGACCTCCGGCCCGACGCCGAGACCGGCGAGGTGGTGCGCCAGCCGGTTCGCACGCCGGTTCAGCGCGCCGTAACCGAGGGTCTCCCCCTCGAACTCAATGGCCACGGCGTCCGGCGTGCGCTCCGCCTGCGCCTCGAACAGCTCGTGGACGCACCGGTCCGTCGGAACCTCAGCCGCCGTCCGGTTCCACTCCTCCAGCACGAGCGCGCGCTCCGCCTCCCCGAGCAGCTCCAGCTCCGAGAGCCGCACGTCCGCGTTCGCGGCGACCTGCTCCAGCACCCGCTCCAGGTGGCCGAGCATCCGCACGATCGTGCCGCGCTCGAAGAGGTCCGTGCTGTAGGTCAGCCCTCCCCGCAGTCCGCGCGAGGTCGGGGTGAGCACCAGGGAGAGATCGAACCTGGCACTCGCGGCCTCCGCCTCGACCCCGCTCACCTCCAGCCCCGGGAGAGCGGCTCCCCCGCCCCCGGCGGTCTGCAGCGTGAACACCACCTGGAAGAGCGGCGAGTGGCTCAAGGACCGCTCCGGCCGCAGCTCGGCCACCAGGCGCTCGAAGGGCACCTCCTGGTGCTCGTAGGCGCCGAGCGTCACCTCCCGCGCCCGCCGCAGGGTCTCGCGGAAGCTCGGATCTCCCGAGAGGTCGGTGCGCAGCACCAGCGTGTTGACGAAGAAGCCGATCAGCTCCTCCACCTCCTTCCTCGTCCGCCCCGCGATGGGGCTGCCCACGACGACGTCGTCGCTCCCGGCGTACCTGGACAGCAGGGTCTGGAAGGCGGCCAGCAGCGTCATGTACAGCGTCGCGCCCTCGCGCCGGGCCAGCGCCTCCAGGCGCTCCAGCAGCGCGGGGGAGAGCTCCACCGGGACAGTCGCGCCCCGGAAGGTCTGCACCGGAGGGCGCGGACGGTCGGTGGGCAGCTCCAGCAGCTCGGGGGCGCCGCGCAGCTGCTCCCGCCAGAACGCCAGCTGCCGCTCCAGGGTGTCGCCCTCCGCCTGCTCGCGCTGCCACACGGCGTGGTCGGCGGGTTGCACCGCCGGCTCCGGCAGCGGCGACGGGCGCCCCTCGCGGTACGCCGCGTACAGCGCCGACAGCTCGCGGCGGAGCACTCCCATGCTCCACCCGTCGCCGACGATGTGGTGCATCGAGAGCAGCAGCACGTGCTCCTGCGCATCCAGCCGCAGCAGCGCCGCACGGAAGAGCGGGCCCGCCGTGAGGTCGAACGGCCGCGCCGTACCCTCCGCGACGAGCTCCCGCTGCACCTCCGCCTCGCGCGTCTCCCCGGGGAGACGGGAGAGGTCCTTCACCGGCAGCCGGAGGCCGCCGAACGGCGCGATCACCTGCACGGGGGTGCCGTCGCGCTCCCGGAAGACCGTCCGCAGCGCCTCGTGGCGCCGCACGATCTCGCCCAGGCTCCGCTGCAGCGCGTCCACGTCCAGCGCGCCGCGCAGGCGCAGGGCGAAGGGGAGGTTGTAGACGGCACTCCCCGGCTCCAGCCGGTCCAGGAACCAGAGCCGCTCCTGCGCGAACGACAGCCGCGGCGGCTCCGCGCGCCCGGTCGGCACCACCGGCGGCAGGGCCGGCAGCCCCGCGCGGCGCATCTCCTCCACCGCGCGGGCCATCTCCGCCACCGTGGGCCCCTCGAACAGCGCCCGCAGCGGCACCTCCACCCCGAACACCTCGCGCACCCGCGACACCACCCGCGTGGCCAGCAGCGAGTGCCCGCCCAGGTCGAAGAAGCCGTCCTCCACCCCCACCCGCTCCACGCCCAGCACCTCCGCCCAGACCCCCGCCAGCACCTCCTCCGTCGGGGTGCGCGGCCCCGCGTACGTCTCCTCCGCCGGCGCGTACTCCGGCGCCGGCAGCGCCTTGCGGTCCAGCTTGCCGTTGGGGTTCACCGGGAGCGCGTCCATGTGGACGAACGCGGCCGGCACCATGTACTCCGGCAGCCGCTCCGCCAGGTGGGCGCGCAGCGCCGCGGCGCCCGCCCGTTCACCCGTGTAGTAGGCCACCAGCCGCGGGTCGCCCACCTCTCCGTCGCGCGCCACCACCACCGTTTCGTGCACGGCCGGGTGCTGGGCCAGCCGCGCCTCGATCTCGCCCAGCTCGATGCGGAACCCGCGTACCTTGACCTGCGCGTCGGCGCGGCCCATGAACTCGATGGTCCCGTCCGCCAGCCACCGCCCCAGGTCGCCCGTGCGGTACAGCCGCGCGCCGGGCGTCCGGCCGAAGGGATCGGGGAGATACCGTTCGGCCGTCTGCCCCGGGAGCCGCCGGTACCCGCGCGTCACCCCGTGGCCCCCGAGGTACAGCTCTCCCGTCACCCCGACCGGCACCGGATCGCCAGCTGCGTCCAGGACGTAGATCCGGGCGTTGGCGATCGGGCGCCCCGGCGGCATGGAGCGGCTGGAGTAGCTCGACAGCTCCGCGCGGGCGAAGTGGTGCGCCGTGATCCCGGTCGCCTCCGTGGCTCCGTACGGGTTGAGGAACACGGGACGGGGCTCCGGCACCCGGGCCAGCTGCCGTGGGTACAGCGGCTCCCCGCCGAAGACCGCGATCCGCAGCCCGCCGATCGCCCGTCCGCCGTCCACCTCGACCAGCGCCTGGAAGCCGGTCGGCGTCAGGTTCATCATGGTGATGCCCGACGCGACGATCTGCGCGGCGATCCGGCCCGGCTCGAACGGCTCGCGCGCCAGGTGCACCTGCCCGCCCACGAACAGCGGAGCCATGAGGTTCCGCTGCGTCAGGTGGAAGCTGAAGGAGGTGACGACCAGGACCGCGTCGCGCTCCGAGATCCCGGTGGAGCCCAGGTACCAGTGCAGCAGGTTGGACGCGCCCCGGTGCGTCATCTCCACCCCCTTGGGCCGGCCGGTGGAGCCCGAGGTGTAGATGAGGTACGTCAGGTTCTCCGGCGTCAGCGCCGCGCGCTCCGGATCCGTCGCCGGCTGCGTCTCCCACCACGCGGCGTCCTCGTCCAGCGCGAGCAGGGGCACGTCCAGCCCCGCCAGCCGTCCGGCCAGCGCACCCTGCGTCAGCATCACCACCGGGGCGCTGTCCTCCACCATGTCGAGGAGCCGCTCCCGGGGATAGCCCGGATCGAGCGGCACGTACGCGCCCCCTGCCTTCAGCACGCCGAAAATGGCGACCACCAGCTCCGGCTCCCGCGCCACGCAGATCCCCACGCGCACGTCGGGGCCGACGCCGAGACCGCGGAGGTGGTGCGCCAGCCGGTTCGCGCGCGCGTTCAGCTCCCCGTACGTCAGCTCCCGGTCCTCGTAGACCACCGCCACCCGGTCCGGCGTGCGCCCGGCCTGCGCCTGGAACTGCTCGTGGATGTACCAATCGGCGGGATACGGCGCCTCCGTGCGGTTCCACTCCTCCACCACGCGCCGTCGCTCCTCGTCGGACAGCAGCGCCAGCCGGTCCACCGGCCGGGTCTCGTCGGCCGCCATGCCCGCCAGGAGGCGGCGCAGGTACCCCGCCCAGCGCTCCACCGTCGCCCGCTCGAACGGCGCCGCCGCGAACACCACCGCTCCCGCGATCCCGCCCCCCTCCGCCCGGAGCTCCAGCGACAGGTCGAGCCCGGCCGCCAGGCGCGGCTCCCCGGCCGCCGCGTCCATCCGCGGGTCCGGCAGCTCCGCGCTCCCCGGCGCGTCCCGCCACGCGAACGCCGCCCGGAACGGCGGCGCGAGCTCCGCCACGCGCTGGAGGGGAAGGTCCCGGCTGCGCAGCGCCCCCCGCACCCGCGCCTCCACCCGCCCCAGCAGCTCCGCGGCCGTCGGTGAGCCCGCCAGCTCCACCCGCACCGGCAGGGCGTCCGCCAGGCGGCCGATCGGCCCTTCCACCTCCCGGCGCCCCCGACCCCCCAGCGAGGCGCCGATCACCAGGTCCGTCTGCCCCGACAGGCGGCCCAGCACGGCGGCCCAGCCCGCCAGCAGCGTCGTGGACAGCGTCGCCCCGTGGCGGCCGCCGAGCGCCCGGAGCGCCGCGGCCGTCTCCTCGTCCAGCTCCAGCGGGACCCGCGCCGCGGCGGGGTCCGGCTGCGCGGGGCGCGGGCGGTCCGCCGGCAATTCCAGCGGCTCCGGTGCGTCCGCCGGCGGCTCCCGCCAGAAGTCCGCCTGCTGCCGCGGCACCCCGCCGTCCACCGGCCGACCCCCGCCCCGGTCCACGGGATCCGCCGCCGGCGGCTCCGCCCCGGCCGCGCTCACCGTCACCGACAGCGACATGGAGGATGTCCCACCAGCAAGCACGTCCATAGCCTGTTTCCCCGCAGAAAAGCTCGCCCGAGACGTGAAGACCGTGGGGCCCCTGTGCCCCGCGGGATCCCTCGACCTGCCGGCTCACCCGGTGTCCGACACTATCACAAGGTGTCGGAAAACTAGCGAGGCACACGATAATCCCGGCGCTTGTCTGGTGTCAATCGGGGGTGCTATGTCGTATTAGGTGCTTGCGAGAAGGACCCGAATCCTGAGCGGGGGCTCAGCGCTCCCACGGACGTGAGCTTCGGACGCTCCGCGTTCGAACGGCCGGAGCGACTACACGTGCGGTCCTAAAAGGAGTGGCAGACTTCCGCTGTTCGGCCGTGCGAGCGAGCCGACCGTCTGCACTACCCGGCGTGTCCCTGCTTCGCCCGTTCGCGAGCCCGCCCCGTCCGGCCTGGACCGGGAAGGTCCACCGTCAGGACGCGGCCGCCGGATCGTGCAGCTGCCTCTCGACCTCGAACGCGATCTCCATCGCCTGGAGCTGCTGCCACAGCGGGATCGGCCACGCTCCACCGCCCCGGACCGCGCGGACGAACGCCTCCACCTCGTCGCGGTGCCCCTTGTCGGGCACGCGCGTCCGGAGCCCGGACACGCGCGCCCCGCTGACGGCGAGCGCGCTCCAGTCGTCCAGCGTGATCACCTTGCCGTCCGCGAAGACCTCGACGCGCTCCTTGGGGTGGAGGGGGCTGCCGAGCGCGGTGTACAGGAGCGTCGCCGCCGACCCGTCGTCGAAGGCCAGGGAGGCGGCGAAGTCGTCCGCCGCGGGGTGCCCGCCGGCCGGGCCGCGCGCGCGCTGCACCGAGACCCGGACGACCCGCGCGCCGGTGAGCCACCCCAGCCAGTCGTAGAAGTGGCAGGCTTCCCCCACGTTCCTCCCCCCGCCCTCGGGGCCGTACACCCAGCTCCCGGGGGGGAGCGCCCCGGCGTTGACGCGGTAGGCGGCCATCAGCGGCCCCGAGCGCCTCCCCAGGATCTCGGCGATGCGCCGGCTGAAGGGGGAGAACCGCCGGTTGAAGCCGGTCAGGAGCACCGGGCCCTCGCCGCCGCGCGCCCCCGCCGCGGCGCGGACCCGCTCCAGCTCGTCCGGCGTGAGGGCCAGCGGCTTCTCCACCAGCACGTGCTTTCCCGCGTCCAGCGCCTCCGCGGCCAGCGACGCGTGCAGGTGGTGGCGGGTGCAGACCAGCACCGCGTCCACCTCCGGGTCGGCGAGCACCTCGCGGGCGTCGGTGGTGGCGTACGCGGCCCCGAACTCCCGGGCCGCCGCGTGCGCGGAGTGCCCGCTGCCGTTCACCACCGCCCGGATCTCCACCCGGTCCGCCATGCCCTGCAGCGCGGGGAGGTGGACGGCGCGCGCGAAGCTGCCGGCGCCGACCACCGCGAAGCGCACGCGCCCCGGACGGCCCCGGGGGGCGCCGGGGTTCGGCACCGCCCGGCGCGCGGGCACGGGCTCGGCCGGGTAGCGGAGGAGCACCGTCAGCGGGCGCGGCGCGCGCCGCTCCAGGGCGTCGTACGCGGCCCGCGCCTCGTCCACGGGGAAGACCGCCTCCAGCAGGGGGTCCGCCCTGACGCCGCCGGACGCGAGGAGGCGGAGGTACGCGTCCATGTTCCTCCCCTCGGTCCAGCGCACGTAGGGGAGCGGGTAGTCGATCCCCCCCTCCTCGTGCACGGGGTCGTAGCGGCCCGGCCCGTACGAGGTGGACACCAGGAAGTCCAGCTCCTTGACGTACACGTCGGAGCGCTCCAGCGCCAGCCCCACGTCGCCCACCAGCACCACGCGCCCCTTGCGGCGGCACATCCGGAACGCGGCGGACAGCGGCTCGCTGGAGGACGACGATGCCGTGACCAGCACGCCGTCCGCGCCCACGCCGCCGGTCAGGCGGAGCACCCGGTCCACCGGATCGCCGCCGCCCGGACCGATCCCGGTCTCCACCCCCAGGGCAAGGGCGAGCTTCACGCGGCCGTCGTCCGGGTCCACCCCGACGACGGCGCAGCCGGCGGCCCGCAGCAATTGCGCGGCGAGCTGGCCCAGCGCCCCCAGCCCCACCACCACGATGGTCTCGCCCAGGGTGGGCCGCGCCCGGCGGACCCCCTGGAGCGCGATTGCGCCCAGGGCGACGGTGCTCGCGGCCGCCAGGCTCACCCCGTCCGGCACCCGTGCCACCAGGGTGCGCGGGACGCGGATCACCGCGGCGTGGTGGGCGAACTGGTTTCCCGCGCACGCGACGCGGTCCCCCACGCACACCCCGTCCACCCCATCGCCCACCTCCAGCACCTCGCCCGCCGCGGAGTACCCCACCGGCTGCACCGCCATGCGGCGCGCCCGCGCCACGCGCCGGATCCCGGAGACCCCTTCGCCCGCCGCCACCTGGAGCGCGCGGCGCAGCTTGCCGGGGTGCGCCACGGCGCGCCGCCACAGGGGAACGGCCCCGCCGCGGATCCCGGCCAGCTCGGTGCCGGGAGAGACGCACGAGTGGTCCACCCGCACCAGGACCGTGCCCGGGAGGCAGCGGGGCGCGGGGACCTCCTCCACCACGATCCCCCCGGACTTCAGCAGGACCTGCTTCACCGCGCCACGCCCGCGTCCGGGGCCGCGACCGATTCCAGGTACACGCTGTCGGCGGCCAGGACGAGCCAGGGAAGCCGGCGGGTGGCGGCGCGGAGCGCCTCGGAGACGCGCACCAGCGCGCGGAGGCGGGGCGGGAGGAGGTCGGCGTCGGCGGGCTGCACGCCCAGCCCGCCGAAGCCGTCGGCCGACAGCCGCGACGGGCCGATCGCCCGCCCGAACTCCCGCAGGAGCGCCGAGGGGCGCCAGTAGCGCACCTCCAGCCCCCGCGGGGCGCGCCCGCCCCGCCGGGCCTGCTGCAGCAGGTTCCGCGCGCCGAACGCGTTGGCCATCTGCACCAGGGTGCGCCCGCCGCCGCGCGCCACCCGCCCGATCTCGCCGAGCGCCACCCGGGCGTCCGCGGGCGCGAGGTGCTGGAGGACGCTGTACGAGAACACCACGTCGAAGGCGCCCCGCCGGAAGGGGAGCGCCCGCGCGTCCCCGGCGACGAAGTGCGCCCGCACCCCGCAGCGGCGGGCCACGCGGCGGGCGGCGCGCAGCGCGTCCAGGTTGTGGTCCACCCCCACGACCCGGAAGCCGCGCCGCGCCGCGCTCACCGACCACCGCCCCCAGTTGCACCCCACGTCCAGGAGCACCTCGTCCCCCGCGGGGGCGATGCGCAGCTCCGGGATGGGGTGGCGCGGCAGCCGGCCCTGGACGGGGCGGTACAGGTTGCCGCAGGTGGCGACCAGGGCGCGCTCCACGAAGGGGTCGACCGGGCCCCCTTCCCCGTCCCCGGGGTCCGCGCCCGCGCGGACGGGCTCCCCCGCCAGCAGCACCGGGATTCCGTCCTCCACCGCGTACGCGTGCCCCGCGGGGCAGCGCAGGCCGTCGCCGCACGGCTCCAGCGGGGCGCCGTCGCGGGGGCAGGCGAGCCGTGCCAGGAGCCCGCCGTCGATCATCCCCGGGGTCCGGGGATGGCGCGGTCGGCCCGGTCGGCCGCGATCCTCCCCACCGGCACCCCGGCGCGGCGCGGCGGGAGGAGGGTGCCGGGAGAAGCCTCCGGCCGCGCCCCGGAGCGCGCGTCGTTCAGGACCGCGCCGGCGATGCGCGCCCGCACGGCGGCGAGCTGGCGCACGGCGAGCCGGGCCGGCTCGCGCCCGGTCCGCCCCGCGCGCACCACCAGGAGCACGGCGTCCGCGGCGGCGGCCACGCTGGCGCTCCCCGCGGTGTCGGCCAGGACGGGCGGGATGTCCAGGACCACCAGGTCGTAGCGGCCCGCCAGCTCCGCCAGCGTCCCCTGCAGGGCGCCGCTCTCCAGCACCTCCGAGGCGCTCAGCCCCACCGGGCTCCCGGCGGGGAGGAGGTCCAGGCTGGGCGCCTGCGTGGGCCGGATCGCCGCGTCGCACCCCACGTCGCCCAGGAGGAGGTCGGTCAGTCCGGGGGTGCGGTCCGTGGCGAACACGGCGTGCAGGCGCGCGCGCGCCAGGTCGCAGTCCACCAGGAGGACCCGCGCCCCCTGCCGCGCGACGGTGGCGGCGAGGTTCGCGGCGACGGTGGTGCGGCCCTCGCCGGGGCCGGCGCTGGTCACGGCCAGGACCCGCGCGTCGGCCGCCATCCGCGAAAAGCGCAGGTTGGTGCGCAGCGTCCGGTACGCTTCCCCCGCGCGGCCCCCGGGCGCGGCGAGCGCCCCGCTCCGCCCCCGCTCGCCGGGGACGACGGACAGCACCGGGAGCCCCAGGAGCGATTCCGTGTCCGAGGCCGTGCGGAGCGTGGAGTCCAGCGTCGTGAGGACGGCCGCGCCGCCCACCCCCACCACCAGGCCGCCGAAGATCCCCAGCACCAGCACCTGCAGGAGGTTCGCCTCCACGCGCCACCCGGGGAGCGCCCGGTCCATCACCCGGATGGAGTCCACCCCGGTGGCGAGCTGCTGGCGCGTGTACTCCTCGCGCAGCATCAGCGACATCCGGCTCAGCCCCTCGATCTGGCGCAGCACCCCTTCCTCGCGCGCGTCGGCGGCGGGGAGCGGCTGCATCTTCGCCTGCGTCTGCGCGCGCCGGCGCTCCACCCCCGCGATCTGCGCGTCCAGCGCCTGCAGCGCGCTCCCCGCGGCGCCCACCAGGCGCCTGCGGGTCTCGGCGATCAGCTCGTCCACCCGCGCGACGTCCGGGTGGCCGGCCGGGCGGCCCCACCGTCCCGCGGTCATGCTGTCGCGCTGCGTCTGGTACTGCGCCATCGCGCCGTAGAGCTGCGAGATCAGCGGCTGCCCCATCACGCCGGGGGAGGCGATGAACACGTCCAGCCCGCGCTCCTGCGCGGCGCCGGGGGAGCGCAGCCCCTCCAGGAGCGCCGCGTACGCGGCGCGGCTCTCCCGCAGCTCGGCCAGCTCCGTCTCCAGCCCCATCCGCTCGGCCTCTCGCGCGCGGAACAGGTCGCCCGAGTTGTAGGTCTCGTGGGCGCTGCGGAAGCCGGCGAGCTGCGCCTGCGCGGCCCGGAGCGACGAGTCGTTGAAGGCGATCTGCGCGCGGAGCCGGCGGCCGCGCTCCTCGAGCACCGCCTCGGCCCTGCGGGAGTGCGACGACCGCAGCAGGTCCACCGCCAGGTTCACGGAGCGCTCCGCGATCTTGGGCGAGGGCGCCGTGATCCCCACGTCGACCACCGTGGTGCGGTCGCGCGCCCCCACCATGACGTTTTCCTGGAAGCGGCCGATGGCGTCGTCGCGCGAGACCACCCGGAACTCGGCGCGCTCCACCCCGGGGTGCCGGGGGACGCGCAGCCGGACCCCGGCCACCCGGAAGAGCCGCCCGTACGGGGCGCGCGCCGACGCCGTGCCCGCGTCCGCGCGCACGCCGTCCGCGCCGAAGGCCAGCACCAGCGTCCCGCCGGGCGCGCCCGGCTCCACCCGCGCCGAGTCGACGAACAGGTCGCTCCCCTTCACCCCCTGCAGGCGCAGCCCCAGCGAGTCCACCACCTCCCCGCCCAGGGCGCGGCTGCGGATCAACTCCAGCTCCGACAGCGAGGCTCCGCCCCCGCCCAGCCCCATCAGCGAGCCGATCCCGCCCAGCGGGCTCCCGTCCGCCGCGGGCTGCGGCACCCAGATGGTGGCGGTGGAGCGGAACTCGGGCTCCTCGTCCACGGCGAAGTACGCCGCGCACCCCAGCCCGGCCGCGAGCCCCAGGGCGACGAGCCACCAGCGGCGGGCGACGCCCGCCGCGAGGGCGCGGAGCTGGCCCGCCTCGTCGCCGGCGGGGAGCGCGCGCGGATTCCAGTCCAGCGGATCTTCCGCCCGGTACTCAGGGTGCTGTGACATGCGGGTCCCGCGGTGGGGGGTGCGGATGCGTGGGGAGCCGGGCGGGGCGGCGGAGCCGGCTACGGGCGGAGCACCTGGTAGGTGGCGAGCACGAAGGTGCCCACGCTCACCAGGTACGAGCCCACCTGCGCGTAGTCGCGCCAGCGCCGGGTCGGCTCCACGCGGAGCTGGTCGCCCGAGCGCACCAGCATCCCGGCCCCCGCGGGCCCGGGGTCGCGCAGGCTCACCCTGCGCCGCGCGCCGCCGCGGGTGAGCACCACCCGGTCCAGCCGCCCCGAGGCCTCCACGCCTCCCGCCCGCTCGATGGCCCGCGCGATGGTGTATCCCGGGGGCAGGTCGAAGCGGCTGGGCGCCACCACCTCGCCCGTCACCGTCACGGGGAAGAGCGGCTCCACCAGGAAGTCGGGGTTGCTGTTGTCGAAGGCGCGGAGAAAGGCGCGGACCTCCGCTTCCACGCGGGGCGTGGGGAGGCCGGCGAGCACCAGGGTGCGGTAGAGCGGGTGCTGGACCTCGCCGCGGGGGCCGATGTCGAAGGTCCCCGAGAGCTCCGGGTTGCGCCACACGGTGATGCGGACGCGGTCGCCGGGCCGCAGCACCTGCTCGTCGGCGGGGGCGGCCTGCGCCGCCGCGTCGTGCAGCGACGCGCCGAGCGCCAGGAGGAGCGCGAGGAGGATCCGGCGGGCGGCGGGGAGGAACATCCGGAGGGGCGCGGGGGGCATGATCGACTTGGGAGCGCTCAAGATAGAGTGGCCGCAGGGGGATGTCCAGAATCGCACGGGCGGCGGACCAGGGTGTCGTGGATCACCAGGGCGTCCATGCGCGTGCGGAGAAAGCAGTCCAGCGCCTGCTCCGGCGTGTCCACGATGGGCTCGTTCTCGTTGAACGAGGTGTTGAGCACCATGGGCACGCCGGTCAGCGCCTGGAACGCGCGGATCAGGGCGTAGTAGCGGGCGTTGGTGCGGGCGCTGACCGTCTGCAGCCGCCCCGTCCCGTCCACGTGGGTGATCGCCGGGACGGTCCCGCGCACCTCGGGGCGCACCGGGAACACCTGCTGCATGAACGGATCCGCGGAGGCGCCCTCGAACCAGTCGTCCACCCGCTCCTCCAGCACCGACGGCGCGAAGGGCCGGAACTTCTCGCGGAACTTGATCTTGGTGTTGATCAGCTCGCGCATGTCGGCCCGGCGCGGGTCGGCGACGATGCTGCGGTTCCCCAGCGCGCGCGCCCCCCACTCCATGCGGCCCTGGTACCACCCCACCACGCTCCCCCCGGCGATCAGCTCCGCGGCCGTCCGGCACAGCTCCTCCTCGCTGTCGAAGCGCCGCACCTCCAGCCCGCGCGCGGCCTCGCCGCGGCCGGCGAGGAGCGCGGGGACGTCCGCCTCCGGGTACGCGGTTCCCCAGTACGCGTGCTCCATCGCGGCGGCGCGGGGGCGGCCCAGGAGCTGGTTCCACACCCAGTACGCGGCGCCCAGCGCGGTGCCGTTGTCCGCCGCGGCCGGCTGGACGAAGACGTCGCGGAAGGGGGTCCGCTCGCGGATCTTGCCGTTGGCCACGCTGTTCATGGCGCACCCCCCGCTCAGACAGAGGCGCGGGTTGCGCGTCCGCTCCCACAGCCCGTTCAGCACGTGGAAGGCGCACTCCTCGTACACCTCCTGCAGCGACCGCGCGAGCGCCTCGTGCCCGGGCCCGAGGGGCTCCCCGGGGGCGCGGGCGGGGCCCAGGAGCCGCTCCAGCTCCGGGGTGTACACGCGCCCCAGCGTGGGGCAGCCGTCGCTCCACTCCATCTCCACCCCTTCCGACGCGTGGCGGAAGTACTTCAGCTCCAGCTCGAAGCCGCCGCCGCCGCGGAGGCGCACCAGCCGGCGCAGCTCGTCCACCCGGTCGGGCGCGCCGTAGGGGGCCAGCCCCATGACCTTGAACTCGTCGCCGTAGTGCGGGAAGCCCAGGTGCTGGGTCACCGCGGTGTACATCAGCCCCAGCGAGTGGGGAAAGTACACGCGGCCGAGGAGGCGCAGCCGCCGTCCCGTGCCGAGCGCCGTGGAGGTGCTCACGAAGTCGCCGAAGCCGTCGATGGCGCACACCGCGGCGTCCTCGAAGGGCGACACGAAGTAGGCGCTCGCCAGGTGCGCCGGGTGGTGCTCCACGTGGTGCACCCTGGGGAGGCTCGCCGGGTCCACCCCGAGCGCACCGGCCAGGGGCGCGCGCAGCTCCAGCACGCTGCGCGCGTTGCGCGCGCGGTCCCGCAGCAGGGCGGCGTCCGGGCGCCGCCTCAGCGCGTAGACCGCCTTGCGGAGCAGGTTCGCGCGCGGGTCGCGCGACACGGCCACGTGCGCCACGTCGCGCCCGCCGATCCCCGCGGCCGCGAGCACGCTGCGGATGGACTCGACCGGGAAGCCGGCGCAGTGCTTGACGCGGCGGAAGCGCTCTTCCTCCACGGCCGCGACCAGCTCGCCGTCCCGCAGCAGGACCGCCGAGACGTCGCCGTGAAAGGCGTTGATTCCGAGGATGTACACCGGATCCGGGATGGCGGGCGGACGAGGGGGAGGGACGGGGCGGCGGGTCATCCCGCCGCGGGGAGGGTGCCGGCCGGGGCCGCGCCGCGCGCGGGGAGCGGCGCCCCTCCCGCGAAGCGCCGCAGCGCCAGGAACCGCTTCTCCAGCAGGTGCCAGCTCGCCCAGGCGAGCGCGAGCGTGGCCGCCGTGGCCACGGCGTAGAAGGCGAGCTGCGCCGGAAGATACGACCCCGCCACCGTGAGCGGCCAGCCCCGCGCGAGCAGCGCATCCCGGATCGCGGCGCGGACGGGGAGGTGGAAGAGGTAGAGCGCGTAGCTGTACCTGCCCAGCGCCACCAGCGGGGCCCGCTCCAGCGTCCGCGCCAGCGCGGACCCCCGCGGGGCGGCGAGGGTGTTCACCAGCAGCGCCCCGGCGAGGACGACGAAGGCGCTGTACCCGGCGGTCTGCATCGCGGGGCGCAGGGGGTCCAGGCCGCCCCCGGCGGCGACCGCCGCGAGCACGGCCGCCGCGCCGAGCGCCGCCGGCCCCGACCACGCGCGCAGGCGGGCGAGCCCCCCGGGGGAGCGCGCGGCCACGGCCACGAGCGCGCCCACGGCCAGCCCGTCCAGCCGGCCCGGCGTGAGCACGAGCACCGCGACCGGGCCGGCGCCCAGCAGCAGCGCCCCCGTCCGCCACAGGAGCGAGAGCGCCGCGAGCGCCGCGCACAGCCCGGCCAGGCGCCGCCGCGGCACCCACGCCACCACCAGCGGCCACGCCAGGTAGAACTGCTCCTCGATCGCCAGCGACCACGACACGTCCATGACGCCGTGCCGGAAGGCCCCAGCGAGGGCGATGGGGACGTTGGACAGGAGGAGCCAGTACCAGCCCTGGTCCGCGGCCACCGCGGCGAAGCGCTCCGCCCTGGGGTGGCCCAGGTGGGGGAGGACGAGGAAGCTGAAGGCCGCCACCGCGTAGTAGAGCGGCAGGATGCGCAGGGCGCGGCGCGCGTAGAAGCTCCGGTAGTATCCCGGCTCTCCGCGGGAGTCGAGCAGGATCCCGGTGATCAGGAAGCCGGAGAGCACGAAGAACAGGTCCACCCCGGCCCACCCGCCGAGCGGAAGCCAGGCGAAGGCGCGGTCCAGCGCGCTCGGGCTCTCCCCGATCAGCGTCTGGTGGTACAGCATCACGCACGCGATCGCCACGCCCCGCAGCCCGTCCAGGGCGGGGACGTGCGCGCCGGGACGCCACACCGGCTCCTCCGGGAGCGGCGCCGGGCCCTTCACGCGCGGGCCGTCATCATCGTGGACTTCCACAGCAGCGGCGCGCGGCCGATGCCGCGGAAGCGGGCGTCACGGAAGCCGGCCTCCGCCGCCATCCGCCGCAGCGTGCGGGGGGAAAAGAACTTGACGTGCCCGCCGTCCCAGTCCACGCCCCAGTGGCGGTCCCACCCCCCGGCCAGCGAGATCGCCAGGTTCTTGAGGTAGCCGTGGTACGGCGTGGAGACGATCAGCGCGCCCCCCGGCCGCAGCAGGCGCCGCGCCTGGGCGAAGAGGGCGCGCGGCAGGTACAGGTGCTCCACCACCTCCAGCGAGAGCACGCAGTCCACCGGGCCGCCCACCCGGTCGGCGAAGTCGTCGTCGTACACCGAGCACACCAGGAAGCGGAGCCCCGGCAGCTCCGCCCCCCAGCGGTCCCGGGCCAGCCGGATCCCGTCGGCGGACACGTCCGCGCCCACCACCTCGTGGCCGCGCCGGGCGAGCTCCGCGGCGACGTAGCCGCTGCCGCACCCCAGGTCCAGGACGCGCAGCGGCCGTCCCCCGGAGGCGCGGGCGACCTCCTCCAGCGCCGCCGGGAGCAGGTACTCGTGGGAGCCCTGCGGGCCGGCGCTCGTCCACCCGTACTCGACGTGGGTGGCTGTCATGCCCGGTTCGGTCGTGTCGGAGTGAACGGCAGGGTCGTGAACTGCGGGTTTGGGCGTGCCCCCGGCTGGCGCCGGGGTCGGGCTTCGGCTCCGTAACGCACGATACGACCGTGCGTAACGGAGTCGAGCCCGCACGATACTGCTGTGCGGTCTCGCCCCTTCGGGCCGAAATCCCTCACGCGGGGTGGGCGCTGGCGTCCGCGGGGGTGGGCCCCCTCACCCCCCGGCCCCCTCTCCCCCGCAAGCGGGGGAAAGGGGGAGGACTGCACGGCGTCCTCGCCTTCGGCGCCCTGCCGAGGCCACCGGGACCCTGGTCGACACGGATTCCGCGTCACGCCGCCCGCCCTTTCCGCCGCGGCTCGCGGGCGGCGTCCAGGTGGATGTCCACCAGCAGGCGGTACCAGAACGCGTGCAGGAAGTGGAAGATGAAGCCCTGCTTGCCGTCCAGGAAGCCGAGCTGGACGAAGTAGCGAAGCAGGAAGTACAGCGCGGGGCGCACGAAGAGCGGCATCCGGTACCAGCGCTGCTTCAGCCACAGCACGCGCTGGTCCGGGGTGCCGGTGAAGCGGGGCTCCACCTTCCAGCCCGCCCCCGCGGCGCGCATCCGCTCCTCCAGGGCGTGCTGGCGCGCGTACCGGTTGTGCTTGTCGATCCAGAAGGCGATGTCGTCCTCCTTGCGGTTCTCCTCCACCAGGTCGTGGCGGCAGCGCGCGGTGGCGCCCGCCACGTAG
This sequence comes from Longimicrobiaceae bacterium, assembly GCA_036389055.1. Classification (GTDB taxonomy): domain Bacteria; phylum Gemmatimonadota; class Gemmatimonadetes; order Longimicrobiales; family Longimicrobiaceae; genus JAFAYN01. Next base: position 6,590 of record DASVQR010000119.1, on the reverse strand, counting down.
AAGTGGTGGTCGATCAGGTCCGCGCGGTCCAGCGCCACGGCGCTCCGCCGGAAGGCCTTGAGGAGGTACTTGGGATAGTAGCCGCCGTGGCGGATCCACCGGCCGCGGAAGACCTGCCGCCGCTTGATGAACAGGCCGTCCACCCCGGCGGGCCCCGCGGGGGTCGGGAAGAGCCCGGCCAGCTCCCTCGCCAGCTCCGGGGTGACCCGCTGGTCGGCGTCCAGCCCCAGCACCCACTCCGCAGCGAGCGGGAGCTCGGCGAGCGCCCATTCCCACTGCAGGGCATGCGTCTCGAAGGGGTGCCGGAAGACGCGCGCGCCGAAGCGCTCCGCGATGGCCAGGGTGCCGTCCGTGCTCCCCGAGTCCACCACGAACAGCTCCTCCGCCCACCCCGCGACCGAGGCCAGGCAGGCCTCCAGGTTGGCCTCCTCGTCGCGCGTGAGCACCACCACCGCGATCGGCACCCGCGCGCTCATCCGCCGCGCCCCGCCGCCGCGGCCAGCTCCCGGTACAGCTCCAGGAGCCGGCGCGAGGTGTGCTCCCACGCGAACGCGCCGCGGGCGAGGCCGGCGGCGCGCTCCCCCGCCCGGCATCGCGCCTCCGGGTCCAGCGCCGCCCCCCGGATTGCGGCGGCCAGCGCCGCGGCGTCGCAGGGGACGACCGTCCCCGCGCCCGCCTCCGCCACCTGCTCCGCGATCCCCACGCGGTCGGACACCACCACGGGGAGCCCCGCGGCCATGGCCTCGGCCGCGGCGATCCCGAAGTTCTCCTGGTACGAGGGGAGCACGAACAGGTCCGCGTCCGCCAGCGCGCGCGCCTTCGCGCTCCCCTCCACGCGACCCAGGAAGCGCACCCGCCCGGCGATCCCCAGGGCGCGCGCCCGCGCCTCCAGCTCGCGGCGGTACGCGGGCTCGCCGTCGCCCGCCACCTCCAGCTCCACCTCGGCGTGCCCCTCACGCGCCAGCGCGGCCACCGCGTCCAGCAGCAGCGGCAGCCCCTTCTTGGGGTGGAGCCGGGCGAGGAAGAGGACGCGCAGCGGCCCGCCGGGGCCCCGGGTCCGCGGCGCGGAGGCGGGCTCCGCCCCCAGCGGGATCACGCGCACGCGGGCCCCGAAGCCGAGCGCGGCGATCCCCTCGGCCTCGGCGGCGGAGGTGGCGTGGATCGCGGCCGCGCCCCGCAGGTGCGTCCCCTCCACCAGGGCGAGGTAGGGGCGCTTCCGGGCGCTCCCCTGCGCCAGGCTCCAGGGGTCGAGCGTGCCGAGCGGGCGCAGGACGTAGGGCACCGAGCGCCGCAGCGCCGCGCGGCACCCCGGGATGGTGGCGTACGAGAACAGGGCGTGCACGTGGACCACGTCGAAGCGCCCGGCGTTGGCGTGCAGCCACCTTCCCAGCGGGAGCGAGAGCTTCCACTCGCCGGGGAGCGAGCGGGGGAAGTAGCGGTACTCCACGCCCTCGGTCTCGGTCGGCCGGCCGCGCGGCACGGGGAGCCTGCCGCGCCCGTCCGCGTCGGTGGTGGCGACGGTCACCTCCGCGCCCAGGTCGCGCACCCCTTTCGCCATCGCGTGCACGGCGATGCTGGGCCCTCCGTAGCGGGGCGCGGTGGCGGGGATCACGTGCAGCACCTTCATCGGCGGAACTGCATCGAACTGCGGGTTCGGGCGTGCCCCCGGCTGGCGCCGGGGTCGGGCTTCGGCTCCGTAGCAGACGAAACGACCGTCTGCAACGGAGTCGAGCCCGCGCAAACGGCCGCGCGGTCTCGCCCCTTCGGGCCGAAATCCCTCACGCGGGGTGCGCGCCGGCGTCCGCTGGGGCCCCCACCCGGCGGCCTGAGAGCCGCCACCCTCCCCCGTTCCGGGGGAGGGGAATCTCCACGCTGACGGTCCCCACCCTCCCACGTGCCTCCGTCGTTCTCCCCCTCCCCCCTTGCGGGGGAGGGGGCCGGGGGGAGGGGGGGCCGGGCCTCGGCAGAAAACCCGAAGCCCACACCGCCGTTCTCCCCCTCTCCCAGCATTGGGAGAGGGGGCCGGGGGGTGAGGGCCCGCAGTTGCAGGCTGTCCCCTGTAACCTGTCCCCTGTAACCTCGCCGTTTCACTCCGCCTCCACGCCGTTGTGCCGCGCCCAGCGGAGCAGCGTGTACAGCGCCCACGGGCGGCTCCACCCCACGCGGCCGGCGCGGAAGGCGCTCCACACGCCGCGCGCGGCGGCGCCGTCCACCCCCACCCGGTCCCACGGGCCGGCGGCGAACGCCCCCGCGACCTCGTCGTGGAGCGCGCCGCGGAGCCAGGCCGCGAAGGGGAGGGTGAACCCCTGCTTGGGGCGGTCCCACACCTCGCGGGGGAGGAGGTCGGCCACGGCGGCGACCAGGAGCGGCTTGGAGCCGCGCCCCAGCTTCAGGCGGTCGTCCGCGGCGGCGGCGGCGGCGGCGGTCGCCGGGTCCACGAAGGGGACGCGCAGCTCCAGCCCGTGGGCCATGCTGAAGACGTCGGAGTCGCGGAGCAGCGTGTCGCGCATGTAGCCGGCCGTCTCGTGCCACGAGACCCGCTGCAGCAGGGGGAGCCCGGCGGGGGGGCGCGCGCCGGCCGGGTCCGCGTCCCGCCCCGCCAGCGCGCGCACCGCGCGGGGGCCGAAGAGGGTGCGCGAGGCGCGGTACGCGGCCAGCGCCGGGTCGGGGTCGCGCAGCAGCAGCGCCCCCTTCTCGGCGCGCGCGCCCTCCAGCCGCCCCGCGGCCGAAGCGGCGGCGCGGCGCAGCGGCCCCGTCCAGCGCGGCAGGCGGGCGAGGGCGCGCGCGCGCCGGAACGACGGGTAGCCGGCGAACAGCTCGTCGCCCCCCAGGCCGGAAAGCACCACCTTGAGGCCGCTCTCCCGGACGGCGCGGCTGACGACGTAGGTGTTCAACCCGTCCATGGAGGGCTGGTCCATGGCGCCGAAGGCGTCCGGGAGCGCCGCCAGCAGCCCCTCCCCGGCGAGGGGGATCTCGTGGTGGCGCGCCCCCAGGCGCCGCGCCACCGCGGCCGCCACGGGCGCCTCGCTGAACTCCCGCTCGTCGAACACCACGGTGAAGGTGTCCACCGCGCCGCCCCGGACCTCCGCCGCCAGCGCCGCCACGGCCGAGGAGTCGATCCCGCCGGACAGGAAGAAGCCCACGGGGACGTCGGCCACCAGGTGGTGCTCCACGGAGTCGCGGAGCGCCTCCCTCACCCGCCGCGCCGCGCGCGCCGGGTCGCGCTCCCCCTCCCCGGCGGCGCCCGGGAGCGGGCCCGCGTACTCCCGGGGCGCGTCGAGCGAGGCCGCCCCGCCGCGCACCCGGAAGCGGGCCCAGGTGCCGGGGGGGAGCGCGCCCACCCCGCGGACCGCGGTCCGGGGCTCCTCCACGGAGCCCGCGGCCAGGTACGACGCGGTCGCGCCGGGGCAGAGGACGCGGCCGGTCCACCCCGACGCCAGCACGGCGCGCAGCTCGCTGGCGAAGACCAGCCGCCCCGCGGCGTCCGCCAGGTAGAGCGGCTTGATCCCGCAGCGGTCCCGGGCGAGCAGCCCTTCCCCCCGCTCCCGGTCCCACAGCGCCAGCGCGAACATCCCCCGCAGCCGCTCCAGGAACGCGGGCCCGTGGCGCGCGAGCCCCAGGAGGAGCACCTCCGTGTCCGACCCGCCGCGGAAGCGGTCCCCCGCGGCGCGCAGCCCGTCGCGGAGCGCCCGGTAGTTGTAGATCGCCCCGTTGAAGACCAGCGTGTACCGTCCGTCCTCGGTCGCCATCGGCTGGTCGCCCGCGGCGGTGGGGTCGATGACGGCGAGCCGCGCGTGCGCGAAGGCGCCGGCCTCGCCGCCGTCCGGCCCGTGCAGCGCGGCCAGGGCGGAGCCGTCCGGGCCGCGGTGGGCGATCCCCCGCCCCATCCGCCGCGCCGCTTCGAGCGCGCCGCCCCCGCCGAAGGCCCCCGCGATCCCGCACATCAGCGGCCCCCGGGGGCGGGCTCGCCGAACGCGCCCGCCAGGATGGGCGCCAGGCGGTCGCGGAAGCGGGCGAAGGTGAACTCGGCGCGGAAGCGGCGCCGCCCCGCCTCCCCCATGCGGCCGCGGAGCGCCGCGTCGCCCAGCAGGCGCGCCAGGGCGTCCGCGAGCGCAGGGGGGTCCAGCGGGTCCACCAGCAGGCCGGTGTCGCCGTGCACCACCACGTCGCCCGCGGCGTCCGCGCTGGACCCCACGCAGGGGAGCCCCGCGCGCATCGCCTGCAGGTACACCAGCCCGAACCCCTCGCCGCGGCTGGGCATGGCGAACACGGCCGCGCGGCGGAACAGCGCCTCCAGGGTGGCGTCGGGGACGAAGCCCAGGAACAGCGCGTGCTCCGCCAGCCCCGCCGCGGCCGCCTTGCGGCGCAGGCGCTCGGCGTCGTCGCCGCGCCCGGCCACCACCAGCTGCGCCCCGGGGACGCGCTCCAGGAGGCGCGGCCAGCACTCGATCAGCTGGTCGTGCCCCTTGTAGCGCTCGGCCGCGCTCATCCGCGCCACCACCAGCACGGCGAGCGGGCCCACCCGCTCCAGCAGCGCCGCGTCCACGGTCCCCGCGGGCGCGTCGTCCAGCAATCCCAGCGGGCACGCGTCCACCGGGCCCACCTCCGGGTGCGCCGCCAGCACGCGGCGGCGGGTGTACGCCGAGATGGCGACGCGCGCCCGCGCGCCCCGCACCGCGGCCACGCGCGCGGGGGACAGGGCCGGGTCCCACGCCTCGATGCCGTTCAGGAACACCGCGTACGGGCGGCGCAGCGGCGCCGGGACCCACCGCTGCGCCTGGGCGATCCCCAGGTGGTTGAAGATCCACCCCCCGCCGCCGCTCCGCGCGGACTCCGCGGCGAGCCGCGCCAGGAAGCTCCCCCGCTCCCGCAGCGACACGGCGCCGGCCGAGGCCGGGGACAGGGCGACGACGCGCGGGTCCGCGCCCCCCAGGTCGCGCAGCGCCGCCCGCAGGAGGCGGGCGACGTACGCGATCCCGTCGCCCGGCTCGGTGAGGCTGACCACCGCGAGGCCGGGGCGGGGTCCGTCGCGGCGGGCGGCGGGCGGGGGCGGCGCCACGGCGGGGGAGGCCCCGGTCACGGCGCCGCCTCCCCCGCGGGCACGGCGGGCCGCGGCGCCCGCGCGTGGAAGCGGATGGTGCGGAGGATCGCCCACTGCGCCGCGCCGGCCATGATGATCCCGCCGAAGATCAGGGAAAAGTCGGATTCGATGTTGAACAGCGGCACGAACACGCTCACCGCCAGGATGGAGACCAGCGGGTCCTGCCCGGGGCGGTTGATGCGGCGCTCCAGCGCCTGGTACAGCGTCCCCACCGCCAGCATCCCCAGGACCACCCCGGCGGCGGCGAAGTTGGCGAAGAACTCCACCAGGAAGGGAAAGTTCACCGAGGTGCTGAGGTCCTCCCGGGTGAGGTAGCCGTAGCGGTGGCCGAAGTCGTTGCCCAGGCGCTTCTCGGGCTTGCCCGGCCACAGCACGCGGGGGACCAGCGCGCCCACCAGCGAGCGGTAGGTGGCGCCGTCCCAGTACGGCACGCGCTGCGGGGTGCTGCGGACCACGTCGGCGAAGACGTCGATCGTCCCCCAGCGCCCGGAGCGCTCCAGCCCCAGCAGCACCGCCTTCCCCGCCCCGTGCTCGCGCACGCTGGCGGAGACCAGCGCGGCGGCGACCGCGACCTTGCGCGCCGGCGAGATCTGCTCCGCGCCGTACCACGCCACCCTGGTGTACTCGCCCTTGACCCCGCGGTACAGGAGCGCGCAGCAGGCCAGCACCACCAGCGCCGCCGTCCAGCGGTGCCCGGGGTACCCGCGCACCAGCGCCACCGACAGGAACAGCACCATCCCCCACACGATCACGCCGGCCGCGGCGCCGCCCGCCAGCTGCAGCGCCATCGCCAGGCCGATCCCGGCGGCCGTCGCCCCCCTGCGCCACCCGGCGAGCTCCCCGCGCAGGGCGAGGATCACCAGCAGCCCCCCGCCGAACCACCCCATGGAGGTGAACAGGTTGAGGAACCCGCCCAGCACCGGGGGCACCCGCCCCGTGGTGCGGGCGAGCTCGACCCCCACGCTCCCCCACAGCAGGCACAGCCCCCACCCCGCCAGGACCCCGGGGTCCAGGGGGACCGGGGGAGCCGCCCGCCGGCTCCGCCCCAGGACCACGCCCGTGACCACGTACCCCGCCAGGAGCGCGGCCCACCCGGCGAGCGCCAGGAGGACGGGGCGGTCGTAGTCCCGCGTGGGGTTCAGCGTCACGAAGCCCTGCACCATCACCCCCACCGGCGAGGAGATGGGGAGGGCGTAGTACCCGCCGTAGAGGAAGCCCACCACCGGGAGGAAGGGGAAGGGGCGGCGCGGCGGCGCGGCGAGGGCGCGCGCCCAGGCGGGGAGGGTGCAGAGCACCCAGAGCAGCGCGGCCCAGGTCCGGGTGGCCGTGGGGATGCGCGGGTCGTGGACCGCGATCAGGAGCGCCGGGAGCGCCGTCGCCAGGGCGAGGAGCACGAAGCCGCCGACGCCGGTCCGCCGCGCCGCGCCGCTCACGCCGCCCTCCGCGCCGCGGCGGCGCGCGCCGCGCGCTCCACCGTCTCTGCGGCGCG
>DASVQR010000118.1:0-19399 GCA_036389055.1 Longimicrobiaceae bacterium | reverse complement strand
CCGCCGAACCCGCCCGAACCCGCCCTTCAAAGCAGTTGCCGTAAAACCCCGCACAGCATACCTTCACCACCCCATCAAAAACCCGCCGCCGGAGATCCACCCGATGGACCGCCGACAGTTCCTCGCACGCGGCGCCGCCCTCGCGGCCGGCGCGGCCTTCACCGGCCTCCCCTCGCTCGCCGAAGCCTACCCGGCCCGCTTCGCCGCGGACCCGGCGGTGCGCGAGCTGGCCATGCGCGCCCTGGACGCCGCCAAGCTGGCCGGCGCCGGCTACGCCGACGTGCGCGTCACCCGCAACCGCAACCAGTCGGTGTCCACGCGCGAGAATCGCGTCACCGGGCTGGAGGACGGCGAGACGTTCGGGTTCGGGGTGCGGGTGCTGGCGGGCGGCGCCTGGGGCTTCGCGGCGAGCCGGGAGCTGACGCTGCCGGAGGTGGAGCGGGTGGCGCGCCAGGCCGTCGCCCAGGCGAAGGCGAACGCCGCGGCCGCCGCCCGGCCGGTGACGCTGGCGCCGACGGAGAGCTACGCGGACGTGGCCTGGCGCTCGCCCATCGAGACCGACCCGTTCGAGGTGCCCATCGAGGACAAGGTGGCGCTGCTGCTGGCCGCCAATCGGGCCGCGCTGGGGGTGCGGGGGGCGCGCTACGTGACCTCGTCCATGTTCTTCGTGCGCGAGGAAAAGACCTTCGCGTCCACCGAGGGCACCTTCACGCAGCAGACCGTGTACCGCTCGTACCCGCAGATGAGCGTGACCGCGGTCTCGGCGGACGGGCGCGACTTCCAGTCGCGCAACTCCACGCCGGTGCAGCCCATGGGGCTGGGGTACGAGCACGTGCGGAACGCCCGCCTGGAGGAGAACGCGGTGGCGTGGGCGGAGGACGCGGTCCGGAAGCTGTCGGCCAGGCCGGTGCAGCCGGGGCGGTACGACCTGGTGCTGCTGCCCTCGCACCTGTTCCTGACCATCCACGAGGCGATCGCGCACCCCACCGAGCTGGACCGCATCCTGGGGTACGAGGCCAACTTCGCCGGCACCTCGTTCATCTCGCCGCTGGACCGGTTCCTGGGCAGGTTCAGGTACGGCCCGGACTTCTTCAACATCCAGGGGGAGCGCTCCGCTCCCGGCGGCCTGGCGACGGTGGGGTGGGACGACGAGGGGGTCAAGCCGGACGAGTACCTGATCGTCAGGGACGGCATCCTGGACGACCTGCAGACCACCCGCGAGCAGGCGCCCATGCTGGCCGACTGGTACCGGCAGAGCGGCCGGCCGGTGAGGTCGCACGGCAACTCGTACGCGGAAAGCTGGGCGGACGTGCAGTTCCAGCGCATGCCCAACGTCAACCTGCTCCCGCACCCGGAGCGCGACGTGACGCTGGACGAGCTGGTGGACGGCGTCCAGAACGGGATCATGATCGAGGGGCGGGGCTCGTACTCCATCGACCAGCAGCGCTACAACGCGCAGTTCGGCGGGCAGGTGTTCCACGAGATCCGGAACGGCAAGGTCGTCGGGATGCTCAAGGACGTCGCCTACCAGATCCGCACCCCCGAGTTCTGGAACGCCGTGGACCTGATCGGGGGCAAGAGCACCTACCGGCTGGGCGGCACGTTCAGCGACGGCAAGGGGCAGCCCTCGCAGTCCAACGCCGTGTCGCACGGCTGCGTCCCCACGCGCCACCGCCGGATCAACGTGATCAACACGGGGCGTGCGGGGTAACAGGTTGTGATGCTTGTGCTTGTGCCGCCGGGCGGGATGGCGGCGGCACGGGCCGGAAGGCCCGCCGCACGGTTGACACTGCCGGGCGGCGCAAGTAGTTTTGCAGATTCCGTTTCGCCGCCACGCCGCCGTCTCCCGGCGGTTCGTCCATCCCACCTCCCCACACCCGTTGGAGTCCGCGCTCTCCAATGCTTCAAAACCTGAAAGTCCGTTTCGCGATCATCGCGCTCGCCCTCGTCGGCAGCCTGTTCTTCCTGTACAGGAACTACTCGGCTCCGGGCGCGGACGGGAAGCCCACCCGGCAGCCGGTCACCCTGGGGCTGGACCTGCAGGGCGGGAGCCACTTCGCGCTCGAGATCGACGAGAGCAAGGCCCGGCTCGCCCCCGAGCAGCGCGCCGACGCCATCGACCGGGCGCTCAAGGTCGTCCGCACCCGCGTGGACGAGTTGGGCGTCGCCGAGCCGGTGGTGCAGAAGGTGGGCGAGAACCGCATCCTGGTGGAGCTCGCCGGGCTGGGGAGCAACAGCCGCGCCAAGGAGGTCCTGCAGCGCACCGCCTTCCTCCAGTTCCAGATGGTTCACCCCGTCTCGGAGCTGCAGCAGGTGTTCCCGCGCATCGACCGCGCGGTGACGGAGGCGCTGGGGCGCCAGGGCGCGGCGCCGCAGGCGAGCAACCCGGTGGGCGGGCTGTTCAAGGGCGGGGCGGGGCAGGACACCGCCGGCGCCGGCGCGCCGTTCTCCAGCAAGGTGGCCCCGGCCAGCGAGGCCGAGTTCCTGGTGCAGGCCGCCGACGTGCCGGCCGTGGAGCGCTACCTGGCGCTCCCGGCGGTGCAGCGCCTCCTCCCCCGCGGCACCGAGTTCCTGTGGGGGACCGCGCAGCCCGGCGCGGAGGGGGCGGAGCAGCAGGTGCGCCGCCTGTTCCTGGTGGACTCGCGCCCCATGATGACGGGCGAGTACCTGGAGCAGGCCCAGGCGCAGACGGACCAGCAGACCATGCGCCCCGTCGTGGTGTTCGAGCTGAGCCGCCGCGGCGGCCGGATCTTCGAGAAGGCCACGGGCGAGAACATCGGCCGCCAGATGGCGATCGTGCTGGACGACCGGGTGTACAGCGCCCCCGTCATCCAGTCGCAGATCGCCGACCGCGGGCAGATCGAGATGGGCGGCTCCTCGCTGGAGGAGGCGAGCGACCTGGCGCTGGTGCTGCGCGCGGGCGCCCTGCCGGCCCCGCTCCGCATCGTGGAGGAGCGCACCATCGGGCCGTCGCTGGGCCAGGACTCCATCGACAACGGCCGCCTTGCCGGGGTGATCGGCATCGCGGCGGTGATCCTGATGGTGATCGGGTACTACCACTTCTCCGGCGTGCTGGCGGTGCTGGCGCTGGCGCTGTACGTGGTGCTGATCCTGGGGAGCATGGCCGCGCTGGACGCGGTGCTCACCTTCCCGGGGATCGCCGGCCTGATCCTGTCGGTGGGCATGGCGGTGGACGCCAACGTGCTGATCTTCGAGCGCATCCGCGAGGAGCTGGCGCTGGGGCGGAGCGTCCGCACGGCGATCAGCGAGGGGTTCTCCAACGCGCTCTCGGCGATCGTGGACTCCAACCTGACCACGCTGATCACGGCGGGGATCCTGTACTACGTGGGGACGGGGCCGGTCCGCGGCTTCGCGGTGACGCTGGCCATCGGCATCATCGCCTCCATGTTCACCGCCATCTTCGTCACCCGCACGCTGTTCATGCTCTACGCAGAGCGCCGGACTGCCGCGCAGGGCATCTCCATCTGAACGGGCAACGAGGACACCCCGCATGAGACTCTTCGAGAACGCCAGGTACCCGTTCATGGAGTGGCGCACCCGCGCCTACCTGGTCACCGCCGTGCTGCTGGCCGTCGGGTTCGGGGCCATGATCTACAACGTGGCCTCCATCGGCTCCTGGCTGAAGTACGGCGTGGACTTCACCGGCGGCACCATCGTCCAGGTGGACTTCAAGCGCCCCACCACGGTGGAGCAGATCCGCTCGGCGGCGGCCCGCGGCGGCCACGACGACTGGGAGATCGCCCGCTTCGGTGGCACCGACGAGTTCGTGATCCGCATGCCCACCTTCGGGCAGGAGGCGGGGAGCGACGCGGCGGCGCGCGTGGCGCAGGGGCTGTCGTCCAGCTACCAGCCCGCCGACTTCTCCGTGGTCCGGACCGAGGCCGTGGGACCCAAGGTGGGAGACGAGCTGCAGCTCCGCGCGCTGGTGGCGATCCTCCTCTCGTTCGGCGCCACGCTGTTCTACCTCTGGATCCGCTTCGAGTGGCGCTTCGGGCTGGCGGCGGTCATCGCCACGGCGCACGACATCCTGATCACCCTGGGCTTCCTGGCGGTGACCCGGACGGAGATCTCGCTGACCACCATCGCGGCGCTGCTCACCATCGTGGGCTACTCGCTGAACGACACCATCGTGGTGTTCGACCGCATCCGCGAGAACCTGGCGAAGCCGCGCCGTGCCGGGTCCACCTACATGCAGCTGCTGAACGTCTCCATCAACGAGACGCTCTCGCGGACGGTGCTCACCGGCGGCTCCACCCTGGCGACGCTGCTGGCGCTGTACTTCTTCGGCGGCGGCGTGATCCGCGACTTCGCGCTGGTGCTGCTCCTGGGCATCGTGATCGGGACCTTCTCCTCGATCTTCGTGGCCTCGCCGGCGCTGTACGAGATCGAGAAGCGCTGGCCCAGGCACAACGCCAAGGGCCCGGCCCGCTCCTCCACGTCCTCGCGGACGAGCCGCAGCGCGAGCAGCTCCGCGCTGGTCTGAGCGGCCCGCCGGCCGAACGCGCGAGCCGCCGCGGAGCTTCCGCGGCGGCTCGCTGCCGTTCGGGGACCCCCGTTTCCACCGACACCCGACCGAACCCGCGATGAGCCCGCTCTCCGTCGTCGACTCGCACTGCCACCTCACCGACGAGCGCCTCTTCCCCGACGTGGAGGGGGTCCTGGAGCGCGCCCGCGCCGCCGGGGTGGAGACCGTGGTCACCATCGGCACGCACCGGGCGGACTGGGCGCGCGTGGTGGAACTGGCCGGGCGCTTCCCGCAGGTGCGCGCCGTGGCCGGGGTGCACCCGCACACCGCGGACGAGGCCACGGACGAGGCGCTGGCGGAGCTGCGGGAGCTGGCGCTCGGCGGGCGGATCGTGGCGCTGGGGGAGACGGGGCTGGACTACTTCTACGACAACGCCCCGCGCGAGGCGCAGCGCGCCTCGTTCCTGCGCCACCTGGAGCTGGCGCGCGACACCGGGCTGCCGGTGGTGGTGCACACCCGCAGCGCGGACGCGGACACGGCTGGGATCATCGCGGACGCGCCGGGCGTCGTGGGGGTGCTGCACTGCTTCAGCGGGGGGCGCGCGCTGCTGGACGCGGCGCTGGAGGCGGGGTGGTACGTGTCGTTCGCGGGGATGATCACCTTCAAGAAGTACGAGGACGCGGAGCTGGTCCGCGCCGTCCCCCCCGACCGCATCCTGGTGGAGACGGACGCCCCCTACCTGGCGCCGATCCCCTTCCGGGGGAAGACCAACGAGCCGGCCCTGGTGGTGCACACCGCGCGGAAGGCGGCGGAGATGCGCGGCGAGGACCCGGCGGAGTTCGCGGCGGCGGCGGCGCGGAACGCGCGGGCGCTCTACCGCCTGGGGTGAGCCGGGCGGGCAGCGTCAGACGACCGAGGTGACGACGAAGCGCAGGGGGCGCGGGCCGGAGTTGGCGAAGGCGTAGGCGCGGTCGGAGGCGAAGCAGGCCGACTCGCCCTCCTCCACCGCACGGTCGGCGCCCTCCGCCCGCAGGGCGAGCGTGCCCGCGGCCACGTACAGGAGCACGCGGGTGCCGGCGCGGTCCGGCTCGGCGTCGTAGCGCTCGCCGGGGGCCAGGCTCCACTCCCACAGCTCCACGGTGCCGCCGCCCGGGACGCCGGCCAGGAAGCGCGCGCGGCTCCCCGGCTCCCCGCCGCGCCACACCACCTCCGGCGGGGGGACCTCGGCGTCCGGGGCGCGCACCAGCTCCGAGAAGGGGACGCCCAGCGCGTCGGCCAGGCGGTCCAGGGTGGCCAGGCTGACGTTGCTCTCGCCGGCCTCGATCCCCACCACCATGCGGCGGCTGACGTCCGCCCGCTCCGCGAGGGCCTGCTGGGTCCAGCCGCGCGCCTGGCGCGCGGAGCGCAGGTTGGCGGCGACGTGCCGGAGAAGGGGTGGATCGCTGGGCGGCATCGGGTGTATGTGCAATATGTTGCGCAGAACCGCTCTGTGCATTATACTGCGCAGCGACTCGCTTCGCCAGTTCCGTCCTCGTCCGGCAGGTGCGTGATGTCCAGCAGTCCCGTCGTCGTCCAGAACCCTTCCGCCGCCCCGGGCCTCCGCGGGCGGCTCCCCGAGCTCGTACTGGTGCTCGTCACCCTGGTGTGGGGCGGCACCTTCCTGGTGGCCCAGCTCGCGCTGCGCGAGACCGGCCCGTTCGGCCTGCTCGCCCTGCGCTTCAGCGTGGCCGCGCTCGCCATCGGCGCCCTGTTCTTCCGCCGCGTGCGCGGCCTCGGCCGGGCCGAGCTGCGGATCGGCGCCGGGATCGGGGTGGTGACCTTCGCCGCCTACGGGCTGCAGACCGCCGGCCTGCAGCACATCCCCAGCAGCCGCTCGGCGTTCCTGGTGGCGATGTACGTGCCGCTGGTGCCGCTGCTTCAGCTGGCGCTGCTCCGCCGCTCGCCGCGCGCCGCGGCCTGGGCCGGGATCTCGCTGTCGTTCGTGGGGCTGCTGCTGCTCTCGGCGGGGGAGGGGCTGAGCCCGGAGCTGGGCCGCGGCGACTGGCTGACGCTGGGCGGGGCGCTCGCCTCGGCGATGCAGATCGTGCTGGTGAGCCGCTACGCCCCCGGCGCCGACCCCATCCGCCTTGCCTTCGTGCAGCTGGCCACGGTCGCGGCGCTCTCGCTGCTGGCGCTGCCCGTCTCCGGCGAGGGGCTGCCCCCGCTCACCCCGCTGGTGGTGGGCGCCTCGGTGGGGCTGGGGCTGGTGGCGACGGCGTTCGTGATGGCCGCCATGAACTGGGCGCAGCAGACCGTCCCCGCCACCCGCGCCACGGTGATCTACGCCATGGAGCCGGTGTGGGGCGGGATCGTGGGCGCTCTGGCCGGCGAGGCGATGAGCGCCGGCACCGTGGGCGGCTCCGCGCTGATCGTGCTGGGCGTGCTGGTGAGCGAGATCGCCTGGCCCGCGCGCCGGCGGAAGCGCCGCAAGGCGCCCGCCGCGCCCGTCAGGGGCGCCGCCGCGGAGCGCCTGGCCGCCTGAGCCGATCCCCCAGGCACACGCCGGGACCCAGCGGGCCCTCACCCGGCTCGCTTGAGGCTCGCCACCCTCTCCCTTCATCCGGTTCACGCGAAGCGTGAAGCGCCATTCTGGGAGAGGGGGCAACGGCGGACCCGCGGACGCCGGCGCGGAGCCGCGTGAGGGATGCGCGCCCGGAGGGACGAGACCCCGCGGGGCAGTTTCCGCGGGGGCTCGGCTGCGTTGGCGAGCGTTGTTTGCTCGCCTACGCAGCGCGCAGCCCGACCCGAGCGCCAGCGAGGGCACGCCCAACCCCGCAGTTCAAAAAGCAGTTCAAAGCAGTTCCAGCCCCGGCGCAACCCGTTGACGCACGCGCGCCCCAGCCTGTAGCTTCCGCCCCGAATCTCGCCCGAAACGCCACGCCGAGAAGCCCGATGCCGCGCAGGATCCACGTTCTCCCCGAGAGGCTCGCCAACCAGATCGCCGCCGGGGAGGTGGTGGAGCGCCCCGCGTCCGTGGTCAAGGAGCTGGTGGAGAACGCCCTGGACGCCGGGGCCGGCCGCGTCGAGGTCGCCCTGCGCAACGGCGGCAAGACGGAGATCCGCGTGGCGGACGACGGCTGGGGGATGGGCCGCGACGACGCCCTGCTCTCCCTGGACCGCCACGCCACCAGCAAGATCAAGGATCCCGCCGACCTGGCCAAGATCCGCACGCTGGGCTTCCGCGGCGAGGCGCTCCCCTCCATCGCCTCGGTGTCGCGGCTGGTGCTGGAAACGGCGGAGCGCGACGCGGACGGCACGCGCGTGGTGGTGAGCGGCGGCCAGACGCAGGGGGTGGAGGGGTGCGCCCGGCGGCGGGGGACCACCGTGTCGGTGCGGAGCCTGTTCTTCAACGTGCCGGCGCGGGCCAAGTTCCTGCGCACGGCGGCGGCGGAGAGCCGGGCCATCAGCGAGGTGGTGACCACGCTTGCCCTGTCGCACCCCGGGATCGCCTTCACGCTGGAAAGCAACGACCGCGAGATCCTGTCGCTCCCGGCGGTCTCGTCGCTGGCCGCGCGGGTGGGCGGGATCTGGGGGAGCGACATGGCGGACGAGCTGATGCCGGTGGCCCACCGCGACGGCGCCGCCGCGCTCACCGGGCTGATCCAGCGCCCCCACTCCGCCACGCCGGGGGGACGCCGCGCCTACCTGTTCGTGAACGGCCGCCCCTTCGGCGAGAAGCTGCTGGTGCGCGCGGCGGACCGCGGCTACCGCACCACCATCCCGGAGGGGGTGCACCCCTCGCTCTTCCTGTTCCTGGAGGTGCCGGACGGCGACGTGGACGTCAACGTCCACCCGGCCAAGGCGGAGGTCCGCTTCCGCGACCGCGCCGCGATCGAGCGGCTGGTGGAGGAGGGCGTGCGCGCCGCGCTGTCCGCGCTGGAGAGCACGCCGGCGATCGGGCGGCGCGACCCGGTGGAGGCGGTCCCCTCGTTCTCGTCGTCCGCGGGCGCGACGTACCGGCGCACGGAAGCGGGGCTCCGGGCCACGCGCGAGGCGCCCGCCTGGGGAGAGCCGCGGCAGTCGGCGCCGCCCGGCGGCTCGCGCACCGGCTTCGGGGGGATGCCGGCGCCGCTGGGCCCCGCGCGCCCCGCGGCCCGCGCGGCCGAGGCGTCGCAGATGGCGCTGTTCTTTTCCGGCGCGCCCGCGCCGGGAGGGGAGGACGAGGAGGCCGAGGCGGGCGCGCGCGAGGCGGAGGTGGAGGCGCAGGCCGCGCCGCCGGTGATGTGGCAGGTGCACAACACCTACATCCTGGCGGAGACGCGCACCGGCCTGATCCTGGTGGACCAGCACTCGGCGCACGAGCGGGTGCTGTACGAGGAGCTGATCCGCGGCATCGAGCGCGGGGAGCGGGCCAGCCAGCGGCTGCTCTTTCCGCTGACGCTGCGGCTGTCCCCGGCGGAGCACGACCTGGTGCAGGAGGTGAGCGGGATCCTGCTGCGCGCCGGGTTCGAGATCGAGCCGTTCGGCGGGCGGGCGGTGATCGTGCACGGCGTGCCCAACCCGCACCCGCACTTCGACGCGGAGCGCTGCCTGCGCGAGATGATCGCGGAGCTCACCGAGGGGTCGGAGCTGGTGGACTCGGCGCGGAGCCAGGGGCAGCGGATCGCGCTGTCGTTCGCCTGCAAGGGCGCCATCAAGGCGGGGCAGAAGCTGTCGCAGGAGGAGATGCGGGAGTTGTTCGACCGGCTGTTCGCGACGGAATTGCCCTACCACGACATCCACGGGCGGCCGACGGTGATCCAGCTGTCGCTCAAGGAGCTTCACAACCGGTTCGGGCGGGGAGGCGTGTGAGGGGGTCCGCTTCGTCTGCTTTCCGTGGGGCCGCTACGGAGCCGGACGGTACAGCTGTCCGTCTCCTCCGCGGGCTCCGGGAACCCCGCCAAACTGCCGGCGGGTTTCCCTCCGCCGGGGTGAGCCAGCCGAAACTGCCCGGCTGTCTCCCCCCGCAACGGATCGTGTGGATACGGCGGGAACTGCAACGGCGGAACGGCCCGGCGACGGCGCCGCTCCGCCGTTCGTCGTACTCCGTGTCGCCGTCCACTTTCGCACTCCCGCACTTTCGCACTCCCGCACTGCCGTGACGCCCGAAGTGCTCGCCCTGGTCGGTCCCACGTCGTCGGGCAAGACGGCGCTCTCCGTCCTGGTCGCGCGGCGGCTGGACGGGGAGATCATCTCCATGGACTCGCGCTCGGTGTTCCGGGGGATGGACGTGGGCACGGCGAAGCCGACGCCGGAGGAACGCGGCGGGGTGCCCCACCACGGCATCGACCTGGTGGAGCCGGACGTGCGGTTCAGCGCGGGGGAGTTCTCGCGCTACGCCCGCCCGGTGATCGCGGAGATCCGCGCGCGCGGCCGGGTGCCGATGCTGGTGGGCGGGACCGGTTTCTTTCTCCGCGCGCTGACGCACCCTATCTTTCGCGAGCCGGAGCTGGACCCGGAGGGGCGCGCCCGCCTGACGGCCACCCTGGAGGCGCTGGACGACGCGGCGCTGCTGGAGCGCCTGCGCGCGGTGGACCCGGCGGCCGCGGAGAAGCTGTCCCGCTGGGGCGGGCGCCAGCGGCTGATGCGGACGCTGGAGGTGCCGCTGCTGACGGGCCGCACGCTCGCCTGGTGGCACGCCCACTCGCCGCCGGAAGAATCGCCGGTGCCAGTGCTCCCCTTCGTGCTGGACGTGCCGCGCCCGGTGCTCAAGGAGCGCATCGACCGGCGCGTGGAGGAGATGGTGCGGAACGGGCTGCTGGACGAGGTACGCGGCCTGCTGGAGCGCTACGGGCCGCACGCCCCCGGGCTGAACGCCCACGGCTACGCGGAGCTGATCCCCTACTTCGCCGGGGAGCGCACGCTGGACGAGGCGCTGGAGCTGGTGCGCCGCAACACCAAGTCGTACACCAAGCGCCAGGCCACCTGGTTCCGGACGCAGCTGCCGGAGGGCGCCGTCTGGCTGGACGGGATGAAGCCGCGGGACGAACTGGCGGACGAGATCGCGGCGCGGTGGAGGACGGCAGGGAACAGGGAATAGGTTACAGGGGACAGGTTACAGGGGACAGCCTGCAACGGCGACCCCCTCCCCCGGCCCCTCCCCGCAAGGGGGAGGGGAGAACGGCACGCGAGGGGGCAAGTTCGGCGCGAGGGGCGACCCTCACCCCCCGGCCCCCTCTCCCAATTCTGGGAGAGGGGGAGAACGACAAAGGCGAGGGTCAGGAAGCCCTCCCCCGGAACGGGGGAGGGTGGCGAGCCTAAGCGAGCCGGGTGGGGGCCTCCCGAGGACGCCAGCGCGATGCCGCGTGAGGGATTTCGGCCCGGAGGGGCGAGACCCCGCGGCAGTTTGCGGGGGCTCGACTCCGTTGAGCAGCGTAGTTTGCTGCTCTACGGAGCCGAAGCCCGACCCCGCGCCAGCGGGGGCACGCCCAAACATGTAGTTCCAAAGACCAAGGAACACGTGAAGATAGGAATCACCTGCTACCCGACGTACGGCGGATCGGGGGCCATCGCCACGGAGCTGGGGATCGAGCTGGCACAGCGCGGCCACGAGATCCACTTCATCTCGTACGCGCAGCCCTTCCGCCTGCCGCACTTCATGGAGCGCGTCTACTTCCACGAGGTGGACGACGCCCGCTACCCGCTGTTCGAGTACTCGCCCTACCCGCTGACGCTGGCGGTGATGATGCACGAGGTGGCGATCCGCGAGGAGCTGGACCTGCTGCACGTGCACTACGCCATCCCGCACGCCACCTCGGCATGGATCGCCAAGGAGATGCTGGGCGAGGGGCACGGCCTCAAGATCATCACGACCCTGCACGGCACCGACATCACGCTGGTGGGGCAGGACCGCTCGTACTGGCCCATCACCCGCTTCTCCATCGCCAAGTCGGACGGGATCACGGCGGTCTCGGACTTCCTCAAGCAGGAGACGGTGGACCACTTCCAGGTGCCGCCGGCGGACATAGAGGTGATCCACAACTTCGTGGACACGGCGCTCTACGACCGCGACCGCTACCCCTGCCGCAAGCAGGCGCTGCTGGAGCCGGGGGAGAAGCTGGTGATGCACGTCTCCAACTTCCGCAAGGTGAAGCGCGTGGGCGACGTGGTGAGGACCTTCGCCGGCATCGCCCGCGAGGTGCCCTCGCGCCTGGTGCTGGTGGGCGACGGGCCGGAGCGCCCGGACGCGATCGCCGTGGCGGAGGAGCTGGGGGTGGGCGACCGGGTGGTCTTCCTGGGGAAGCAGGATTCGGTGGCGGAGATCATGGCGTGCGCGGACCTGCTGCTGCTCCCCTCCCAGTCGGAGTCGTTCGGACTGGTGGCGCTGGAGGCCATGGCCGCGGGGGTGCCGGTGGTGGCCAGCGACGTGGGCGGGCTCCCGGAGGTGGTGGAGGACGGCGTCAACGGCTTCCTGCGCCCGGTGGGGGCGACCGACGAGATGGCGGAGGCGGCGGTCTCCCTGCTGCGCGACCCCGCGCGCTGGCACGAGTTCTCGCGCTCGGCGCGGACCGTGGCGCGGGAGCGCTTCGGGGCGGACGTGATCGTGCCCCGCTACGAGCGCTACTACGAGCGGGTGCTGGCCGGCGAGGGCGCGGCGGCGGACCTCCCCCGGGCGCGGGCGGGTGGCGCATGACGCTCCCGGCGGAGGCGAGGATGCTGCTGGAGATGGCGCTGGCGGAGGACGTGGGCTCCGGCGACCGGACCACGCTGTGGACCTTTCCGGCGGGGACGCCGGGGGAGGCCGCGATCGTCGCCAAGGCGTCCGGCGTGATCGCGGGGATGAGGGTGTGCGTGGCCGCCTTCCACGCGGTGGACCCGTCGCTGGAGGTGGAGGCGCTCGCCGCCGACGGCGCCGCGGTGGAGCCCGGCGACGTGGTGCTGCGCGCCCGCGGCTCGGCGGCCTCCATCCTCACGGCGGAGCGGACGGCGCTCAACTTCCTGCAGCAGCTCTCCGGCGTGGCCACCGAGACGCGCCGCTACGTGCGCGCGGTGGCGGGGACGGGGGCGCGGGTGATCGACACGCGCAAGACCACGCCGGGGATGCGGCACCTGGAAAAGGAGGCGGTGCGCGCGGGCGGCGGGGCCAACCACCGCTTCGGGCTGCACGACATGGTGCTGATCAAGGACAACCACATCGCCGCGGCCGGGGGGATCACGGCGGCGGTGGAGGCGGTCCGCCGGCACAACGTGGAGCGCCTGAAGGTGGAGGTGGAGACCACCACGCCGGAGGAGGTGGAGGAGGCGCTGGCGGTGGGGGTGGACCGCATCATGTTCGACAACATGCCCGTCCCCCTGCTGGCCCGCATGGTGGAGCGGGTGCGCGCGGCCGGCGCTGGGCGCCCGGAGACCGAGGCCTCCGGCGGGATCACGCTGGAGACCATCCGCCCGGTCGCGGAGACGGGCGTGGACTTCATCTCCGTGGGCGCGCTGACGCACTCGGCCCCGGCGCTGGACCTGTCGCTGCGCCTGGTGCAGGGCCGCGCCGCCGGATGATCGAGCAGCGGGCGGAGCGCTGGGAGGGCCGCACCGGCGCGGAGCTGGCGGCGGCCTGGGGGATCCCGGCGCTCCACCTGTTCCACAGCGTGGGCTCCACCAACGACGTGGCCCGGGCGCTGGCCGAGTCGGGCGCCCCCGCCGGCACCGCCGCGCTGGCGGAGGAGCAGCTGGCGGGGCGGGGGAGGGGAGGGAAGCACTGGGTGTCTCCGCCGGGGCTGGGGATCTGGCTGTCCGTGGTGCTGCGCCCGGCGGCGCTCCCCGCGCCCGGGCTGCTCCCGCTGCGGGTGGGCCTCGCCGCCGCGGCCGCGCTGGACGCCTTCGCCCGGCCGGCGCGCGTGGAGGTGAAGTGGCCCAACGACCTGCAGGTGGCCGGCCGCAAGCTGGGCGGCATCCTGTGCGAGGGGAGCTGGGACGCACGCGGGGTGGGCTTCGTGGTGGCCGGCATCGGGATCAACGCCGCCCACGCACCCGGCGACTTCCCCGGCGTGCTCCGCCCGTTCGCCACGTCGCTGCGCATCGCCTCCGGCTGGAGCCCGCCCCGGCACGAGGTGGCCGGGGCCCTGGTGCGCGCCCTCGCCGGCCTCCCCGCCCGCTTCGCCGAGCTTCTCTCCGACGCCGAGCTGGCCGAGCTGGAGCGCCGCGACGCCCTGCGCGGCCGCCCGGTGCGCGTCGCCGCCGGAGGCGCCCCGCCGCTGGAGGGGGTCGCCCTGGGCGTGGCGCCCGACGGCGCCCTGCGCCTCCGCACCGCGCAGGGCGCCACGGTGCCGGTCCACTCCGGCACGGTCCGGCTCCTGGACCCGGCCGGCGCTCCCGCGGCGGACTGACGGTCGGCAGCCCTCCGGGAGGACAGGACGCCGCCTGTACGGGTAACCCGCAGGCGAAGCCAGCGGGCCACGTCCCCACCTCGGCCCCTGGAAACCACGTAAATCAAGCGCCCCGCGAAACTTGGGTTTCGCGGGGCGTTTGTCGTCGGATGCTGTCGAACAAAACACTTGACGCGGATTGTCTGAAAATATATCTATAAGACGCGTTCATTTTCTGACTGATTACGAGAGCGGACGAATTCCGGGTCGGGTCGAAGCCGTTTTTCGCCATCTGGATCCAAGGAGTTGTCGATGATTCGCAGGGTGTTCGCCGTCGCCTCGGTGCTTCTTTCCTCGTGGGCCGCCACGGGCCTGTCGTCGCAGGCGACCCGGCTCCCGGCGCGCGACGTGGCGATCGCCGCCCGCCCGCAGGTGAGTTTCACGGTGGGCGTGGAGGACGGGCGGGACTGGGAAGTGTTCGCGAGTGTGGGGGACGTGGCGTTCGATTCCAGGGACAACCTGTACGTCCTCGACCGCGGGAACGCGCGCGTGGTGGCGTTCGACTCCACGGGGCGCTTCCTGCGAACCATAGGGAAGCGCGGCAACGGCCCCGGCGAGTTCGCCATGCCGCAACGGATGACAGTGGCCGGCGACGAGGTCGTGGTGTCCGACCCGGCGCGGAGGTCGTTCAGTGTCTTCGGCGTTGATGGCTCGTTCATCCGCAGCGTTCCGTTCGCCCACGGCTCCTCGATGATCGGGGAGAGGCTGGTGGGGCACCCCCGCGGCGGCGTGGTGTCGCTCTTCTCGCGGTCCCCGGGGTTGAACTCGCCCCGCGCACAGGTGTTGTGGCAGCCGCTCGGGGGCGCGCCCGCCGCGCCGCTCTTCACGGCGCCGCCGTCGTCCTCCGGGCGGGCATTCTCGCCCTCCACGCGGTACGCCGTCCTGCCGGGCGCCGCGCTGGCCGTGGCGAGCACCGAAGCGTACTCCGTGAGGATCCTCGCGCCGAACGGCGCCTCCACGCGCGTCCTGGAGCGTGCGGTCGCCCCGCGGCGGGTGACGGCGCGCGACAGGGAGCAGGAGAGAAAGCGCCGCGAGGGGTTCAGCCGTCCGGGCGGGCTCACGATCGTGGGCCCCGGCGCGAGCGCGTTTTCCGCATCCGTGCGTGCCCAGGCCGCCCGGCAGTTTCAGAACGTGGAGTTCGCCGCCGTGATACCGGTGATCCAGGCCCTGCAGACGGACGCGGCGGGGAACCTCTGGATCCAGCGCGCCGGACCGGCGGTCGACCGCCCGGGACCCATCGACATCGTCACCCCGCAGGGGCGCTACGTCGGCACCCTCGCCGGCGTGCGGCTCCCCGGCGCGTTCAGCGCCCGCGGACGGGCAGCGTACGTGGAGACGGACGAGTTCGGTGTGGCCCGGGTGGTGGTGCTCCGCCTGCCGCACCGCTGGCGCTAGGGTCGCAATGCTCCCGGCCCCGGCCGGCTCACTTCCATAGAGCGCCGTGTTAGTCCACGCCCTCATCCCGGGGGCCTGGTGCAGGTCCCCACCCGATCCACTGGAGGCATTATGAGGAAGGCAAAGAACGTGCTGATGGCCGTCGTCGTCGCGGGGAGTGCGCTGCTGGTCGGCGCCACGCCCCGCCCCGCGGCCGCCGAGGTGACGGCTGCGGCAACGGTGCTGGCCACGATGGTCCCCGATGGGACCTACCCCGTCTACGACGAGTTCGGCAGGCAGATCGGGACCATCACGATCCGTGATGGTCGGGTCGTGAGCGGTTCTCCCACCTGATCGAGCGGGCGCCCCGCGGGTCCGGAGTCCCGCGGGGCGCGCAGCCCCCACCACGGCGCCGCCCAGGAACGCATCCTTGCTGATCACTCCGCCGTTCCCTCCTTCTCCACGCCGCCTCCAGACCGCCCGCTTCCGCCCCCATCGGCGTACGTCCCTCCTGTCCCCGGGGAGTGCGGCGAATCGTCCGCGGATCGCATCGGCCGCGAACCCGTCGGGCCTCTCCGCCCTTGACTCCGGTCGGGGTTCTGGGTAGTCTCAGCGAGTCGGGAATTAAGCGCAGAATGGCCCCGGCACCTCACCCGGCAGTCACGGTCTGCGGCCGCACGCAGCCGCGCACAGATCCGAATGCGTCTGGAAAGACGCATCCGTTCCGCCCGGAGCCGCGGCCGACGAACCCATCCGACGTGGAGACCTCGATGCTGACGACAGCTTCCCCCGGGCGGATTCGCGTCGCCACCTGGGCGCGGACGATCAAGCCGTCCACCATCAACGAGATGCTGGCGCTCACCGCGGGGCCCGACATCACCTCGTTCGCCCTGGGCCTCCCCGCGCCGGAGCTGTTCCCCACCGAGGCGTACGCGCGCGCCGCCGAGCGGGTGATCTCCACGGACCGCCGGGCCCTCCAGTACGGGCCCTCGTTCCGGCCGCTGCGGGCGCAGATCGTGGAGATCATGCGCGGCCGCGGGGTGGAGTGCACCGAGGAGCAGATCGTGGTGACGGCGGGCGCGCAGCAGGCGCTCAGCATCCTGTCGCGCTTCCTGCTGGACCCGGGCGGGCAGCTGATGCTGGAGCGGGTGGCGTACACCGGGTTCCAGCAGGTGATCGAGCCGTTCCGGCCGGAGCTGCTGGTGGTTCCCACCTCGCTGCACGAGGGTATCGACGTGGAGGCGGTGGAGGCGTATCTTTCCGCCGGCGCGGAACCGGCCTTCATCTACGTGGTCTCGGACGGGCACAACCCGCTGGGGATCAGCCTGGACCCGGAGAGCCGCACCCGCCTGGTGGAGCTGGCGCGCCGCTTCCACGTGCCCATCGTGGAGGACGACGCGTACGGCCTGCTCTACTACGGCGAGGATAGTTCCGGCCTTCTTCCGATGCGGGCGCAGGACGACCGCTGGGTGTTCTACGTGGGGTCGTTCTCCAAGGTGCTCGCCCCCGCGGCCCGGGTCGGGTGGATCGTCGCCCCCAAGGAGCTGGTCCCGGCGATCTCGGGGACCAAGGACGCCTGCGACCTGGACATGAACAACTTCGCCCAGCGGGTGGTCTCGGCGTTCCTGGACGACGGGCACCTGGCCGGGCACCTGGACATGCTCCGCGAGGAGTACCGGACGCGACGCGACCTGATGGACGCGGCGCTCCGCGAGCACTTCCCGGCGGGCACCCGCTGGCGGGTGCCGAGCAACGGGGCGCTGATGTGGGCGGAGCTGCCGGAGGAGATCGACTGCGGGGCGCTCCTCCGGGAAGCGGTGGAGACGGAGCGGGTGGCGTACGTCCCCGGCAGCGCCTTCACCACCGACGGGTCGCGTCACGCCCGCAACTGCATGAGGCTCAACTTCTCCTTCCCCGGCCGGAAGGAGATCCAGGAAGGAATGGCTGCGCTCGGGAGGGTGATGCGGGCGCACGCTGCGTAGGGACTTCCCCGCACCCCGCGACGGCAGGGGCGGGAAGCCGCCCCTTTTTTCCGTTCGACGCCATCGCATGACCGACCTTTCCAGCCGGCTGGAGCAGCTGTCCCCGGCGAAGCGGGCCCTGCTGGAGAAGCTCGCGGCCCGCGCCGGCGGCACCGCCGCCGCGGAGCCGATCCGCCCGCGCGACGGGGGCGGCCCCGCGCCGCTCTCCTTCGGGCAGCAGCGCTTCTGGTTCCTGGACCGGCTGCAGCCGGGCACTCCGCTGTACACCATCCCGGCGGCCTTCCGGCTGCGCGGGCGGCTCGACGTGCGGGCGCTGCGGGCGGCGCTCGCCGACGTGGTCGCGCGCCACGAGGCGCTGCGCACCGTCTTCCGCGAGGTGGAGGGGACGCCGCTCCAAGTGGTCCTCCCCGCCGTGCCCGCCCCCCTGGACGTCGCCGACCTGCGAGCCCTGCCGGAGGCGGCGCGCGCGGCCGAGGCCGAGCGGCGGGTGCGGGAGTTCCTGCGGCTCCCCTTCGACCTCTCTCGCGGGCCCCTGCTGCGAGCCTTTGCGGTCAGAACCGACGCGGACGGGTGGACGCTCGCGCTGGGCGTCCACCACGTGGCGAGCGACGGCTGGTCGCAGGGGATCGTCCTGCGGGAGCTCGCCGCGGCGTACGCGGCGCGCTCGGGCGCCGGCGCCCCGCCGCTCCCCGCCCCCGCGCTGCAGTACCCGGACTACGCGGTGTGGCAGCGGGGATGGCTGCGCGGGCGGGTGCTGGAGGAGCAGCTGGCCTGGTGGCGCGAGCGGCTGGCGGGCGGCCCGGCGGTGCTGGAGCTGCCCGCGGACCGGCCGCGCCCCGCGGCGATGAGCCAGCGCGGCGCCAAGCACTACGGGCGGCTCCCCGCGGAGGTGGCGGAGGCCGCGGAGGCCCTCGCGCGGGCGGAGGGCGGGACCCCTTTCATGGTGCTGCTGGCCGCCTTCCAGCTGCTGCTGGGGCGGCTGGCCGGCGAGGAAGAGGTGCGGGTGGCCACGCCGGTGGCGAACCGGGGCCGCCCCGAGACGGAGGGCACGGTCGGCTTCTTCGTCAACACGCTGGTGCTGCGCGGCGACCTGTCCGGCGACCCCACCTTCCGCGAGCTGCTCGCGCGCGTGCGCGAGGAGACGCTGGGCGCCTTCGCGCACCCGGACCTCCCCTTCGAGCGGCTGGTGGAGGAGCTGGCGCCGGAGCGCAGCCTGGGCCACGCGCCGCTGGCGCAGGTGTCGTTCGCCCTGCAGAACGCCCCGGAGGCGGCGCTCCGCCTCCCCGGCTGCGACGCCGAGGAGACGTCGCCGGACCTGGGCGTGGCGACGCTGGACCTGGACGTCCACCTGCGCCGCACCGCGCGCGGGCTGGAGTGGATGGCGCGCTACAGCACCGACCTGTGGGACGCGCCCTCCGCCGCGCTCCTGGCCGCGCGCTACGAGCGGCTGCTGCGCGGCGCCCTCGCCGGTCCCGACGCCCGCGTCTCCGCCCTGCCGCTGCTGGACGACGCCGAGCGCGCCCGCGTCCTGGAAGCCTGGAACCCGCCGCCGCGGCCCTGTCCGCAGGACTCCGTCCCCGCGCTCTTCGCCGCGCAGGCCGCCCTCACGCCGGAGGCGCCCGCCGTCTCCTACGGCGGTGAGACGCTGACCTACGCGGAGCTGCACCGCCGCTCCCTCGCGCTCGCCGGGGAGCTGGCGGCGCGCCGCGTGGGCCCGGACGCCCGCGTCGGCCTGCTCGCCGAGCGCTCGCCCGACATGGTGGTGGCGATGCTCGCCGTCCTCCAGGCCGGCGGCGCCTACCTCCCGCTCGACCCCGACCACCCCTCGGAGCGCCTGGCCTTCATGCTGGACGACGCCGGCGCGCGCGTGCTCCTCGCGCAGCGGGCGCTGCTGGAGCGGGTGCCGGGGTTCGCGGGCGAGGTCGTCGCGCTCGACACCCCTCACCCCCCGGCCCCCTCTCCCACAAGGGGAGAGGGGGAGCACGACGATGCCGACCCCCGGGAAGCCCTCCCCCGGAACGGGGGAGGGTGGCGAGCCTCAAGCGAGCCGGGTGGGGGCCTCCTCGCGGACGCGGACAGCCTCGCCTACGTCATCTACACCTCCGGCTCCACCGGGCGGCCCAAGGGCGTCGCGGTGCCGCACCGCGGGATCGTGCGGCTGGTGCGGGACGCGGACCTGG
>DASVQR010000117.1:0-49678 GCA_036389055.1 Longimicrobiaceae bacterium | reverse complement strand
CGCTTAGGCTCGCCACCCTCCCCCAATTCTGGGGGAGGGTTTCCCGGCCCTCGCTTTGGTCGTTCTCCCCCTCTCCCAGCATTGGGAGAGGGGGCCGGGGGGTGAGGGCCGCCAGGCGGGCCGATCCTGCCTCCGCGGCATCGTCGTGCTCCCGGAGGGTGTCGAGTACCACGATCTCGCCCGCGAAGCCCGCGAGCCGGTCCCCCGCCGCGCCGTCGGTCAGCAGGAGGCGCGCACCGGAGTCGGCCAGCATGAAGGCCAGACGCTCGGCCGGGCCCTGCGGGTCAACGGGGACGAACACGCCGCCGGCCTTGAGGATGCCGAGCACGGCGGCCACCATCTCCGCCGAGCGCTCCACGCACAGGCCCACAGCCGTCTCCGGTCGGACGCCGCGGTCCCGGAGCATCCGGGCGATGGCGTTCGAGCGGTGGTCCAGCTCCGCGTAGGTGAGGGCGGCGCTCCCGCACGTCACCGCGAGTGCCTCCGGGGTGCGGGCGGCCTGCTCCGCGAACAGCTCGTGGACGCACCGGCGCGGCGCCTCGCGCGGGGCGGCGTTCCACTCGACCAGGAGCCGGGCGCGCTCGGCGTCGTCCAGGAGGCTCAGCTCGGAGAGGCGCCGCTCCGGGTCGGCCGCCGCCGTCTCCAGCAGCCGACCCAGGTGGCCGAGGAGCCGCCGCATGGTCGCGGCGTCCCACAGGTCCGTGCCGTAGGTCAGCCCCGCGTGCAGCCCGTCGGGGGCCGCGGCCAGCCCCAGCGACAGGTCGAACTTGGCGAACGGGAGCCCCGCGCCGACTTCCTCCACGCGGAGCCCCGCGAGCCCGCCGCCGGCGTCCTGGACGTTGTGCAGCGAGAACGCCACCTGGAAGAGCGGCGAGTGGCTCAAGCTGCGCTCCGGGCTCAGCTCCGCCACGAGCCGCTCGAACGGCACCTCCTGGTGCTCGTACGCTCCCAGCGTGGTCTCGCGCACCCGGCGCACCAGCTCGCGGAAGCTCGGGTCCCCCGACAGGTTCGTCCTCAGGACCAGCGTGTTGACGAAGAAGCCGATCAGCTCCTCGGTCTCGCCACGTCCGCGCCCGGCCACCGGGCTGCCGACGACCACGTCCTCGCTCCCGCTGTACCGGGAGAGCAGCGCCTGGAAGGCGCCGAGCGCGACCATGTACAGCGTCGCGCCCTCCCGCCGGCCCAGCGCGCGCAGCCTCTCCAGCACCTCCGCCGGGAGCTGGACGTGCTCGTACGCGCCCCGGAAGCTCTGCACCGCCGGACGGGGATGGTCCGTGGGCAGCTCCAGCAGCTCGGGAGCACCGCGCAGCTCGTCCCGCCAGTAGCCGAGCTGCCGCTCCAGTGCCTCGCCCGCCAGCTGCTCGCGCTGCCAGACGGCGTAGTCCGCGTACTGCACCGGCAGCTCCGGCAGCGGCGACGGGCGCCCCTCGCGATACGCCGCGTACAGCGCCGAAAGCTCGCGGAAGAGCACGCCCAGGCTCCAGCCGTCGCTGACGACGTGGTGCATGCACAGCAGCAGCACGTGATCCTCCGCCGTCAGCCGCAGCAGGCCGGCGCGGAGGAGTGGCCCGGCCGACAGGTCGAAGGGCCGCGAGGCGTCCTCCCCCGCGAGCCGCTTCACCTCCTCCTCCCGCTCCGCCTCGCCCAGCCCGGCGAGGTCCCGAACGGCGAGCGTGAAGCCGGCGAACGGCCGGATCACCTGGACCGGACCCGCGTCCGTCCCGCGGAAGACGGTGCGCAGCGCCTCGTGGCGCCGCACGATCTCCCCCAGCGCCGTCTCAAGCGCAGCCACGTCCAGCGCGCCCCCCAGCCGCAGCGCCATCGGGACGTTGTAGAGCGCGCTGTCCGGCTGCAGGCGGTCCAGGAACCAGAGCCGCTCCTGCGCAAAGGACAGCGGCAGCGGCCCCGCGCGCCCGGCCGGCGCCACCGGCGGCAGCGCGGGCGCCCCCGCGCGCCGCAGCTCGTCCACCCGCCCGGCCAGCTCCGCCACCGTGGGACCCTCGAACAGCGCCCGCAGCGGCACCTCCACCCCGAACACCTGCCGCACGCGCGAGACCGCGCGGGTGGCGAGCAGGGAGTGGCCGCCCAGCTCGAAGAAGCCGCCGCGCGCGCCCACCCGCTCCGGCGCCAGCCCCAGCACCTCGGCGAAGATCCCCGCGACCACCTCCTCCGTCGGCGTGCGGGGCTCCACGCGCCCCGCGTCGCCGTCCGGCCCCGGCGCCGGCAGCGCCCCCCGGTCCAGCTTGCCGTTGGGGGTGAGGGGAAGCTGCTCCAGCACCACCAGCGCGGAGGGCACCATGTACTCCGGCAGGCGCGCCCGGAGGTGCTCGCGGAGCGCAGCGGGGGAAGCGGCCCCGCCCTCCGCCGCGACCACGTAGCCCACCAGGCGGAGGTCTCCCGCGGCGCCGCCCCGCGCGACGACCGCCGCCGCGCGCACCGACGGGTGGGCCTCCAGCGCGGCCTCCACCTCCCCCGGCTCGATGCGGAAGCCGCGCACCTTTACCTGCTCGTCGGTCCGGCCCAGGCACTCCAGCACGGCGTCCGCGCGCCAGCGGGCCCGGTCGCCGGTGCGGTACATCCGCGCGCCCGGCGTCCCGACGAGGCCGTCCGGGAGGAAGCGCTCGGCCGTGAGGTCCGGCCGTCCCTGGTAGCCGCGCGCCAGTTGCGCGCCGCCGATGTACAACTCCCCGACGATCCCGGGGAGGGCCGGCCGGAGGTGCCGGTCCAGCACGTACAGGCGCGTGCCGGGCGTGGGCCGGCCGATGGGGACGATCCCGCCGTCGGCGCCGACCGCCTCCACCGCCTGCACGCAGCACCCCACCGCCGCCTCCGTGGGGCCGTACTCGTTCACCAGCCGCGCCTCCGGCGCCCACTCCCGCAGCCGCGCCGCCAGCTCCGCGGGGAAGTTCTCGCCGCCGACCACCCACACCCGCGCGGCGGACCGGATCTCCTCCGGGCCCAGCTGCTCGGCGAGCACCGCCAGGTGGCCGGGCGTCAGCTTCACCATCCCGAAACCCGGCCCCCCGCGCAGCGCGCGGGCGAGCGATTCCGCGCCCGGGCCCTCGTCCAGCACCGCGACCGCGCGCCCGGCCAGCAGGGGGAGGAAGAGGCTGGTGACCGTCAGGTCGAAGGAGAGCGAGCTGTGCAGCGGCGCGCCGGCCCCGTCGCCCAGGGGGTACGCCTCCGCCGCCCACTCCAGGTAGCGGGCGAGCCCCCGGTGGGGCATCATCACGCCCTTGGGCCGGCCGGTGGAGCCGGAGGTGTAGATGACGTACGCCAGGGCGTCGGGCGGCACGTCCACGGCGGGCGCCTCCGCCGGCTCGCGCGCGATCTCCTCCCACTGCGAGTCCAGCGCGACCACGGCGGCCCCGTGCTCCGGGAGGGCGCCGCGGAGCCGCTCCCGGGTGAGGAGTACCGGCGCCGCGCAGTCGCGGAGCATGTAGGCGATGCGCTCCCGCGGATACGCCGGGTCCACCGGGACGTAGGCCGCCCCGGCGCGGAGCACCCCCAGCAGCGCCACCACCGCCTCGGGGGAGCGCTCCAGGCACACGGCCACGCGCGTCTCCAGCCCCACCCCGCGGCGCCGGAGCGAGCCGGCCAGCCGGCCGGCGGCCGCGTCCAGCTCCGCGTACGTCAGCGCACCCCCGTCCCACGCCACCGCCGGGGCGCCGGGGGTGCGCGCCGCCTGCGCGGCCACCCGCAGGTGCACGGGCTCCGCCGCGTGCTCCGGGTCGCTGCCGCTCCACTCCAGCAGCCGGTCCCGCTCCGCGGGGGCCAGCAGGTCGATCTCCCAGACCCTGCGGTCCGGGCCAGCGGCGACCTGCTCCAGGAGCAGGCCGAACCGCTCCAGCATCCGCTCCACCGTGGAGCGGTCCCACAGGTCCGCCCGGTAGACCAGCCCCCCGTCCAGCGCCCCGCCCCGGCCCGACAGGGTCAGCGCCAGGTCGAACTTGGCCGACGGGCGCGCCACCTGCAGCGGCTCCACCTCCAGGGGGCCCAGGCGCGGCTCCCGCGCGGCCATCTGCCCCTCGTCCAGCGAGAACATCGCCTGGAACAGCGGCGAGTGGGTGAGCGAGCGCTCGATCCCCAGCGCCTCCACCAGGCGCTCGAACGGGAGGTCCTGGTGCTGGTACGCCCCCAGCGTCTCCGCCCGCACCCCGCGCAGCACCTCCCGGAAGGTCGCCCCGTCCGGGAGCCGGGTCCGCAGCGCGAGGGTGTTGACGAAGAAGCCGATGATCTCCTCCAGCTCCACCCGGGTCCGCCCGGCGATGGGCGTCCCCACCACCACCTCCTCCTGCCCGGCGTGGCGCGCGAGAAGGACCTGCCACGCGGCGAGCAGCGTCATGAACGGCGTGGCCTCCTCCTCCCCCGACAGCCTGCGCAGCGCCGCGGCCACCCCGCCCGGCACCCGCATCTCCACCGCGCCGGAGCGGGTTCCCCGCAGCGCCGTCCGCGGGCGGTCGGTGGGCAGCTCCAGGAGCGGGGGCGCCCCGGCCAGCCGCCCGGTCCACCAGGCGAGCTTCCCGGCCAGGACGTCGCCGGTGAGCCGGCCGCGCTGCCACACCGCGTAGTCCGCGTACTGGAGAGGCGGCTCCGGGAGCGGGGAGGGCCGCCCCGCGGCGAAGGCGCCGTAGAGCGCCGACAGCTCGCGGTCGAACACGCCCGTGCTCCACCCGTCCGAGACGACGTGGTGCTGGGAAACGAGCAGGGCGTGCTCCTCCTCGCCCCGCCGAACCAGGAGGGCGCGCAGCAGCGGCCCCCGCGCCAGGTCGAACGGGCGCCCGCCCTCCTCCTGGGCGAGCCGCCGGAGCTCGCGCTCGCGGTCCGCCTCGGCCAGCCCGCGCAGCTCCACCACGGGGAGCGGCACGGGGCCGGGCGGGACGATCACCTGCACCGGCTCGCCGTCGGCCACGGCGAAGACGGTGCGCAGCCCCTCGTGCCGGCGTACGACCTCCGCGAGGGCGCGCCGCAGCGCCCGGGGATCCAGCCGGCCGCGCAGCCGCTGGAAGTGGGCGAGGTTGTAGGCGGGGTCGCCGGGCTCGAGCTGGTCCAGGAACCAGAGCCGCTGCTGCGCGAACGACAGCGGCGCCGGGCCGCCGCCCGGCCGCGGCCGGACCTCCCGCGGGTCCCCACGTGCGCCCGCCTTCTCCAGGAGGATCCGCTGGAGGGCGGCGCGGCGCTCGGGGGAGAGCTGCGCGAGACGGGTGGAGACGTCGCTCATCGGGCGCTCTCCGTGCGGGAAACGGGTGCCTGCGCGCGGGACGGGGAGTGATGCATCAGAGATCCTCGGTGAGCCGCATGATGTCCTCGTCGGAGAGCCCTTCCAGGGCCTCGAGCGCTTCCAGCAGTTCCCTCTCGTCCGTGCTCGCCCGCACCTCGGCGTCCACCCGCTCCGCCAGCTCCGCCAGGGTGCGGGTTTCGAACAGGGCGCGCACCGGCAGCTCGACCCCGCAGGCCGCACGCACCCGCGACACGACGCGGGTCGCCAGCAGGGAGTGGCCGCCCAGCTCGAAGAAGCTGTCGCCGGCGCCCACGCGCTCCGGCGGCAGCCCCAGCACCTCCGCCCAGATCCCCGCCAGCATCGCCTCCGCGGCGGTGCCCGGCGGGACGAACTCCCGCGCGGCGCCGGCCCCGTCGGGCGCGGGGAGCGCCGCCCGGTCCACCTTGCCGTTGCGGGTGAGCGGCCACTCCTCCAAGGCCACGATCGCTGACGGGACCATGTGCTCCGGGAGCCGCGCCCGCAGGTGCTCCCGCAGCGTGTCGGCGAGCGGCTGCTCCGCGGCCTCCCGCACCGCCGCCTCGCCGCCGGCGAAGAGCCGCCGGTAGAAGGGGCTCGCCCGGAACTCCGGCGCGTGGTGCGCGGACACGAACTCGAACGGCACCTCCCCGCCGCCCGCGCGGACCAGCGCGCCGCGCACGCCGTAGTCCGGCGCCACGCCGCCCTCCGGCAGCGCCGCGAAGCACTCCAGCCGCAGCCGGTCGCCCGGCGCGGTCTCCACGCCCGGGTCGAAGAGCGGGAAGTAGACCGGGAACCAGGCGGTCTCCTCCTCCAGGATGTCCAGGGTCTCGCCCTCGGCCAGCTCCATGCGCAGCCAGAGCAGCAGCCCGTCCAGCTGCCCGGCGCGCTCCACCGTCAAGGCCTCGTGGCGGACGTACTCCGCGGCGGCCGGCCCCGCGGCGAAGTCCAGCTCCTCGAACGTCGCGGCGGTGGAAAGCACGTGGTCCGCCGGGAAGCCGCGGATGCAGAGGCGCAGGTCGAAGGGGTGCCCCACCTGCTCCCAGATGCGCCGCACGTAGTGCGCGGCGGTGCGCGGGAAGGCGGGGTCGCCGCGGAGCTCCTCCGGCAGCGTCACCGCGGCCACGCGCGTCCACGCCCGGCCGGGGATCATCACGGCGCCCGTGGCAAGCAGCCGCCGCGCGTGGTCCAGGACCAGCGCCGCGCCCTCGCCCCCGGCGATGGACTCCACGATCTCGGAGACGCACACCTCGGCCGGCTCGGGGAGCTCCACGAAGCGGGCGTCGCCGTGGACGACGGTGACGCGGTCCTCCAGCCCCAGCTCGCGGATCCGCTCGCGCGCCGACAGGAAGGAGCGCTCCAGCAGCTCCACCGCGTACACGTGGCGCGCGCCGGCCTCCACCGCGAGCCGCGCCAGGATGGCGTCCGCGCCGGTCCCCACGTCCAGCACCACCCTGCCGGGGGCGTGGCGCTGCAGGGCGCGCAGGTAGCGCCGGTTGCGCAGGGTGTCGTGGGTGAGCCCCTGGTAGATCAGCTCGTCGTAGACGAAGTACTCGCCGATGGACGGCCACAGCTCCGCGCCGCCCGCCTCCGCCGGGACGACGTACGCCACCAGCCGCCGGTCCTCCTCCCCGCCGGGGGCGCCGCGCGCCACCACCACCGCCTCGCGGACGCGCGGGTGGGCCGCGAGCGCCGCCTCGACCTCGCCCGGCTCGATGCGGAAGCCGCGCACCTTGACCTGCGCGTCGGTCCGCCCCAGGAACTCCAGCACGCCGCCGGCGTCCCGGCGCGCCCGGTCCCCGGTCCGGTACATCCGCGCGCCCGCCTCCGGGGAGAACGGGTCGGGGACGAACCGCTCGCCCGTCAGCTCCGGCCGCCCCGGGTACCCGCGCGCCACGCTCGCCCCGCCGATGCACAGCTCGCCGGGCACGCCGATGGGCGCGGGCTCCCCCGCCCCGTCCAGCACGTACAGCGGCGCGTTGCCGAGCGGACGGCCCAGCAGGTGGCGCCCGCCCGTGCCGCCGCCCGCCACCGCGTGCGCGGCGCAGATGACGGTGCCCTCCGTGGGTCCGTAGAGCACCCGCACCTCCGCAGCGGGGAACACCTCCCGCATGGCGCCGGGCAGCTCCGGCGGCACCGCGTCGCCGCCGACGAAGGCGGCACGCAGCCCCGGCAGGGTGCCGCGCCCCGCGGCGACCTCGTCCACCAGCTGCCGCATCAGCGCGGGGACGGCGTGCAGCAGCGTCGCGTCCGCGACCTCCTCCGCCAGCGCGGCCACGTCCACCACCCGCTCGCGCGGCACGATGCGGACGACCGCGCCGCAGGCCAGCGGGAGGAGCGTCTCGAAGAGCCAGATGTCGAAGGCGAAGCTCGCCAGCGACGGCATGGTGTCGCCCGGCCCGAAGCCGAACGCGTCCCGCGCCGCCCCGAGCGTGTTCGCCAGCGCTCCGTGCGTGACGGCGACGCCCTTGGGGGTGCCGGTGGAGCCGGAGGTGTAGATGAGGTAGGCTAACGACAGGGAACAGGGAACAGGGAACAGGGAACAGCCTGCAACGGCTGCCACGTCCTCGGCACCGTCGTGCTCCCCCTCCCCCGCAAGGGGGGAGGGGGCCGGGGGGAGGGGGGTCCCGTCGAGCGCGACGATCTCGCCCCCGAACTCCGGAAGCCTGGCGAGCAGCGCTCTCTCCGCGACGAGCACGCGCGCTCCCGAATCCGCCAGCATGAAGGCCAGGCGCTCGGCCGGGTACGACGGGTCCAGGGGGACGAAGACGCCGCCGGCGCGGAGGACGGCGAGCACGGCGGCCACCATCTCCGGCGAGCGCTCCACGCACACCCCGACCACCGTCTCCGGGCGGACGCCGCGCCCGCGGAGCGCCCCGGCCAGGGCGTCCGAGCGGCGGTCCAAGTCGGCGTAGCTGACGGAGGCGCCGCCGAAGGCGAGGGCGACGGCGTCCGGGGTGCGGGCGGCCTGCTCCGCGAACTGTTCGTGGACGGGCTTCCGCGGCGCCTCGCGCGGGGACGGGCTCCCCCCGGCGAGGAGCTGCGCGCGCTCGTCGTCGCTCAGCAGGCGCAGCGCGGAAAGGCGGCGCACCGGCGCGGCGGCGGCATCCGCGAGGAGGCGC
Organism: Longimicrobiaceae bacterium; assembly: GCA_036389055.1. Taxonomy (GTDB): domain Bacteria; phylum Gemmatimonadota; class Gemmatimonadetes; order Longimicrobiales; family Longimicrobiaceae; genus JAFAYN01. The sequence goes on along the minus strand of DASVQR010000117.1, from coordinate 41,320 downwards.
GTGAAGTGCCCGGCGAGCCGCCGCATGGTGGCGGCCTCCCACAGGTCGGTGCGGTACAAGAGGACGCCCGCCAGGGCTTCGCCGTCGTCCACCATCGTGAGCGCCAGCTCCGTCCGCGCGGCGTCCTCCGCCACCGGGAAGGGCTCCAGGCGCAGGCCGCCCAGCCGCGGCGCGCCGCCCCGGCGGTCCTGCACGCCGAACATGTTCTGGAACACCGGCGACCAGCGGAGCGAGCGTGGCACGCCCAGCTCCTCCACCAGCCGCTCGAAGGGGACGTCCTGGTGCCCGTACGCGCCCAGCGTCGCCTCCCGCACGCGCCCCAGCAGCTCCGCGAACGCCGGGTCGCCGGACAGGTCGGTGCGCAGCGCCAGCGTGTTCACGAAGAAGCCGAGCATGGGCTCCAGCTCGGGGCGGCGGCGCCCGGCGACCGGCGCGCCGCTCACCACCTGGTCCTCCCCGGCGTAGCGGGCCAGCAGCGTCTGCCACGCGGCGAGCAGCGCCATGAAGAGCGTGGCCCCCTCCGCCCGGGCGACGGCGCGGAGCCCGCGCGCCGTCTCCTCCGGCACCGCGAAGTGCAGGCGCGCCGCCGCCGTGCCGGGGACCGCCGGGCGGGGGAAATCAGTGGGCAGCTCCAGCAGCGGGGGCGCGCCCGCCAGCCGCTCGCGCCACCAGGCGAGCTGCGCCTCCAGCGCCCCGCCGTCCAGCCACGCGCGCTGCCAGGCGGCGTAGTCGGCGTACTGGAAGGGCAGCTCCGCCAGCGGCGGCGCCTCGCCCCGCGCGAGCGCCGGGTAGAGGGCGGCCAGCTCCTCCACGAACACGCCGGTGGACCAGCCGTCCCAGACGGCGTGGTGCGCCGTGGCGAGGAGCACCCACTCCCCGTCCGCGAGCCGCAGCAGGGCGGCGCGGAAGAGCGGTCCGGCGCGCAGGTCGAAGCCGCGGCGGGTCTCGGCGCCCGCCAGGCGCGCGGCCTCGCGGCCGCGGGCGTCGTCGGCGACGGCGCGCAGGTCCACCAGCGGCAGGGCGATGCGCGCGGACGCGTCGACTGTCTGCACCGGCTCGCCGTCCCCGTCCGCGAACCGGGTCCGCAGCGTCTCGTGCCGGCGCGCCACCTCGCCGATCGCCCGGCGCAGCGTCGCGGGATCGAGGTCCCCCCGGACGCGGAAGGCGACCGCGAGGTTGTAGAGGCTCGCGCCGGGGTTCAGCTGCTCGATGAACCACAGCCGCTGCTGCGCGAACGACAGCGGGAGCGGGCGGTCGCGCGGGGCGTGGGCCAGCGGCGGGAGCACTGAACCGCCGCCCTCCCGCAGCAGCGCATCGATCCGCGCCGCGAAGCCGCGCAGCACGGGCGCCTCGAACACCGCGCGGAGCGGCACCTCCACCCCGAAGGCGGCCCGCACCCGCGACAGCATGCCGGTGGCGCCGAGCGAGTGGCCGCCCAGCGCGAAGTAGTCCGCGTCCGCGCCGACGCGCTCCACGCCCAGCGACCGGCTCCAGATCCCCGCGAGGATCTCCTCGACCGGCGTGAGCGCCGCGTCCGGGGCGCCCTCGTCCGGGGCGGCGGGCTCGGGGAGCGCGCGCCGGTCGACCTTGCCGTTGGGGGTGAGCGGGAGCCTCTCCAGCGCCGTCAGCGTGGCCGGCACCATGTACTCGGGGAGCCGGGCGCGGAGCCAGGCGCGCAGCTCCGCCGGGTCCGGCGCCGCCCCGACGGGCACCACGTACGCGGCCAGGCGCTTCTCCCCCGCGTCGTCCCCCCGCACGGCGACGACGGCCTCGCGGACGGCCGGGTGCTCCGCCAGCGTGGCCTCGACCTCGCCCGGCTCCACGCGGAAGCCGCGAATCTTGACCTGCGCATCGGCGCGGCCCAGCGGCTCCACCACGCCGTCGGGGCGGTAGCGGCCCAGGTCGCCGGTGCGGTACACCCGGCCGCCCGGCCGTTCCGTGGCGCCCGGCGCGTCGGGCACGAAGCGCTCCGCCGTGGACGCGGGGTCGTCCAGGTAGCCCAGCGCGACGTGCGGGCTGCGCACGTGGATCTCCCCCACCTCGCCCACCCCGGCCAGCTCCCCCGCGGCGTTCAGCACCAGGAGCTGCACGTCGCGGATCCCCCGCCCAAGCGGCACCACGTCCCGAGCGCGCGACTCCACGAAGCCGGCGGGCACAGGGAAGTACCCGACGGCCCGCTGCGTCTCGGTGGAGCCGTAGTAGTTGACCACCTGGACGGACGGGGCCAGCCCCCGGAGGCGGGCCACGTCGGCGCGCGTGAGCGCCTCGCCGACGAGGAAGACGTGGCGGAGCGAGTCCGCGGTCTCGCCGGCTCGACTGGCCGGCGCCTCGGTGACCAGCTTGCCCATCGCCGGGGTGAGGTGCGCGACGGTGGCGCGCGACTCCCGCAGCCAGCGGGCGAGGCCGCCCGGCTCCCCGAACGCGTGCTCGGGGGGGATGCAGACGGCGGCGCCCAGCTGCAGCGGGGTGAAGACGTCGCGCTGCAGCGGGTCGTGCGCGAGGCCGGAAAGGAGCGTGAAGCGGTCGGAGGCGTCCAGCCCGAACGTCTCGCGCAGCCAGGGCAGGAAGTGGGTGAGCGAGCCGTGGCGGCCCATCACCGCCCTGGGCATCCCGGTCGTGCCGGAGGTGAAGGACAGGTACGCCAGCGAGTCGGCGTGGACGGGGGCGTCCACGCCGCCGGCCGGGTACTCGGCGAGCGGCCCGGTCCGCTCCGCCTCCGAGCGCGCCGGGAGCGTGAGGGCGCAGCGGGCGGTCGCCGCTGCCTCCTCCACCTCGTCCGGCGCCGCCCCGGCCGCGGCGATCCGCAGCCACCCCGCGGGCCGGGCGATGCGCAGGAACGTCCGCAGGCGGAGCGCGGGGTACGCGGGATCGAGCACGAGGAACGCCGCCCCGGCGCGGAGGATCCCCAGCAGCGCCCACACCAGGGAGGCGCTGCGGTGCCCGTACACGGCGACCACGTCGCCGGACCCCACCCCGTGGTGGGCGAGGTGGTGGGCGAGCCGGCCGCTCCAGGCGTCCAACTCCCCGTAGCTCCAACGCTCGTCCGCGTCCTCCACCGCCAGGCGCTCCGGCGCGCGCCGGGCGTGCGCCGCGAAGACCGCGGGCACGGAGCCGAGCCACTCCTCGCCCAGCGGGAGGGCGGGATCGGGGAGGCGCCGCCGCGCGGCGGGGGTGACCAGCGAGTACGAGCCGGGCGCCGCCTCCGGCGCGGCGACGGCCTGCTCCAGCACCAGGCGGAACTGCTCCAGCATCTCCGCCGCGCGCTCCGCGCCGAACAGGTCGGCGTCGTACACCAGGTCCAGCCGGGTCCCGTCCTCCCCCGGCATCACGTACATCGTCAGGTCGAACTTGGCCTGCTCCTCCGCCCCGCTCTCCAGGGGCTCCACCACAACGCCGGGGAGCCGGACGGAGCCCTCCTCGAAGTTGAAGAGGTTGAAGAACACCTGGAACAGCGCCGCGTGGCTCAGGCTCCGCTCCGGCCGGACCACGTCCAGCACCTGCTCGAAGGGGAGGTCCTGGTGGGTGTACGCCCCCAGCGTGGTCTCCCGCACGCGCCCCAGCAGCTCGCGGAAGCTGGCCGCGCCCGCCAGGTCGGTCCTCAGCGCCAGCGTGTTGACGAAGAAGCCGACCAGCCCCTCCGCCTCCGTGCGCGTGCGGCCCGCCACCGGGGTGCCGACGACCACGTCCTCCTGCCCGGCCAGCCGGGCGAGCAGGAGCTTCCACGCCGCCAGCAGCGTCATGAACGGCGTGGCCCCCTCGCGTCGCGACAGCGCCTGCACCCCTTCGGCGAGCGGTCGGGGGAGGAGCAGAGACACGCGCCGGCCGCGGTGCCCCTGCACCGCCGGGCGCGGCGCGTCCGTGGGCAGCTCCAGCAGCGGCGGGGCCCCCGCAAGCCGGTCGCGCCAGTAGTCCGTCTGCCGCTCCAGCGCCTCGCCGCGCAGCCAGGCGCGCTGCCAGGCCGCGTAGTCGCCGTACTGGAACGGCAGCTCCGCGAGCGGCGACGGCTCCCCCGCGAGGAACGCCGCGTACAGCGCGGACAGCTCGCGCTCCAGCACGCCCATGCTCCACCCGTCGGACACCACGTGGTGCACGGACAGCAGCAGCACCGCGTCCTCCGGGGCGGCGCGCACCAGCGCGGCGCGGAGGAGTGGGCCGCGCTCCAGGTCGAACGGGCGCACCGTCTCGGCGGCGGCGATGCGCCGGGCCTCGGCCGCCGCGGCGGCGGGCGGGAGCCCGGACAGCTCCACCACGGACAGCACGCCGCGCCCCGCCGGGCGGACCGTCTGCACCGGCTCGCCGTCCACGACGGAGAGCGTGGTGCGCAGCGTCTCGTGGCGCCGCACGGTCTCGTCCAGCGCCCGGCCCAACGCCGCCGCATCCGTGGGGCCGCGCAGCCGCAGCGGCCGGCCGAGCACGTACGCGGCCGTCCCGGGCTCCAGCTGCTCGATGAACCAGAGCCGCTGCTGCGCGAAGGAGAGCGGGAGAGGACGGTCCCGCGGGACGCGGACCAGCGGCGGCGCTTCCACGGCGGCGCCGCTCCCCGGCAGGGCGTCCACGCGCGCGGCCAGCCCGGCCACGGTGGGGGCCTCGAAGAGCGCCCGCACCGGCAGTTCCACGCCGAGCGCCCCGCGGACGCGCGCGACCACGCGCGTCGCCAGGAGCGAGTGGCCCCCCAGCTCGAAGAAGTCCGCGTCGCGGCCCACCTCCTCCGCCCCGAGCACCGCCGCCCAGATCCCGGCCAGCACCTCCTCCGTCGCCGTGCGCGGAGCGGCGTGCTCCCCCGCGGCCGCGGCGGGCTCCGGCGCCGGGAGCGCACGCCGGTCGGTCTTGCCGCCCGCGCCGACGGGGAGCGCGTCCAGGGCGACGAACGCGGCGGGGACCATGTAGTCCGGGAGCGTCTTCCGCAGGGCCTCCCGCAGCGCGCCCGCCCCGGGCGCCGCCGCGCCCGCCTCCGGGACCACGTACGCCACCAGCCGCCGCTCGCCCGGGGCGTCCTCCCGGACGACCACGAGCGCCTCTCTGACACCCGGCTGCACGCGCAGGATCGCCTCGATCTCCCCCGGCTCGATGCGGAAGCCCCGGATCTTGACCTGCGCGTCCATGCGCCCCAGGAACTCCAGCTCCCCGGAGGCCAGCCACCGCGCCCGGTCTCCCGTGCGGTACATCCGCGCCCCCGCCTCCGGCGAGAACGGGTCCGGGACGAACGATGCCGCCGTCAGCCCGGGCCGCCCGGCGTAGCCGCGCGCCAGCCGGGCGCCGCCCAGGCACAGCTCGCCCGGGAAGCCCGCCGGCACCACGCCCCCCGCCGCGTCCAGCACGTACGCCCGGACGCCCGCCGCCGGCCGGCCGATCGGCGGCGCCCCGCCCGCGCCCGGCCGGCAATCGTGGAGTGTGGCGTAGACCGTGGCCTCGGTGGGGCCGTACAGGTTCAGCATCCGCCGCCCCGGCGCCCACCGCTCCACCAGCTCCGCGGTGGACGCCTCCCCGCCGGTGCTCACCGTGCGCAGCGCCGGGTAGTCGCCCCGCGGCGCGAGCCCCGCGAGCGCGGGCGTGGCGACCCACACGTCCACGCGCCGCTCCCGCAGCAGCGCGCCGAGCGCCTCCGGCGAGAGCAGGGTGTCGCGGTCGGCCAGGTGGAGCGTCGCCCCGGAGGCCAGCGCCAGGAAGGTCTCCAGCACCGAGGCGTCGAAGCCGAACGAGGCGCTCTCCACCAGGCTGCTCCCCGGCCCCACGCCGAACGTCTCCACCGCCGCGGCGACGAGCGACGCCGCCGCCCCGTGCGTCACCATCACGCCCTTGGGCCTGCCGGTGGAGCCGGAGGTGTAGATGAGGTAGGCGAGGTCGTCGGGGGAGACGACGCTGGCGTCCTCCGGGACGCCCTCACCCGGCTCGCTTAGGCTCGCCACCCTCTCCCAATCCTGGGAGAGGGTTTCCTGTCCCACGCCGTTGTCGTGCTCCCCCTCTCCCAGCATTGGGAGAGGGGGCCGGGGGGTGAGGGCCCCGTCCGGCGAGCCGAAGCCAGCCTCCACACCGTCGTGCTCCCCCTCTCCCCTTGTGGGAGAGGGGGCCGGGGGGTGAGGGGTGTCGATCACGACGGTCCCGCCCCCGAATGCCGGCAGCCGGTCGCGCAGCCGCTCCTGCGTGAGCAGGACCGCCGCCCCGCTGTCCTCCAGCACGTAGGCGAGCCGTTCGGCCGGGTGGGCCGGGTCGAGCGGGACGTACGCCCCGCCCGCCCGGAGCACGCCCAGGATCCCCGCCACCGCGTCCGCCGAGCGCTCCACGCAGAGCCCCACCCGCGTCTCCCGGCCGACGCCCGCCGCGCGCAGGGCGCGGGCGATCCCCTCCGCCCGGCGGTCCAGCTCCGCGTAGGTGAGGGCGTCGGCGCCGGAGGTCACCGCCACCGCGTCCGGCGTGCGTGCCGCCTGCGCGGCGAACAGCCCGTGCAGGGTGCCGCCGGCGGGGGCGGCGGGGCCCACGCTCCATTCGCGCAGCACGCGCTCGCGCTCGGCCTCGGTGGCCAGGGGGAGGTCGAGGATCCGCCGTCCCGGGTCCGCGGCGGCCGCCTCCAGGATCGCGGCCCAGGCGTCGGCGACGCGCTCCAGGGTGGACGCGTCCCACAGCTCCTCGCGGAAGGTGAGCGTCAGCGCCAGCCCGTCCTCCCGCTCCGACGCCACCACGTCCAGGTCCGTCTTGACGCCGTCCGCGGCCACAGGGAAGGGCTCCGCCCGGACCCCGCCGAAGCGCGGGGGCGCCCCGGCGCCGTCCTCCAGCGAGAAGACCACCTGGAAGAGCGGCGCGTGCGACAGGCTCCGCTCCATCCCCAGCGCCTCCACCAGCCGCTCGAAGGGGAGGTCCTGGTGCGCGTACGCACCCAGCGCCCCCTCCCGCACCCGCCCGAGCAGCTCCCGGAACGACGGGTTCCCCGACACGTCCGCCCGCAGCGCCAGCGTGTTGACGAAGAAGCCGATCAACCCCTCGGTCTCGCGCCGCGTCCGACCGGCCACCGGCGTCCCCACCACCACGTCCTCCTCCCCCGACCAGCGCGCCAGCAGCACGTCCAGCGCCGCCAGCAGCGCCATGTGCAGCGTCGCCCCCTCCTCCCGCGCCGCCGCCCGCAGCCGCTCCGAGGCCGCCCGCCCGAGCCGCCGGGCCACGCTCGCGGCCCGCGCCCCGGGCAGCGCCCGCCTGGGACGGTCCGTGGGGACGTCCAGCACCGTCGGCGCACCCGCCAGGCGCTCGCGCCACCACGCCAGCTGCCGCTCCAGCGCCCCGCCCTCCAGCCAGTCCCGCTGCCACGCCGCGTAGTCCGCGTACTGCAACTCCGGCTCGGGCAGCGGCGACGCCTCCCCCGCGAGGTACGCCGGGTACAGCGCGGCCAGCTCCCGGAAGAGCACCCCGGTGCTCCACCCGTCGGTGACGACATGGTGCATCGTCAGCACCAGCACGTGACGGTCCGGCGCGAGCCGGAGGAGGCGGGCGCGGAGCAGCGGGCCGCGGCGCAGGTCGAAGGGGCGGCACGCATCGTCCCGCACCCGCCGGCCCGCCTCCGCCTCGCGCGCCTCCTCCGGCAGCTCGGACAGGTCGCAGACGGGGAGCGGCAGGGCGCCCGCGGGGCGCACGGTCTGCACCGGCTCGCCGTCGGTCTCGTCGAAGACGGTGCGCAGCGACTCGTGCCGCCGCACCACCTCCGCGAGCGCACGCTCCAGCGTCCGCGCGTCCAGGGCGCCGCGCAGCCGCAGCGGCAGCGGGACGTTGTAGGCCGTGCTCCCCGGCTCCAGCCGGTCGATGAACCACAGCCGCCGCTGCGCGAACGACGGCGGCAGCGGACGGTCGCGGGGGACCCGCGCCAGCGGCGGGGGGGCCGCGGCCGTCCCGCCGCGCCGCTCCGCGTCCACGCGCGCGGCCAGCTCCGCCACGGTCTGCGCCTCGAACAGCGCGCGCAGCGGCAGCTCCACCCCCAGGGCCGGCAGCACCCGGGAGACGACCCGGGTGGCGAGCAGCGAGTGGCCGCCCAGCGCGAAGAAGCCGTCGTGGACGCCCACCCGCGCGGCCCCCAGCACCTCGGCGAAGATCCCCGCCAGCACCTCCTCCGTCGGCGTGCGCGGCGCCGTGAACCCCGCCGCCTCCGACAGCTCCGGCGCGGGGAGCGCAAGCCGGTCCACCTTCCCCGACGGGGTGAGCGGGAGCGCGTCCAGCACCACGAGCGCGGAGGGGACCATCGGCCCGGGGAGACGCGCCTCCAGGTGCTCCCGCAGGGCGGCGGGGGAGACGGCTTCGCCCTCCGCGGCGACGACGTAGCCCACCAGGCGCGCGTCGCCCGGCCGGAGCCCGCGCAGGACCACCGCCGCGGCGCGCACCGCGGGATGCGCCTCAAGCGCGGCCTCCACCTCCGCCGGCTCGATGCGGAAGCCGCGCAGCTTGACCTGCCGGTCCATGCGGCCCAGGTACTCCAGCTCTCCCCCGGCGAGCCGGCGCACCCGGTCGCCGGTCCGGTACATCCGCGCGCCCGACTCGGGCGCAAACGGGTCGGGGAGGAAGCGCTCGGCCGTCAGCTCCGGCCGCCCCAGGTAGCCGCGCGCGAGCTGCGCCCCGCCCAGGTACAGCTCGCCCGGCGCGCCGCTCCCCGCGGGCGCGCCCCACGCGTCCAGGACGTACGCGCGCACGTTGTCGACGGGCCGCCCGATCGGCGGCGCCGTCCCCGGCTCCGCGGCGCAGACGTGCGCCACCGAGTCGATGCACACCTCGGTGGGCCCGTACAGGTTCACCACCTCGGCCCCCGTAGCCGCCCCGGCCCGCGCCGCCAGCTCCCCCGGAAGCGCCTCGCCCCCGCAGAAGAGGCGGCGCAGCGTGCCGCGCGAGGCCTCCAGCCCGGGCCGCTCCAGCAGCGCCCGCAGCAGCGAGGGGACGAGCTGCACCGTCGTGATCCGCTCCCGCTCCAGGGCCCGGAGCAGCTCGCCCGGGTCGCGGTGCGCCTCCGGCGGGGCCATCACCAGCGTCGCGCCGGCCAGCAGCGGCGCCCAGAACTCCCACACCGAGGCGTCGAAGCCGACGGGCGTCCTCTGCAGCACCCGGTCCCCGGCCGCCAGCGGGAAGGCGCGCTGCATCCACGCCATGTGGTTGGCCAGCGCCCGGTGCGGGACGGCCACTCCCTTGGGGCGGCCGGTGGAGCCCGAGGTGTAGATGACGTACGCCAGCTGCTCCGGGTCCACCGCCACGCCTGGGAGGTCGGGGCGCTCCGCGGCGATGCGCTCCCGCTCCGCCTCCAGGCACACGACCTCGCCCCGCCACCCCCCGGCGCGCGCGGCGAGGCCGCCGCACGTCAGCAGCATGCGGACGCCGCTGTCGGCAAGCATCCAGGCCAGGCGCTCCGCGGGGTGCGCGGGGTCCAGCGGCACGTAGGCCGCGCCCGCGCGCAGCACGGCCAGCAGCGCCACGGGCAGCTCCGCCGAGCGCTCCAGGCACACGCCGACGCGCGTCTCCGGGCCCACGCCGCGACCCCGGAGGAAGCGGGCGAGCCGGCCGGCGGCGGCGTCCAGCTCCGCGTAGCTCAGCGTCTGTCCGTCGGCGGAGACGGCCACGGCGCCGGGGGTGCGCGCCGCCTGCTCCGCCACCCGGTCGTGCACGGGCGTGGCCGGGTGCTCCCGCGCGGCCGCGCTCCACTCGCGCAGCAGCTGCTCCCGCTCCGCCGGTCCCAGGAGGTCGATCTGCGAGAGCCTCCGGCCCGCGTCCGCCGCGACCTGCTCCAGCAGCGCGGCGAAGCGCTCCACCACGGTCGCCAGGGTGGAGCGGTCCCACAGCTCCGGGCGATAGGTGAAGCCGACCCGGAGCTCCCCGTCCGTGTCCGCCGCGGCGACGGACAGGTCGAACTGGGCCGCCTCGCCGGCCGCCGGGAACGGCTCCGCCTCGACGCCGCCCAGGGAGCGGGGCGCGCCGCCGCCGTCGTCCAGCGAGAAGATCACCTGGACGAGCGGCGCGTGCGACAGGCTCCGCTCGGGCACCAGCTCCTCCACCAGGCGCTCGAACGGCACCTCCTGGTGCTGGTACGCCCCCAGCGCCGTCTCCCGGACCCGCGCCAGCACCTCCCGGAACTCCGGGTTCCCCGAGACGTCCGCCCGCAGCGCCAGCGTGTTGACGAAGAAGCCGATCAGCCCCTCGGTCTCCCGCCGCGTCCGACCGGCCACCGGCGTCCCCACCACCACGTCCTCCTCCCCCGACCAGCGCGCCAGCAGCACGTCCAGCGCCGTGAGCAGGACCATGTGCAGCGTCGCCCCCTCCCGCCGGCCCAGCGCCCGCAGCCCCTCCGCCACCTCCCGCGGCAGCCTCCGCTCCACCGTCTCCCCGCGCGAGCCCGGCAGCGCCCGCCGGGGCCGGTCCGTCGGCACGCCCAGCACCGGCGGCGCCCCCGCGAGCCGCTCCCGCCACCAGGAGAGCTGCCGCTCCAGCACGTCGCCCGTGAGCCACGCGCGCTGCCACACCGCGAAGTCGGCGTACTGCACCGGCAGCGGGGGCAGCGGCGAAGCCGCCCCGCGCCCGAACGCCTCGTAGAGCGCCGCCATCTCGCGGAAGAGCACCCCCGTGCTCCACCCGTCCGAGACGACGTGGTGCATGCAGAGCAGCAGCACGTGCTCCTCCGCCCCCAGCCGCAGCAGCCCGGCGCGCAGCAGCGGCCCCCGGCGCAGGTCGAACGGCCGCCGCGCCTCGTCCCCGGCGAGCCGAATCGCCTCCGCGTCGCGCCGGGGCGCCGGGAGCCCCGCGAGGTCCACCACCGGCACCGGCACCGCGCGCGCCGCGTGCACCCGCTGCACCGGCTCGCCGCCCGCCTCCTCGAACGTGGTGCGCAGCGTCTCGTGGCGCCGCGCGACCTCCCGCAGCGTGCGCGCCAGCGTCGCCACGTCCAGGCCGCCGCGCAGCCGCAGTGGCAGGGGGATGTTGTAGGCGGCGCTCCCCGGCTCCAGCCGGTCGATGAACCACAGCCGCTGCTGCGCAAAGGACAGCGGCAGCGCCCCCTCCCGGGAGACCCGCGCCAGCGGCGGACCGCCGGCGTCCGGGGCCGCGTCGGCAACGGTCGCCTCCACGCGCCGGGACAGCTCCGCCACCGTGGGTGCCTCGAAGAGCGCCCGGAGCGGCAGCTCCGCCCGGAACGCCTCGCGAAGGCGCGACGCCACCTGCGTCGCCAGCAGCGAGTGGCCGCCCAGCTCGAAGAAGTCGTCCTCCACCCCCACCCTCTCCAGCCCCAGCACCTCCGCCCAGATCCCCGCCACCCGCTCCTCGGCCGGCGTGCGCGGGGCGCGGTACGTGTACGCGCGCCGCTCTCCCGCCGGATCCGGCGCGGGGAGGGCGGCGCGGTCCACCTTGCCGTTGGCGGTGACCGGGAGCGCTTCCAGCACCACGAAGGCCGAGGGGACCATGTGCTCGGGAAGGCGGGCGCGGAGCGCCGCCCGCAGCGCGGCCGGGTCCGGCGCGTCCCCGACGACGTACGCCACCAGCCTCTTCCCGCCCGTCCGGTCCTCCCGCGCTACGACGACCGCCTCCCCCACATTCGGCTGCCCGCGCAGCGCGGCCTCGATCTCGCCCGGCTCGACGCGGAACCCGCGGATCTTGACCTGCGCGTCGGTGCGGCCGAGGAACTCCAGCACGCCGTCGGGGCGCCAGCGCGCGCGGTCCCCCGTGCGGTAGGCGCGCTCGCCGCCGATGTCCGCGAAGCGCTCCGCCGTCAGCTCCGGCCGGCCCAGGTAGCCGCGCGCGACGCCCCCACCCGCGATCCAGATCTCGCCGGGAACCCCCGTCGGCGCCGTCTCGCCGCGCGGCCCGCGGACGTGCAGCCGCACGCCCGGGAGCGGGCGGCCCAGCGGGTGCCCCTCCACCGCGCCCTCCGCCGGGACGGCGTACGCCGCGCAGATGACGGTCCCCTCCGTCGGCCCGTAGAGCACGTGCGCGCGGGCCGCCGGGAAGACCTCGCGCATCTCCTCCAGCAGGTCGGGCGGGACCGTGTCTCCGCCCACCAGCAGGAGGCGGAGGGCCGGCAGCGTCCGGCCGCCGCGCGCCGCCGCGACCACCTGGCGCATCAGCGCGGGCACCGCGTGCAGCACGGTGGCGTCCGCCGCGGCGTCCGCCAGCGCCTCCGCGTCCGCGGCCACGTCGCGCGGGACGACGCGCACCGCGGCCCCGGCGAGCAGCGGCGCGGCCAGCTCCAGCAGCGAGATGTCGAACGCGACGGACGCGAGCGCCGCCACCACGTCGCCCGCGCCGAAGCCGAGCACGTCCAGCGCCCCGCGCAGCGTGTGAACGAGCTGCCCGTGCTCCACCATCACCGCCTTGGGCGTGCCGGTGGAGCCCGAGGTGTAGATGAGGTACGCGAGGTCGGACGGCAGGGAACAGGGAACAGGGAACAGGGAACAGCCTGCAACTGCAAACTCGTCCTCTGAACTGTCGTGCTCCCCCTCTCCCCTTGTGGGAGAGGGGGCCGGGGGGTGAGGGGTGTCGAGCGCCACGATCTCGCCCCCGAACTCCGGCAGCGCGCCGAGGAGCGCGGACTCGGTCACCACCAGCCGCGCGCCCGAGTCGCGCAGCAGAAAGGACAGGCGCTCCGCCGGGTACGACGGGTCGAGGGGGAGGTAGACGCACCCCGCCTTCCAGACCGCCAGCAGCGCCGCGAGCACCTGCGGCCCACGCTCCACGCACACCGCCACCGTCGTCCCCGGGGCGGCGCCGCGCTCGCCCAGGCGCCGGGCGAGCGCGTCCGCCCGCGCGTCCAGCTCCGCGTAGGTGAGCGACCCGCCCCCGAACAGCACCGCCGCCGCGTCCGGCGTCCGGGCCGCCTGCGTGGCGAAGAGCAGGGGGACGGGGACGCTCTCCGCCGCGGGGTGGGTGGGGCCGCTCCCGAACCCGGCGAGGCGCTGGGCCTCCGCTTCGGGGAGTAGGGGGAGCCGGGAGATCGGCCGCCCGCGCGAGCCGCCGGCCCCCTCCAGGAGCGTGCGGAAGTGCGCCGCCATCCGCTCCACCGTCGCGGCGTCGAACAGGTCCGTCCGGAAGCGCAGGCTCCCGGACAGCTCCTCGCCCGCCTCCCACAGCTCCAGCTCCAGGTCGAACAGCGCCGTCGCCGCGTCCACGGGGAACGCCTCCCGCCGCAGCTCGCCGGGCCCGGGCTCCCCGGCGGCGGCCGGGCCCTGGAGCGCGAACATCACCTGGAAGAGCGGCGTGTGCGACAGGCCGCGCTCCGGTGCGATCTCCCGGACCAGGCGCTCGAAGGGGAGGTCCTGGTGCGCGTAGGCGCCCAGCGCCGCCTCGCGGACCCGCCCCAGCAGCTCCCCCCACGACGGGTCCCCGGCGATGTCGGTGCGGAGCGCCAGGGTGTTCACGAAGAAGCCGACCACGTCGTGCAGCTCCGCCCGCCCGCGGTTCGCGATCGGGGAGCCGACGACCAGGTCCTCCTGTCCGGACCAGCGGGACAGCAGGACGGCGGCGGCCGCGCGGAGCACCATGAAGAGCGTCGCGCCCTCGCGGCGGGCCAGGGCGCGCAGCGCGCGCGTCGTCGCCGCATCGACGCGGAAGGCGTGCACCGCCCCGCGCCCGCCGGCCACGGCCGGGCGGGGACGGTCGGTGGGGAGCTCCAGCGCGGGCGGCGCGCCGTCCAGGTGCCGCCGCCACCAGTCGAGCTGGCGGCGGAGCACGTCGCCCGCGAGCCAGCCGCGCTGCCACGCGGCGAAGTCGGCGTACTGCACCGGCAGCGGCGGCAGCGGCGACGATGCTCCCCGCGACGACGCACCGTAGAGCGCGAACAGGTCGCGGAAGACGACCTCCGTGCTCCACCCGTCGGTGGCGACGTGGTGGATGGTCAGCAGCAGGACGTGCTCCTCCGCCGCGAGCCGCACCAGGGCGGCGCGGAGCACCGGTCCGCGCGCCAGGTCGAAGGGGCGCGCGGCGTCCTCCCGGGCCAGCCGCCGCGCCTCGCCGTCGCGGGCCTCCGGCGCGAGGCCGGACAGGTCCACGCGGGGGAGACGCACGGGCGCGTCCGGGAGCACCGTCTGCACCGGGCCCGCGGGGGAGGCGTGGAAGACGGTGCGCAGCGACTCGTGCCGGCGCACCAGGGCGCCGAGCGCCCGCTCCAGCGCGCCGGAGTCCAGCCTCCCCGCCAGGCGCGCCGGCGAGGGCACGTTGTACCCGGCCCCGTCCGGCTCCAGCCGGTGCAGGAACCAGAGCCGCTCCTGCGCGAAGGAGAGCGGGAGCCCCGCGTCGCCGCTCCGCCCGGCGCGGACCAGGGGCGGGAGGGCGTCCTCGCCGCTCCCCCGCCCGGCGTCCACGCGCGCAGCCAGCGTCTCCACCGTGCGCGCCTCGAAGAGCGCCCTCACCGGCAGCTCCACCCCCAGCGTCCCGCGGACGCGGGCGACCACCTGCATGGCGAGGAGCGAGTGGCCGCCCAGCGCGAAGAAGTCGTCGCGCACGCCCACCGTCTCCAGCCCGAGCGCCGCGGCCCAGGCCGCCGCGAGCAGTTCCTCCGTGGGGGTGCGCGGCGCGGCGAATTCCCCCGCCCCGGCCCCGCGGCCGGGGTCGGGCGCCGGGAGCGCGGCCCGGTCCACCTTGCCGTTGGGAGTCGTCGGGAGCCCGTCCAGCACCACGAACGCCGCGGGCACCATGTGCTCCGGCAGCCGCTCGCCGAGCGCGGCCCGCAGCGCCGGCACCAGCTGGCGGACGCGCCGGCCGCGCCGCGGGTCGTTGGCGTACGCCGCCCACGGGAGCGATGCCGCGCCGTCCGGGGGGAACGCGGCCTCGCCGCCGTCCGCGGGGCCGAAGAGCGCGTCGATGCTCCCCGCCGCGCCGGGCCGCAGCTCCACGCTGCGGCCCATCGCCTCCCCCAGCGCCCGGAGCGCCTCGGGATCGACGCCGGCCGGCCGCGCCGGGAGCGCGCGGCGCAGCTCCGCCACGTCGGCGTGCGCGCCCCGGCTGGCCAGCAAATCGAGCAGATGCAGGTCGCCGGACACGCGCGCGTCCGGCACGCCCGTGACGGCGAGCGCCGCGGGCGACGCCGCCAGCCGCCGGCGCAGGCCGGCGAGGCCGCCGGCCTCGCTCCACCCGCACGCCTCCGCCACGGGGGCCGCGGGGGCGTCCAGGTGCAGGACCACGTCGTAGCGGTAGCGCACGACCTCGTTGTCGTGCCCGCCGCGCTTGACCTGCACCGTCACGCGGCCGATGCGCGGCACCCGTGCCCGCAGCGCCTCCCAGAAGGCGGGATCCACCACCAGCTCCCGCTCTTCCCGGACGCCGGCGCGGACGCGGGCGTCCAGGTGCTCCACGGCGAGCCCGCCGGGGGCGCGGAACAGCTCCACGGAGGCGTGGAACGCGGGGAGGAGCGGCAGGCTGCGCACGTCGCCGACGAAGACGCGCCCGCCCGAACGGACCACGGACACGGCCCCCTCCAGCACCCGCAGCAGGTAGTCGACGCCCGGGAAGTACTGCGCGACGGAGTTCAGCACGACGGTGTCGAACCCCTCGCCGCCCAGCTCCTCCAGCCGGTCCGCCGCGCGCCGCGAGAGCCGCACCTGCGGGAGCGCGCCGGCGTGCCGACCCACCAGCTCCAGGGCGGCGGCGGACGGGTCCGTCCCGTGGTACAGCCGGGTGTGGGGGGCGACCCGGAAGAGGAGGAGCCCCGTGCCGCAGCCGATCTCCAGGACCCGCTCCGGCCGGAGCGCCAGGATGCGCTCCACGGTGCGCTCGACCCACTCGCGCATCTCCTCGCGCGGGATCGGCTCGCCCGTGTAGCTGCTGTTCCACCCCGCCAGGTCGAGCGTCGGGTCCTCCGCCCGCCCCGCCGCGGCCCCCGCGTAGGTGTCCTCGAACACCGTCGCCCAGTCGGCGAGCGCCCCGGCGGCGTCCTCCTCGCCCGCCGGCGTCCCGCCCTCCGGGAGGAGGTAGGCCACCAGGCGCCGCTCGCCGGGCCGGTCCTCCCGCGCCAGGACCACGGCCTCGCGGACGCCGGGCTGCTCGCGCAGCACGGCCTCGATCTCCCCCGGCTCGATCCGGAAGCCGCGGATCTTCACCTGGTGGTCGATCCGTCCCAGGTACTCCAGCGTGCCCGTGCCCAGCTCGCGCACGCTGTCCCCCGTGCGGTAGAGCCGCGCGCCCGGCTCCCCCGAGAACGGGTCCGGCACGAACGCCCCGGCCGTCAGCTCCGGCCGGCCCAGGTAGCCGCGCGCCAGCTGCACGCCGCCCAGGTACAGCTCGCCGGGGCCGCCGCCCTCCGCCAGCGCGCCCCCCTCGTCCACCACGTACGTCCGCACCCGGTCCACCGCCCGCCCGATCGGCACGGTGGCGCCCGCCTCGCCGGCGAACACGTGCGCCGTGGCGTAGACGGTCGCTTCCGTGGGGCCGTACAGGTTCACCACCTGCGCGCCGGTGGCCGCCGCGGCCCTCCCCGCCAGCTCCGCCCCCAGCGCCTCGCCCCCGCAGACGAGGCGGCGCAGGGTGCCGCACGCCTCCCCCAGCCCCGGCTGCTCCAGCAGCGGGTGGAGCAGCGAGGGAACCACCTGGAGCACGGTGATCCGCTCCCGCCCGAGCACCCGCAGCAGCTCGGCGGGGTCGCGCTGCGCCTCGGGCGGGGACACGACCAGCGTCGCGCCCGCGAGCAGCGGCGCCCAGAACTCCCACACCGAGGCGTCGAACCCCGCCGGGGCCCTCTGCAGCACGCGGTCCCCGGCCGCGAGCGGGTAGGCGCGCTGCATCCACGCCAGGTAGCTGGCGAGCGCCCGGTGCGGAACGGCCACGCCCTTGGGGCGGCCGGTGGAGCCGGAGGTGTAGATGACGTACGCCAGCTGGTCGGGGTCCACCTCCACGCCCGGGGCGTCGGCGCTCCCGGCGGCGATCCGCTCCCGCTCCGCCTCCAGGTCGACCACCTCGCCCGCCCATCCGGCGAAGCGGCCGGCCGGGCCGCCCGTCGTCAGCAGCACGGGGGCGCCGCTGTCCGCCAGCGTCCGCGCCAGGCGCTCCGCGGGGTAGGCCGGGTCCAGGGGAACGTACGCCGCGCCCGCGCGCAGCACGGCCAGCAGCGCGACCGGCAGCTCCGCCGAGCGCTCCAGGCACACGCCCACGCGGATCTCCGCGCCCACCCCGCGCGCGCGGAGGAAGCGGGCCAGCCGGTTGGCGGCGGCGTCCAGCTCCGCGTAGCTCAGCGCCCGGCCGTCCGCGGCCACCGCCGTGGCGCCGGGGGTGCGCTGCGCCTGCTCCGCGACCCGGTCGTGGACGAGCCGCCCGTGCGCCTCTCCGGCATCCACGGCGGCCCCGATCCCGGCGGCGAGGCTCTCGTCGTCGCCGGTGGCTCCACAAAGGTCCGCGGGATTCGCCATCGCAGGAGGCAGGGGTGGGGGGCTCGGGGGCGGGTCCAGGGAAGGAGCCACGGGCGGGAGGATGCGTGACGCCCGGACGAGCCGGCCCGGGCCGCCGCGCGCCGCGCAGCCGCAACCAGGACGTCCCTCCAGTACGCATCTGTTCCGTATATTTCCCGCCCAACCTAGGACGCCGTCCGGACCGCGTCAACCGGGCGCGGGTGCGGGCGGGAGCGGCCGGGGAGCCCTCCGCAAACAATGCCCCCTTGTGGGCTTGGGGCGAGCGACGGGACGCGAGCGAGCCCCCGCCGGATCCGTCCGACGGGGGCTCGCTCGCGGGCTCCCGGCACGTGCCGCGGAACGGGTCCGGGGCCGGCAGGCGGCCGCCTTCGAGGCGACTTGGGCCAGGGAAGCCTTCCGGGAGCCCTGGAATTCGCGTATTCAGAAAGGCAGTGGAGAAGCGGGAGTCGGAGAGCCGTGCAGGATCGCGCCGTGGCGACGATCCCGCACCGGACCTCCCGCCGGGCGCACCGACGGCAACGACGACATCCAGGAGAGCCACATGCTACGAGCAGGGTCCCTCGGCCGGGCAGCCGGTCTGGCCATCAGCCTCCTCGCCGCCCCGGCGCTCGCCCAGCAGCCGGAAGGGCCGCGCCCATATTCGGTCGGAAATCCGCTGGGTCTGCCGGTCACCGCCGCGCCCGGCCGGGAGTTCGAGGCGATCTCGCCGAACGTCAGGGTCTTCGGCGCCATCTTCTCCGCGGAGAGCTGCTCGTACGACGCGGAGCGCGGGGTCATCGTGGTGCCGAACCGGGGCGTCCCGCAGAGCGTCCAGGCCAACGACGCCTGGGTCTCGCTCATCAACCACGACGGGTCGGTCCACACGGCCCGGTGGATCGGGGTGCAGGGCCCGGCCGACCGGTCGAGGACCGCGCCGCAGCTGGTGCTGAACGAGCCGTACGGCAGCGACATCGCCCGCGGCATGCTGTACGTCGCCGACCGCGACGGCGGCACCGCCGCGGGCGAGCCGAGCGTCGCCGTCGTCCGCCGCTTCGACCTCCGCACCGGGGCGCCGGCCGGCGAGGTCCGCGTCGGCGGCGCTCCCTGGCTCAACGACATCGAGGTCGCGGACGACGGGACGATCTACGCCACGCAGACGGGCGACTTCGGCAACGCCCCGGACCCGGCGACGTGGCGGGTGTGGAAGATCGCGCCCGACGGCACGGCGTCGGTCTTCGTGCAGGGTGCGCCGCTCCGCCAGCCCAACGGCATCGCCTTCGATCCGCGGGGCAACGTCGTGGTCGTCAACGTCGGCAACGCCGAGGTGCTGACGTTCTCGCCGGCCGGCCGGCTGGTGAGGACGGAGAACGCGGCGCAGCCGGGGAGCGACGGTCTGGTGATCATGCCCGACGGGACCAAGTACGTGAGCAGCGTCATGCAGGGAGGGGTGTCCCGCATCCGTCCGGGCGCGCCCGCCGAGCTCATCGCCCGCAACGTCCCGAGCGCCGCGTCGATGTGCTACGACGCCGGCGCGAACCAGCTGGCGATCCCGATGAACCCCAACAACGGCCTCGCGCTCGTGCCGCTCCGGTAGTCCGCGGCGGCTCCCCCGCCGGTCCGCGTACGCCCGGGCGGACACGGCCGCTTCGACCGGACGGAGAACGGGACATGCCCGCCGATGCTCCGGGCATCGGCGGGCGTGTCGTGCTGCCGGTGTGATCTCCTCCCTCACCCAGCCGTCCTCTTCCGCCTCTTCCCGACCCCGCAGCCCCTGCCGCGCCCCCGCCGTCCCGATCCGCCCCAGCGCCCACGCCGCGTGCCCCACACCAGCGGCTCCTCGTCGCTCAGCACAGCGGCGAGCACCCGCACCGCCTCCGGCGAGCCCTAGGGGCCGAGCGCTACGGCTACGTGCGCAGCAGCCCGCGCCGATTTGTCCGCTTCAATGCCGCGCCCTTGAAGCGCCGCGAGAACTATTCCTGCAACATCCCCATCACTCCATCAGGGAAGCGCCGTCCACGCCGGCCCGAGGAAGGAAAGCTGGCTGCAACGTCTCACCTATATTCTCACCTTCTAACCCTCAAATCGAGATGCTTGGCAAACGTATCGTAGACTGTCCGGTTGGCTTCCCCAGTTGCATCCATGAAGCTTGAGAAGTCAGAGACTGCACTGCTGACCAGTTCTGCGCTTTTCAAACCTCGCTCAACCGCCGGGACTAGCCTGTCCGTAAAGGCAGTCGCGACGGTCACAATTGGTGTCCACAACTCGACCGCATCCTGCGGCGCAAGGTTACCCTTAAATGCGAGCGCAAACCGATCAGGAATTGGGCGCCCCACAACGGTCTCCAATGCTGACCCTATCGCTGCTGTGAGGAGGAAAGTGGCACCGCGGTTGCGGAAGAACTGGAGAACTTTCTCCTGTTTTTCCGTAAGCTCCTCCTTCCCTGCAACTGCGAGTAGCCGCTTTTTTTCTTCGACCGATCGTAGTAGTGAATAAGCAAAGACGATGTGCCTCGCGGTTGTTCTCTCGGAGAAGTAGCGAGAGTACAGAGTATCAGATACCCAGATCCGGGACTTCTCGTTGTACGCCACAACTGGATCACCGTGGAACGAAGCTAGCGCCTGGCCAGCGGTATCCGACGGTAGCAGATTCGGAGGCCGCTTGATCCGGTCCTCATACCCTCCCCGGCGCCCACCCAGGTAGGTGACTGACGGTACGGATCTAAACTCTTCGCGCAATCGCCGCTGCACTTCATCACCGCTCCGAAAATCAGGGGCTTCAACCTGATTCTGGCTGTTGTTGTACTTGATGATTCGGGTAACAACCTCCCCACTTTGACACCGAACAAACCTTGCAGGAACCATCGCAGAATCGTCAGGTGTCGCATCTAGAGAACCAATTGCTCCGGTGGTCTGCGCTCCGTTGACGATTGAGAGACCAGTCACCACCAGTTCCTTGTCGTCACTGTTGTACTCGAATTTGTGGGTGAGGATGGTCAAACCGTTGTTATAGACCCAGAAATGGACGGGATCACCTCCCGCTGTGCTCTTGATTCCGCTGTTGATGTTTGCGTCCGCCTTCCTACTCCCCAAGTAACCGCGAACATTGGCTGAGAACAACTCATCCTTGTACTTTTCAAACAAAGTATACAGCCATTTGGCTGGAACCGCAGTTACATAGGCGGACCAATCAGTGCTTTCAATTTCATATCCGCCCGGTACGGAGACGCTAAGTTGATCCGTCACAAGGATAGGCGTCGTGCGCGTTTTATACCACTCGTCAAGCTGGCCACGGCCAACCTCGACTGCTGTAACATCAGGAACCTTGGCAGCTGCTCCAAGTAGATGCCGCAAACCAGCATACGCATTTCGCTGAACAGTTTCCAGTTCACTACTGACGTTGGGAGACTCGGGAAGGTTGTGGACATACCAAAAATGTATCGTTTGGATCTGTCCATCTTCCAACGCTGAACGTAATTGAATGGCGGCTGGACGAATTCTTGCCGGCAAATCATTCACATCGCGGCTCAATAGCCAACCGGCAGCAGTATTGAGGTCAGAGGCTTTGTTAGCTGGCGCCTCCTTTTTGCTTGGATCCGCCGCTTGGAAGCCCTGTGCAACCACCGCCACACCCTCATCTAGATCGACGAAGATTAAGTCACATTTTTTGTCATCCGATCCATCTGTGAGGGCGTCAGCGGCCACCGTGTGGATATCCTCTAGCCCGAACCTCAGTTCGAGGGCGAACATCAGCAACGCATTACTCCCGTACTGCTCGAGATCGGCACGGGAAGCGAACGCTGTATCGTAAGATGTCATCGTTCTCTCGAAGGGGTCAGGCTGCAACTGGGTATCGATGGGCACTTAAGGTTAGAACGTAGGCGGCAGGAGCACAACTGGGTGTCACCACATCCCTTACCGTCCAATACCTGAATTGCGGGAACCTCACCTGAAGCTTTTCAGATAGCTAGATCGACTTCCTCCCGCGCCGAGGTGGCCTCCTCCACCTCCGCCGTGCCGCCCATCGCCTGCCGCGCACCTGCCGTCCCGATGTCCCAGCGCCCACGCAGGGTGCCCCGCACCAGCGGCTCGTCGCCGGGGAGCGCCGCTGCCCGCGCCGCTTGGTCCGTTTCACCGCCAAGCCCTTGAAGCGCCCGCGAGAACTCCGCCTGCAACATCCCCATCAACTCGATCAGGGAAGCGCCGTCCACGCCGGCCCGCGGCAGGAACGCCGGCTACGTCGTGTCCGACGCGAACGAGTTCCAGGGGCACACCTCCTGGGAGGATGGCACCGGTTCCCCGTTTCGTGATCCCGCTGGGGATGAGCCGGCGGTCCACCCCACCCGAGAAGGAGCTCACGCGCCGCCGGCCCGCTCTCCGGGCGCCGGCCCCCAGTCGCTGAGCGCCGGGAGCCCTCAGTCTCCCGTCGCGCAGGAGCGGTCCGCACGGGCGATGCCCGCACTGGCGGCGGCGTGCGCGAGGGCCTCCGTGAGCAGGGCGGCGACCTCGCGGACGCGGGGCTCCCGGACCAGGGTGAAGTGATCGCCGGGGACGACGGCGCTCCGCACCGTCCCGGTGGTGAGCCCCTCCCACCGCGCCACGTCCCGCGCGGCCGGCTCGCCCCGGTCCTCCGCCAGGACCAGCAGCAGGTCGGACGCGCAGGGCGCCGGCCGGTATGCCGCCGAGGCGGCGGCGTTGGCCCGGAACACGGCCCACAGGCGCTCGAAGCGGGCCCGGTCCAGGTGGTCGGGCACGGCGCCCGCGGCCCGCGCCGCTTCCCATGCGCGCCTCGGCCGCTCCGCCGGGGGCGCCGCCAGGATCTCCTCCGGGGCGAGGGCGATCCGCTCCACCGGGAGCTCCAGGTGCAGGGCGAAGCCGGCCAGGAGGGCCGGGTCGTCCGCCTCCCGGGGCGCGGCCCCCTCGCCGCCGGAGGGTGGCGTGGGGTCCACGAGGGCCAGCAGCTCCACCTCGTCCCCCGCGGCCTCCAGCTGCCGCGCCATCTCGAACGCCACCAGGCCGCCCATGGACCACCCCCCCAGGCGGTACGGCCCCTCCCCCTGGACGGCTCGGAGCTGCGCCAGGTAGTCGGCCGCCATCTCCTCGATGCGGACGTGCGGGGGCTCCTCCCCCTCCACGCCCCGCGACTGGAGCCCGTAGAGCGGCTGCCCGGCGCCGAGGTGCCGGCCCAGCGCCGCGTAGCCGACGACGCCGCCGCCCGCGGCGTGCACGAAGAAGAGCGGCCGCGCTCCGCCGGAGGGCTGGATGGGGACCAGCGGGCCGGAGGGCGGGGCCTCGCCGCCCTGCAGCTCCCGGGCGAGCTGCTCGACGGTGGGCCCGGCGAGCAGCGTCGCCATGGGGACCCGGCGGCCGGTGAGCCGCTCGGCCGCCGCGACCAGGCGCAGCGCGAGGAGCGAGTGCCCCCCCAGGGCGAAGAAGTCGTCCCGCACGCCCACCGGCCGGACGCCGAGCAGCTCCTCCCACAGCCCCGCCAGCCGCAGCTCCAGCGCGTCCCGCGGCGCGACGTACGAGCCCTCCTCCCGCGCCGTCTCCGGCTCCGGCAGCGCCCGCCGGTCCAGCTTGCCGCGGGAGGTGAGGGGGAGCGCGTCCATGGCGACGAACGCGGAGGGCACCATGTACTCCGGGAGCCGAGCGCGGAGGTGCGCGCGCAGCTCCGCGGCCCCGGGCGCGGCCCCGCCGGCCGCGGGGACCAGGTACGCCACCAGCCGGGGCTGTCCCGCGCCGTCCGCCCGCGCCACCACCGCGGCGTCCCGCACGGCCGGGTGCAGCGCGAGCGCGGCCGCGACCTCGCCGGGCTCGACGCGGAAGCCGCGGACCTTGACCTGCTGGTCGATGCGGCCCAGGAACTCCAGCTCCCCCGACGGGAGCCGGCGCACCCGGTCCCCGGTCCGGTACAGGCGCGCCCCCGGAGCCGCGGCGAAGGGGTCGGGGGTGAACCTTGCCGCGGTGAGCTCCGGCCTGCCCAGGTAGCCGCGCGCGACGCCCTCGCCCCCCACCCACAGCTCCCCGGGAACGCCGGGCGCCGCGAGCCCGCCGAGGCCGTCCACCACGTAGGCCCGCGCGTAGGCGGCCGGGCGGCCGATGGTGGGGGCGGCGCCGGGAGCCACCCGCCCGGCGCTGGCGTTGACCGTGGTCTCCGTGGGGCCGTACAGGTTCCACACCTCCAGCTCCGGGAAGGCCGCCAGGCTCCGCCGCACCAGCTCCGGCCCGAACGCCTCGCCGCCGAGCAGCAGCCGCCGGAGGTCCCGCGGCGCCGGGGCGCCCGCCTCCACCGCGTCCAGCACGGCGCTCCACAGCGACGGCACGCAGTTGAAGGCGACGCGGCCGCGCCCGTGCAGCTCCCGGAGGATCGCCGCGGGCTCCGCGACGGTGCGCTCGTCCAGGATCCACGCCGTCCCGCCCCGCAGGAGCGGGCCGAGGAGCTGCTTCAGCGAGGCGTCGAACGAGAAGCGGGAGGTGGCGGGGAGGATGTCGGCCTCGCCGCCGAGCACCTCGTCTGCGATCCACTCCAGGTGCCTGCACGCGCTGCGATGGGTCACCCCGACGCCCTTGGGCGTGCCGGTGGACCCGGAGGTGTAGATCACGTACGCCAGGTTCTCGGGCCCGGCGCCGTCCCCGGGCTCCCCGGCGGCGCCGTCCCCGGCGTCCGCCCGGTCCGCGTCCACGCGGACCGGCTCCGCCCCCGACCCGGCGAGCCGGCCGGCGAGGCGCGGGCCGGTGACCACCACGGGGGCGGCCGCGTCGGCGACCAGCCAGGCGAGCCGCTCCGGGGAATCGTCGGGGTCCAGCGGCAGCCAGGCGCCGCCCGCCCGGAGGACGCCAAGGAGCGCGACCACCGCGTCGGCGGAGCGCTCCAGGCACACGGCGACGCGGGTCTCCGGACGGACGCCGCGGCGGCGGAGCGCGCCCGCGAGCCCGGCGGAGCGCCGGTCCAGCTCGGCGTAGGTGAGGCGCTCGCCGCCGCACTCGACCGCCACCGCGTCCGGGGTCCGCACGGCCTGCGCGGCGAACCGCCCGTGCAGCGTGTCCACGCCGGGCGCGGGCGCGCCCGCGGAAGTCCACCCGGCGGTGACCGCCGCCCGCTCCGCGTCGGACAGCAGGTCCACGGCGTCGTACGCCCCGTCCGGGCTCCCCGCGATGCGGCCCAGCACGTCGAGGTACCGCTCGAACATCCGCTCCACCGCGGCGTCGGAGTAGCGCGCCGCGTCCCACTTGAGCAGCAGCTGCATGCCGCCGGGGTGAACCTGGAACGTGGTGCTGAACGGGAACTTGGTCCCGCCGGAGCCGCGGCCCGCGCCGAACCGGTGCCCCGCGTCCTCCACGACCCCCTGCATGACGTGGAAGTGGATGAAGTTGAAGAGCGCGGCGACCGGGACGTCGCCGCCGCGCATGCGCTGCAGCTCGGCCAGGGGGAAGCGGCGGAACGGGAGCATCCTCCGCTCCTCCCGGAAGGTCTCGTGCGCCAGCTCCCGCCAGCTCCCCCCGGACAGGCGCAGCCGGAGGGGGACGGTGTTGAGGAACAGGCCCAGCGCGCGCTCCGAGGAGGCGCCCTCCGGGCGCCCGTTGGAGACCAGGCCCGTGGTCACGTCGTCGGCCCCGCTGGCGGCCGCGAGCACCCGGAGGTGCGCGGCCAGGAGAAGGCTCTTGAGCGGGAGCCCCTCGCGGCGGGCGAGACCGGTGAGCCCGGCCACGATCCCGGCGGGGATCTCCTCCCTCCGGGCGCCGACCCCGGCCGCGCCGGTGGGGCCCGGCGAGGCCGGGAGGGTGGGCGCGGACTCCTCCAGGGTCTCCGCCCAGAACCTGCGGGCCTCCGCGGAATCGAGCACCTCGCGCTCCAGCGCAACGAAGTCGCGGAACACGGACGGGGGCGGTGGGTCGCCCTGGGCTCCCGCGCCGTCGAAGTACAGGCCGAACAGCTCCGTCTGCAGGGCGGCCACGCTCCACCCGTCCAGGATGGCGTGGTGCTCGGTGAAGCCGAAGTGGAAGGCGTCCGGGCCGAGGACGTGCACGTGGTAGCGGATCAGCGGGGCCACGCGCCAGTCGAGGGCGCGGCGGCGCTCCGCCTCCACCCACGCCTCCACGGCGGCCTCCTGCGCCTCCGGGGACAGGTGCTCCAGCGAGGTCACCGCCAGCGGGATCTCCACCTCGCGGTGCACCAGCTGCAGCGGCTCCGAGAACCCGGACAGGTCGAACGAGGTGCGGAGGATCGGGTGCCGGCCCCCCAGCGCGGCGAGCGCCCCCCGCAGCCGCGCCTCGTCGAAGGCGGCGTAGACGGGGAAGCTCAGGATGTCGATGTACACGGTCCCGTCGGGACGGCTCTCGCTGTCGAACAGCATCCCCAGCTGGAGCTGCGCCATGGGGTACGCGTCCTCCACCCCCTCGGGCAGGCGCTCCCGGTCCTCCGCCGCCAGCAGGGCGAAGGGCCCGGCGTCCAGGCGGTCCGCGGGCTCGCCGGGCTCGATCCGCTCCGCCAGCTCCGCCACGGTCTGGTGGCGGAACAGCTCCTGGAGCGAGAAGCCCACGCCCCGGGAGCGTGCCTGCGCCATCACCTGGATGGCGCGCATGGAGTCGCCGCCCAGCGCGAAGAAGTTGTCGTTCGCCCCCACGCGCTCCACCCCGAGCGTTTCCGCCCACACCTGCGCGAGCGCCTCCTCCGCGGGCCCGCGGGGCGGCACGTACGCCGGGGCGGCGGCGCTCCAGGCCCCGTCCGGCGCGGGGAGGGCGCGGCGGTCGACCTTGCCGTGCGGGGTAAGAGGGAGCGCATCCAGCAGCACGAACGCCGCGGGGACCATGTGGCCCGGGAGCCGCGCGGCGAGCGCGGCGCGGAGCGAGGCCGCGCCGCCCCCGCCGGGCGCGGCGTCCATGGCCACGTACGCCACCAGCCGGGGGAGCCCGCCGTCCTCGTCCCGCGGCACCACCACCGCCTCGCGCACGCCCGGCAGCGTCGCGAGGGCGGCCTCGATCTCCCCGGGCTCGATGCGGAAGCCGCGCACCTTGACCTGCTGGTCCGCGCGGCCCAGGTACTCGGTCTCGCCGGCGTGGAGCCGCGCGCGGTCGCCGGACCGGTACATCCGCGCGCCGGGCTCGGCCGAGAAGGGATCGGGGACGAAGCGCTCGGCCGTCAGCTCCGGCCGCCCCAGGTAGCCGCGCGCCACGCCCGCCCCGCCCACGAACAGTTCCCCGGGGACGCCCGCGGGCACCGGCTCCAGCGCCGCGTCCAGCAGGTAGACCCCCAGGTCGGGGAGCCCGTCGCCGATCACGCTCCCCCGCCCCGCCTCCACGTCCTCCGCGGCGAGCTCGCGGAAGGTGACGTGCACGGTGGTCTCGGTGATCCCGTACATGTTCACCAGCCGCGGCCGCCGGTCGCCGTGCCGCGCGAACCAGGGCGCCAGGCTGCGCGGCTCCAGCGCCTCGCCGCCGAACACCACCCAGCGCAGCGCCAGGCCGGGCCCCGCGCCCGCGGCCTCGTCGGCGCGGACCAGCTGCCGGAAGGCCGACGGCGTCTGGTTGAGCACCGTGACCCCCTCGCTCCCCAGGAGCTCCCGGAACGCCTCGGGGTCCCGCCTCACCTCGTCGGGCACCACCACCAGGCGCCCGCCGTACAGCAGCGCGCCCCAGATCTCCCAGACGGAGAAGTCGAACGCGAACGAGTGGAAGAGCGTCCACACGTCGTCGGGGCCGAAGCCGAACCAGCGCTCGGTGGCGTCGAACAGCCGCAGCGCGTTGGCGTGCGTGACCACCACCCCCTTGGGCCTGCCGGTGGAGCCGGAGGTGTAGATCACGTAGGCCGCGTTCCCGGGAGAGACGGCGGCCGCCGGCTCCGCCCCGGGACCCGCGTCGGGGCCGGCGAGCAGCTCGTCCAGGAGCACCACCGGCACCGGGGAAGCGGCCAGGACGCCGCGGGTCGCCTCCTGCGCGACCACCACGGCCACGCCGGAGTCCTCCAGCAGCAGGGCGATCCGCTCCGCCGGGTACCCGGGGTCCAGGGGGACGTAGGCGCCCCCCGCGGCGAGCACCCCCAGCATCGCCGCGACCAGCTCCGGGGAGCGCTCCAGGCACAGGCCCACGCGCGCCTCGGGACCGACGCCGAGCCCCCGCAGGCGTGCCGCCAGCAGGCCGGCCCGGCGCTCCAGCTCGGCGTACGTGACCGCCGCGCCGCCGTGGGAGACCGCCGTGGCGCCGGGCGTGCGCGCCGCCTGCCCGCGGAAGCGGTCGTGGAGGCACTCCCCCGGCTCGAACCGCGCGCCCCGGCGGCTCCACCGCTCCACGATCTCCGCGCGCTCGGCGGGGCGCAGCAGCGGGAGCGCGTGGACCCGGCCGTCCGGGTTCGCGGCGGCGCCCTCCAGCAGGAGCCGGAACCGCCCGGCCATGTGCTCGATCGTCGAGGCGTCGAACAGGTCGCTCCGGTACTCCACGTGCCCCAGCACCCGCTCCCCATCCTCGAACAGCGCCACCGACACGTCGAACTTCGCCTCCCCGCCGCCCCCGCCCAGCGCCTCCACCTCCACGTCGCCCAGCGTGAGCACGCCCCGGTCCATGTTCTGCAGCGCGAACATCACCTGGAAGAGCGGGTTGTGCGCCAGGCTCCGCTCCGGCGCCAGCTCCTCCACCAGGCGCTCGAACGGCAGGTCCTGGTGCGCGAACGCCCCCAGCGTGGTCTCCCGCACCTGCCCCAGCAGCGCGCGGAAGCCGGGGTCGCCCGACAGGTCGGCGCGCAGCACCAGCGAGTTGACGAAGAAGCCGATCAGCCCCTCCAGCTCCGCGCGCGTGCGGCCGGCGATCGCGGTGCCCACCACCACGTCGTCCTGCCCGGCCCAGCGCCCCAGCAGCGCCTGCCAGCCGGCCAGGAGCGTCATGAACAGCGTCGCGCCCTCGCCCCGGCCCAGCCGGCGCAGCTCCCGCGTCAGCCCGGCGGGGAGCTCGAAGGGGCTGCCCTTGGCGGTCGAGCCCTGCGCGTCGCGTCGAGGACGGTCGAAGGGCAGCGCCAGGGTCGGCGGCAGGCCGGCCAGCCGTTCGCGCCAGTAGCCGAGCTGCGCCTCCAGCGCCTCGCCCCGGAGCCACTCCCGCTGCCAGGCGGCGAAATCCGCGTACTGCAGCTCCGGCTCCGGCAGCGGCGACGCCTCCCCGCGCGCGAAGGCGCCGTACAGGGCGGAGACCTCGCGGATCAGCACGCCCGTGCTCCACCCGTCGCCGACGACGTGGTGCATGGTGAAGCCGAGCGCCCACTCCCCGTCGCCGCCGCGCACCAGCAGGGCGCGAAGCAGCGGCCCGCGCTCCAGGTCGAAGGGGCGCCGCCCCTCCTCGGCCAGCCGCAGCATCGTCTCCCTCTCGCGCGCCTCCGGCGGCAGCCCGGCCAGGTCCAGCACGGGCAGGGGCACGGGCGCGGCGGGGAGGACCACCTGCACGGGCGTGCCGCCCCGGGCGACCAGCACGGTGCGCACCGCCTCGTGGCGGCGCACCACCTCGCCCAGGCTGCGCCGCAGCGCACGCACGTCCAGCCGGCCGCGAAGCCGCAGCGCGAAGGGCATGTTGTAGGCGCTGCTCCGCGGGTCGAGCTGTTGGAAGAACCAGAGCCGCTGCTGCGCAAAGGACAGCGGCGCGGGCCCGTCGTCCGCGCGGCGGAGGATCCGCCCGGGGGCGGAGCGCGCCGCGCCCAGGGCCGCCTCCACGCGCCCGGCCAGCCCCGCCACGGTGGGCGCCTCGAAGAGCGCCCGCAGCGGCAGCTCCGCGCCCAGCCTCTTTCGCACCGCGGAGATGACGCGCGTGGCGAGCAGCGAGTGCCCGCCCAGCTCGAAGAAGCTCTCCTCCACCCCCACCGTCTCCAGCCCCAGCACCTCCGCCCAGATCGCGGCGACCCGCTCCTCGACCTCGGTGCGCGGCGCGACGTGCTCCTCCTCGGCGGTCCGTTCCGGCGCCGGGAGCGCCCCCCGGTCCACCTTGCCGCCGGAGGTGACCGGCATCCGCTCCAGCGGAACGATCGCCGCCGGCACCATGTGCTCCGGCAGCCGCTCCGCGAGGTGCTCCCGCAGCTCCCCCGGCGCGATCCGCTCCCCCGCCCGGCCGGTCACGTACGCCACCAGCTGCTGCCCGCCGGGCGCGTCCTCGCGCAGGAGCACGACGGCCTCCCGCACCTGCCCGTGCGAGCGCAGCGCCGCCTCGATCTCTCCCAGCTCCACGCGGAAGCCGCGGACTTTGACCTGGTGGTCGGCGCGCCCCAGGTACTCCAGCTCGCCGCCCGGCAGCCACCGCACCCGGTCCCCCGTGCGGTACAGCCGCGCGCCCGCCTCCGTCCCGAGCGGGTCGGGGAGGAAGCGCTCCGCGGTGAGGCCGGGCCGGCCGAGGTATCCCCGCGCCACCCCCGCGCCCCCCACGTACAGCTCCCCCGCCACCCCTGCCGGCACCGGGCTCCCCAGCACGTCCACCACGTACACCCGCGCGCCGGCGATGGGGCGGCCCAGGCTCACGCGCTCCGCCCCGTCCACCCGCGCCACGGTGGTGTTGACCGTGGCTTCGGTGGGGCCGTAGTGGTTCCACACCGCCACCCCCGGGAAGGCCGCGCGCGTCCGCCGCACCAGCTCGTCCGGCAGCGCCTCGCCTCCCAGCAGCACCGCCGCCAGGCCACGCGGCGCCGCCGCCTCGCCCCGCTCCACCCGCTCCAGCACGGCGCTCCACAGCGACGGCACCCCCCCGAACGACACCCGCTCCTCCGCCGACAGCGCCTCCAGCAGCGCCGCCGGGTCGGTGGCCGTCTCCTCCGCCAGCACCCACGCCGCCCCGCCGCGCAGCAGCGGCGGGAAGAGCTGGCGCACGTGCGCGTCGAAGGCGAGCCGCGACACCATGGGCAGCGCGAAGCCGCGCTCCCCCAGCACCTCGCGCTCGAAGAAGCGGAGGTAGTTTGCCAGGCCGCCGTGCTCGACCACCACTCCCCGGGGCGTCCCCGTCGATCCCGAGGTGTGGATGACGTAGGCGGCGTTCCGCGCGTCCACCGGGACCGCGGGCGCCGCGTCCGATTCCGCCGCGATGGCGGCGGCGTCGGCATCCAGGCGGACCACGGCGCACGGGCTGCCCGCCACGCGCGCGGCCAGGTGCGCGCGGGTCAGCAGCAGCGGCGCGCCCGCCTCGGCCAGCAGGCCGCGAAGGCGCTCGCGAGGGTGGTGGGGGTCCAGGGGGAGGTAGGCGGCGCCGGCGCGGAGGACGCCGAGCACGGCGACCACCATCGCGGCCGAGCGGTCCAGGAGCAGCGCCACCGGCACCTCGGGTCCGGCGCCGCGGCGCCGGAGGTGGTTCGCCAGGCGGGCGGAGCGGCGATCCAGCTCGGCGTAGGTGAGCCGCTCGTCCCCGGCAACCACGGCCACTGCGCCGGGCGTCCGGGCCGCCTGCTCGGCGAACAGCTCGTGCACGCAGCGCGCCGGGGATTCGGCCGCCTCCGCCGCCCCGCTCCAGCGCTCCACGATCTCCGCGCGCTCGGCGGGCCCCACCAGCGGAATCGCGTGGACCCGGCCGTCCGGGTCCGCCACCGCGCCCTCCAGCAGCAGCCGGAAGTGCCCGGCCATGCGCTCGACCGTCGCGGCGTCGAACAGGTCGCTCCTGTACTCCACGTGCCCCAGCACCCGCTCCCCGTCCTCGAACAGCGCCACCGACACGTCGAACTTCGCCTCCCCCCCGCCCCCGCCCAGCCCCTCCACCTCCACGTCGCCCAGCGTGAGCACGCCCCGCTCCATGTTCTGCAGCGCGAACATCACCTGGAAGAGCGGGTTGTGCGCCAGGCTCCGCTCCGGCGCCAGCTCCTCCACCAGGCGCTCGAATGGCAGGTCCTGGTGCGCGAAGGCCCCCAGCGTGGTTTCACGCACCTGCCCCAGCAGCGCGCGGAAGCCGGGATCTCCGCCGAGGTCGGCGCGCAGCACCAGCGAGTTGACGAAGAAGCCGATCAGCCCCTCCAGCTCCGCGCGCGTGCGGCCGGCGATCGCGGTGCCCACGACCACGTCGTCCTGCCCGGCCCAGCGCCCCAGCAGCGTCTGCCAGCCGGCCAGCAGCGTCATGAACAGCGTGGCGCCCTCGCCCCGGCCCAGCCGGCGCAATGCCCGCGTCAGCTCCGCGGGGAGCTCGAAGGGGCTGCCCTTGGCGGTTGCGCCCTGCGCGTCGCGGCGCGGACGGTCCAGCGGCAGCGCCAGCGTCGGCGGGAGGCCGGCCAGCCGGTCGCGCCAGTAGCCGAGCTGCGCCTCCAGCGCCTCGCCCCGGAGCCGCTCCCGCTGCCAGGCGGCGAAGTCCGCGTACTGCAGCTCCGGCTCCGGCAGCGGCGACGCCTCGCCGCGCGAAAAGGCGCCGTACAGGGCGGAGACCTCGCGGGTCAGCACGCCCGTGCTCCACCCGTCCCCGACGACGTGGTGCATGGTGAAGCACAGGACCCAGTCCTCCTCGGCAAGACGGACGAGCAGCATGCGGAGCAGCGGCCCGCGCGCCAGGTCGAAGGGGCGACGCCCCTCCTCGTCCAGCCGGCGCATCGCCTCCGCGAAGCGGGCCTCCTCCGGCAGCGGGGCGAGGTCCAGCACGGGACAGGGCACGGGCGCGGCGGGGAGGACCACCTGCACGGGCTCGCCTCCCCCGGCGACCAGCACGGTGCGCACCGCCTCGTGGCGGCGCACCACCTCGCCCAGGCTGCGCCGCAGCGCACGCACGTCCAGCCGGCCGCGCAGCCGCAGCGCGAAGGGCATGTTGTAGGCGCTGCTCCGCGGGTCGAGCTGGTGAAAGAACCAGAGCCGCTGCTGCGCAAAGGACAGCGGCGCGGGCCCGTCGTCCGCGCGGCGGGGGATCCGCCCGGGGGCGGAGCGCGCCGTGCCCAGGGCCGCCTCCACGTGCCCGGCCAGCCCCGCCACGGTGGGCGCCTCGAAGAGCGCCCGCAGGGGCAGCTCCGCGCCCAGCCTGTCCCGCACCCCGGAGATGACGCGCGTGGCGAGCAGGGAGTGCCCGCCCAGCTCGAAGAAGCTTTCCTCCACCCCCACCGTCTCCAGCTCCAGCACCTCCGCGAACACCCGCGCCAGGCCGGCCTCCAGCGGAGTTCGCGGCGGCGTGCGCTCCGCGCCGTCCGGACCGGCGCCGGGGGCGGGGAGCGCCCGGCGGTCCAGCTTGCCGCCGGGAGTGAGCGGGAGCCGGTCCAGCGCCACGAAGGCGCCCGGCACCAGGTGCTCCGGGAGCCGCGACCGCAGGAAGGCCCTCAGCTCCGCCGTCCCCGCCGCGGGCTCCCCCGCGGCGGGGACGTGGTAGCCCACCAGGCCGCCCTGGCCCGGGCGGTCCTCGCGCAGCGCCACGGCCGCGTCGCGCACGCCGGGGTGGGCGCGCAGCGCGGCCTCGACCTCGCCGGGCTCGATGCGGAAGCCGCGGAGCTTGACCTGCCCGTCCATGCGCCCCACGAAGTCGAGCACGCCGTCCGCCCGCCACCGCGCCCGGTCGCCCGAGCGGTACATGCGCGCCCCGGGCGTCGCGGAGAACGGGTCGGGGACGAAGCGCTCCGCCGTGAGCCCGGGACGGCCGCGGTAGCCCCTCGCCACCGCCGGCCCGCCGATGCACAGCTCCCCCCCGACGCCGACCGGCACCGGCGCGAAGTCCCCGTCCAGCAGGTACACGCGGCGGTCGCCGACCGGCCTGCCGATGGGGACCGCCGGCGCGTCGAAGTCCGCCGGGACGGGATGGCAGGCGGCGAAGACGGTGGTCTCGCTGGGGCCGTAGCCGTTGACCAGCCGCAGCCCGGGGTGCGACCGGAGCGCGCGGCGCACGTGCGGCACGGAAACCGCCTCGCCGCCCACCATCACCTGGGCGACGCCGGCCAGCACCTCGGGGCAGGTGTCGACGACCAGGTTGAAGAAGGTCGCGGTGAGCCAGAGCGTGGTCACCCCGTGCGCGCGGACCTGCTCGGCCAGCTGCGCGGGATCGGGGGTCCGGCCCGGGTACAGCACGCAGGTGCCGCCCGTGAGCAGCGCCGGCCACAGCTCCAGCGTCATCGCGTCCCATGACGGCGAGGAGTGCTGGAGGAGGACCTGGTCGGCGTCGAAGCGCGCGTAGCCCACCCCCCGGAAGAAGCCGGGGATCGCCCGGTGCGGCACCTCGGTGCCCTTGGGCGTGCCGGTGGAGCCGGAGGTGTAGATGACGTACGCCAGGTGCTCCGGCGTGACGGCGACCGCGGGCGGGCCCGCGTCGTCGCCGGGCTCTCCCCCGTCCCCGGCGGCGTCCAGGAGGACCACGTCCGCCGCGTGCTCCGGGAGCCGCTCCAGCAGCTCCGGCTGGACGAGCAGCACCCGGGCGGCGGCGTCCGCGAGCATGTAGGCGAGCCGCTCGGGCGGGTAGGCGGGGTCCAGCGGGACGTACGCGCCGCCGGCCTTGAGGGTCGCCAGGAGCCCCACCACCATCTCCGGCGAGCGCTCGGCGCAGATGGCGACCCGCACGTCGGGGCCGACCCCGCGGCGCGCCAGGAGGCGGGCCAGATCGTTTGCGCGGCGGTCCAGCTCGGCGTAGGTGAGCCGCTCGTCCCCGGAGACCACGGCCACTGCGCCGGGCGTCCGGGCCGCCTGCTCGGCGAACAGCTCGTGCACGCAGCGCGCCGGGGGCCCGGCCGCCTCCCCCGCCCCGCTCCAGCGCTCCACGATCTCCGCGCGCTCGGCGGGCCCCACCAGCGGAAGCGCGTGGACCCGGACGGCCGGGTCCGCCACCGCGCCCTCCAGCAGCAGCCGGAAGTGCCCGGCCATGCGCTCCATCGTCGCGGCGTCGAACAGGTCGCTGCGGTACTCCACGTGCCCCAGCACCCGCTCCCCGTCCTCGAACAGCGCCACCGACACGTCGAACTTCGCCTCCCCGCCGCCCCCGCCCAGCCCCTCCACCTCCACGTCGCCCAGCGTGAGCACCCCCCGGTCCATGTTCTGCAGCGCGAACATCACCTGGAAGAGCGGGTTGTGCGCCAGGCTCCGCTCCGGCGCCAGCTCCTCCACCAGGCGCTCGAACGGCAGGTCCTGATGCGCGAAGGCGCCCAGCGTCGTTTCACGCACCTGCCCCAGCAGCGCGCTGAAGCCGGGGTCGCCCGACAGGTCGGCGCGCAGCACCAGCGAGTTGACGAAGAAGCCGATCAGCCCCTCCAGCTCCGCGCGCGTGCGCCCGGCGATGGCGGTGCCCACGACCACGTCGTCCTGCCCGGCCCAGCGCCCCAGCAGCGTCTGCCAGCCGGCCAGCAGTGTCATGAACAGCGTGGCGCCCTCGCCGCGGCCCAGCCGGCGCAGCCCCTGCGTCAGCTCCGCGGGGAGCTCGAAGGGGCTGCCCTTGGCGGTTGCGCCCTGCGCGTCGCGGCGCGGGCGGTCCAGCGGCAGCGCCAGCGTCGGCGGGAGGCCGGCCAGCCGTTCGCGCCAGTAGCCGAGCTGCGCCTCCAGCGCCTCGCCCCGGAGCCACTCCCGCTGCCAGGCGGCGAAGTCCGCGTACTGCAGCTCCGGCTCCGGCAGCGGCGACGGCTCGCCGCGTGAAAAGGCGCCGTACAGGGCGGAGACCTCGCGCACGAGCACCCCCATGCTCCAGCCGTCGGTAGCGACGTGGTGCATGGTGAAGCAGAGGATCCAGTCGTCCCCGGCAAGGCGCACGAGCAGCATGCGGAGCAGCGGCCCGCGCGCCAGGTCGAAGGGGCGCCGCCCCTCCTCGTCCAGCCGGCGCATCGCCTCCGCGAAGCGGGCCTCCTCCGGCAGCGGGGCGAGGTCAAGCACGGGACAGGGCACGGGCGCGGCGGGGAGGACCACCTGCACGGGCTCGCCGCCCCCGGCGACCAGCACGGTGCGCACCGCCTGGTGGCGGCGCGCCAGCTCCGTGACGCCGCGGCGCAGCGCGCGCACGTCCAGGGCGCCCCGCAGCCGCAGCGCGTGGGGCAGGTTGTAGGCGCTGCTCCGCGGGTCGAGCTGGTGGACGAACCAGAGCCGCTGCTGCGCGAACGACAGCGGCGCGGGCCCCTCCCCCGGCGGGCGGCGGCGGATGGGCGGCGCGGCGGGCGCGTCCGCGCCGCGCGCCGCATCGACGCGCCGGGCCAGCGCCGCCACGGTGGGCGCCGCGAAGAGCGCCTGCAGCGGCAGCTCCACCCCGAACGTCTCGCGGACGCGGGAGACCACCCGCGTCGCCAGCAGGCTGTGCCCCCCCAGGGCGAAGAAGTCGTCCCGGGTCCCCACCCGCTCCACGCCCAGCACCTCCGCCCAGATCCCCGCCAGCAATTCCTCGCCGGGGGTGCGCGGGGCCGCGTACTCCTCCTCCCCCCGCACCTCCGGCTCCGGGAGGGCGCGGCGGTCGACCTTGCCGCTCGGCGTCAGCGGAAACGCGTCGAGCACCACGAAGGCGCGGGGCACCATGTGCTCCGGCAGGCTCCCCTGCAGGTGCGCGCGGAGCCCGGCCGGCGTGACCTCCGCGCCCGCGGCCGGCACCACGTACCCCACCAGGCGGCGCTCTCCGGACGCGTCCTCCCGCGCGACCACGGCGGCTTCGCGCACCCGCGGGTGCGCTTCCAGCGCCGCCTCGATCTCCCCCGGCTCGATGCGGAAGCCGCTCACCTTGACCTGCGCGTCGGTGCGCCCCAGGAACTCCAGCGTCCCGTCCGCGAGCCAGCGCACCCGGTCCCCGGTGCGGTACATCCGCGCGCCCCCGGCCCGGGAGAAGGGATCGGGCACGAAGCGCTCGGCCGTCAGCTCCGGGCGGTCCAGGTAGCCGCGCGCCGGCAGCAGCCCTCCCACGTACAGCTCCCCGCCGACCCCCACCGGCACCGGCTCCAGGTCGCGGTCCACCACGTAGCACGCGCCGTTGGCGATCGGCCCCCCGATCCCCGGGAGGAGCGGCCACCCCTCCGCGCCGCCTTCCAGGACGGCCGCCGTGGCCACGTGCGTCTCCGAGGGCCCGTACTGGTTGTGCAGCGGCACCCGCAGCGCCCCGAACCAGCGCCGCATCGCTTCCGTCACCCGCAGCGCCTCGCCCGCCGTCACCACCTCCCGGAGGCCGCCGGGGACCGCGCCCCGCGCCACGGCCTCTTCCGCCAGGCGCTGCAGCGCCACCGGCGGCATGAAGAGCCGCTCCACGCCCTGGCGCTCCAGCACCTCCAGCAGCCCCGCCGGGTCGCGGCGCGCCTCCTCGCCCACCAGCACCAGCCGCCCCCCCGCGCACCAGCAGGAGAAGATCTCCTGGAAGGCCACGTCGAAGCTGATGGTGGTGAACTGCAGCGTCACCGCCCCCGCGGGGCCTCGCCACTCCCCCCGCTGCCACGCGAGCAGGTTTGCCAGCGGCCGGTGCGGCATCGCCACGCCCTTGGGCCGCCCCGTGCTCCCCGAGGTGTAGACGACGTAGGCCAGGTTGTCGGGGGACGGCGAGTGCGAAGGTGCGGGAGTGCGGGAGTGCGGGAGTGCGCTCCCGTCCCCGGCACCGTCGA
The DNA here is from genome assembly GCA_036389055.1 of Longimicrobiaceae bacterium. Taxonomy (GTDB): domain Bacteria; phylum Gemmatimonadota; class Gemmatimonadetes; order Longimicrobiales; family Longimicrobiaceae; genus JAFAYN01. The sequence goes on along the minus strand of DASVQR010000117.1, from coordinate 4,565 downwards.
GCACGACGGTCTCGCCGCCGAACTCCGGGAGCCGTCCCGCCAGGCTCCGCTGCGTCAGCAGCACCCGCGCGGCCGAGTCCTCCAGCATGTACGCCAGGCGCTCGGCCGGGTACGCCGGGTCCAGCGGCACGTACGCCCCGCCCGCCTTGAGGATCGCCAGCACGGCCACCATCATCTCCGGGCCGCGCTCCAGGCACAGCGCCACGCGCGCCTCCGGCCCCACCCCCAGCCGGACCAGGCGGCGCGCCAGCCGGTTCGCCCGCTCGTCCAGCTCGGCGTAGCTGAGCGTCGCCTCCCCGGACACCACGGCCACGGCCCCCGGCGTGCGCTCCGCCTGCGCCTCGAACAGCTCGTGCACGCAGGCCTCCGGGGCAGGGGCGGCGGTTGCGTTCCACGCTTCCAGCACCCGCGCGCGCTCGCTGTCGCGCAGCAGCCCCACCTCCGCCAGGCGCCGCTGCGGGCGGGCAACCATCCCCTCCAGCAGGGTCTCCAGGTGGCCCGCCAGCCGCTCCGCCGCTTCCGCGTCCACCCGGGCGCGGTCGTGGCTGATCTCCAGGGTCAGCTGCGCCCCGGCGTGCGCCACCAGCGACAGCGGGAAGTTGGTCTGGTTCCGATGGAGGTTGCTCCGCACCCGCACCCCCGCGATGCCGCCCGCCCCCTCGTCCACCGCCGGGTCCACGGGGAGGTTCTCGAACACCACCAGGCTCTCGAAGAGGGGCCTGCCGGACGGGACCGCGCTCCACTTCCGCACCTCCACCAGCGGGCTGTACTCGTACTCGCGGGCCTCCACCTGCCCTCGCTGGAGCTCCGCCAGCCACTCCCCGAGCGTCGCCTCCGGCCGCAGGCGCACCCGCACCGGGAGGGTGTTGATGAACAGCCCCACGATCTCCTCCGCCCCCTCCAGCTCCGCGGGCCGCCCCGAGACGGTCGCCCCGAAGAGCACGTCGTCCTCGCCCGTGCAGCGCGACAGCAGCAGCGCCCACGCGCCCTGCACCAGCGTGCCCAGGGTCACGCCCCAGCGGCGCGCCCGCTCCTGCAGCGCGGCCGAGCGCTCCACCGGGAGCAGCAGCGCGGCCGTGCCCTGCCCCTCCCCGCCAGCTGGCGGCGGCGACGCCGGGAGCGGGGTGGGCTCGTGGAAGCCGGCGAGCGCCTCCCTCCAGAAGCGCTCCGCGCGGCCGCGGTCCTGCCGCTCCAGCCAGGCGACGTAGTCGCGGAACCTCACCGCCGGGGGGAGGCGCGGCTCCTCCCCGCGCACGTGCGCCGCGTAGATCGCCAGCACGTCGCGGAGGAGGAGCGGCACGCTCCACCCGTCCATCACCAGGTGGTGGTGCGTCCACACCATCTGGTGCTCCTCCCCGTCCAGCCGGAACAGCCCCACCCGCATCAGCGGCGCGCGGCGCGTGTCGAACCCCGCCTCCCGGTCCGCTTCCAGCCAGCGCTCCAGCTGCGCCTGCCGCTCGGCGCCGGCCAGCCCACGCCAGTCCTCCACCCGGAAGGGCAGCGCCGCCTCGCGGCGGACGACCTGCACGGGCCGGGGGAGGTCCTCCCAGGCGAAGCCGGCCCGCAGCGCCTCGTGCCGGGCCACCACGCCCCGCCACGCCCGCTCCAGCGCCCCGGCGTCGAGCGGACCCTCCAGCAGGTACCCGAACTGCCCCACGTACACCCCCGAGCCGGGGGCGAGGAGCGAGTGGAAGTGCATCCCCTCCTGCATGGGCGTCAGCGGGTACACGTCCTCCACGCCCGGGTCGCTCCCCACCAGCGCCTCCAGCTCCGGCCCGTCCAGCCCCGCCAGCGGGAAGTCGCCCGGCGCGCGGCCGCCCGGGCCGCCGCCTCCGTCACCGCCGCCGTCGTTCCCGATCAGCCCCCGCAGCTCCTCGGCGTACCAGGCGGCCAGCCGCTCGATCGTCGCCCGCCGGTGGACCGCCGCGCCGTAGCCGAAGGTCGCGGTCAGCCGCCCTCCGCGCACCGCCGCGGTGACCTCGATGCGGTGGGCCCGGCGGCGCCGCGGGTCGTGCATCGCGCCGGCCGGCTCGGGCGCCAGCCGGAAGAAGGCGTGCTCCGCGACCGTCTCCTCCAGCTGCCCGACGTAGCCGAACGCCAGCTCCGGCCTGGGGGCCGACGCCAGCGCCGCGCCCGCCCTCCCCCCGCTCGCCCAGCGCAGCAGGCCGTGGCCCAGCCCCCCGCCCGGCACCTCGCGCAGCTGCTCCGCCACCGCCCGGAGCGCTTCGCCCGCGCCCCCCGCCTCCGGCAGCTCCAGCAGCACCGGGTACAGGTGGGTGAGCCACCCCACGGTCCGCGACGGGTCCAGCTCCGCGAAGCGCGCCTCCTCGCGGCTGTTCCCTTCCAGCTCCACCCGCACCGACCGCTCCCCCGTCCAGCGCGCGACGACGCGCGCCAGTGCGGCGAGCAGCACCTCGTCGGCGCGGACGCCGTACGCGGCCACCACGTCCCGCAGCAGCGCCGCGGTCTCGTCCGGGCCGAGCTGCACGGCCACGCTCGCCGCCCGCCCGACGGTGTCCTCCCCCTGCGGGTCGTCCAGCGGGAGCTCCGCGGCGTCCAGGAACGCCTGCGAGGTCCAGAACCGGGCCTCGGCGGCGGTCTCCGGCGCGCGGGCGTGCTCCGCCAGCCGCTCGGCCCACGCCTTCCAGGAGGTCGTCTTCGCCGGGAGCCGCACGGGCTCGCCGCGCTCCAGCTGCCCGTACGCGGTCGCCAGGTCGTCCAGCAGGATGCGCCAGGCCCCCCCGTCCACCACCAGGTGGTGAAGCACCAGCAGCAGCCGCCCCGGCCCGCCGTCGCCCAGCCGGAATTGGGCGGCGCGGGCCAGGGGTCCCCGCTCCACGTGGAGCCCCGCCTGCACGCGGTCCGCCGCCCCCGCGAGCGCCCCGGCGCGGTCCTCCGCGTCCAGCCGCGACAGGTCGACCACGCCCAGCGGCACGCGCTCCCCGGCCGGCGCGTGCAGCTGCGTCCACCCCTCCTCCTCGCGGCGGAAGCGCAGGCGCAGCGCGTCGTGGTGATCGGCCAGCGCCGCCAGCGCCCGCTCCGCGAGCCGCGGGTCCAGGGGCCGCGCCGGCACCAGCAGCAGCGCCTGGTTGAAGTGGTGCGGAGCCGCCGACGCGTCCGCGAAGAAGCCGCGCTGGATGGGGGTCAGCGGCGCCGTGCCGACCACCGGCCCCTGCTCGGCCGGGGCCGCCCCGCCGTTCCCGGCCACCCGGGCCAGCTCGGCGATGGTGGTGTGCTCGAAGAGCTGCCGGGGGAGCACCCGCAGCCCCGCCCTGCGCGCGGCCGTGGCGACCCGGACGGCCTGGATGGAGTCGCCCCCCAGCTCGAAGAAGTGCTCGTGGATCCCCACGCGCTCCACCCCCAGCACCTCCTGCCAGGCCTCGGCCAGCGCCCGCTCCTCCGGGGTGCGCGGCGCCGCGTGCTCCCCCCCGGAGGCGTCGCGCGCCGCCGGGTCCGGGAGTGCGGCCCGGTCGGTCTTGCCGCTGGGGGTCAGGGGAAGCCGTTCCAGCGCCACGAACGCGGAGGGCACCATGTAGTCCGGCAGCGACTCGCGGAGCCGCGCGCGCAATTCCTCCGCGCCGGGCAGGTCGGCCCCGGCCACCCAGGCCACGATCCGCCGCTCGCCCGCGCCGTCGGCGCGCACCGCGGCCACGCACTCCCGCACCCGGGGATCGCGCAGCAGCACGCTCTCGATCTCGCCCGGCTCGATGCGGAAGCCGCGCAGCTTGACCTGGTGGTCCACCCGACCCAGGAACTCCAGCTCGCCGGAGGCGAGCCGGCGCACCCGGTCGCCGGTGGCGTACATGCGCTCCCCCGCCCCGCCGAACGGGCAGGGGAGGAACGCCCCGGCGGTCGCCGCCGGCCGCCCCAGGTACCCGCGCGCCAGCCCGTCGCCGGCCAGGTGCAGCTCGCCCGGGACCCCCGAGGGGACGGGGTTCAGCCCCGGGCCCAGCACGTACCCCCGCACGCCCCGGATCGGCTGGCCGATCCCGGGGGCGCGCCCGTCGCCGTCGGGCGCGACCTCGCCCGCCGTGGCGACCACGGTGTTCTCCGTGGGCCCGTAGGCGTTCACCAGCACGAAGGGCAGGTCCGCCGCCGGCCGGGCGCGCAGCGCGTCGCCGCCGGTGAGCAGCGCGCGCAGCGCCGCGTCCCGCGGCCACTCCAGCCCCAGCAGCCGCTCCGCCAGCGGCGTCGGCACGAACGCCAGCGTGATCCCGCGGTCCAGCAGGAAGCCGCGCAGCGCCTCCGGCGACGCGCGCGTCTCCTCGTCCGCCACCAGGTGCAGCGTCGCCCCCGCCGCCAGGTACGGCCAGCTCTCCCACACCGAGGCGTCGAACCCGAGCCCCGCCAGCTGCGTCGCCCGGTCCGCCGACGTGACGCCGAACTCGGCGAGGTGCCAGTCCACCAGGTTCGCCAGCCCGCCGTGGGTGACGACGACGCCCTTTGGGGTGCCGGTGGAGCCGGAGGTGTAGACCACGTAGGCGGACGACAGGGGACAGGGGACAGGGGACAGGGAACAGCCTGCAACGGCCGACGATTCCTCCGCACTGTCGTGCTCCCCCTCT
>DASVQR010000116.1:0-5316 GCA_036389055.1 Longimicrobiaceae bacterium | reverse complement strand
ACATGATCCGTCGCGGAGGGAGACCCGCCGGCAGTTTGGCGGGGCTCCCGGAGCCGGAGCGGAGACAGCCGGGCGGTTTCGGCTGGCTCCGCGACCCGCGCAGGAAACAGGCCGGCACCGCAGTTCAGCAGATGCTGCGCCTGGTTCCGGAGCGGCCCCACGCGCCCAGCTCCGCCATGACCTCGAACAACCAACCCCATGCCCTCCAGACCGGCCGACTCGTCTACATACGCACGCCGCGGCTGGAGGACTGCGACGAGTGGCTGGCGCTGAACCGGGCGAGCCGGAAGCTGTACCGCGGGTGGGCGGCGCCGATGACGCGGCTGGAGCAGTTCGCCACCTACGTGCACCGCAGCACGGACGCCGACTACGCGGGGTTCTTCGTGTGCCGGCACGAGGACGGCGCGATCGTGGGGAGCGCCAACCTGAGCCAGATCTTCCGCGGCAACTTCCGCAGCTGCTACCTGGGCTACCAAGGCGGGGCGCCGTACACCGGAAGGGGGTACATGACGGAGGGGGTGGGGCTGGTGCTGCGGCAGGCTTTCGGGCCGCTGGGGCTGCACCGGGTGGAGGCGAACGTCCAGCCGGACAACGCGCCGTCCATCGCCCTGGTGAAGCGGCTGGGGTTCACGCTGGAGGGGCGCTCGCGGCGCTACCTCAAGATCGGCGGGCGCTGGCGCGACCACGAGCGCTGGGCAATGCTTGCCGAGGACTGGCGGGCGCTGCGCTCCCGGCGCAAGAATTGAAGCGCCCTCCGGCCTTTCGCCGGGAGGGCCACGAACCACGCAGGGAGGAGAGGACATGCCGACACGCAACGCGAGCGCGACCTGGGAGGGCGGGCTCCAGGGGGGGAAGGGGAGCTTCGAGGGGGAGAGCGGGGCGATCAGCGGGAGCTACTCGTTCGGCTCGCGCTTCGGGAACGACAAGGGCACCAACCCCGAGGAGTTGCTCGCCGCGGCCGAGGCGGCCTGCTACAGCATGGCGCTGGCGCTGGGGCTGGAAAAGGCGGGCACCCCGGCCACCCGCGTCCGCACCGAGGCCGCCTGCACCATCGACAAGGTGGGCGAGGGCTTCAAGATCACCACCCTGAAGCTGCGGGTGCGCGCCCAGGTCCCCGGCGTGGACGCCGACACCTTCCGCCAGGCCGCCGAGGCGACCAAGACGGGGTGCCCGGTCTCGGTGGCGCTCGCGGGGGTGGACATCCAGCTGGACGCCGAGCTGGAGTAGCCCGCCGGACGTGGCGGAGCCGCGGCGGCCCGGGCCGGGATCCCACGATCCCGGTCCGGGCCGCGCCGTATGTAGAACGCTCGGGGGAACGTTTCCTGCGGCGCCGGTTCCGTCCACATCCGTGCGCTACCCGGAGCCATTTCCCGCCCGGTCCGGGGGCGCTGCCGAACCAGCCCCAGGCTCCAGGGAGGGTCGCATGGACTTCATCAAGCGCATCTTCGGCACCGGCGACGCTGCACCCGGCGGCGGGGCTGCCCCCGCCGCACTCTCCAGGCAGGCGGTGGAGGAGCGGCTGCGGGGGACGGACCGCTCCCTGGCCGGACTGAACCTGCGTGACGCCGACCTGAGCGGGATGGACCTTGCCGGCGCCGACCTGGCGCGCGCCGTGCTCTGCGGCGCGAGCCTCAAGGGGGCGACGCTCCGCGGCGCCGACCTCACGGCGGCCGACCTGTGCGGCAGCGACTTCACGGACGCCGACCTGGCCGGCGCGACGCTGCGCGACGCCACCTGCATGAACACCGGCTCCACCACGCCCCCGCTCTTTACCAACGCGCGCATGGCCGGCGCGAACCTGCTGGGCGCGGAGCTGACCCGGGCCGACCTGAGCGGCGCCGACCTCACCGACGCCAACCTGTACGAGGCCACGCTCCACAAGGTCAAGCTGCGCGGGGCGAAGCTGGTGCGCGCCAACCTGGACGGCGCAAACCTGCGCCACTCGGAGCTGGGCGAGGCGGACCTGTCCGGGGCCGACCTGCGCACCGCCGACCTGTCGAAGGTGACGGCCCGCGGCGCCACCTTCGCCGGCGCCGTGCTGGTGCGCGCCAACCTGTCCGGCGCCGTGCTGGAGGGCGCCGACCTGTCCGGCGTCGACTTCAGCGAGGCCGACCTCCAGGACGCCGTCCTGCGCGGCGCCAACCTCCGCGGCGCAAACCTGTCCCGCGCCGAGATGGACTGCGCCGTGCTGGACGGCGCCGACCTGGAGGGCGTGGACACCACCGTCTGCCGCAACTACGCCGCGACCTGAACGGAAGTGCGAGAGTGCGAAACGGCGCCCCCGCCTCGATGCCGAGGCGGGGGCGCCGTTCTGTCGTTGCAGTGGCAGGCTGTTCCCTGTTCCCTGTCCCCTGTTCCCTAGCCGTTCACGCCTCGTACACCCCCAGCAGGAACCGCGGGATCCCGGCGCGGAAGGTCTCGCCGTCGGGGCGGCGGAACTCGTAGTAGCCCTCCATGTGGCCGCGGGGGCTCTTCAGCACGCAGAAGCTCTGGTACTCGTGCGTCTCCCCCGGGCCGATGAGCGGCGTCTCCCCCACCACGCCCTCGCCCTCCACCTCCGAGTCGCCCCCCGTGGAATCGTGGATGTACCAGTGCCGCCAGAGGAGCTGCGCGGCGCGCTCGCCGGTGTTCTCGATGCGGACGCTGTACGAGAACACGTAGCGGTCCTCGTCCGGGTCCGACTGCTCGCGGAGAAAGAACGGCTGGGCGCTGATCCGGATCCCTTCCGTGGTGCGCTGCAACATGTCGGCTCCGGCTGGGGTGGGTGGGGGAGGCGCGGCCGCCCCCGCCGCAAAGTTCTCGCGCGGGGGCCGGAAGTGCAAGTGCCGCCCCGCTCTATCCATGCGCCGCCCGGAAAGCTACATTTCCCGCTCGACCGTCCGGACAAGCAGACCCTCCGCGGCCGCGGGAGCCGCGCGCAGGGGCGGGAGCAACTTCAGCGGGAAGCGCACGCGTGGCCGACATCGCGATCGATCTGGGGACCGCGAACACCCTGATCCAGGTGAAGGGGCAGGGGATCGTCATGAACGAGCCCTCCGTGGTGGCCGTGCAGCGCCGCACCCGGAAGGTGATCGCCATCGGGCTGGAGGCCAAGCGGATGCTGGGCCGCACCCCGGAGGGGACGGTGGCGATCCGGCCCATGCGCGACGGCGTGATCGCCGACGTGGACATGGCCGAGCTGATGCTGCGGCACTTCCTCCAGTCCATCCTCCCCCGCGGCCTGTTCCGCACCCGCCCCCGGGTGGTGGTGGGCGTCCCTTCGGGGATCACGGAGATGGAGCGGCGCGCCGTGCGCACCGCCGTGTCGCAGGCCGGCGCCAAGTCCGTGTACCTGCTGTCCGAGCCCATGGCCGCGGCGATCGGGGTGGGGCTGCCGGTGACCTCGCCGCGGGGGAGCATGGTGGTGAACATCGGCGGGGGCACCAGCGAGATCGGCGTCATCGCCCTGTCCGGGATCGTCGCCGACGCTTCCATCCGCGTGGGCGGCAACGAGATGGACGAGGCGATCGTGGCCTTCATGCGCAAGGGCTACAACCTGCTGGTGGGCGAGGCCACCGCCGAGGCCATCAAGATCCAGATCGGCTCGGCGTCCAACACCGTGGAGCCGCGGGAGATGGACGTCAACGGCCGGGACCTGATCTCCGGCATCCCCAAGACCATCCGCATCCACTCGGACGAGATCCGGGAGTGCATCCAGGAGCCGATCCAGGCCATCGTCGGCGCCGTGCGGCGGGCGCTGGAGGTGACGCCCCCGGAGCTGTCGTCCGACATCGTGGACGAGGGGATCGTGATGACCGGCGGCGGCGCTCAGCTGCGCGGCCTGGACCGCGTGGTCGCCCTGGAGACCGGCCTCCCCATCCACGTGGACGACGAGCCCCTCACCTGCGTGGTGCGCGGCGCCGGCATGGTGCTGGACGACTGGGACGCCTACCGCAGCGTGCTCAGCGAGTAGAGGGAACGGCAGGGAAGAGGGAACAGGGGACAGGGAACAGGGGACAGCCTGCAACTGCAACGGCGCCCTCGCCGGGAGATCCCGGTGGGGGCGCCTTCCGTAGGCCCTCACCCGGCTCGCTTGAGGCTCGCCACCCTCTCCCAATTCTGGGAGAGGGGAGCAACTACAGGCAGGGGCAAGCAGTTCTCCCCTCCCCAGCTTGCGGGGGAGGGGCCGGGGGAGGGGGCCTGTCGCGTGAGGGATTACGGCCCGAAGGGGCGAGACCGCGCGGCTGTTTGCGCGGGCTCGACTCCGTTGCGGACGGTCGTATCGTCCGCTACGGAGCCGAAGCCCGACCCCGGCGCCAGCCGGGGGCACGCCCGAACCTGCCGTAAACCGCCGTCAGTCGTCCCGGCTGCGCGGACGCGCTTCCGCCTGGTCGCGGTGGTGAAGCTGCTCCGGCTTCCCCTCGCTGCGCAGGTCCATCTGCTCCTCGTGCGACTGCGAGTCGTCCGAGCGCTTCTGCTGCTGGCTGCCGCCCGTGGTGGCGCTCATCTCGCTCGGCTTCTTGCCCTCCTCGCGGGCCTCGCGCGCCGCCTGGCGCTTCTGCTCGGGGCTCCCTTCCATGCTCTTGCCGCCCATGCCGTGCCTCCCGGGGTTCCGGTAAGTGGTTGCCGTTCCGTGGGCTGGGGCCGCGCTTCCGGCGCAACGACCGTGCCGGTGGCAGCGCCGGGGGCCGTGGGATTATCTTGTCGGCTCCCCTTCGCCCGCCGCGGCGACCCGTCCCGCTTCCCACCCGGAGCCCTGTCCGTGGAGCACCTGAAAGAGCTGGTCCGCGCCATCCCCGACTTCCCCATCCCCGGCATCCTGTTCCGCGACGTCACCCCGCTGCTGCGCGACCCGCGTGGGCTGCGCGACGTGGTGGACCGGCTTGCGGAGGAGTTCCGCGGCGCCGGGATCGACGTGGTGGCCGGGATCGAGTCGCGCGGCTTCATCTTCGGCGCGCCGCTGGCCATGGCGCTGGGCGTGGGTTTCGTCCCCATCCGCAAGCCGGGGCGGCTGCCCTATGACAAGGTGAGCCGCGAGTACGCGCTGGAGTACGGGACCAACGTGCTGGAGATGCACGCCGACGCGGTGCAGGCGGGCGAGCGGGTGCTGATCGTGGACGACCTGCTCGCCACCGGGGGGACGGCCTCGGCGAGCGCGCACCTGGTGGAGGCGATCGGCGGCGTGGTGGCGGCCGCGGCGTTCGTGATCGAGCTGGAGTTCCTGGAGGGGCGGAAGGCGCTGGCCGGGTACGAGGTGCGGTCGCTGATCCAGTACTGATCGCCTTCAACCGCTTTGACGGCGGATTCGGGCGTGCCCCCGGCTGCGCCGGGGTCGGG
>DASVQR010000115.1:0-75382 GCA_036389055.1 Longimicrobiaceae bacterium | reverse complement strand
CGCCGGCAGTTTGGCGGGGTTCCCGGAGCCCGCGCAGGAGACCGGCGGGGCAGTTTCCGCCGGGCTCCGGAGCGGCCCCGCCACCACGAGAGCCTACGCCACCGAATCCGCCTGCGCCTGCCCCGCCTCCTCCCCTTCCGACTCCGGCTCCGCCTCGGGCTCGATGTCCACCTGCCCCGGCGGCACGTGCGCCAAATCCGCCCGCACGAACTGCAGCTCGTGCAGCCGCGCGTACAGCCCCCCCTGCCGCAGCAGCTCCCCGTGGGTGCCGCGCTCCCGGATCTCGCCGTGGTGCAGCACCAGGATCTGGTCCGCCCCCTGGATGGTGGAGAGCCGGTGGGCGATCACCAGCGAGGTCCGCCCCTTCATCAGCTCCCCCAGCGCCCGCTCGATCTGCGCCTCCAGCTCCGAGTCCACCGAGCTGGTCGCCTCGTCCAGCACCAGCACCGGCGGGTCGAAGGCGAGCGCCCGGGTGAACGACACCAGCTGCCGCTCCCCCACCGACAGCGAGATCCCCCGCTCCCCAAGCGGCTGCTCGTACCCGCCCGGCAGCCGCCGGATGAACGGGTCCGCGCCCACCCGCTCCGCCGCCTGGCGGATCCGCTCGTCCGAGATGTCGGCGCGCCCCAGGCGCACGTTGTAGCTCACCTCGCCGCTGAACAGGAACACGTCCTGGAGCACCAGCCCCACGCGCCCGCGCAGCTCGCGCACGGGGACGCGGCGGATGGGGACCCCGTCGAACAGGACCTCCCCCTTCTCCGGCTCGTAGAACCTCATCAGCAGGTTGATGATGGTGCTCTTCCCCGCCCCGGTGGCCCCCACGATCGCCACCCGCTCGCCCGGCCGCGCCGTGAACGACACCCCCTTGAGCACCCACGGCTCCGCCTCGCCGTAGCGGAACCACACGTCGCGGAACTCGATGCGCCCCTCCGCCCGCTCCGGCAGGTGCAGCGGGTCCGGGTCGTCGGCGATCTCCGGCGCCGTGTCCAGCAGCCCGAAGATCCGCTCGGACGACGCCATGGCCCCCTGCAGGATGTTGTACTTCTCCGACATGTCCTGGATGGGGCGGAAGAAGCGCCGCGCGTACTGCAGGAAGGCGGCGATGGTCCCCACCGTGACCGCGTCGTCCAGCGCCCGGAGCCCGCCGTACCACAGGATCAGCGCCAGGGCGATGGCGGTGAGCACCTCGATGACGGGGAAGAACAGGGCGTAGTACTTGATGGAGCGGAGGTGCGACTCCAGGTGGTCGTCGTTGACCTCGCGGAAGCGCCGCAGCGACTGCTCCTCGCGCCCGAAGAGCTGCACCACGCGCATCCCCCCCACCCGCTCCTGCAGGTACGCGTTGATGCGCGCCAGCCGCACCCGGATGTCGCGGTACGCGTTGCGGATGCGCCCGCGGAACAGGAACGCGGAGAAGAGGATGAACGGGAGGATGGTGAGCGTCACCAGCGCCAGGCGCCAGTCCATCCGGAACATGGCCGCGACGATGAAGAGCAGGACGAAGACGTCGCCGAAGATGGTGACGATCCCCGCCCCGAACATCTCGTTCAGGACCTCGATGTCGTTGGTCACCCGGGTCATCAGCCGGCCGACCGGGTTCGCGTCGAAGAAGCGCAGCGACAGGCGCTGCAGGTGCGAGAACAGCTCCACCCGGATGTCGAACATCACCCGCTGCGCCAGCCAGGTGGTGAGGATGGACTGCACGTACTGGAGCACGAAGGCGAGCGCCAGCGCCCCTCCGAAGGCCGCCGTCAGCATCAGCAGCAGCCCCTCGTCGCGGGCCGGCACCGCCCGGTCCAGCACCATCATGGTGATCCACGGCCCCACCAGCTCCAGCGACGCCCCCACGAACAGGAGCGCGATGGACCCGGCCACCCCCAGCCGGTAGGGGTGGAGGTAGCGGACCAGGCGCCGGACCAGGCGCATGTCGTACGCCTTGCCCCCGCCGTCCTCTTCCCGGTTCTTGTCTTTCTCGCTCACTCCGTCGCTCCGCGGCAAAGCTGACTCATTCTGTGCGCCCAAAGCTAGTCGCCCGGCCCGGTACGGGCAACGCCACGAGGTTGACAATCCCCCCGCGCAGCAGGTACCTTGCCCTTTCCCTACACAGACCGCCCGTCCGCTCGTTTCCCGGCTTCATGGCGTTCGCCCTCCATCGCGGCGGCGGCCCGTTCCGCGCCCCGCGATCCGACCTCCGCACCCCGCGCGCCGGGGTGGCACCTCCCGCGCTCCCGAGCACCCGTCCATGAGCACACCGTCCAGCCCGGATGCCCCGGACCACGGCGACGCCGCCCGCGTGTCCTCCCGCGCGGCGATCCGGCTCCCGCGCGACGTCTTCCGCAGCGCCGCCCCCCAGGCGCCCGCCCCCGACCCCGACGACCGACCGATGAGCGCTCCCCCGGTCCGCCGCCGCGCTTCCCTGCTCTCCACGCTGCGCGGGCGGCTGTACGCCGGCAGCGCGTTCCTGGTGGTGCTGATCGCCACCGGCGCGGTGGTCAGCGTGTTCACCATGGACAGCCTGACCCGGGCCATGGACACCCGGCTGGAGGCGCTGCGCAGCACCACCTCCATCGGCAGCTCGCTGGAGTCGCTCATCCTGGGCCAGATCGCCTCGGGCGAGCGCTACCTGGTGACCCGCGACCCCGCCATCGCCCGCTCCTTCGCCGAGGCCGGGCTGCAGGCGCACGAGCAGCAGACCGCCTACCGCGAGCTGGAGAACCTGTCCGCCGCCGAGCGGCAGGAGATCGAGCGGGTGGAGAAGCTGCACTCCGGCATCGAGGTGGAGTACGCCCTGGCCCACGCCCTCGCCGACCTGGGCGAGGGCGAGCGCGCCGTGGCGCGCGTTTCGGCCGTGCGCACCCTCACCGACACGCTGCAGGGCGAGATCCGGCAGGTGAGCGCGGCGCAGGCCGAGAAGGTGCGCGCCGCCTCGGACGAGCTGGCGCGCACGGCGTGGGAGCGCAAGCTCCTCCTCATGGTCATCTCCGGGCTGGCGGTGCTCGCGGCCATCGGGCTGATCCTCAAGGCGCTGCGCGACATCAACACCCCGCTCCAGAGCCTGGTGGGCGCCGCCGAGCAGCTGGGCGAGGGCGACCTGCGCATCCGGCTGGACGGCCGCATGACCGCCGAGTTCGCCTCGCTCTCGGACGCCTTCAACGGCATGGCGGCGCAGCTGCGCAACATCGTCTCGGAGACGGTGACCACCTCGTCGCAGATCTCCGCGTACGCCTCGGACCTGTCCAGCATCAGCGAGGAGGTGGCCGCCTCCAGCAGCGAGGTCGCCACCGCCATGGTGGGGATCGCCAGCGGCGCGGAAAGCCAGACGCGCGGCCTGCAGACCACCATGGAGGCGCTGGAGCAGATGCGCCGCCGCACCCAGGAGATCGCCTCCGCGTCGCAGAGCGTGACCGCGCTGGGCGAGCAGATCTCCACCGTGGCCGGCGGGAGCCGCGCCCAGGTGTCCACCGCGCTCCGGCTCCTGCTGGAGGTGCGCGAGGTGGTGCACGAGTCGGCGCAGCAGGTGGCCGAGCTCAAGCAGTCGTCCATCCAGATCGACCGCTTCGTGGAGACCATCACCGGCATCGCCCGGCAGACCAACCTGCTGGCGCTGAACGCCGCCATCGAGGCGGCCCGCGCCGGCGAGCACGGCCGCGGCTTCGCGGTGGTGGCCGAGGAGGTCCGGAAGCTGGCCGAGGGCTCCGCCCGCGCCGCGCAGGAGGTGGCGCAGAACGTCAGCGGCATCCGCTCCCGCATCGAGGGGGTGGTGGGGACCATGCAGCAGGGCACCGACAAGGTGGCCGGCGTGGAGCAGGTGTCCAAGGGCGCCGACGCCGCGCTGGAGCAGATCATCGCCGCGGTGGACGGGGTGCGCCTCGCCGCCGACCGCGTGGTGGAGGCGGTGACCCGCAACCAGGAGGCGATGCACGACGTGGAGGGCGGGATGGCCGAGGTGTCCGGCACCTCCGAGTCGCACGCGGCGAGCGCCCAGGAGGTGTCCGCCGCCGCCGAGGAGCAGTCCGCCGCCACCGAGGAGATGTCCGCCTCCAGCGCCGAGCTGCTGCACGCCGCCGAGCGGATGCGCGAGCTGGTGAGCGGCTTCCGCACCTGAGCCCCCGCGCCGCCGCGGTCCCCAGGGCGCCCCCGCGACGCGGGGGCGCCCTCTCGTTTTTGGAATTTCCGGCGGCGGTTTGGCCCGCCGATGCGGGGCCGTTTGCGCTACTCCGACGCGCGCATCACGGGCCGTGACGCGCGGACGTGAGCGCTCGTCCTGAGGGGCGGAGGACGGACGCGTGGTGGACGAACGGGGGCCCTCCCCGCCCGCATCGCCACCGGGAGGAGCGCGCCGCCCCCCGCCCCGCATCGCGGGGCCGAGCACCGACATGCACCGCCTTCACACGCTTTCGCCGGCGACCGCCACGGGTCCGGCCGGAAAGCCGCGCCCGCCACGGCGGGCACACCACTCAGAACCATGGAGCCATCCATGTCCCTCCCGAAGACGCGGCACGGAGGTCCCCGCTGGCTTTTCCTGGCCCTCGCCCTGCTGGGCGCGGCCTGCACCGACCGGGGCACCGCCCCCCTCACGGGCGCCGGGGACGCCCCGCTCGCGGCCCGCGCGGACACCGCCGCGCACGTCAACCGCATCGCCGACCAGTACGTCGTGGTGCTGAAGCCGGAGGCGGCCGACGTGCGCGGCTTCGCCCGGTCCATGACGCGCGGCCGGGGCGACTCGCTGCTCTTCGTGTACGAGCACGCGCTCAAGGGCTTCGCCGTGCGGCTCCCCGCCTCCTCCGTGGACGCGCTCCGCAAGCACCCGCTGGTCAAGGAGATCCTGCAGGACGAATACGGGGTGGCGGACCAGTCGTCCTCGCTGTGGAGCCTGGACCGCTCCGACCAGCGCGACCTGCCGCTGAACGGCGCCTACACCCCCAACGCCACCGGCGCGGGCGTGCACATCTACGTGGTGGACAGCGGCATCCGCCGCACCCACGCCGAGTTCGACTACGGCGCGCGGGCTCGCCACGACTACACGGCGATCAACGACGGCCGCGGGGCGGACGACTGCAGCGGGCACGGGACCCACGTGGCGGCGACGACCGCCGGCTCCTCGTACGGGGTGGCGCGCGAGGCCGTGGTGCACGCGGTGCGGATCGCCAACTGCAACGGCGCCGCCACCGTGAGCGGGGCGCTGGCCGGGCTGGACTGGGTGCGGGCCAACCACACCAAGCCGGCGGTGGTCAACCTGAGCTACACCTGGTCCGCCCGCTCCGACATCGACGGGGCGGTCACCAGCCTGCTGGGCGTCGGCGTGCCCGTGGTCACCTCGGCGGGGAACAGCAACGCCGACGCCTGCGGCTACTCGCCCAAGCGGGTCGCCAACGTGATCACCGTGGGGAGCTCCGACAGCAACGACTGGCGCGCCCCCGACTCCAACTGGGGCAGCTGCGTGCACGTGTTCTCGCCGGGGACGGGGATCACCTCCGCCTGGGCCGGGAGCGACACCGACACGCGCACCATCTCCGGGACCTCCATGGCCTCGCCGCTGGTGGCCGGGGTGGTGGCGCTGTACCTCCAGGCGGAGCCCGCGGCCCCCATCTGGAAGATCCGCGACGCGGTGCTCAACTCGTCCACGCAGAACAAGATCAGCGACACCCGCGGGAGCCACAACCGGCTGGCCTACTCGCGCCCGTCCTACTTCGGGGTGACCATCTCCGGGCCCGCCGGGATCTCCGGCAGCGGCAGCTACGCCTGGGAGGCGATGCCCGAGGGCGGGGCCGGGGGCTACACCTACGTGTGGTCGCTCGTCAACCACGCCACCGGCTCCGACCAGGTGCTCGGGACCGACCGCGTCCAGACGCTGTACGTGAACGCCGGCAGCGGCGACTTCACCCTCCAGGTGGCGGTGTACTCCGGTGGCGACGTGCGAACCGCCTCGCGCTTCTACACCAACCCCGGCTCGGGCGGGTGCACGTGGAGCAACGTGTGCGAGCCGGGCGGCGGCGCCTGGGGATACTGACGCGCGGACGGGCCGGGGGCGCAGCCGCCCCCCCGGCCCCGGTGTGACCCTCGAACCGGCCCGCTCGTCAAGGGGCAGCCAACCCGCAGCACCGACGCCCCGAGGAGGCGAACAGCCCGCACGGCGAGCCGGCCCTCACGGGGCGGACACGGAGACTTCCATGCATTTCCAGACTCGTTTCACCCTGGCGCTGGCCTGCGTGCTGGCGGCCGCCTGCGACGGCGCCGAGCTGGCGACCGCTCCGGACAGCGGCGGCGTGCGCGCCGTGGGGATCCTGGCCTGGGTGGCGGCTCCCAACGGCGTCGCGGCCGGGCCGGGCACCCCCCGGCCGGGGGTCGCGGCGCCGGACACGGTGCGGGCCGGGATGCCCTTCTCGGTGGTGGTCACCACGGTGGGCCCCACGGTGTGCTGGGCGGCGGCCGGCGCGCAGGTGGAGATCCAGCCCGGCGTGGCCAACGTCACGCCCTTCGACTACACCCCCGAGGACCAGTGGACCGCCTGCGGCGACGCGCTGCTGGAGCTTCCGCGCAGCGTCACCCTGAGCTTTCCCCAGGCGGGCGACGCGGTGCTGCGCGTCATGGGGCGGCGGGTGGTGGGGGCGAACTTCCAGGCCGAGGAGCGGGTGGTGCTGGAAAAGAAGATCCACGTGCAGTGAGGAAAGCTGCAATTGCTTTGAACGGCTGATTTGGGCGTGCCCCCGCCTGCGGCGGGGTCGGGCTTCGGCTCCGTAAGCGAGCAAACAACGCTCGCTAACGGAGTCGAGCCCCCAACGATACTGCCGTTGGGGTCTCGCCCCTTCGGGCCGAAATCCCTCACGCGGCAGGCCCCCTCCCCAACCCCTCCCCCGCAAGCAGGGGAGGGGCTTTTTTCGTTCCCGAGCGAAGCCCCGCACTCCCGCACTCCCGCACTTTCGTGCTTCCGTTACCGGATCACCTTGCGGGCGAAGGCGGAGTCGGCGGGGGCGCACTTGGCGTGCGCGGTGCACACCCACCGCGGGGCGTAGGGGCGCACGCGCTCCCACAGGGAGGCCAGGCTGGCGCGGCTGCGGGGCGGGTCATCGGTGAAGACGCCGAAGGCGGGGCGGAAGCCGCGCAGGTAGGAGTAGGCTACGGCGTCGCCGACGAACAGGACGCCGCGGAACAGGTAGGCGGCGCTGCCGGCGGTGTGTCCCGGCACCGAAAAGGCGCGCACGGTGTCGCGCCCGAAGGCGAAGGCGGTGTCGGCGGCGAAGGCGGCGACGCGCACCTCGCCGTGCCAGGGGGCGGGGTTGCCGGCCACGCGCTCGCCGGCGCGCGAGGGGAGGTCGGGGTGGTGGGCGGCGCTCTCCAGCAGCGGCACCTCGGCGGCGGACACGTGGAAGCGCGCCCGGCGCACCGTCCGCCACCCGGCGATGTGGTCGCGGTGGCTGTGGGTGAGGAAGACGTCGGTGACCTCCTCGGGCGCGGCGCCCACGCGGCGCAGCCCCCGCCGCAGCGACCGGTCCGCCCCGTACCACCCCAGGTCGATCGCCAGCACGCCGCTGTCCGTGCGCGCCAGGTAGACCATGCTGTTCCACGGGTACGCGGTCGCCACCGCCGCGGAGCGCGGCGGGTCCTGCACCTGCCGCAGGTTGAGCGTGCAGGCGGCGAGCGCGGCAAGGAGCAGTGCGGCGGCGGGGCGGAGCGCGTGGAGCATGGGCGGAATCTAACCCGGCGCGTGGCGGGCCGGGACCTCCGCGGGCCACGGACGCGGGTGCGAGCCGCCGGCCGCGGCTCCCCGGTCCACAGACGGATCGTCCAGATCCGCCTACTCCGTCCAGGCACCCCGGCGTGCCGGCCCGCAGCCGGGCGGCAGGTGGGCGGCGGCGAGCAGGGCCGCTTCCCGCGCGCTCCCCGTCCCCAGGACGGTCCCGGCGGCGCTCGCGACCGAGCACCTCCCACCGCCGAGCGGCGTGATGGAGGGACAGTCGTAGCTGAAGGGGTACCCGGTGCACCGGCTGAAGTGAAGCACCTCGTGGCCGGTGTACGGCAGCAGCCCACGGAGCGCGGGGATCTCGGCGGCCGCACGCGCAAGCCGGGAGAGCCGGGGCGAGCGCGAAGCCCGGACCAGCTCCCGCCAGTGGAACTCCACGTAGGCCGCGGTGCCGCTCTCGTGCGCCACCGCCCAGGGCCTCAGCCGCACCTCGGCCGTGGCGCCCGCGGCGAGCCGCGAAGCCGGCTCACCCCGCACGACCCAGCGCTCGAAGAGGCTCGCCACCTCCGGGAGCGAATCGGCCGCGTAGCCGCCGAGACACACGCCGGCCTCCCAGAACTCCCCCACGAACACCCGGTGCTCGATCCCCAGCGACGCCCCGATGCTCCGCTCTCCGGCCGACGCCGCCGCCTCGTACAGCCCCCCGCGGCCGGTACGGCCGGGTTCCCCGGCAATCGGGTCCAGCACGTCCGGCTGGAGCCGCTCCCGGAGCGCGGCATGGAGCCCTCCGGCGTGCCGGACGTCCGGGTAGAACGCTTCGAACCAGGACATGGCGGTGAGGAGGTCGTGGGGTTCGGCCGCGCGGGATCAGGCGAGAGCCGTCCGCCCTGCGGCGCGTGAGCGCAGGAGCAGGTCGGCGGCGGCGGCGAGGAGCACCCCGGCGGCGTAGCAGGGCAGGTCGCTCCAGACGAAGTCGTGCCCGAGCACCAGCGAGCCCGGCCGGGTGGCGCGGACCGCGTCGATCCACGGCGCGTGGTACAGCTGCGTGAGCTCGATCAGGAAGGAGAAGAGGACGGCCCCGAGCGCGAGCACGGCCGTCCGCGTCCGCGGCCAGAGAGCGGCCGCGAGCAGGAAGACCATGGCCGCCCACAGCGTGTCCCCCGCGTACGCGCCGACGAACGGCGGAAGCGCGGACCGGTAGCGGCGCGAGGCAAGGCCGAGTGCGACGACGGCGAGGACGAGCGCAAGGTAGAGGACGCGGGAGCGCGGGCGTGCGGACGGCATGCGGGGGGGGGGGGTGACGTGGAGTGGAAAAGCGAAGACCCCGCCGAAGACGACGGGGTCTCTTCGCGTACGCGGAGGACACAGCGCGGAGCCCGCGTGAGGGATGCCGGCCCGAAGGGGCGAGACCCGGCGGCAGTTTGCCGGGGCTCGAATCCGTTGCGGACGGTAGTTTCGTCCGCTACGGAGCCGCAGCCCGACCCGAGCGCCAGCGAGGGGCACGCCCGAACCCGCCGTCTACTTCCCGTCCGTAGAAGAAGAAGCCGCCTGCGCCCGCTCCCACAGGACGCCGCGAGCCTCCCACAGGAACGGAAAGAACAGCTCCCGGTGCATCGCCGCCATGTCCAAATATCGAACCCCCGTCGTGTGCCCGGTGCCCACGTTGTCCGGCCCGATGGTCCGCTCGGCGGTGCGGGCGTGGATGAACCTCCACACCTTGACCTCCTCGTCGAAGTCCATCAGCGCCTCGGACAGCAGCACCAGGTCCGCGTGCGGGTTGTTCGCGGGAGACACCTGGTAGGCGTCCGCCGGCTCCACCCCCCGCCGCGCGAACAGCTCCCGGCACGCCGACGCCACCGAGGGCCCGTTCCACAGCTCCGCCAGCCGGTCGGTCCACAGGTACGCCTGCGTCCCGGTGCCGGCCACCTCGGACAGCTCGCTCTCCAGGTACCTGCGGTAGCGCTCCTCCCGCGCCCCGGCCAGGATCTCGATCTCGTGCCACTGCCAGCTCTCGGTGCCGCTGGCCGGCGACAGGTGCGCCCGGAACGCGTAGAAGTCCGAGGGCGTCATGGTCTCCAGCACCCGCATCATGGGCGAGAGCAGCCGCGCGATGGCGGTGCAGCGCTGGACGAGCCAGGTGGCGAGCCCGGCGTCGTCGCGCTGGAGGGCGTCGATGATGCGCCGCAGGTCGAAGCGCAGCTGGGTGAACCACACCTCGAACCCCTGGTGCGTCACCACGAACAGGTGCTCGTCCGGGTGGTGCAGCTGCTCGGCCTCCGGCTGGAGGCGGAGCAGCTCGTCCAGCCGCAGGTAGGTGCAGTAGTGCGTCTGCTCCGGGTCGCGGACGGCGTGCCCGCAGGGAAGGACGTGCACGGCTCAGCCCGCCCCGCCGCCCGGCGCGCCGCCGCCGGGGATCCCCGGCTCGGTCATCTCGCGCACGTTCAGCACCGTGTCCAGCTGCTCGTCCGACAGCAGGCCGCGGCGCTTGACCACGTCGCGCACGGACTCGTTGTTCTTGGCGGACTCCTTGGCGACGGCGGCGGCCTGGTCGTAGCCGATGTACGCGTTCAGCGCCGTGGCGATGGAGGGGTTCTTTTCCAGCAGCTCGCGGCAGCGCTCGCGGTTGGCGCCGATCCCCTCCACGGCCTTGCCGCGGAAGGCGTCGCAGGCGGCCGCCAGGATCGCCACCGACTGGAGCAGCGCGTTGGCCATCACCGGCATCATCACGTTCAGCTCGAAGTTGCCGTGCTGCCCACCCACGGTGACCGTGACGTGGTTCCCCATGACCTGCGCGCACACCATCATCATGGCCTCGCTCATCACCGGGTTCACCTTGCCCGGCATGATGGAGGAGCCCGGCTGCACGGCGGGGAGGGTGATCTCGGCCAGGCCGGAGGTGGGCCCGCTCGCCAGCCAGCGCACGTCGTTGGCGATCTTGAGGAGCGACACGGCCAGCGTGTTCAGCGCGCCGGAGGCGCTGACGTACGCGTCCTTCGCGCCCTGGGCCTCGAAGTGGTTCTCGGCCTCGCGGAACTCCAGCCCGGTGTCGCGGCTGATGGCGGCGATGGCGCGCGCGGCGTACTCCGGGTGCGCGTTGGTGCCGGTGCCCACGGCGGTGCCGCCCAGCGCCAGCTCGGCCAGCTCCTCGGAGGCGTTGCGGAGGCGGCGGATGCCGTGCTCCAGCTGCGAGGCATAGCCGCCGAACTCCTGCCCCAGCCGCACGGGGGTGGCGTCCATCAGGTGGGTGCGGCCGCTCTTGACCACGTCGTCGAACTCGGCGGCCTTTGCGGCGAGGGCGTCGCGCAGCCGCTCCAGCGCCGGGATCAGGTCCTGGTGGATGGCGACGCGGGCGGACACGTGCATGGCCGTGGGGATCACGTCGTTGGAGCTCTGCCCCATGTTGACGTGGTCGTTGGGGTGCACCTTGCCGGTTCCCAGCAGCACCGTGGCGCGGGTGGCGATCACCTCGTTGGCGTTCATGTTGCTGGAGGTGCCGCTCCCCGTCTGGAACACGTCCAGCACGAACTCGGCGTCCAGCCGCCCCTCGATCACCTCGTCGGCGGCGCGTGCGATGGCGTCGGCGGTCTGCGCGTCCAGCCACCCCATCTCCAGGTTGGCGGCGGCGCACGCCTTCTTGATGGTGCCCAGCGCGTGGATGAAGCGGCGCGGGAAGCGGATGCCGCTGATGGGGAAGTTCTCCACGGCGCGCTGGGTCTGCGGGCCGTACAGGGCGGCGGCGGGGACCTGCATCTCGCCGAGCGAGTCGCGCTCGGTGCGGAATCCGGAGTTGCTATCCGTCATGGATCCTCGTTGCGGAGCAGTGGGTGCGCGGCGGGTCCAGCGGGCGCCGCGCGGTTTCCAGGCAGGGCTGAAGATGGGGGAGTCCCCTGTGTAGCGCAAACCAATCCGTGTCCTCCAGAAACTGCCGATGGTATATATTGATTACGCCATGTTCGATTGCGGACGAATCCTATGCCGTGGAGCGAAGCATGACCTGGACAGTCGACCAGCTCGAGAACGCAGCGCTGGAATTGCCGGACGACGAACGAGCCCATCTGATCGAGCGGCTCCTGGCGAGCTTCGAGGGCCATACGGCGTTCGAGCAAGAGTGGTCGGAGGAGATCCACCGGCGGCTGGACGAGTACGAGGCAGGAGGAGCGGAGTCCGTTCCGGGTGACGAGGTGTTCGCCGAGGCGCGGCGCCGGCTCAGCCGGTGAAAGGCTTCCGCTTCCTCCGCCAAGCCCGCGCAGAGATGACCGAGGCGGCGGAACGTTACGAGGGAGAGCGAACCGGACTTGGAGGCGAGTTCCTGGACGAGGTCCACCGAGTCGTTGACGCGGCCCGACTCCACCCGGAATCGGGAACACCGCTGATCCGCGGCACCCGACGGCTGCTGTTGCGCAGGTTCCCGTACAGCCTGGTCTTCCGTGACGAGCCGGAAAACATCCTCATTGTCGCCGTCGCGCACCATCGCCGCCGCAGCGGCTACTGGTTGCGCAGAAAGTAGACGGTCCTTACCTCCCTACCCCCCCTCGCCGCCCGTTGCCTCGTCGGAACGGGCCGCGGCGTCCTCCAGGAGCTCGTCCTGGTCGGCCTCCAGCACCTCCAGCGCCTCCGCGGCGGCCTCCATCCCCGCGCCGTACAGGAACACCGGCACCCCCGCCTCGCGCAGCGCGTCGGCCACGTCGATGCGGTCCTCGAAGGCGCACACCAGCTCGTACTCCTCGCGCAGCGCGGCGACCGCCTCGGCCTTGAAGTACCCGGCCGGGCGGCGCTCCCCCGCCGGCCGCATCACCAGCCGGTCGTAGTCATCCAGCCCGTTGGCCTTGAGCCACTTCTCCGTCTTCTCGCGGGTGTAGTCCGGCCGCCCCGTGAGGAACACGACGCGCGACCCGTGCGCCCGCATGGCCTGGAGGATCTCCATGGACGCGGCGATGGGCGGGTCCTGGTCGATGGCGTCGAAGTACGACTCCCAGTCGCGCGCGCGCCCCTGCTCCACCTCCACGTAGTGCGCGCGCGCCCGGTCGTCGGACAGGGTGCCGTCCAGGTCCCAGATGACGGCCTTGGGCTTGTGGGGCGAGTAGTCGGCCATGGGCGGGGAGTGCGAGAGTGTGGGACGGCAGGTTACAGGTTACAGGGGACAGGTTACAGCCAGCCACGACAACCGCCGTTGCAGGCTGTCCCCTGTAACCTGTCCCCTGTCCCCTATCTTTTCGGCGGCCTGGACGGGCGGACCTCCACGCGCGAGGGCAGCGTGCGGCCGGGAAAGGCCAGCAGGTCCATCACGATCTGCGCGATGTCCTCGGGCTGGATCTTCCAGGCATCGGCCTCGCTGGGGGTGTGGCCGTTGAAGTAGGTGGCCACGCTCCCCGGCATGATGTAGTTGACGCGGATGTCGTACTCGCGGACGTCCAGCATCAGCGCCTCGGAAAAGCCCACCAGCCCGAACTTGGAGGCGTTGTAGGCGGTGCCGCCCGCCAGCGGGTTCTTGCCGGCCAGCGAGGCGATGTTGATGATCCACCCGCCGCCCCGCTCCCGCATCGACGGGATGGCCTCGTGGCAGCAGTAGTAGACGCCGGTGAGGTTGGTCTCGATGATCTGGTTCCACCGCTCCGGGTCGATCCGGTCGATGGGCGCGAAGCCGCCGACGCCCGCGTTGTTGACCAGGATGTCCACCCCGCCGAAGCGCTCGCTCGCCGTGCCGATCATGCGCCGCACGTCCTCCAGCCGGCGCACGTCCGCGGCGACGCCGACCACCTCCCCCTCCGACACCTCGCCCAGCCGCCGCGCCGCCTCCTGCACCTCCGCCTCGTTGCGCGCCGAGATCACCACGTTCCCCCCGGCCCCCGCCAGCGCCTCCGCGATGGCGTAGCCGATCCCCTTGCTCGCCCCCGTCACCACCGCGCACCTGCCCCGCACCTGGTCCGCCATGCCGCCTCCGCCCGCGTGAGATTTGGTTCGATCCGTAGGAGCCCCGGGGTCGCTGCACCGCCCGTGCCACGGAGGGGACAGGGGACAGGGGACAGGGGACAGGGGACAGGGGACAGGGGACAGGGGACAGGGGACAGGGGACAGGACAGGGAACAGGGGACAGGGAACAGGGAACAGCCTGCAACGGCAACGGCGGGCCCTCACCCCCCGGCCCCCTCTCCCAATGCTGGGAGAGGGGGAGCACGGCGACAGTGACAAAAAGCCCCTCCCCCGTTTGCGGGGGAGGGGTTGGGGGGGGGCTGCCGTCGCGTGAGGGATTACGGCCCGAAGGGGCGAGACCGGGCGGGGCTGTTTCCGCCGGGTCTCGACTCCGTTGGCGAGCGTTGTTTGCTCGCCTACGGAGCCGAAGCCCGACCCCGGCGCCAGCCGGGGGCACGCCCAAATCAGCCGTTAAAGACTCTGCTTACCACCCCGGCTGGAGCGCGAACGACCAGTGCCAGCCGCGGTCGCTCTCGAAGCCCCTGACGTAGTCCACCTCCAGCACCGCGAACCCGAGCAGGTTGATGCGCCCGCCCACCCCGGCGCTGGTCAGGAACCCGCGCTCCTCCGGGTCCTCCACGATCCCGCGCTGGAAGGTCGGCCGCGTCCCCTTGCTCCACGCCGTGCCCGCGTCCGCGAAGGCGATCCCCTCGATGGGCGGCAGACCGAAGTTGCCCACCACCACCTGCCGGATCAGCGGGAAGCGCAATTCCGCGCTGGCGATGCCGATGCGGCTCCCCAGCAGCTGCTGGAGCACGTTGCACTCGCCCCCGGTGCCGTTCTGCTCCACGCAGCGGTTGTACGTGTCGTTGTAGCCGCGCAGCAGCTGCGGCTGCCCCAGGTAGATGTCGTTGAAGTAGCGGTTCCCCCCGGCGTCCGCTTCCGCGTCGGCGCCGTAGCGGCCGAAGTGGAGCCCGCGCACCGCGAAGGTGAACGGCCGCAGGTAGAAGTAGCGCCGGTAGTCGGCGATGGCCTGCGTGTACCGGATGTTGCCGAAGGTGGGCGCCACCTCGAAGCGGAATCGCTGCCCGGCGATGGGCGAGGTGTAGCCCACCAGCGCGTTGTCGTACACCAGCGCCGCGGACGACTCCACCAGGTTGAACGCCGGCCCGTCCACGTCGCGGTTCTCGAAGTCGCTGACGCCGATGACGTTGCCGTTGGCGTCCAGCTGGAACGCCTGCTCGATGATCTGCAGGTCCTGCGAGATGCGCCGCGGCCCGGCCCGGAACTCCACCCGCTGCGCCCGCGAGAACGGGTACTGGGCGATCCCCTGCAGGCTGGTGTCGAAGAAGCGCGTGCGCACGAACTGCCGCAGGTAGCGCGACTCGTCCTCGGGGTCGAAGCCCTCGGTCACGAAGCCGTACACCGCGGGGAGGCGCTGCGCCGCCACGCCCCAGTTCCAGCGGTGGCGCTGGTTGAGGTACACGGTGGAGAAGCCCAGCTCGTCCAGCTGCCCCTGCGCCTGCACCACGCCGTAGATGGTGTGGTAGCGGAGCTGGTCGCTGAAGATGCCGGCGATGCCGCCGTACACCCCGCCGCGCCCGAAGGCGTCGCCCGTGCTGACGCCGACCTGCGGCTGCCCCAGGTACTCCAGGGAGATGCGCGGGCGGTACGGGCGCGACGGCCACGCGGTGGCGACGGTGGCGGCGGGGAGCCCGCTGCCGGGGTCGGCCAGGAGCGCCAGCACCCGGTTGAACGCCGGCTCCGCCGGACGGGGCACCGGCGGCAGGGTGGCCGCCAGGAGCACCGTGTCGCGCGCCGCCGCCGTGGCGGCGACGGGGAGCGGGGTGCCGGCCAGCTCCCGGGGCTCGGTGAGGGCGTAGATGTTGTAGCCGCCCCGCTCGAACGCCGAGAACAGGAGCCGCCCGTCACTGCGGGCCACGGAAAGCGCCGGGCTCAGCTCGGTGATCCCGGCCACGCCGCTGAACACCCGGGTCACCTGCGACACCACCCCGGTGGCCAGCTCCACCCGGTACACGTTGGGGATGCCGCTGCGGTTGGAGATGAAGTAGATGGAGCGGCCGTCCGGGCTCCACTGCGGGTTGATGCTCTTGGGCACGAAGCCGCCCGGGATCACCGGCCCCGACGGCACCGCGGTCCCCGCGACGGGGGTGACCGTGCCCGCGGCCACGTCCAGCAGCGCCACCGCGTAGCTGCCGTAGCGCAGCGCGCCGAAGTCGGTTCCCGGCGCCTGGTCGGTCACGAAGGCGACCGTGCGCCCGTCCGGCGAGTACGACGGGTGCAGGTTGGCGTAGCGGTCGTCGGTGAGCTGGCGCGCGGCGCCGGTCCGGACGTCCACCGCGTACAGGTCGCTGAGCCCGCCGCGCTGCCCGGACACCACGATGGTGGCGCCGTCGGGCGACCAGGTGGGGTTGCTGAGCCCGCGCACGTCGGGGATGGTGAACTCGCGCGCCCGCCGCCCCCGCTCCACGTCCACGATCACCAGCTGGTCGGTGCCGCCGGTCTCGGCGGTGAACGCGAACTGCCGCGCGTCCGGCGACCAGGTGCCCGCGGAGCCGATGAACTGGAGGCTGACGTACTCCGGGTCCAGGGCGGTCCCCCGCTGCAGCCGGCGGATCACCTCGCCGGTGCGGGCGTCGGCCAGCCACAGCTCCACCTCGAACTCCTCCCGCTCGGACAGGAAGGCGACGTAGCGCCCGTCCGGCGACAGCGAGGGCGACACGTTGAGGCTGCCGCCCCCGCGCCGCTCGGTGACCAGCGGCCGGGCGATCTCCCGCGCCTCGACCCGGGTGGTGAGGAGCGGCAGGTAGGCGCGGCGGATGGAGGCGGCCCAGTCGTCGCCGATCTCCTCCAGCTCGGCGCCCAGCACCGTCTCCATGGCCTGGTCGTACTGGATCCCCTGCCCCACCTGCTTGAGGATCTGCCCGATGGCGGCGTCACCGTAGCGGCCGCCCACGTACGCCCACAGCGCCTGCCCCCAGCGGTAGGGGAAGACGCGCGGGTCGCGGGTGAGCTGCTCGATGCTGGGGATGGTGCCGGAGAGCGCCGCGTCCCGGAGCCACATGGCCGTGAGCGGGTCCACCGGGCCGCGCGACAGGTACGCCGCCATCCCCTCCACGAACCAGAGCGGCGCCCCGGCAAGCCCCGCCGCCCGCGCGCCCGGCCCGGACGCCGAGCGCCCGATACCGGAGATGTCGTACTGGAAGGCGTGCACCAGCTCGTGCCCCACCACCTCGTCGGTCTGCTCGTAGGTGTCGGCCAGCGGCATGATGATGCGGCGCCGCCCGCCCTCGGTGACGCCGCCGGTCCCCTCGCCCGGGGTGGAGATCACGCCGGTCTGCCGGAAGTCCGCCTCGTTGGCGTACAGGATCAGCGCCTGCTTCCCCTCCAGCTCGTGGTCCAGCAGCCGGGAGAGCCGGGTGTACCAGCGCTCGGCCATGCGCGAGGCGTCGCGGACGGCGACCTCCTCCTCGGGGTAGTAGTAGACCTCGAAGTGCTCGGTGGACAGGATCCGGAAGTCGAACTCCCGGTACTGCACCCGGTTCTGGCCGAAGTACTGCGCCTGGAGCGGCCCCGCCCCGGCGAGCGCCGCCCCCGCCAGCAGGAGCGCCGCCGCCGCCCGCGCCGTCCGCCCGCGTCCCGCACGATCCGCGCGCGGCGCCCGTGCGCCGCCGCCCTCCACCGCCCCGTCCAGGGCCAGGTTCCCCATCGCTCCCTCCGCTATGGCAGGCACGCCGACCGCCGGCTCCCACCCGGGGCCGGCGCACGCTCTCTCGGTAGTGGGCCACGGATTCGCAATTCGGGTGCCCGCCCCGGGTCCGACTGCAAGATTCTACGGACGAACGGATTACGACCCGCCGGGAACCGCCGCCGCCTCCGCCCCCCGGAACGGCGCGGGGCCCCTCCCGCCATCGCGGAAGAGGCCCCGTTCCCGACTGCCGCATCGCCGTTGCCGTCGCAGGCTATCCCCTGTCCCCTGTTCCCTGTCCCCTCTCGTTCTCCCGCACCCAGCGCCGCCCCTCCTCCGCCTCCTCCGGCGAGACGGGAAAGTACAGCGGCTCGAACGCCATCCACAGCGTGCGCGAGAAGGGGAGGAACGCGATGGGCGCCAGCACCATCAGCACGGGGCCGCCGAACTGGAGGAACCTCCAGGGCACGTCCGGCCAGGTGGCCACGGCGACGCCCACCAGCACCAGGGCGAGCAGCCCCTCGGCGAAGGCGATGTTGAACACCATCGCCCCCAGCATGAAGTCGTCCTCGCCGCGCGCCGTGCGGATGCCGCACGCCGGGCAGCGCTCCCGCATGTGGAGCCACGTCCTCACCACCCGCCCCCGCCCGCAGTGCGGGCAGCGCAGCCGCATCGCCCGCGCCATGCGCGTCCCCATCCCCGGCGCGCGCTCCGCCGCGGTGGTCCCGCTATCCGTCGTGGGCATCTCGCCACCTCCCTGTCGCGTTGGAAGACCAGACCGGAATCATCGCGGCGCCGGGCGGGGGACACAATCGGGAGGACCGCCCCTCGCGGTGCGCCCCGCGGCGGGGGAAAACCCTACCGCCGCGGGGAGAAAACCCCTACGGCACACAAGATGCCTCCGGCTTGCGGGACGGTGCGCGCCCGGGTAATATGCGGGCCGAACCGACCCTGCTTCGAGCGTCGTGCCGGCGCGGCCGCCCGACGAGACAGTTCCTGCGGAGACTTCGACATGCGACTCTTCATGATCGGCGCGGTCCTGATCACCCTCCCCGCCATCATCGCGGCCGGCTACGCGCTGATCTGGGGCCCCAAGCTGATGCTCTGGGCGGCGCTGCTGGTGCTGGGCATGAACAGCCTGCCGTTCATCGCGGCGGCGCTGCTCCTGGGCAAGAACAAGGACGCGTCCGACCTGGGCCACTGAGCGCGGGTTCTTTTTTGCGAGTCGAGGGCGCCCGGGGGTTCATCCTCCGGGCGCCCTCGGCGTTTCGGGTCCGGATTTGAACTGCGGGTTCGGGCGTGCCCCCGCTGACGCGGGGTCGGGCTGCGGCTCCGTAACGCAGCAAACAACGCTGCGTAACGGAGGCGAACCCCAACGGTACTGCTGTTGGGTTTCGCCGCTTCGCGCTCGCATCCCTCACGCGGGGGTGGCGCTGGCGTCCTCGGGAGGCCCCCACCCGGCTCGCTTGAGGCTCGCCACCCTCCCCCGTGCCGGGGGAGGGCTTCCCGGGAGGCGAGATCGGCGCGCCGGGGCGGCCCCCTCCCCCGGCCCCCTCCCCCGCAAGCGGGAGAGGGGGAGAACTGCTGTTGTAGTTCCTGCGATCTGCGCAGGGAGGTCGGGGGAGGCTGCGCAGGGGGAACGTCATGTTCGAAGCCAGCGTGATCCCGAAAGCGCAGACGGAGAGTGGGCGAGTTCGGCTCCCCCGGAGCAGAATCCCCCGGCCGACCCCCTACGCCGGAGTCCGCCGAAGCGCGCCAGAGCCTCAGCCGTCCCCCTGCCTCACGGGACGATGCGGACCTCGCGCGGGGTGAGCACCAGCAGCGAGCCGTCGGCGGCGAAGGCGGCGTCCAGCACGCCGCTCTCGCCGGAGACCACGCGGCCGGTGGCGGCGTCCAGCACCCGCAGCGTCCCGCCGCCTTCGCGAGACACCAGCGCCACCCGCCCCCCCGCCGGCGACACCACCACCCGCGCCGAGTCGCCCACCTCCAGGCCGCGCAGCGCCACGTCCCAGCGCTCGGCGAGCCCCGCCGGTCCCGGGCGCAGCGCGGAGAGCGAGGCGCGCCGCCCCTCGCCGGTGACGGCGTACAGCGTGCCGTCGGGGCCGGCGTCCAGCGAGCGCACCGCGGCGGCGGTCTCCGTCTCGGCCAGGATGCGGCCGGTCTGCGCGTCGCGGACCAGGATGCGCGGCTCGTCGCCGCCGAGCGCCTGGTAGACGCGGTCGCCCAGCGGCGACACGGCGAGCGCGGTGCCGGCGGGGCCGCGCTCCGGCCAGCTCCACAGCGGGCGCAGCGATCCCGGCGCCACCCCCGTCACCCCGCCCCAGCGCGTCGCCACGAAGGCGCCCCCGCCGCGCGGGTCCGGCGCGAAGCCGTCCGCCCCCACCCCGCCGCGCCGCGCGCGCACCCGGCCGCTGTCGGGCTGTACGGCGAGCACGCGGCCGCCGGCGCGCAGGTACACGGCGGCGGTGTCGCTCCCCAGGATGCGCGCTGCGTCCGCGGTGCCCAGCTCCACGGGGGCGGGCGCCGGGGCGCGGGCGGTGTCCAGCAGCGCCAGGCGCCCGCCGGCCGCCAGCCAGACGCGCCCCCCCGGCGCCGCGGCGATGGACGCCGCCGAGTCCACCGGGGCGGGGAGCGGCAGGGTGCGGCCGGCCCCCACCTCCACGGTCGCCTCCGGGCGGCGGCAGCCGCCCGCCACGGCCATGAGCGCCGGGAGGAGGGGGAGGAGGAGGCGCCGGACGCGGGGGCCCGGCCTTGCGGCTCGCTTCATCGGTCCTTACCTGGGATGGGAACCCGGCGCCGCGGCGCCCCCGCGCGGCCATCGCAACGGGGGTGCCACCCGCGGCCCTGCCGCCCCGCACCCGCCGAGCCCCGATGCGCGCCCGCCCGCTGCCCCTGCTCCTCGCCCTGCTCGCCCTCGCCGCGCCGCTCATGGCCCAGGAAGTCGCCAACTCCCGCCCGCGCGCCCGCGAGATGGGCGTGGCGCCCGGCGTGCTCCCGCCGGGGCCGCTGAACGCCATCACCGACGTCCCCGGCGTCCGGGTGGGGCAGGTCACCGTGCGCGAGGGCGACTCCGTCCGCACCGGCGTCACCGCGATCCTGCCGCACGGCGGCAACCTGTTCACGGACAAGGTCCCCGGGGCGGTGTTCGTGGGCAACGGCTTCGGCAAGCTGATGGGCGTGACGCAGGTGCGGGAGCTGGGCGAGATCGAGACGCCCGTGGTGCTCACCTGCACCCTGTGCGTCCCCCGCGCCGCCGACGCGGTGCTGGACCACGTGCTGGCGCAGAACCCGGAGGCGCGCAGCGTCAACGCCGTGGTGGGCGAGACCAACGACGGCACGCTCAACGACATCCGTGCCCGCCCGGTGCGCGCCGAGCACGTGCTGCGCGCCATCCGCGAGGCCCGCGGCGGCCCGGTGGAGGAGGGCTCCGTGGGCGCGGGGACGGGGACGCAGGCCTTCGGGTGGAAGGGCGGGATCGGCACCTCGTCGCGGGCGCTGCCGCGCTCGCTGGGCGGGTACACCGTGGGCGTGCTGGTGCAGAGCAACTACGGCGGCATCCTCCAGGTGCTGGGCGCCCCCGTGGGCCGCGAGCTGGACCGCTACTTCCTGAAGGCGGAGCTGGACCGCGGCGACGCCGACGGCTCCATCATGATCGTGGTGGCCACCGACGCGCCGCTGGACCCCCGTAGCCTGGAGCGCCTGGCCGCCCGCGCCATGGTGGGCCTGGGCCGCACCGGCACGCCCATGAGCAACGGCTCCGGCGACTACGCCCTCGCCTTCTCCACCGCCGAGGGCGTGCGCCGCACCCCCGAGCGCCGCGGCGCCCTGCACCAGCTGGACGCGCTCCCCAACGACCTGCTCTCCCCCCTCTTCGAAGCCGTCGTGGAGGCCACGGAGGAGGCCATCTACAACTCCCTGTTCCGCGCGACCACCACGAAGGGCCACCGCGGCACCGCCGAGGCCCTGCCGCTGGACCGCGTGCGCGAGATCCTGGCGCGCTACGGCGCGCTCGGCCACGACCGCCGTCTCCCGCCCGGACGCCCGAAGCGGTAGATTGTCCGGGCCCTCACGGCGCCCTCACCCGGCTCGCTTGAGGCTCGCCACCCTCTCCCAATCCTGGGAGAGGGGGCAACTGCTGGATCCTGCGTGCGCGTCGGCAGCTGCGTGAGGGATGTCGGCCCGAAGGGGCGAGACCCGGCGGCAGTTTGCCGGGGCTCGACTCCGTTGCGAACGGTAGTATCGTTCGCTACGGAGCCGCAGCCCGACCCCGGCGTCAGCCGGGGGCACGCCCGAATCCGCGGTCATCAGCCGTTCAATTCTGTTCGAAACCCGGAATGACGCCGTACGACCCCGTAGCCCTCGTGCGCGAGGCCCTGGAAGACTCCGCCCGCGTCAAGCACGCCCTCCGGGACATGGCTCCCGACGTGGTGCGTATCGCCGGCCGCGTGGCGGACGCGTTCCGCGCCGGCAACCGGCTGTACGCCTGCGGCAACGGCGGCTCCGCGTGCGACGCCATGCACCTGGTGGAGGAGCTGGTGGCCCGCTACAAGCGCGAGCGCCCCGGCCTTCCCGCGCACCACCTGCTGGACGCCCCCACGCTCACCTGCTGGAGCAACGACTACGACTACGCCACCGCCTTCCGCCGCCAGGTGGAGGCCATGGTGCGCGAGGGCGACGTGCTGGTGGCGATCAGCACCAGCGGCAACTCGCCCAACGTGCTGGCCGCGGTGGAGGCCGCCAACGAGCGCGGGGCGCTCACGGTCGGGCTCACCGGCAAGGACGGCGGGCGGATGCGGGCGCTGTGCGCCGAGGCGCTGGTGGTCCCCTCCGCCGCCACCGAGCGGATCCAGGAGGGCCACATCACCGTGATCCACCTGCTCTGCGAGCTGCTGGAGCGCGACCTGTTCTTTCCCGATGGGGGCGCGGCCGCCTGACGCCGCGCCCGGAGACCACCCCACCCGTCTGCCGCAGATGACCCTTCGCACCGCCGCCGTCCTCCTCGCCCTCCCCGCCCTGCTCGCCGCCTGCGGGGGCGACTCCGGGGAGAGCCCCCAGCGTCGCGCGTCGCGCGTCGCCGCCGCCCGCAACGCGTGCGTGGCCGAGGAGCTCACCATCCGCGCCCGCGAGAACCTGGCGAGCCTGGACACCCTGGCCGCCGCGAGCGGCGGCGTGGCCCCGGGGATCCGCGCCGTGTACGAGTACGCCGCGGTGTACCGCAACTACGCCGAAAACCGCAACTCGGCGCTGGCGTACGTGGACTCGGCCATGAGCGCGCGCACCCCCGACGACTCCACCCGCCACATGCAGCGGGCGGCACAGTTCGTGGTGCGCCCCGCCGAGCCGGGGACGGTGGACGGCAACGTGGCCGAGGAGTGGCAGCGCAGCTTCGCCGGCACCCGCGCCAACCCCGCGCACTACTGCAACACCTCCATCACGGACGAGCCGCGGCAGGAGGAGAACGGCAAGGGCGAGGACGCGTAGCCGTGGCCACCCTTCACCTCCTGGGCACCGGCGCCGGCTTCAGCGGCGGCGACCGCACCACCACCATGCTCGCCTTCGAGCAGCCCGGCTCCGTGGTGGTGGTGGACTGCGGCGGCGACGTGGTGCAGCGGCTCCAGGCCGCGGGCGTGGAGTTGGACCGGATCGAGGCGCTGGTGGTCACCCACGAGCACGCCGACCACGTGTCCGGCTTTCCGCTCTTCATGGAGAAGATCTGGCTCTCCGGGCGGCGGCGGCCCATCCCCCTGTACGGCCCGGCTCCGGCGCTGGCACAGGCGCGGCGGTGCTGGGAATCGTTCGAGACGGGCGGCTGGAAGGGGGTGCCGGAGATCCTCTGGAACGAGGTGGCGCTGGAGGAGGGCGCCCCCGTGCTGGAGAGCGAGGCCTGGCGGATCACCGCCGCCCCGGGGACGCACAGCGTGCCGGTGATCGGGCTGCGGGTGGAGGACCGCCGCGGCGGCGGGGTGGCCGCGTACTCCTGCGACACCGAGGAGTCGGAGGCGATCGGGCGGCTGGCGGCGGGCGCCGCCCTGCTGGCGCACGAGGCCACCGGCGGCTTCGGGGGGCACACCACCCCGGAGGGCGCGGCGCGGACGGCGGCGCGCGCCGGGGCGGGGCGGCTGGTGCTGGTGCACCTGCCGCCGGAGCTGGACGCGGGCGAGCTGGCGCGTGCCCGCGAGATCTTTTCCGCGCTGGAGGTGGGCGCGGACGGCCAGCGGTTCGAGTTCTGAAAACGGCTTTGAACTGCCGGGTTTGGGCGTGCCCCCGCTGACGCGGGGTCGGGCTGCGGCTCCGTAGCAAACGATACGACCGTTTGCAACGGAGGCGAACCCCAACGGTACTGCTGTTGGGTTTCGCCGCTTCGCGCTCGCATCCCTCTCGCGGCTCCGCGCTGCGTCCGCGGCGGGCCGGCTCACCCGGATTCCGTTCACCCCCAACCTCCCCGCACGTGACGCCCTCCCGCGCTCCCCGGCTCCAGGCTCCCGCGCTGCTCGCCGCCCTGCTGGCGGCGATCGCTGCGTGCGCTCCGGCCGCCACTCCCGCCGCGGCCCCACGTGCCGCCGCCGCCACGCCCGCGAGCTGCCCGCCCGTGGCCCCAGGCACCCTGGTGGACGTGCGCTCGCTGGCGCGCTCCATCCGCGTGGAGATCCACTACGCCACCCCCGCCAACTTCACCGGGGCGCCGCTCCCCGGCTACGAGAACCCGCGCGCCCTGCTCCGCCCGGAGGCGGCGCAGGCGCTGCTGCGGGTGCACCGCCGCCTGGGCGAGGAGGGGTACGGCATCAAGGTGTGGGACGCCTACCGGCCGGTGCGCGCGACCCGGGCGATGGTGGAGTGGGCGGAGCGCACGGGCAACCGCTGGGTGCTGGAGCAGGGGTACGTCGCCGAGCGCAGCGGCCACAACCGGGGCGGCACCGTGGACGTCACGCTGATCCGGCGCCGGAGCGGGCGGGAGGCGGAGATGGGGACGGGCTACGACTACTTCTCCCCGGCGGCGCACACGGCAAACGCGGGCGGCCAGGTGCAGGAGAACCGCCAGCGGCTGGTGCGGGCCATGGAGGCGGAGGGCTTCCGCAACTACGACAAGGAGTGGTGGCACTTCTCGTACGCCGGCGAGTGGGAGCCGCTGGACGTGCCCATCGCCTGTTTCCGCTGAGGTCCGCGGCCGCCGCGGCGGGAATCCCGTCCCCGAGGGCGCCAAAGGGCTTGTTCGCGGCGCGGCCGCGCAGCATCGTAAGAGAAGCCCGGGGCGCCCACCGCCCCCTCCTGCCCACCCTCCAGCGCACCTGCCCATGACCAGACACCTCGTGTCCGTCCTGCCGCTGCTGGCCGCGCTCCTCCTCGCCGCCCCGGCGGCCTCGCGGGCGCAGCAGGGCGCGATCCGGCCGCCCGGGGTGGGGATCCGCGTGGTGGACCCCTCCGACCGGGCGATTCCCGGTGCCCGCGTGATCGTCGTGGGGAGCGGCGAGGGAATGTCCGGCGACTCCGGCTGGGTGCGGCTCCCGGGGGTCGCGCCGGGGCGCATCTTCGTGCTGGTGACGCGCATCGGCTTCCGCCCCGCCGAATTCAGCCTGGAGGTGCCGGCCACCGGGGGGCTGGAGGTGGACGTGGAGCTGGAGCCGGCCGCCGTGGCCGTTCAGGGGGTGACGGCGGTCGCCACGCCGGAGGTCCGGCTGCTGCAGATGGGGGGCTTCTACCGGCGCAAGGAGGCGGGGGTCGGCTCCTTCCTGACGCGCGAGCAGATCGAGGACAGCGGGGCGATCCGCACCAGCGAGCTGTTCCGCCGGGTGCAGGGCGTCCGGGTGGTCCCCACCGGCGGGGACAACTACAAGCTGCAGTCGGTGCGCTACGGGATCTCGCTGTCGGAGCGGCAGCCCAGGACCCGGGCGGCGGGGCGCCCGAGCCAGGGCGGCGGGAACAACTTCGTCTGCGACATGCTGGTCTTCCTGGACGGGATGCAGTCGCGCCTGGAAAGCATCGACGACATCCACATGCAGAGCCTGGAGGCGGTGGAGGTCTACCGCGGCCCCAGCCAGGTGCCCCCGGAGTACAACCTGATGAACTCCGCCTGCGGGGTGGTGCTGCTCTGGACCCGCTCCAGCAAGTAGCCCGGCGGACGGGCCGGCTCAGGCCGCGGCAGAAGGGCCGGCCGCGGCCCGGAGCGCCCGCAGCCGCCTCACCTCGGCCAGCAGGAGGGGGACGTCCTCGCGCGCGGCGGCGATGAACGCCGCGTCCCCCCTCCCCAGGGGGACGACGACCGCGGGCTCCTCGTCCTCCTCCACGGCAACCACGTGGAAGGTCTCCTCCGAGAACACGAAGCACCCCCCGCCGCCCAGCCGGTCCTTGCACGCCCAGGGGCCCGGCGTCGCCCGCCCCAGCCGCTCCTCGATCTCCGCCAGCTTCGCCTCCGTCAGCAGCTGCATCCCGCTCATCCCGGCTCTCCCGTGTTCGCGCGCCGCAGCGCGGAGGGCGCCGCCTGAAGGCGCCACGCCGTGCGGCAGTTATCCACCCGGCGGGGAATGTCGCGTGGAAAATGCAGGGTTTGTCCACGCGGGCGCAGCGAAGCTGTAACGATTTTTTGCGATGGGGGGCCTACGGGCGGGCGGGGACGCGCCGCGGGAGCGCGGGGCGGCCGGGGAGCAGCCAGAGCAGCGAGCAGAGCGCGTACGCCTCGCGCCCCCACCCCGCCGCCGCCGGGGCCACCAGCAGCGCCGCCCACAGCACCACCAGCAGCCCGGTGCGCGCGCGGGAGCGCCGCAGCGTCCTGACCTCGGCCTGGCGCTCGGCCAGCGCGGTCAGGTCGCCGCGGCGCAGGCTGGCGTCCAGCAGCCCGTCGTTGTGGGTCTTCTCGGCCGCGGCGAGCCCCAGGCGGAGCAGCGAGCCCAGCAGCCGCGACAGCAGCGCGGCCACGCCGAACGCGGCGAGGACGAGGAGGAGAAAGGTCTGCAGCGCAGCCACGCGTACGGCCCGGGTCCGGTGAACGACGACGCGGGACCGGAGCCCCCGGTCCCGCGTCGTCCTGTTACCCCCGGCGCGCGGGGACGGTCCGCCCCACGCTCAGGCCGCGTCGCGGCCCAGGTCCAGCACCTCGGCGGTCACCTGCCGCCGCCCCCAGCGGGTCGCCTCGGCGCAGTCGTCCACGTAGATGTCGATCTTGCGCCCCTTGACCGCCCCGCCGGTGTCCATCACCACGAACACCCCCAGCGGGCGCCCGTCGCGGGACAATCGGACCACCGAGCCCAGCGGCAGGAACTCCGGGTCCGCCGCGGCCACCCCGTCGCGGGTGCGGATCCCGGTGCGGGTGCGCCCCTTGAGGCAGTACATGGTGGCGGACATCTCGTGCCGCGCCGAGATGCGGAACAGCGGCGCGGCGGGCGCCTCCGCCCCTGCCGGCGCCGCGGGGGCGCGCAGGCTCGCCTTGAGCTCGCGGTCCAGTTCCGCGCCCACGACGGCCGGCTGGGCCCGCGGCGCGGGCACCGCCGCCGGCCGCGCCACCGCCGACGCCACGAACCCCTGCGGCGCCACGGGGGCGACGGGCGCCTGCACCGCCGGCCCGCGCGGCACGCAGGCCCACAGCACCCCCAGCGCCACCACCACCACCCCGGTCACCCCCTGCGAGACCCGGCTGCGCGGGCCGCGCGCGCGGCGCGGCCCCCGGTGCCCCTGGTCGACCCTGAAGCTCATCGTCACCTCCGGACAGAGTTTCCGGCTGGCCCCGCCGCCCCGCCCCGCCCCACGACGACTGCGCCCGGCGTACGGCCCGGGATCCCGCGCTCCGCCCCGCGCCTACGCGCCGGCGGGTCCCGCTTCCGCGCCCACCGGCTCGCCCGTGGCGATCTTCGCCTCTCCCCCCTGGAAGAGCACGGAGCCACGGTACCGGGCGAGCGCGGAGGTGAGCAGCAGCTTGACGAGGACGGCCAGGGGAACGGCAAGGAGCAGACCCACGAACCCGAAGAAGTACCCGGCCACCGACAGGGCGAGGATAATCCATACGGGGTGCAGACCTACGGCCTCTCCCACGATCTTGGGGCCGATGTACGAGCCGTCCAGGAGCTGCACGACGATGAAGACCAGGAAAACTTTTCCGAGCGAGAGGAGGATGTTGGCCGTGAACAGGGCGATGATCACCGCCGGGATCAGCGAGACGATCAGCCCCATGTACGGGATGACGTTGAACACCCCGGCCACCACCCCCAGGAGCAGCGCGTACGGCACGCCCAGGATCCAGTAGCCCAGCCAGGTGAGCACCCCCACGATGGCCGACTCCAGGAAGTTGCCGCGCAGGTAGCCGGCCAGCAGCTGGTCGTACTCGCGGAAGAAGCCCAGCACGCGCGGCTGCTGCGCCGCCGGCACCAGCCCGGCCAGGCCGGCCGTGATGCGGTCCCAGTCGCGCAGCAGGTAGAAGACCAGGATGGGGGTGAGGAACACGTAGCTGAGCAGCGTCAGCAGCGAGCTGACCCCCTTGCCCACCCCCAGCACCCCGCGCCACGCCGCCCCCGCCAGCGCCGACTGCCGCTCCTGGAGGTAGGCCACCACCGCCTCCGGCTGCACGGAGCGCAGCCGGGCGAGCATGGCCTGCTCGTCCACGTAGGGCAGGTCGCGGGTCTGGAGCAGCAGCTGCCAGCGCTCCACGCGAAGGGTGAGCGACTGGATGTAGCCCGGCACGTTCTGGATGAAGTTGGCCACCTGGCCGGCCAGCGCCGGGATGCCGAAGGCGACGATCAGCCCGACGACCACCACGCCCGGAACCGCCAGCGCCAGCACGGCCATGTTGCGGGACAGGCCCCGCCGCTCCAGCGCGCGCACCAGCGGGTGCTGGATGTACGCGAGCACCACCGCCAGGAAGAAGGGCGCCAGCAGGAACCCCGTGGTCTGCAGCAGCCAGATCAGCGTCAGCACGGTGACGGCGCTCACCAGCAGCACGTAGTGCCGCGACCCGGTGTTGGGAGACACCAGGAACAGGAAGAGCAGGCAGAGGAGGAACGGGTTGAGGAGCCCCTGCAGCGAGTACAGGAAGAGCGCCAGCACGAACACCACCACCACGCCGTGGATGGTGCGCCAGTTGAGGCCCTCCGGGGCCGGCGCCGGGGGCGGGGTCTGCGAGTCGGACATCGGCTGCGTCGCGTGCGGGAGTCGAAGGAACGTCCAGGGTCGGCGGCCGGCGGGTGCAGGCAGGAAGCGCGCCGCGTGCACGCTTCCTGCAAGGGTGCAGACAGGTCGGCGGGACGCAACTGAACGGGAGGAGCCCCATGAAGAAGAGCAAGCTCGTCAAGGCCGCGGCTTTCGCCGTGGCCCCGAAGATGATGTTCGCCGCGAAGAACCCGCGCAAGGCCGCGCTGCTCAAGGCCACGCAGTGGGCGGTGGAGCGGGTGAGGCCGGCGCCGAAGCGCAGCGCGCTGGGCAGCCTCGGCGGCCGCAGCGCGGCGGTGGGTCTGGGCGCCGCGGCGGTGGCGGTGCCGCTGGGCCTGTGGCTCGGCCGCCGGCTGCGGGAGGGCGGCGAGTAGCCTCCAGCGAAGTATCGGCACGCGGACCGGCGCGGCGTGGGATGGCTCCCACGCCGCGCCGCTTTTTCGCCCCGCTGGCACGCGGCTCGCTTTCGGCGAGTGGTGAGGGGGATCGTCAATGGACCGGGAACGGGAGGACGGCGTGGACGAGTGGACGGGGCACATGCTGGCGGGGAACTGGGAGGCTGCGTGGCGGGTGAGCGACGCGGTGCTGCGCGCCCGCGGCGGCGCGCCCTCCTGGCACCTCCCCCGCCACCAGCAGGCGATCTGGGACGGCACCCCGCTGGACGGCAGGCGCGTGCTGGTGCGCTGCTACCACGGCCTTGGCGACACCCTCCAGTTCATCCGCTTCGCCCCGCTGCTCAAGGCCGTCGCGGCCGAGGTCGTCGTCTGGGCCCAGCCCGCGCTCATCCCCCTGCTGCGCACGGCGCGCGGCATCGACCGGCTGCTGCCGCTGCACGACGGCACGCCGGACGTCGACTTCGACGTGGACGTGGAGGTGATGGAGCTGGCGCACGTGTTCCGCGCCACCCCGGCCACGCTCCCCGCCGTCCCGTACCTGCACGCCGACCCCGCCCCGCTCCCCCGCGACGGCCGCCTGGCCGTGGGGATCGTCTGGCAGGCCGGCGACTGGGACCCGCGCCGCTCCCTGGCTCCGGAGCTGCTCGCCCCGCTGGCGCGCGTCCCCGGCGTCGCGCTGCACGTGCTCCAGCGCGGTGACGCGCTGCGCGCCATGCCGCCCGGGCTGGGCGCCGTCTCCGGCTCCGATGACGTGCTGGAGGCGGCCGGTGTGATGCGCGCGCTGGACCTGGTGGTCACGGTGGACAGCATGCCCGCGCACCTGGCGGGCGCCCTGGGCGTGCCCGTCCGGACGCTGCTGCACGCCGAGGCCGACTGGCGCTGGATGCGCGGCCGCCACGACTCGCCCTGGTACCCGACGATGCGGCTGGTGCGGCAGGAACGCCCGGGCGACTGGGAGGGCGTGGTCGCCCGGGTGGCGGCGGAACTGGAGGCGATGGCGCGAGGGCGGGCGGAAGCGGCGTAAGCGGCGGAAGCGGGAGGGCGAGATGCAGAACGGCGCCTCATCGGGAGATCCCGGTGGAGGCGCCGTCGTCGTCGTGCGCAGTTCCGCAGTACCCGTATGATCCGTGACGGAGGGAGACAGCCGGGCAGTTTCGGCTGGCTCCCTCCGGCGAGGTGAGACTCACGCAGGCTGTATCGCGTGAGGCTCGCCGAGCCCGCGGAGG
Organism: Longimicrobiaceae bacterium; assembly: GCA_036389055.1. GTDB lineage: Bacteria > Gemmatimonadota > Gemmatimonadetes > Longimicrobiales > Longimicrobiaceae > JAFAYN01. The sequence goes on along the minus strand of DASVQR010000115.1, from coordinate 45,331 downwards.
AGACGGACGGCAGTATCGTCCGGCTCCGTAGCGGCCCGGCTACGAACCTCGGTCCGTCGGCCCCCCACCATTGCCGCCCCCCGACGCCATGCCTTCCGACGCCTGCCGCGCCAGCTCGCCAAGAAGCTGCTCCGCCGCCAGCCGCAGCACCTCGCGCGCGTTGTCGTACGAGATGGACTCGATCGCCTCGTGCAGCGGCAGCCACACGCACTCCGTGATGCCCTCGTCCACCTGCGGGCAGGTGTCCCCGGTGGGCGCCTCGATCAGGTAGAAGTGGCAGTACTTGTGGATCAGCCGCCCGCGGAAGCGAAAGAACCAGTCGATGGTCTGCAGCCGCGGCCCCAGCACCAGGTCGCCCAGCCCCGTCTCCTCCCGCACCTCGCGCAACGCGGCGTCCGCGGGCGTCTCCTCGCCCTCCAGGTGCCCCTTGGGAAACCCCCAGTGCTGGTAGCGGTCGCGGATCAGCAGCACGTGCGCCGCCTCCCCGTGCCAGCGGAAGATCACCCCGCCGGCGCTGGTCTCGATGCGCGCCCGCCCGCCGCGCTGGGACCCGCCCCGGCGCCTCCTACCCACCCGCGAGCCCCTCCACGATCTGCACCGCGTTGGTCGCCGCGCCCTTGCGCAGGTTGTCCGCCACCACCCAGAAGTGCAGCGTCCGCGGCAGGTACGGGTCCTGGCGGATGCGCCCCACGAACACCTGGTCGCGGTCCGCCACCTCCAGCGGCGTGGGGTACGCCTCCTGGCCCGACTGGAGCAGGATCCCCGGGAAGAGCGCCAGCGCGCGCCGCGCCGCGTCGGCCGGGAGCTCGCGCTCCGTCTCCACCGTCACCTGCACCGAGTGGCCCACGTCCACGGGGACGCGCACGCAGGTGGCCGCCACGGGGAGGTCGGGGAGGTCCAGGATCTTGCGCGTCTCCCCGATCATCTTGCGCTCCTCCCCGGTCCACCCCTCCTCGTCGAAGTCGCCGATCTGCGGGATCACGTTCTCCGCGATGCGCCGCGCGAACGGAGAGCCCTCCACCGGCTGCGCCATGCGCGGGAGCTTGAGCCCCTCGCCGGCGACCTCGCGCCGCAGCGCCTCGCGCCCCGTCTCCCCCGCCCCGCTCACCGACTGGAAGGTGGTGGCGATCACCCGGGTGAGCCCCGCCGCCCTGCGGACGGCCTGGAGCGCCACCACCATCTGGATGGTGGAGCAGTTGGGATTGGCGACGATGCCGCGGGGCCGCTCGCGCGCGGCCGCCAGGTTCACCTCCGGCACCACCAGCGGCACCTGCGGGTCCATCCGCCACGCCGAGGAGTTGTCCACCACCACGGCGCCCTCGTCGGCGGCCACCGGGCCCCAGGTGCGCGAGCGGTCCGCGCCCGCCGAGAACAGGGCGAAGTCCACCCCGCGGAACGCGCCCGGCGCGGGGGCGGACACCTCCAGCTCGCGCCCGCGCCACTCGATCCGCGTCCCCGCCGAGCGCTCCGACGCCAGCAGCGTGAGCCGCTCCACCGGGAGGCTGCGCTCCTCCAGCACCCGGAGCATGGTCCGGCCGACGGCGCCCGTGGCGCCCAGGATGGCCACGTGCACGGCGCTACCGTCCCGCCGGGGCGACGCGGGCCTCGTCCGCGGCGCGCTCCAGCTCGAAGGCGCGGTGCAGGGCCCGCAGCGCGTCGTCCTCGCGGTCCTGGGCCACCAGCAGGGTGATGGAGATGGCCGAGGTGGACACCGCGTGCACCTCCACCCCCGCGTCCAGCAGCGCGCGGAAGGCGCGCGCGTACACCCCCGGCCGCCCCGTCATCCCGCTCCCCACCAGCGCCACGCGCGACAGGTCCGGCAGCACCGTCCACTCCCCGCCGCCCAGCCGCGCCGCGAGCGCCTCCACCACGGCGCGCGCGCGGTCCAGCGCGTCCTGCCACACGGTGACCTGGAGCGACACCCGCCCGGAGGGCTCCTGGTGCTCGGAGATCATGTCCACGGGGACGCCGGCCTCGGCCAGGTCCGCCAGCACCTCCGTGGAGGTGGCCATTCCCGCGGGGAGGCCGCGCATCACGATCTTGGCGTGCCCCTTCTGGGTGGTGATCCCGGTCAGCGCCAGCTCTTCCATGCGGATGGGTTTCCCGGTGATGAGTGTTCCGCGCCCCTCCGTGTCCGCCCCGTCGTCCACGAACGACGACAGCACGCGGATGTCCACGCCGTAGCGGGCGCCGATGTCGACCGCGCGAGCATGCATGACCTGCGCCCCCGCGGCCGCCAGCTCGATCATCTCCGCGTGCGACACCTGCGGCACCACGCGCGCCCCCGGCACCCGCCGGGGGTCGGCGGTGAAGACGCCGTCCACGTCGGTGAAGATCTCGCAGCGGTCCGCCTCCAGCGCCGCCGCGAGCGCCACCGCCGTGGTGTCCGATCCGCCGCGCCCCAGCGTGGTGATCTCCCGCTCCGCGCTGACGCCCTGGAACCCCGCCACGATCACCACGCACCCCTCCGCCAGCGCCTCGCGCACGCGCCCCGCCCGAACCTCGCGGATGCGCGCGGCGGTGTGCACGCCGTCCGTGATGATCGCCGCCTGGCTGCCGGTCAGGGAGATCGCCTCCGCCCCCTCGTCGCGGATCGCCATGGCGAGCAGCGCCATGGAGATGCGCTCGCCCGCGGTGAGCAGCATGTCCACCTCGCGCGGGTGAACCTTTCCCGGCGCGTCGGTCCCGGTCACCTGCTCCGCCAGCGCCAGCAGGTCGTCCGTGGTGTCGCCCATGGCCGAGACCACCGCCACGACGTCGTCCCCGCGCGCCCGCACCGCCGCCACCCGCTTCGCGACGGCCCGGATGCGCTCCGGCGTCCCCACCGACGTTCCCCCGTACTTCTGGACGATCAGCATGCGTTTTCAGGTCGAAGACGAACTGCTGGTTCGGGCGTGCCCCCGGCTGCGCCGGGGTCGGGCTGCGGCTCCGTAAAGCACGATACGACCGTGCTTAACGGAGGCGAGCCCGCGCAAACTGCCGCGCGGTCTCGCCGCTTCGCGCTCGCATCCCTCACGCGGGCATCGCGCTGGCGTCCTCGCGGGGCCCCCACCCCCGGCCCCTTCCCCGCAAGCGGGAGAGGGGAGAACCGCTTGCCTCGCCTGTAGTTGTCCCCTCTCCCAGAATTGGGAGAGGGTGGCGAGCCTCAAGCGAGCCGGGTGAGGGCCGCCGTTGCAGGCTGTTCCCTGTTCCCTATTCCCTGTTCCCTAAAAGACCTGCAGCGCCCCGATGTACTTCGCCGGGTTCTGCTGGATGTCCGCCATGAGGCGCTGGAGCGTCGCCACGGCGCGCTGCGTCTCCTCGTACAGGGCGGGGTCCTCCAGCAGGCGGCCGAGGGTGCCCTGGCCCTGCTCGATCTTGACCATGGCGCGCTGCAGCGTGCCGATGGCGGCGCGGGCCTCCACGATGGTCGGGCCGATCTCGGCGATCTGCGGCTGGAGGCCGGCGACCGTCTGGTTCACCGTGCCCAGGGTGCTGTCGGCGCGGGCCATGAGGCCGGGGACGCCCCGGCCGGCCGCCTCCAGCTGCGCGCTGAAGTCGCGCAGGTTTGCGCTGGCCTGGCGGGCGTTGCCCAGCATGGCCTGGATGTCGCCGGTGTTCACCGCGGCGCCGAACTCGCCGGCCACGCGCTCCGCGGTGGCGGTGGCGTCGCGGACGTTGGCGGTGGCCTGCAGCACGTTCTGCGACACGTCGCGGTAGGTGCCCGTCTGCTGCGCGATGAAGCCGCTGAGCTGGTCGGAGACCTCGGCCACGTTCTCGATGGTCTCGCGGATCTCGATCGCCGTCTCCTCGGTGAAGGCCAGCTCCACCCGCTCGGACAGCGTCTCGATGTCCGTGGCGATGCGCGCGGCCACCGCCGTCAGCTCGGTGATGTCGGGGAGCGCGGCGCCGGGGAGCACCCCGGGGCGCGTGGTGGTGGCCCACTGCAGCTCCGGGAAGCCGTTCTGCGAGACCACCTCCGCCTGCCAGTCGCCGAAGAACGACTCCGCCGAGATCAGCACCGCCGCGTCCTGCGGAAAGTTGACCGCGGGGTCCACGCTCATGGTGACGAACACGCCGTCCCCGCGCTCCGAGAGGAGGATCGTCTCCACCCGCCCGATCTTGACGCCGCGGTACTTGACCTCGCTCCCCTCCCCCAGCAGCCCCACACGCTGGAAGGTGGCGGTGATCTCCCGCGGCTGGCCGCCCCACTCCCGCCCCGTCATCCAGTAGCCGCCCACGGCCAGCACCAGCAGCCCCAGGACCACCACCAGCCCCACGATGACCTCGTTCTTGAGCTTCATTCACGTCCTCCGGTGCGAGGGGCCGCGGGACGCGCCTGCGCCGCTGCGTTGCCGGTTTCCGTCTGCTCCACCTGCTCCACCAGCTCGGGCTTGCCTTCCACGAAGCCGCGCACGATGGGGTTCTGCGAGTTGCGGATCTCGTCCGGGGTCCCCTCCTCCACCACCCGCCCCTCGTACAGCATCGCGATGCGGTCGCTGATGCGGTACGCGCTCTCCATGTCGTGCGTGATCACCAGCGACGTGGTCCCCAGGTCCGACTGCATCTTGCGGATCAGCCGGTCGATGGTGGTGGTGGTCACCGGGTCCAGCCCGCTCGTGGGCTCGTCGTACAGCAGGTAGCGCGGGCGGAAGGCGACCGCGCGGGCCAGGCCGGCGCGCTTCTTCTGGCCGCCGGAAAGCTCCGCCGGGAAGCGCGCCTCGTACCCCGCCAGGTCCACGCGCTCCAGCGAGTCCGACACCCGCTCGCGGATCTGCGCCTCGGTGAGCTTGCCCTGCTTGCGCAGCCCCATCGCGATGTTGTCGGCGATGGTCATGGAGTCGAAGAGCGCCGCGAACTGGAACACGTAGCCGATGCTGCGCCGCAGCTCGTACAGGTCCGCGCGCGACAGCTTCGGCACCTCCATGTCGTCCACCCGGATGCTCCCCCGGTCCGGGCGGATCAGCCCCACCACGTGCTTGAGGATGGTGCTCTTTCCCGCCCCCGAGAAGCCGATCAGGGAGAGCGTCTCCCCGCGGCCCACCTCGATGGAGATGCCGCGGAGCACCTGCTTGCGGCCGAAGGCCTTGTGGACGTCCACCATCTCGATGCTCATCGCAGCAGCACCGCGGCCCAGAAGGCGTCCAGCACCAGGATCAGCATGCTCCCGATCACCACGGCCCGCGTCGTCGCGATCCCCACGCCCTCGGCCCCGCCGCTGGTGGTGAACCCCTGGAAGCACCCGATCAGCGTCACCACCAGCCCGAAGGAGGCGGACTTGATCAGGAAGTAGGTGACGTCGAAGGGCACGTAGAAGAGCCGGAGCCCCTTGATGAACTCCTGCGTGGACATGTCCAGCAGGTTGATCGCCGTGATCCACCCCGCCGTGATCCCCACGATGTTGGCGAAGATCACCACGATGGGGAACATCAGGAACCCGGAGATGACCCTGGGCACCACCAGGTACGCCAGCGGGTCGTAGGCCATGGTCTCCAGCGCGTCGATCTGCTCCGACACGCGCATGGTCCCCAGCTCCGCCGCGATGTTCGCCCCCACCCGCCCCGACAGGGCGAGCCCGGTGAGCACGGGCCCCAGCTCCAGCATCACCGTCTTGCCCACCAGCGTCCCCACGAAGTACAGCGGCACGGCCCCGGTGAGCGTGTAGGAGGCCTGGAGCGAGAGCACCACCCCGGTGAAGGTGGCGATGAACAGCGAGATGGGGAGCGAGTCCACGCCCAGGCGCCGCATCTGGTTCACCAGGAGCGGCCCCCAGGTGCCCACGATGCCCAGGGCACGCGCGGATTCCAGGACGAAGCGGCTGAAGCCGCCGAACCGCTCCAGGACTCCGAGCGTCGAGCCGCCGATGACGGCGAAGGGTCGTGTCCAGTTCATCCGGGGAAGATACCGCGCGGGCGGGGCACGGGCCAGCACGAGAGCGCCGGCGGCGCGCTCACTCCGGGGCCCCCAGGAGATCCTGCCACCCGCCGGGGGCAAAACGGATGCCGGTGACGAACTCGCCGAACTCGCCGTACAGCGCGCTGGCGTCGTCGTAGCGCATCTCCGTGACGATGCGCTTGAAGTCCAGCGGGTCGCGCGCGAACAGGGTGACGCCCCACTCCCAGTCGTCCAGCCCCACGGAGCCGGTGATCACCTGGAAGATGCGCCCGGCGAAGCGGCGCCCCGTCATGCCGTGCTCGCGCATCAGCCGGCTGCGCTCCTCCACCGGCAGCGTGTACCAGTTGGCGCCCGGCGCGCGCCGCTTGCTCATGGGGTAGAACGACACGTACTTCATCCCCTCGGGCACCTGCGGGAACAGGCGGGTCCGCACGTGCGGGCTGGCCAGCTCGGCAGCCGCGGCCGCGTCCAGAGCCGCGCGGAACGCCTCGCTGCCGGCGCCGTGCTCGCGCGCGGCCTCGGCGGTGGCGTGGTACAGCCCGGCCTCGGTGACGGACAGGTAGTCCCACTCCGGGCGCAGGATGGCGCCCAGCGGCGAGCGGCGGATGCGCAGCTCGGTCGCCGCCAGCTCCTCCAGCGAGGGGCGGAAGTGGGCGAACAGCAGGTCCGCGCCGCCGCCCACCAGCCGGAACGGGGCGCTCCACCCCTCGGCCGGGGAGGCCAGCTCGGCCCACAGCGCCTCCGCCGCGGCGGCCAGCTCCGCGCGCGCCGCGGGGTCCAGGGCGCGCAGCGCGCCCCAGTCGAGGGTCCATGCCTGGTGGAGGGCGTACCAGCCCTCCAGGGTGGCGGGGTGCAACTCGGCCATTTTTAGCTTCGGTGCTCGGGTGCCGGCGGGGCGGACGCCCCTGCCACGGGCCGAAAATACGGCTCCGCGCGGGGTGCGGGCAACTCCGCCGGTGCGTCCGGGGCGCGCGCCTAACTCGCGGCGCCGTCCACTCTTCGCGGGGTGGCATCCGGGTTGCATTTAGTTCCGAAAAGGAACTGAGCGAAGCTCAGTGGAGTACAGAGGGATTCGCAACTCGTTGCATCCCCGTGACCTATCCCGTAAATTGCCGGATTCCCCTTTCGAACTGCCACAGAACCGAGGACCGCGTATGACCGCTGCCGCGCTCGCACACCCCATGATCATCCAGGGCGGGATGGGAGTCGGTGTATCCTGTTGGGTGCTGGCAAAGGCGGTTTCCATGCGCGGCCACATGGGCGTGGTGTCGGGCACGGCGCTCGACACGCTGTTCGTGCGCAGGCTGCAGGACGGGGACATGGGCGGGCACCTGCGGCGGGCGCTGGAGGACTTCCCCATCCCGGGCGTGGCGCAGGAGATCCTGGACCGCTACTTCCGCCCCGAGGGGCGCGCGGCGGACGAGCCGTACAAGGTCGTCCCCATGTACAAGCAGGTGGTGACGCGGGTGCGGCAGCAGCTCACCATGGCCGCCAACTTCTGCGAGGTGTGGCTGGCCAAGGAGGGGCACGAGGGGCAGGTGGGGATCAACCTGCTCACCAAGGTGCAGATGCCCAACCTGGACTCGCTCTACGGGGCGATGCTGGCAAAGGTGGACTACGTGCTGATGGGCGCGGGGATCCCCAAGGAGATCCCCGGGATCCTGGACCGCTTCGCCGAGCACCTCCCGGCGTCGCTCCGGCTGGACGTGGACGGCGGCGGCGAGCCGGCGGTGATGACCTTCGACCCGCGCGAGCACTCCGCGGCGCCGCCGACCGCGATGAAGCGCCCGTTCTTCCTCCCCATCATCGCCTCCAACTCGCTGGCGACCATGCTGGCGCGCAAGGCGAGCGGGCGGGTGGACGGCTTCATCATCGAGGCTCCCACCGCGGGCGGCCACAACGCCCCGCCGCGCGGCGAGCAGACCTACAACGAGCGCGGCGAGCCGCAGTACGGCGAGCGCGACGAGGTGTGCCTGGCCAAGATGCGCGACCTGGGGCTCCCCTTCTGGCTCGCGGGCGGCACCGGCTCGCCGGAGAAGCTGCAGGAGGCGCTGGACGAGGGCGCGACGGGGATCCAGGTGGGCACGCTGTTCGCCTACACCGAGGAGTCCGGCTTCCGCGCCGACCTCAAGGAGCAGGTGCTCCGCCAGGCGCTGGACGACGAGATCGACGTGCTCACCGACGGGCGCGCCTCCCCCACGGGCTTCCCCTTCAAGGTGGTGCAGCTGGGCGGCACCATGTCGCAGCCGGCGGAGTACGCCGCCCGCGAGCGGGTGTGCGACCTGGGCTACCTGCGCAGCACCTACCGCATGCCCAACGGGCGCCTGGGCTACCGCTGCCCCGCCGAGCCGGTGGACACCTACGTCAAGAAGGGCGGCGACGTGGCCGACACCGCGGGCCGCAAGTGCCTGTGCAACGCGCTCATGGCCGACGTGGGCCACGGCCAGGTGCGCGAGGACGGCTCGGTGGAGAAGCCGCTGATCACCAGCGGCGACGACCTCAAGATCATCCGCCGCTTCCTGGGCCAGGGGCGCCACACCTACTCCGCCGGCGACGTGCTGGACTACCTCCTTTCCGGGCTGCGCGACCGCCTGGGCCGCGGCGCCATGCAGGAGGAGCGCTACGCCGCCGAGGTGGCCGCCGACTGAACCGGCTCGCCGGTGGCGTGTAGAGAAGGGGCTCCGGGTTCGCCCGGGGCCCTTTGTTTTCGTATGTTGTCGTCTGACTCGTGATGAACGGCCGGGTTCGGGCGTGCCCCCGGCTGCGCCGGGGTCGGGCTGGTGCTGGCGTCCGCGGGCCCCCTCCCCCACGACTTGCCCCCTCCAATCCCCCGCAAGCGGGAGAGGGGAGAACTGCTTGCCTCGCCCGTAGTTGTCCCCTCTCCCAGGATTGGGAGAGGGTGGCGAGCCTCAAGCGAGCCGGGTGAGGGCCGCCGTTGCAGGCTGTTCCCTGTTCCCTATTCCCTGTTCCCTGTTCCCTAGCCGTCCATGCAGGCCGAATCCCTGGGGCTCGCCGTCGCCTTCACCGCCGGGGTGCTGAGCTTCCTTTCCCCGTGCGTGCTCCCGCTCATTCCCAGCTACGCCACGTTCATCACCGGGATGAGCCTGGACGAGCTGCAGACGGAGACCGGGCGGGGGCGGCGGGCGGTGCTCACGCACGGGGTGCTCTTCATCCTGGGCTTCACCTCGGTGTTCATCCTGCTGGGGGCGTCGGCGACGTTCCTGGGGGCGCTGCTCTCGTACGCGAGCCGCTGGGTGGAGATCTTCGGGGGGGCGCTGCTGGTGGGGTTCGGGCTGTACCTGCTGGGGGTGCTGCGGCTCCCCGGGGCGTCGCGGGAGTGGCGGGTGCACCTGGCGGACAAGCCGGTGGGGTACCTGGGGACGGTGCTGGTGGGGGTGGCCTTCGGCGCGGGGTGGACGCCGTGCATCGGGCCCATCCTGGGCGGGATCCTGACGCTGGCCGCCACGCGCGGCTCGGTGGGGGAGGGGATGGTGCTGCTGGCGGTGTACTCGGCGGGGCTGGCGGTTCCCTTCCTGCTCGCCACGCTGCTGATCGACCGCTTCCTGGGCGCCTTCCGCCGCTACCGCCACCTGCTCCCCTGGGTGAGCCGGGCCAGCGGGGTGCTGCTGGTGGCGGTGGGGGTGCTGCTGCTCTCGGGGTCGTTCTCCACGCTGGCGGCGCTGCTGGCGCGGTGGACGCCGGAGGCGCTGGCGAAGCGCCTGTAGCCGCACGCGCTTGCCCCCGCGCGCCGGAGCCGCAAGATTGCGCCCCGGCCGGGCGGCGACTCCGCCCCGCGGCCGCTTCCCCGAACCCACGCCCCGATGACGCCGGAACCGGAGACGATCAGGGTCCTGCTGGTGGACGACCACGCGGTGCTCCGCGCCGGTCTGCGCTCCCTGCTGGAGGCCGAGCCGGGGTTCGAGGTGGTGGGGGAGGCCGGCACCGGCGAGGACGGGACCGCCCGCGCCGCCGAGCTGAAGCCGGACGTGGTGGTGATGGACCTGTCCATGCCCGGCCAGGGCGGCCTGGAGGCCACCCGCGCCATCGCCGCGCTGGACCAGGGCACCCGCGTGCTGGTGCTCACCATGCACGGCGAGGAGGAGCACCTGCTCCCCGTTCTGGAGGCCGGCGGCTCCGGCTACGTCAACAAGCGCAGCGCCGACGAGGAGCTGATCGAGGCGATCCGCACCGTGGCCCGCGGCGACGTGTTCCTGTACCCCAGCGCCGCCAAGCTCCTCCTCCGCGGCCTGAAGCAGAAGTCCGAGGCCGGCGAGGAGGACCCCATCGACCGCCTCACCGACCGCGAGCGCGAGGTGCTGTCGCTCACCGTGGAGGGGTTCAGCTCCAGCGAGATCGGCAAGAAGCTGTTCATCTCCCCCAAGACGGTGGACACCTACCGCGCCCGCATCATGGAGAAGCTGGACCTGCACCATCGCAGCGAGCTCGTCAGGTTCGCGCTGAGGAAGGGGCTGCTGCGGGCGGAATGAAGACGGCAGGGGACAGGTTACAGGGGACAGGTTACAGGGGACAGCCTGCGACGGCGGGCCCTCACCCGGCTCGCTTGAGGCTCGCCACCCTCTCCCAATTCTGGGGGAGGGGACAACGGCGGGGGAGCCCTCGCGGACGCCAGCGCGGTGCCCGCGTGAGGGATGCGAGCGCGAAGCGGCGAGACCCGCCGGCAGTTTGGCGGGGCTCGCCTCCGTTAGGCAGCGTTGTTTGCTGCCTTACGGAGCCGCAGCCCGACCCCGCGTCAGCGGGGGCACGCCCGAACACGTAGCTCAAAGCAGTTCGGTCGAAACAGGAAACAGGAACAAAGTCAGTGGGTCGTCGCGTCGTCGTCACCGGGATCGGCATGGTCACGCCGCTGGGCAACTCCCTGGAGGAGACCTGGCAGGGCGTCGTGGAGGGGCGCTCCGGGATCGGACCGCTCACCAAGTTCTCGCCGGAAGGGTTCCCCGCCTCGGTCGCCATCGCGGGCGAGGTCAAGGGGTTCGACCCGGACGGCGTGATCGACCGCAAGGAGGCGCGGCGCATGGACTGGTTCATCCAGTACGCGCTGGTCGCCGCCGACGAGGCGCTGCGTGGCGCCGGGCTGGGCGGGCTGGGGCCCGTGCCGGAGCCGGAGGAGACGGGCGTCATCATCGGCTCGGGGATGGGCGGGCTGATCTCCATCATGGACACGTCGAAGCTGATGGAGGAGCGCGGGCCCGGGCGGGTGTCGCCGTTCTTCATCCCGGCCAGCATCATCAACCTGGCCGCCGGGCAGGTGTCCATGCGCACCCGCGCCATGGGCCCCAGCTACGCGCCGGTCTCCGCGTGCGCCACCAGCAACCACGCCATCGGCGAGGCGTTCCACGCCATCCAGCGCGGCGACGCCAACATGATGCTGGCGGGCGGCACGGAGGCGTGCGTCACCCCCATCTCGTTCGCGGGGTTCGCGGCGGCGCGCGCCCTCGCCACCGACTACGACTCGCCGGAGACGGCGTCGCGGCCGTTCGACGCGAAGCGCAGCGGGTTCGTGCACGCGGAGGGCGCGGGGGTGCTGGTGCTGGAGGAGCTGGAATCGGCGCGGCGGCGGGGCGCGCCCATCCTGGCGGAGGTGGTGGGGTTCGGGATGAGCTCGGACGCCTTCCACGTCACCGCCCCGCCGGAGAACGGCGAGGGCGCGGCGCTGGCCATCCGGCGGGCGCTGCGCAGCGGCGGCATCGCGCCGGAGTCGGTGGGCTACGTCAACGCGCACGGCACCTCCACCCCGGTGGGCGACTTGGCGGAGACGCGGGCGATCCGGTCCGTCTTCGGCGGGCACGCGGACCGGCTGGCCGTGTCGTCCACCAAGAGCATGCTGGGGCACGCGCTGGGCGGCACGGCGGCCATCGAGGCGGGGCTCACCGTCCTGGCGCTGCGCGACGGGGTGCTCCCGCCCACCATCAACCTCACCGACCCGGACCCGGAGTGCGACCTGGACTACGTGCCCAACGTCGCGCGGCGGGCCGACGTGGAGGTGGCGCTCTCCAACTCGTTCGGGTTCGGCGGGGCCAACAGCACGCTCGCGCTGCGGCGCTGGGACGAGGCGTAGGGACTCGAGCCGCCGCCCCCCGGCGACCCGCCCGGGGGTCAGCCGTTCGGCCGGTACCGCAGCGCCACCGCCCCGGAGGCGAACTCGTGCCGGTCGACGAGCTTCAGGTCGACCACCTTGGACAGCCCCGCGAACAGCGTCGGCCCGTGGCCCACCACCCGGGGCTGCACCACGAACTCGTACTCGTCGATGAGTCCCAGCTCCGCCAGCGTGAGCGGGAGCTGCAAGCCTCCCACGAACAGCCCGTTGCCCGGCTCCCGCTTGAGCCGCTCCACGGCCTCCCCCAGGTCCCCGCGCACGAGCTCCGCGTTCCAGTCGACCCGGTCCAGGGTGCTCGACACCACGTACTTCTTCGCCGCGCCGATCGTCCGGGCGAAGGGCTGCGTCCAGTCGGGCATCTCCGCGGACGGCGAGCGCCAGGCCTCCTCCATCATCTGGTAGGTCACCCGGCCGAGGAGGAGTGCATCGGCCCGGGCGAGGTTCTCGGTGTGGTGGCGGTGCAGGTCCAGCAGCTCCGCGTCGGGGACGGTCACACGGTGGTCGCAGCACCCGTCCAGCGTGACGTTGATGGAGTAGCGAAGGGGTCGCATCTCGGAGATCCTGTGCGGGGGAGATCGCGTGGTCGGCCATGCCGGCGGGAATGTTGTAGTTCTGTCGGGGTCGAATGACAAGGTTTGGGCGTGCCCCCGGCTGGCGCCGGGGTCGGGCTTCGGCTCCGTAGCACACGAAACTACTGTGTGCAACGGAGTCGAGCCCCCAACGATACTGCTGTTGGGGTCTCGCCCCTTCGGGCCGAAATCCCTCACGCGGGGTCCGCGCTGGCGTCGGCAAGCACCAAACAGAGAGCGGAGCCGGGACGACCCGGCTCCGCTCTCTGTTTTCGGTCGGTGCCGGCTCAGACGCCGGTGCCGCCCGTCCCCCCGCCGAAGCCGCCGGTGCCGCCGACGCCTCCGGTCCCGCCACCCAGGCCGGAGCCGGTGCTGCCGGCGCCGCCCAGGCCCGTCCCCGTGCTCCCCGTCCCGGTCCCACCGAGGCCCGTCCCCGTGCTGCCCGCGGTTCCGGTCCCCAGGCCGCCGGTGCCCGTGCCGCTGGTCCCGGTGCTCCCCAGCCCGCCCGCTCCCGTCCCGGTGCCGGTTCCCAGGCCGCCCGTGCCCGTGCCGCCGAAGCCGCCCGTGCCGGTGCCCGTCCCCGTGCCGGTCCCGGTTCCGTAGGCGGTGCCCGTGCCGGTGCCGGTCCCCGCGCCGTAGCCGCCGGTGCTCCCGCCCGTGCCGCCCATGCCGCCCGTCGTGCCGCCGGTGGACCCGCCGCCCATGAGGCCCTCCTGGCGGGCGGCCTCCTTGGCGGTGGTCTGCACCTCCTCGGCGACGCGGCCGGCAACGGCCTGCACCTTTTCGCCGGCCTCGCTCGCGGCCTCCCTGGCGCGGTCGAAGAGCTGGTCGCGGGTGGCGCCCATCAGCTCCGACTCGCGCTGCGTGGTCGGGGCGCTCATCCCGGCCACCAGGCCGAGGGCGAGGGCCGCGGCGCCCACGGCCAGCGGGCTCTCGTACAGCGCGTCCTGGAAGCGGTCCTCCAGGCGGTGCGTGCGGTAGCGCGTCTGGTGCGCCAGCGATTCCGCGGCGGAGCGGGCGCGCTCGGCCGCGTCGCTGACCGTGTCGCGCGCCGAGCCGGCCACCTCGCCCGCGCGGTCGCGCAGGTCGCCGGCCACCTCGCCCGCACGGTCGCCCAGCTCGGAGGCGCGGCTGCGGGCGCGGTCCATCACACCCTCCTCCTCCGTGTAGCCGCCGGCCGTGTAGCCGCCCGCGCCGTACGCCCCCGGGGCGGCCTCGCGCCCCGTCCAGCTCCCGAAGCTGGCCCGCTCGTAGCCCGCGGCCCCGTACGCGCCGCCGGGGCGGTAGCCGGTCTGCGGATAGCGCCCGCGCGTCTGGTAGGCCATGTCACCCTCGAAATCGTCGCGTCGGCGGCCGTTCCACATCAGCCAGCCGAGGCCGATCCCGATGAGCGCCGCCGGGAGCGGGTTGTCCCGGAGCGTGTCCATCATGCCGTTCCGGGTCTCCGAGACCCGGCTCACTGCTCGTTGAGCCATGTGTTCCGCCCTCCCGATGGTGGCTTCGCGAACGTTCTCCCTGACCTGCGCCTTGAGGTGCTCCGGGTTGAGCCGCTCGCTGAGCTCCTCGATGGTGTGGCTCATGCGCTCGCGGGTCTCGTGGATGTCGGTGCGGATCGCGGCCGGGTCCTGCGGGCCGCGGCCTCCCTCCACCTCGATCACGATCCTCTCCTCCACCCGGACGGTCTCCTCGTCCCTGTCGGCCATCGCTCCTCCTGGGCTCGTCGTCGTCGAAAGGTTTCCGGTCCCCGTCCGCCGGCTACCCTTCGCGGGGCCCCGCGGCCTTGTACTCCGAGCTGGAGCGCTCCGACGGCGGCGCGTACCCCGGCGCCCGCGGCCGGCCCACGGCGTCGCGCGTGGGATCGTCCACCCGGCCCGTCATCTCGTACGTGCCCCAGCGCTCCCGTACCTCGCTGCGCACCAGGTTGCGGCGCGAGCTCTTGAGGAAGCGCGCCCCCAGCAGCCCCAGCACGAACGCGCCGCCCAGGAACACCCCCGGGCTGCGGCGCGCGAAGTCCTCCACGTCGTCCACCAGGTCGCCCACCTCGCGGTTCTCCAGGTAGCGCGCCAGGCTGTCCACCTGGTCGGCCGCCTGCTGCACGTAGCCGCCCAGCCCGGCCGGGGCGTCGCTGAGCTGCCGGCTGGTGGTGCGCAGCGACTGGGCCATGCCGCTCAGCGACTCGGCCGCCCGGGTGCGCTGGCTGTCCAGCTGCGTCTGCACCTGCTCCGCGGCCCGCCCGTGGACGTCGCTCACCACCCGCTGTGCGGTGGCCTTCGCCTGGTCGATCGCCTCCCCCGCCGCGCTGGGGGTGGCCGCCCGGTCCAGCCCCGGCGCCGGCGTGAACTCCACCCCGCCGGCAGCCGTCCCCATCTCCGGGGACGGCGTGAACTCCACGTCGCGCTCGTTGTGCATGGATCCTCCCGATCGATTCAGGTTCCCTTCCGCTCCCCGACCTCGCCCGCTCCCCTGGGGAGGGCGTGCAGCCAAGCAAGCCCTATGCCGCGTTTTACGGGAAAAACTTCCCCACACGGCCGCGGGGGAAATCCGAAAAACCGGTCGGCACGGCGAAAGGGGGGAGCCGCGCCGCGGCTCCCCCCTTCCCTGCCTCCGGCCCGGCCGGCGTGGGACCTACTCGCCGCCCTCGGTGCTGCCGGAGCCGGACTGCGCGCCGCCGCGGGCGCCGCCCGCCGCACGGCCCGAGGTGGCGGAGCCCGACGCCGTGGAGCCGGACTGCGTCCCGGTGCCCGCGGCGCCGGCCTGCATCCCGCCCGCCTGCCCGCCGCCCGAGGAGCGCCCGCCGCTGACGACCCCGCCGGACGCCGACGCGCCGGAGGACGTCCCGCCGACCGACGACCCGCTGCCCGCGGTCATCCCGCCGCCGCGGCCGCCGGTCGCGCCGCCCTGCGTGCCGCCGCCCTGCATGCCGCGCGACTGCGAGCCGCGCATCCCGCCCTGCCGCCCGCGGCCGGGCTCGGAGATGCGCTCCAGGGTGTCGGCCACCTCGTGCATCCCCTCGTGCGAGTTGCCGAGCTCGGTGGCCACGTCGGCCTGCGCGACGATCCCCACCAGCCGCCCCTCGCGGTCGGTGATGGGCACGCGGCGCACCTGCTCGCGCTCCATCAGGTTGAGGATGTCCTGCACCGTGTCGTTCTGGTTGCAGGTCTCCACGCCGGCCGTCATCACCTCCAGCACCTTGGTGGTGTTCGCGTCCTTGCCCTCGGCGACGGCGCGGATGGTGATGTCGCGGTCGGTGACCACCCCCTTGAGGCGCTTGTTCTGCTCGCTCTCCACCACGGGGATGATGCCCACGTCCAGATCGCGCATCTTCTTGGCGGCCTCGGCGAGGGTGGCGTCCGAGGTGACGGTCTCCGGGTCGCGGGTCATGATCTCGGAGGCGCGCCGCCGGGTCTCCTGGCTCCCGCCGCCGCGGCTCGTGGTGCCGCCCATGCCGCCGCCGTAGCCGCTCTCCCCGTAGCCGGAGTTGCCGTAGCCGGACTCCCCGTACCCGCCGCCGTAGCCGCCCTGGTACGCGCCGTAGCCCCCGCCCGCGCCGCCGCCGCCGAACCCGCCACCGCCCCCGGACGAGCGCCCGGAGCCGTAGTCGAAGCCGCCCTCGACGCCGTACTCGTCGCCGCGGTAGCCGCCGCTGCCGCCCAGCCCGCTGCGCCCGTAGCCGGAGCCGCCCACGCCGCCGTAGCCGCCGCCCGCCATGCCGCCGCCGGTGTAGCCGGTGCCGCGGCCGCTGCCGTAGCCGCCCCCGGTGAAGCCGCCGCCCCCGCCGCCGCGGCTCATCCCGCCGGCGCCGCTGCTGTAGTCGTTGTCATAGGCGCCGCCACCGGTGCCGAAGCCGGTGTACCCCCCGCGCGACTGCCGCCCGCCGCCCCAGCCGTCCGACCCCATGCCGCCGTACCCGGAGCCGAACCCGTCCGAGCCCATCCCGCCGAAGCCGCCGCCGCGCGACGCGCCGCCGAAGTCCTCGCTCCCCATTCCACCGGCGCCGCGGCCGAAGTCCTGCCCGTAGTCGCGGCTCATCCCGCCCCGGTTCCCGAACAGCCCCCCGCGATTGCGGTCGAAGTCCCGTCCATAGCGAGCCATACCGTCCTCCCTTTCCGATGGTGGGTTCCTCGCGTGCTGCCGCCCCGTGCTGCCGTTTGGGGAGGGAGGAGCGTATGCAAGAGGCACACCGTCAAAGCGTTGGCGATTCTGGGTTCGTGGGTGTCGTGGCGGGGCCGCTGCGGAGCCCGGCGGTACTGCTGCCGGTCTCCTCCGCGGGCTCCGGGAACCCCGCCAAACAGCCGGCGGGTTTCCCTGCGCCGGAGTGAGCCTCGCCAAACTGCCGGCGAGTCTCCCTCCGCAACGGATCATGTGGGTACGACGGAACTGCGGGCCCCCTCCCCCGGCCCCTCCCCCGCAAGCGGGAGAGGGGAGCACTGCACGGCAGCCGTAGGGCAGGTCGCGTACTCCGTACCGCTGTCCACTTCCGCACTCCCGCACTTTCGCACTTCCGCACTCGCCTTATCTTCCGCCCATGCCATATCTCCGCGTCACCCCCCGCGGCCTGCTCGCCGCCCTGCTCGCGCTGGTCGTCGCCGCCACGTGCGTGCGGCTGGGCTTCTGGCAGCTGGACCGGCTGGAGGGGCGGCGCGCGAGGAACGCGGCGCTGCGCGCCGCGGGCGCGCTCCCCCCGCTCGTGCTGGACTCGGCGACGATGGCGGCGGTGGCGGACAGCCCGGCGGCCTACGTGAACCGGCGGGTGCGCCTGCGCGGCGCGTACGACCCGGCGGGCGAGGTGGTGCTGCGCGGCCGCGCCCGCGAGGGGCGGCCCGGCGTGCACCTGGTGACGCCGCTGCGGGTGGAGGGCGGCGCGGCGGTGCTGGTGAACCGCGGCTGGGCGCCCTCGCCCGACGGCGCCACGGTGGACCGCGCCCCCCTCGCCGAGCCCGGCCCGCACGAGGTCGTCGGCCTGCTCCAGGAGATCCCCGTCACGGAAGACCGCGGCCAGCCCGCCGCCGCCCCCGGCCGCGACACCACCTTCCGCCGCCTGGACCTGGCCGCCGTGCGCGCCCGCGCTCCCTACCCGGTGCTCCCCCTGTACGTGCAGCAGCTCCCCGACTCCGCCGCCCCCCGCGACCGCCCCCCCTTCCGCGTCCCCCCGCCCGAGCTGGGCGAGGGCAACCACCTGAGCTACGCGATCCAGTGGTTCAGCTTCGCCGCCATCGCCGTGATCGGGATGCTGGCGGTGGCCCTGCGGAGAAAGCGGTGACGGCGGAAGGGAAGTGCGTGAGTGCGAAAGTGCGAAACGGCGCCCCCACCTCGAAGCCGAGGCGGGGGCGCCGTTTTGCAGTTCCCACAGTTCCCACATGCTGCTCGGGGGGAGACTCGCCGGCAGTTTGGCGAGTCTCCCCCCGGCGGAGGGAAACCCGGGGGCAGTTTCCCGGGGTTCCCGGAGCCCGCGCAGGAGACGGACGGCAGTATCGTCCGGCTCCGGAGCGGTCCGCCGAACCCGCCGAAGCGGACGAAGACGCTACGCGTGCGAAGAGCTCGAAGTCTCGCTCTTGCCCATCTGCTGGAACGCCTCGGTCAGGAACCCGGTGATCCCGTGCAGCACGTTGTCGCGAAGGCTGGCGATGCTGGAGACCACCTCGTTGCTGGCGGCCTCGTCGTCCTCCCAGCCGGAGAGCTCCATCTCGCGCGTGTACAGGGTGCCGTAGCGCTCCTGCAGCTCGCGGATCTTGTCCTCCTGCTCCTGCGCCACCCGGAGGAGGCGCCGCGCCCGGCTCTCCCACATGGCCGCGCGCTCGGCGGCGCCGTGGTCGAACGAGGGCGAGTACACGTCGTCCCCGTCGTCGTCCGACGAGCCCATCCCCAGCCCCATGGCGCCCAGGGCCAGCGGCATCGGCCGGGTGCGCGGGTAGTGGGGCTCGTCGTCGTCGGAGTCGCCGCCGCCGGTGATCAGCCCCAGCGCCAGCCCCACCCCGAAGGCGATGCCGGTGGCCGCCAGCGGGCGCTCGCGCACGGGCGAGAGCACGTCCAGCTTGTCCTGGATCTGCTCCTTCTTGCGCGCCAGGACGCTCTCGATCTCGTCGATGGTCGAGGACATCCGCTCGCGCGTCTGCTCGATCTCGGAGCGGACCGCCTCCGGGTCGTCCGCGACCACGCCGGCCGCGTCCGCGCGGCGGACCACGGTGGCGTCGTCGTCGCGCAGCGAGGGCGTGCCGCCGGGAAGGGCGTGCCCCGCCGGGAGACCGTCCGAGGGGCGGTCTCCCAGGTTCTCCGCGGCGTGCAGGTCGGAGCGGGGCGTCGTCGGCATCCCCTCGCGCTCCGTGCGAATCTCAGCCATGTGGGCTCTCCTTTAGCGAAGGATTCGGCCGATCACGAAACCCGCCAGGGCCGCGGCCAGCAGCGTCTGCACGGGGCTGCGGCGCACCTGCCCCTCGAAGTCGCGCCGCAGCTCTTCCAGGTCCCCCTCGCGCACGTAGCGCGCCGTGCTCTCCATCCCCCCGGCGACGCCGCCGGCCACCCCGGCCATGCGCCCCCCCTGGTCCGGGTCCACCAGGTGGGAGATGCGGTTCGCCACCGACTCCAGCCCGCCGGCCACCCCCTCGCGCACCTGCCCCGGCACCGCGCCCACGCGCTCCTTGGCGCCGCCGGCCACGTCCGCAACCCGCTCCTTCGCGCTCCCCGCCACGTCGCCCACCCGCTCGCGCAGCCCGGCGAGCGGGCCGGAGCCGCCGCCCTCGCGCGCACGCGTCGCGGCGTCCTGCTCGGCCCCCTCGGCCGTGCCCACGCCCATGGCCTCCAGCGCCCGGGTCACCCACTCGTAGTGGCGCTCCTCGTCCAGCGCGTTGCGGTCCACCAGCCGCTTGAGGTCGGGGCCCCAGTGGTTGGCCTTGCTGGCGTACGCGTCGTATTTGGTGCGCACCTGCAGCTCGTTGGTCCGCCAGGCGATCAGGATCCCCTTGTCGCCGGCGAGGCCGCCCAGGCTCTGCAGCGCCTGCTTGAAGGGGCCGGTGGCGTGCGGCTCGTTCTTGGCAGTGCCGCCCAGCCCCGCGATGGCCAGGTTCAGCTCCTGGATGTGCCGCTCGTGGTCGCGCTTGAACCCGGCGATCTGCTGGGCGTGGTCGCGGTCCTGGAGCTTGTCGATGGCGATCTCGTACGCGCCGATGGCGTCGTGGTCCAGCTGGAGGAGGTCGTTGAGCCCGTCCAGGATCTCGGATGAGGCGGGCGTGAAGCTCCCCGCCTGGCCGGTCGCGTGAGTGTCCAACCTTCCCTCCTTGAGGTGGTGAGTTTCAGCCGTTTCCCCCGCGCCCTCCCACGGCGCGGCCGTCCGGGAAGGCCGTCGCCATGCAGCTTCCATTCCAGCACTTCCCACGTTTTGTCAAGGCACGGCGCCCCCCCTCCCGGGCGGGGCACACGCGTTGCATCGACCGGGGGCAACCACCCCCGAACACGGCACCTGCAACGACGCGCCGCCCCTTCGGCGGCGCGGCTCCCGGAGACGCGACATGACGGCACTCGCACGCGGCGCGCTGCTGCTGCTCCTCTTCCTGCTCCCCGGCTGCGCGACGCTGGGGCAGGTGATCCAGCCCCCGGTGTTCCGCGTGGCGGAGGACCGCCCGGAGGAGCTGCGCCTCCTGGGCCCCGGCGTGGGCCGCCCGCTGGGCGGCGCGGCGATCCGCCTGTACGCGCGGGTCTCCAACCCCAACCCGCTGGGGATGACGCTTTCCACCCTGCGCGGCGGCCTGCTGCTGGAGGGACAGCAGGCGGCGCAGGTGGACTTTCCCCTGGGCGTGCCGCTCCAGCCCGGCCAGGAGACGCTGGTGCCCCTGGAGATCAGCGTCAGCTTCGCCGACCTCCCCGGCCTGGCGAACACGCTCCGCCAGGCCGTCACCGGCGGCCCCATCCGCTACCGCCTGGACGGCACCGTGGGCGTGGACGCGGGGCTGCTCGGCCAGCCCAGCTTCGGGCCGATGACGCTGCTGCAGGGCGACGTGCGGGTGACGAGATAGGGAACGGCAGGGAACAGGGGACAGGTTACAGGGGACAGCCTGCTTCATACGGTGCACGCGCAGCGTGCAGCGCCACGGCGGGCCCTCACCCCCCGGCCCCCTCTCCCAATGCTGGGAGAGGGGGAGCACGACACGGCGGCAGTGAGGATCGAAGCTTGGAGATTCCCCTCCCCCGGCACGAGGGAGGGTGTCGGCTCTCAGGCCGCCGGGCGGGGGACCGCCGAACGTGGTCCTTGACATCGGTTGTGGGTTGCAACTATTCTTCGGCGCAGAGACGGTTGCAGGTGACAACGGAACGGAGCGGGACATGCCGACAGAGACAGCAGCCGCGAGCACACGATCCACCGCGAAGCCCCTCCCCGTGCTGGGGGGGGACGAGCGGCTGGAGGCGGACACGGTGGAGCTGAACCGGGCGCTCACGGAGCTGGTGCGGGTCTACCAGTTCAGGGACCGGGACCGCATCTGCTGCTACGACGTGTCGGTGTCGCAGTGCTACGCGCTGGAGGCGATCGTCCTGGAGGGGCCGCTGGGGCTCAACGAGCTGGCGGCGCGGCTGTACCTGGACAAGAGCACGGCCAGCCGGGTGGTGGACGCGCTGGAGAAGAAGGGGTATGCCGAGCGGCGGGAGAGCCCGGAGGACCGGCGGGCCCTCCGGCTGGTCGCCACGGAGGCGGGGCGCGAGCTGTACGCGCGGATCCAGGGGGACATCCTGGCGCAGGAGCGGGAGCTGCTGGCGGAGTTCCCGCCGGAGGTGCGGCAGTCCATGGCGAAGCTGATCGGGCAGCTGGCCCGCGCGGCGGCGGCCCGCGTGGACACCACGGGCGGAGCCTGCTGCACCGTGCGGTGAGCGCGGGACCGGGCGCGGGGTCTCCGCGTGCCCTAGTAGTTGCAAGTGACAAGCAGTTGAGCGGGATCGGGCGGCCGGGGAGGTGGAGAGGGCCGTGCGCGCAGCACCCATCGCGTGGTAGAATCGGGAACCCTCATACGGGAGACACGACCATGAGCACGACGGACATCCGGGAGACGGTGCGGGAGAAGTACGGGCAGGCGGCGCTGCGGGTGGTGGCGGGCGGCGGAAATTCGTGCTGCGGCGGCGCGGCCTCGGACGGCTCGTGCGACCCCATCACCTCCAACCTGTACGACGACGCGCAGACGTCCGGGCTGCCGGAGCAGGCGGTGCTCGCTTCGCTGGGGTGCGGCAACCCCACGGCGCTGGCGGAGCTGCGCGAGGGGGAGACGGTGCTGGACCTGGGCTCGGGCGGCGGGATCGACGTGCTCCTTTCCGCGCGGCGCGTGGGGGCCGCCGGAAAGGCGTACGGGCTGGACATGACGGACGAGATGCTGGAGCTGGCCCGCCGCAACCAGGCGGAGGCGGGGGTGGAGAACGTAGAGTTCCTCAAGGGGCACATCGAGGAGATCCCCCTCCCCGAGGCGGCGGTGGACGTGGTCATCTCCAACTGCGTCATCAACCTCTCGGCCGACAAGCCGCGGGTGCTGCGCGAGGCGTTCCGGGTGCTGAAGCCGGGCGGCCGCTTCGCCGTGTCCGACGTGGTGGTGCGCGGCGAGGTCCCGGCGGAGATGCGCCGCAGCATGGAGCTGTGGGTGGGGTGCGTGGCGGGCGCCCTGGAGGAGGGCGAGTTCCGGCGGCTGCTGGAGGACGTCGGCTTCGAAGGGGTGGAGATCGAGCCGACCCGCGTCTACCGGGCGGAGGACGCGCGGGCCTTCCTGGAGGGCGAGGGGATGGACGCGGACACGATCGCGCCGGAGGTGGACGGGCGCTTCATGGGCGCCTTCGTGCGCGGCCGCAAGCCCGCGGAGGCCCGGGCGTCCGCCTGCTGCGCGCCGGGGTGCTGCGCCTGAGCCGAGCGGAATCCGCCGGCGCGGCGTGCCTCCCCGCGCCGCAGGGCTGTGCTGACCACGGAGCCCGCGTGAGGGATTTCGGCCCGAAGGGGCGAGACCGGACAGCAGTATCGTCCGGGCTCGACTCCGTTGCAGACGGTCGTATCGTCTGCTACGGAGCCGAAGCCCGACCCCGGCGCAGCCGGGGGCACGCCCGAACCCGCAGTACCAAGCCGTAGCCGTAGCCGTTCAGGAGCAGCTCACGTGATCGGCCCGTAGACCGAGATCAGGTGGTCCGGGCGGATGGTGGAAAGGTACGTCTCACCCGGCTTCCCGTCCTTCCCCTTCTTCTCCGAGTTGTTCCCGAAGACTCCCCAGCTCCCCTTCGCGATCACCTGCTCGCCCTTCTTCACGACTTCCGTCCTCCTCCCCTTCTTGATGATGGCGAAGGCGTGGCCGCTGGCGTCCCCCACCTCGGAGCCCCGGATGCCGTAGTTCATGCCATAGTACCGCCCGTCCCTGAGCGCGGACAGCTTTGGCTTGACGGCGCTCCACGGCTCATCCTTGCACTGCTTCTTCAGGCCCAGGTGGCCGATGATCGCCAGGATCTTCTCGTCGTTCTCCAGGTCGGTCCCCTTGGCGATCCACCCCTTGGTGATGAAGTGGTTGATGGTGGCGTAGACGCCGATCCCAAGCAGCCGGGAAAAGGTCATCGCCGCGCAGTTCTTGTCGTACGGGAGGATCTCGGACGGGGCTCTGTTGTTCAGGACGACGCCGTCCAGGACGGATGCGGGCATGGGGCTCTCGGGTGGAGTTGGTGCTGCGGGTGGGAGCTGAATTGTAGCAGGAGTATCGGCAGGTGGGGAGGCGGCTCCGCTCCCCGCTCCGAAGCGGACGAGGGGAGAGGGCGGCGGGCGCGGCCGGCGGGAGCGGCGCCTTGCCGCGGCAACCCGCGCGCCATAATTTGCGGCCGCACCATGCACCCCTCGCCTCCCCTGCCTCCGCACCGCGCCATGACGACCGCTCTTCGCTCCCTGGGCGTCGCCGCCCTCGCGGCCATGCTCCTCGCAGGCTGCGGCGGCGAGTCCGTCACCCCTCCGCCGAATCCTCCCGCCAATCCTCCGCAGGGCCCCGACAATCGCAGCGTAGACGTCAAGCTCACGCTGTCGCACGAGTCGGCCGCCCGTGGGGACGAGGTCACCGTCACCATCGTGGTGACTCCCTGGAACGTGCCGCTCCTCTCCGTGGATCTCAGGGCGACCGGGGCCCTGGAGCTGCAGGAGAGGATCTCCCTCTCGGGGACGAACCCGGTGACGGTGACGCGCAGGGTCCGCATCCCGGATACCGGGCCGGCCGGCGAGGTCACGTTCACCGCGGCGGCGGAGGCTACACCCGCCCGGGGCACCGCGACCGCCAGGCTCGTGGTGCACGAGCGGACTCCCCCCCAGATCGTGCTCCTGGAGGTCTCCCCCGGCGACCTCATTCCGGGGGACTCCATCCGGGTGGCGTACACGATCACCTCCCCGCGGGGGATCCGGGAGGTCTCGGCGACCGTTTCCGACGGCTCGACCCAGTCCACTGCGAAGACCGTGTACCAGGGGGAAAAGAGCGTCACCGGCGAGCTCCGCATGCGCACCCCGGCCACGGTATTCTTCGGCGGCACCGTGTCGGTGCTGGCGCACGACACGGTCGGACAGTCCGCCGGCAAGCTCGTGCACCTGAGCTATCACGCCCCACCCAACGTGGGCGGCACGGTGGCGCTGCCGAATCCCGATCCGGTGGCGAACCCCACCCTGCTGGTCGGGGACACGGTCCAGATCAAAGTTCTTGCGAGTGCTTCCACCCCGCTGCGGTGGATCGGGTATTCCGTTGGAGACCCGGTGATCCGGAGCGACTCGGCCGCCGTCTCCGGCAACTCCGCCGAGCACGTTTTCCGGGTCGTGGCGGACGGTCGCTGGCAGACGGAGGGGAAGGCCACCCTGCCCGTCGTCCTCTTCGCGCGCGACCAGCGCGGCGCCCGCCGTGAGTCCCGGCGGGACGCGCGCGTGGTCCTGGGAGTTCGCAGGCCCACCCGCACCGCCGAGCTCCCCGGCGCAGTCGCCGATGCCATGATCGACGTGCGCCGCAACCGCGCATATCTCTCCATACCTTCCGCCAACCAGGTCGCGGTGCTCGACCTGGCGTCCATGACCTTCGCCGCTCCCATCGCCGTGCCCTCGCCGGCCGGGATCGACCTCACCCCCGGGGGCGATTCGCTGGTCGTCGGCCTCCGGAACGCGGGCGCGCTCGCCGTCGTGAACCTCGCCACGCGGGCGCGGACGGACGTGCGCCTGGAGACCACCCCGAGCACCCTCGAGGTGGGCCCGGGGATCCTCCGGGTGGCCTCGAACGGCAAGGTTCTCGTGCTGATCACCTTCGCCGGCTCCGGCGTCGGCGGCGAGCTGCTGGAATACGACCTGCGCACCGGGCGGCAGCAGGCGCGGGCGGAGGCCGGCTCCGGCGGCAAGCTCTCGTCCGACGCGCGGATCGCCCGGTCCGGCAACGGCGCGAGGGTGCTGGTTCGCGACGGCGCTGCGGGCGGCGGCATGGGGGCAGCGATCTACGACGCGGCGACCGACGCATTCACCGCGACGCGGATCCCTCCCTCGACCGACCTGGGCGCCGCGGATTCGCCCGCCTCCATCTCCGCGGACCGGGAAGGGCGGTCCTTCCTGATGGGGGTCGCGCTCTATCCCTCGGACCTGTCTTCGGCGCGGCTGCTCCCGGGCACCGGGTACTACAGCTGGGGATACGGATCGCCTCCCACGGTGCTCGCGCCGGCCGGGACCGAGGTCTTCGTGGGCGCGGAGCCCGGATTCTGGCGGATGCGCGCCGGCGACGGGGCCGTCCTGGAGCGCGTGTGGGTGAACGCCTGGCCGTCGCCCGGGTCGCTCGTGCGGCTGGTGCCGCACCCGGACGGGAGGATCCTGGCCGTAGGTGAGCACCACGCCTTCCTGGTCGATCTCCGCTGACCGCTGCGTGGCAGCCGGGAGGGAGCAGCCCCGCTGCTCCCCGCCCACGAACGACCGAAGCCGGGAGGCGGAGCGCGTACGCTCCGCCTCCCGGCTTTTTTCCCCGCCCCGCCCTTCCCCACCCGACCCGGGCGCCCGGAGCCCGGAACGACCGAGGAGGATCGCCAGTCAGCCGGCCCGGCGGCTCACGCTTCCGAGTCGTGCGTGGCCCCGGCCAGGATCCCCACCGCGCGGCAGCAGGTGTGGCAGTACAGGGCGGCCGCGTACTCGCCCTCGGGGTCGGTCACGGAGGCGAACCCATTGGGGTCGATCTCCGGCTCGATGAAGGCCAGGACCTCGATCTGCTCCGGGCCGCAGCGCGGGCACGGGACGTTGGACGGGTCCTTCCGGTAGGCCATGAGCAGCTCCAGCGCCTCGGCGTCGGTGAACGGCCCCTTGGGCTGCGGGAGCGTCGACTCGATCAGGTTGCGGATCCGGTTCATGGTGCTCCTCCTGGTCATCTATGGGGCCAGCGGACGCCGGGTCCTTGTCCGCTGCGGGTTCCGCCGTTGTGGAGAGGCTCAATTGCAAGGAAGGGGCCAGGCCGGAGCCCGGATCCGCATGGTAAGTTCATGTAGAAGACGGGGATACAAACGAACGGCGGAGCAGCGCCGGGAGCGGCCGCCGAAGGCCGGCCCGGGGGGAGACCGGGTCCGCGATGCAAAGGGCCGGCCACGCGGCCGGCCCTCTGCGCTCTGCGCGGCGAAGATCCGCCCAGCCTACCGCGCCGGGGCGCCGGCGGGGAGGGTGCGCTCGAACAGCTCCAGCACGCGGCGGTACTCGTCGGTCCACGAGTCCGGGCGGACGAAGGAGTGGTCCTCCACCGGGTACACGGCCATCTCCCAGTTGGTCTTGCCCAGCTCGATCAGCCGCTGCGCCAGCCGCACCACGTCCTGGAAGTGGACGTTGGTGTCCACCATGCCGTGGGCGATGAGCAGGTCGCCGCGCAGCCCCTCGGCGAAGTAGATGGGCGAGGAGCGGCGGTACGCCTCCGGGTCGTCCTGCGGCTGGTTGAGGATGCGCGCCGTGTACGGGTGGTTGTAGTGCGCCCAGTCGGTCACGGAGCGGAGCGCGGCACCGGAGCGGAACACGTCCGGCTCGGTGAACAGCCCCATCAGGGTGATGAAGCCGCCGTACGAGCCGCCGTAGAGCCCCACGCGCTTCGGGTCCACCCCCTCGTTGGCGACCAGCCAGCGCACGCCGTCCACGTGGTCGCTCAGGTCCTTGCCGCCCATGTGGCGGTAGATCCCCGTCCGGACCGCCGCGCCGTATCCCGCCGAGCCGCGGTAGTCGATGTCCAGCACCGTGTAGCCGCGCGAGGCGAGCAGGTGGTTGAACATGTACTCGCGGAAGTACGGCGCGCTCCAGCCGCGGTGCGCGTTCTGGAGGTACCCGGCGCCGTGGACGAAGAGCACCGCCGCGCCGTTGGGCTGTGCGCCCAGCTCGCGCGGCCGGTAGACGCGGGCGTACACCTGCTGCCCGTCGCGCGCCTGGAACGTGACCACCTCCGGGCGGATCCAAGGGCCGCTGCGGAACTCGGCGGTGGTGGACTCGGTGACGCGCTCCGCCCGGGCGCCGGCCCGGTTCGGCATCAGGAACAGGTCGGCGGGGCGGTCGGCGGTGGAGTGCAGCACGGCCACCCAGCGCCCGTCCGGCGACACCACGCTCTCGTTCCACCCGTCCTGCGAGGTGACGCGCGTGCGCCGCCCGCCGTTCGTCGACACCGCGTACAGGTTGCGCTCCCCGCGGTGCGTCTCGCTGGTGGTCAGCCAGAAGGTGCGCCCGTCGGGGGCAAGCTGCACGTCGGTGACCTCCCACTCGCCGGAGGTCACGGGCGTGGCCTCGCCGCCCATGGCGGGGACGGTGTACAGGTGCGCCCAGCCGGTGCGCTCCGAGACGAAGTACACCCGCCCGTCGGGGAGCCAGCCGGCGGTGAAGAAGGCGGGGCCGCCCACCCACGCCGTGTCGCGCAGGCGGTCCACCGTGGTCAGCTTCGCGTCCGCGCCCACGGTGTAGAGCCAGCGCTCCTTGAAGTCGGCGGGGATGCCGATGAGCACCGCGCGGTCCTCGCGCGGGGCCCACCCGGCCGTCGCCAGCGTCACCCGCCGGTCCTTGTCCTCGGCCTGGAGCCAGGTGGCCCGGCTGGTGGCCAGGTCCACCAGCGCCATCCGCTGCCCGGCCTGCACGTCGCCCACCTTGGAGCGCACGTTGAGGGGCTCGGTGTAGCCGCTCTCGGTGATGAAGTTGGGGACCAGCGTCTGCTTCTCCTCGACGCGGTCGTTGACCCCCACCAGCACGTAGCGCCCCGTGGGGGAGACGTCCACGCTCCCCACGGTGGCGTTCCTGCCGATGTAGACGGGGCGCACCCGGGCGCGCATGGAGTCCAGCGCCTCGCGGTGCTCCCGCTCCTCGATGCGGTCGCGGATCACCTCCAGCAGCCGCGCCTGCTCCCGCTCGAGCTCGCCCCGCTGCCCCACGGTGTCCTTTTTCGCCGGCTCGGGCTCGGCGCGCAGGTCGGTGAGCTGGCGGATGGGGCCGCCCTCCACCGGCGTGGCGAACAGGTTGCTCCCCGACACGTAGAACACGGTGCGCCCGTCGCCGGAGAGCTGCGTGGAGCGCTCGCTCACCGGCGTGTCGGTGACGCGCCGCTCGCGCCCGCCCACCTCGGCCACGTACACGTCGCCGTTCCGCACGTAGGCGCGGCGCCGGCGCGCGGCGTCCCAGTCGCCGGAGACCGCCGGGGCCAGGCGGTCGGCGACGGAGTCGGCCAGGCGCTCGGGGACCCGGCGTCCCGGCGCCACCCGGTACAGCGAGGTGGTGGTGTCGCGGCTCTCCGGCTGGCGCCAGCGGAAGTACAGCCAGCGCCCGTCCTCGGACCAGCGCAGCTCGTTGGGCGAGCGGCCGGTGAGCAGCTCGCCGCGCATGATGTTCGCGACCGACAGGTCGAAGGGCGCGCCCGCGGGCCGCTGCGCCTCCTGGCGCGCGGCCTGGGCGGCGGCCGGCGAGGCCGCGGCGAGGGCGAGCAGGAACGCGGACAGCTGCGTCGCGCCGGAGGGGAAGCGGCGTGGCATCGGTGATCCTGGTGGTGTGTGGGAATCGTCCGGTCGTGGACCGCACCTGATATGCGGCATCCCGCGAAAGGATCCCGCCGCCCCGCCCGGAGTTGCGGGCGGGCCGCGGGGCAACGTAAACTGGGGTTCCCCGCCGGACAAGCAGCGCCTCCGCGCCCTCCCGAAGCCCCGCGCCTCCAGCCGCCCGATGAACACCCGCATCGCCGCCCCGCTCCTCCTCGGCGCCGCGCTCGCGTGCGCCGCCGCGCCCCTCGCCGCGCAGGCGCCGGGGAGCCGCGCCGTGTTCCGCGTCACCCTTCCCGCCGGCGACTCGCTCACCGGCGGCGCCCCCGTGAGCGGCCGGCTCCTGGTGATGATGAGCCGGACGCGCCCCGCGAGCGCCGAGCAGCCGCTGGCGCCCGGCCTGGACCCGGAGGAGGTGTGGGTGGCCGCGCGCGAGGTGACGGGGCTGCGTCCCGGCGGGAGCGTGGTGGTCGACGCGGACAGCCTGGCCGCGCCGCGCCCCTTCAGCCGCATGCCGGCGGGCCGCCGCTGGGTCATGGCGCTGCTGGACGCCGACCACAACGCCAACTGGTCCACGTTCACCCCCGGCGACCTGGTGAGCCCGGTGGACTCCGCCGACGCCGCGGGGACGCGCGCCGCGTCCACGGAGCTGGTGCTGCGGCACCGCATCCCCTCGCGCCCGCTCCCCGCCCTGGACACGGCCGCGGTGAAGGTGGTGGAGCTCGCCAGCCCGCTGCTCTCGACGTTCTGGAAGCGACCGGTGGTGCTGCGGATGTCGGTGCACCTGCCGCCCGACTCGGAGGCGGTGAGCACGCCGGAGGGACCGCGCTTCCGCGCGGTATACCACGTCCCCGGCTGGGGGGCGTCGCTGCGCACCGGGCTCACCTACGGCCGCGAGCAGGTGGCGAAGATGCGCGAGGGCGGCGAGCGCGGCGCGGTGCACGTGTTCTTCGAGCCCGGCTTCCCCACCGGGCACCCGGTGTTCGCCAACTCGGCCAACAACGGCCCCTGGGCGGACGCGCTGGTCCGGGAGGTGATCCCGCACCTGGAGCGGCGCTTCGGGCTGATCCCCGACGCGCGCGCCCGCTTCCTCACCGGGCACTCCTCCGGCGGCTGGGCGACGCTCTGGCTCCAGGTGAGCCGCCCGGACTTCTTCGGCGGCACCTGGTCCACCACGCCCGACCTGCCGGACTTCTCCGACTTCCAGGGCGTGGACGTGCGCCCCGGCTCCCGCGACAACTTCTTCCGCGCGGCGGACGGCCGGCCGCGCCCCTTCGCGCGCGTGGGCGGGCGCGACGTGGGCAGCCTGGAGGACGCCGCGCGGCTGGAGGCGGTGCTGGGCCCAGGCGGGCAGCTCGCCTCGTTCGAGGCCGTGTTCGGGCCGCGCGGGCGGGACGGGCGCCCCGTCCCGCTCTTCGACCGCGCAACCGGGCGCATGGACCCCGCGGTGCAGCGCGCCTGGGCCGCCTACGACATCCGCGCCCTGCTGGAGCGCGACCGGGCGACGCTGCTCCCCAGGCTGCGCGGCAAGCTTCACGTGCTGGCCGGCGGCTCCGACACCTTCCACCTGGAGGGCTCCACCGCGAAGCTGTGCGCCTTCCTGCGCGGTGCCGGGAGCGACGCGGTCTGCGAGATCGTGCCAGGGCGCGGGCACTTCGACCTCCAGCAGCCCTTCGACACCTACCCCCACGGGCTGGAGCACCGCTTCGGCGCCGAGATGCAGCGCACCTTCGACGCCTCCTGGAGGTCCACGCCATGACCCGCCGCTTCCCCCGCCTCGCCCCGCTCGCGGCAGCCGTGGCGCTCGCCGCGGCCTGCACGGCGCCGCGCGCCGCCCGCGCCCCGGACGCGGCCCCGGCCGACTTCCAGGTGAGCTACGGGTGGTCCACCGGCGCCCTCCCGCCGCAGTACGTCTACGGCTACACGGTGCGGCTGGGGCCCGGGAGCGGCGGACGCCTGGACTTCCGCCCGAGCTACGACACCACCACCTGGACGGCGAGCTTCCCCGTGTCCGCCGGGCAGCTCGACTCGCTGTACGCGCTGTTCCGCGCCCGCGGCGTCTTCGACCGCGAGTGGCCGCAGGGCACGCCCATGGCCGGGGGGACCGCGGAGGGGCTGGAGGCGACCGCCGGGGGGCGCACCGTCCGCCTCCCCGACCCGCCCGCGGAGGCGGACCGCGCGGCGATCCGCGAGCTGTACGGCGCGGTGGAGGCGCTCGTCCCCGCCGGCCTGGTGTCCGGCATGGTCGAGCGCCGGCAGCGGAAAGCCCGCGGGGAGGACTCTTCCCCGGTGCGGTGACCCTCGCCGTCCGCTCCGGCCCGGCATACGAGACGGGGGCGCCGCTGCGCAGCGGCGCCCCCTGTATTTCTCCGGCTGTCGGGCCGGGCTCAGTCGAGGCGTGGAGCTACAGCCAGGCTTCCACGGCGAGACCCTGTACCCGCTTGAATTCGCGGAGATTGGCCGTGACGAGCACGAGGCCGTGGGCAACTGCGGAGGCTGCGAGCCACAGGTCGTGAGGGCCGACCGGGGTGCCGGCGCTCGCCAGGTCAGCCCAGATCTGGGCGTGGACACGGGCGGTGGTCAGGTCCACCTGCAGCAGGGGAAACCGTTCGAGGGCCGCCTCCACGAACGCCGAGCGGCGGGCTCGCACACCGGGCTCGCGGGCACGG
Organism: Longimicrobiaceae bacterium; assembly: GCA_036389055.1. GTDB lineage: Bacteria > Gemmatimonadota > Gemmatimonadetes > Longimicrobiales > Longimicrobiaceae > JAFAYN01. The sequence goes on along the minus strand of DASVQR010000115.1, from coordinate 14,135 downwards.
TGTACGCCGTGGAGCAGTTCGCTCGCAGTCACCACGGAAAGGAAGAATTCCTCCTCGTCCCTGCCCTCCAGATGCCTAGAAAGATCGACACGCCCCCTCTCGTACTCGATCAGTATGCTCGTGTCGATCAGAACTCCCATGGATCACGCAGCGAAGCCTGGGAGAGATCGCGGCGGGCAGCATCGAGGTCCGCAGCCAGCTCCACGGCCTCCGACTCGGAAAGGCGAGGGAGCGAGGCGAGCAGGGCGGGCAGCTCGCGCAGTCGCTTCCCGGTGGCCACGGGACGCAGTTCCGCTACGGGTCGCTTGCCGCGCATGAGCACGAAGCGCTCGCCCCGAAACGCAACCCGGTTGATGTACTCGGCGAAGTTGCGAGCCACATCCGTGACGGAAGGGGTAGATCTCATCCCAGGTCCTTCGCAGAAGGTGATAAATCAGAATATCTGATTTGCTTCCACCTGTCCAGCGTCGAATGCGCCGGCACAACCACGCGCCAGCGGGCTGCTACCCAGCAGCGCCCCCTCGTCCGTCCGGACATGAAGCGGTACGGCTTGCCGCGCCGTCAGCCCCGCGCGCTCCCGAGCTGCCGCTCCAGGTCGTCCGCGGTGATGTCGTAGTGGTTGGCGTGCCAGGCGGGCTCGCCGTCGCGGAACACGATGACCTGCGGCGACTGGTGCTCGATGCCGGTCTTCTCCGCGAGGTAGCCGGACACGTCGGACGACTCGTTGACGTCCACCATGAAGAACGGTGCGTCGGGGTTGCGCTCCAGGAAGCTCTCCATCTGCCTGTGCGCGGCGGCGCTGATGGGGCAGGTGAAGCTGTGCTTGTACAGGATGGCGGTGCCGCCCGACACGGCGGAATCCACCTCGCCGGAGCTGCTGATCTGCCTCATCGTCGTCCCTCCGCTCGCGTGTAGCCTCGCCCGCACGGCGGATCCGTGCCGGGGCGGACCGCGGGGCGGTGCAATCCCCGGACCCGCGCCCCGCGGAAACAAATGGTTTGCTCGCGCGCCCGGCGGTGTTAACATGGAGACACCGGCCTGCTTCGCCGGCGCCGTCCGCGCCACCCTCGCCGCTCGACCCGAGGAACTCCGCCATGACCCAGCCCACCGCGCCCGCGTCCGCCGTCCCCGCGCTCGTCCGCGACGCCACGCGCCTGGCCGCGCTCCGCCACTCGGCGCTGCTGGACACGCCCGCCGAGAGGGGCTTCGACCGGCTCACGGAGCTGGCCGCGCGGCTGCTCTCCGCCCCCATCGCGCTGGTCACGCTGGTGGACGAGGACCGGCAGTTCTTCAAGAGCTGCATCGGCCTGCCGGAGCCGTGGGCCAGCCGCCGCGGCACGCCGCTGTCGCACTCGTTCTGCCAGCACGTGGTGGCCTCGCGCCAGCCGCTGGTGATCGAGGACGCGCGGGAGCACCCGCTGGTGCGGGACAACGACGCCATCCGCGACCTGGGCGTGGTGGCCTACCTGGGGGTGCCGCTCATCACCGCGGGCGGGTTCGAGCTGGGGAGCTTCTGCGTGATCGACACGCACCCGCGGCGCTGGGAGGACGACGAGATCCGCACGGTCAAGGAACTCGCCGCGTCGGTGCTGGCGGAGATCGAGCTGCGTGTGGCCGTGCGCGAGCTGAGCCGCGCCAACGCGGCGCTGCGCGCGGCCGGGACCCGGGGCGCCGCGGTGGTCCGCGGCCACAAGAAGTTCCTGCGCGACGGGGCGCGGCTCCAGCGCATCGAGTCGCTGGCCCTGCGCGCCAGCTTCCGCCTGGCGACCGGGTCCGCGACCCTCGAAGACGTGGCGTTCAGCCCGCGGGACGTGCTGTGGATGGCGGGGAAGCTGACACAGATGCGGGCAGCGCTGCCGACCGCAGAGGAGAGCGGCGGGGCTGCGAGCTGACGGCCGGCGGGGCGATCGGCACGGCCCGGCATCACGCCGGGCTATAACCCTCTCACTGCGACTAGTTAAAGGTTGCGCACAACTTACGCAGCGAGCCCAGAAACGTGGGATCTAAGTGCTGCCTGCACTAGCCCCGCAAAGGTGCTGCAGCGAATGGAAGCGGGGCCCGCCTCCGGGATATCTCGCGATCCCGCAGCAACTTCGGCCAGGTCGAGGGAGTCCGACACGATAATTCCTTGCTCCCGGGCCTTAGTGGCAGCGCCAGACTGGACGCCGTTATGGGCGATGAACCACCCAACTATTGGAACTGACGACCTTACAAACCAGTTCGGCGTGTGCTTCATCACCGTGGGGTTCGCGTGCCGGATTGAGTCCAGCGTTGCAGTAAACTCCTTCATCTTATCCACAGCTGCGGGGCGATCATAGAGTTTTGACTGCCCTACGATCCTGAACTCAGCACCTGTGGTGCCAAATATGTGTGATCGTCCTCTTAATCGTAGAAGTGCGAAAAAATCAACGCCAGCTTCATTACCGCTAGGGGTGAGATGAATCTCCTTCGCACCAATCAGTTGTGAAATCGCGCATCCTAAAGCCTCGTACTCTCGCGACGAGAACAGGTCGATCGTTCGAAGAATATGAGATCGGGCGCGTATCCGCTGCCCAAATCTTTGCACTTTGCGTTCATTAGACTGAATAAGGCTAAACGGCGTCCAAACGACCCGACGAGTTCCAGTAGAAACAACTTCGAACAACGGCGTGCGTCCGCGCCGTCGATCTTCCTCGGTTACGGCAAGCACATCATTCCAGTACTTGCTCCTGTTCCTTGTAGCCCAAGCTTCAGCAGCGAGTTGATCTTTCAGTAATGCCTTGGATCCGGCCTCAAGCAGCAACTCGTCAAACTCAAGCTGCCCGTCAGGAAAGTCCTGTCTATAAAACCACCGTAGAACACGCTGCTTTTCACTTAGCATCGCAGTCAGTCTCTGATCGAAGCAATAGCATTTTCCAATTCATCAAGAGCCCCAAACAATTTGTCACGGAGTTCAGGATCCTTAAGGAGTCGGAACGGAACATTTTGCAGCTCCTTCGTGCACTGTGCTAAGGCCTGGAAAACATCCCGTGTGGGGTCTGATTTCCCTTTGGCTTCTCTTTCATATTTTCGGCTTACCGCAACAGAATATGCACGCTCAATATCATGCTCACGACGGAATTGCTCAAATGCCTCTGGATCTTCGGTGAGGAGGAAGGCCACTTGACGAATATCATCCCGTCGACGGAGAGCACGGCGTTCCCAATCACCAAAGACATCTGATTCCTCACCTACGTCGGCTGGACGAGCATATAGCCAGCTAACGAATTCGTTAAACTTAATAGAATTTTTAAAGCATAGCTCTTTCTCGTCCCATTCCATCCACTCCCGCACTGCAGCGCTACTTCTACTAAAAAGCTCTTGAAAGTATGGATACGCCCGTTCGTCCACTTCAGAAATGAAGTCAGATTGCTCAGCGGCCTGCTTAAAAGCATAGTAGCCCCGCACCCACTGCCCCGCGCCATGAGGCGTCAACCCAAACCGCTTTCCAACTTCGGTGAGGTTAAGCGCCTCTCGTTCCATCTGCTCAACAAGCAACTTTGCTTTGTTAAACGCAGGCCAATCGCTGATCCCTGTGATATGCCTCAAGCCTTGAAAAATCCAAGCTGCGTCGGAATCTGCTCCGACATACTCTAGACATGGAATCACCGAAAGTGAACCCTGCACCTCAGCAGACACTTCGAGGCCATTCGCGATATCTTCGACAAGGAGTTTCGCGGCACATATACGTCGGTTCCCCTCCAGAACTACGTACTTACCCTCACCAAACTGTCGCACAATCACACGGTCAATAGGCAAGAAACCGTTAGCTTCCATATTCATCCGCAGCTTATCTGCACCAAATTCACGTAGTAATTTCAGGCGTGCTGCTTCTTGGGCTGCCTGTGAATCAATCTCCGAGTCTGGAACATAAGACCAATTTGGGCCCACAAACCGTGGGTTATTCGGATCCAAGAAAAGGGAGGCAAGTTCCACCTCTATGGAGTTGAGATCGCCGACTAAAGGTGAGAGAGTCGAAGCCAATTTTCTATCTCCGTTGAAGGACGATGAACTCTCGTATCACACTCTCAAAGAAACATATTTGTAGGCGTTACATCCCGCCACCACAGCTTTCACGAGAGACTACTCTGGGAATCTTTGTTGGCAACGCTCAACTCGGCACAGAACTCTCTACTTTCAGCATGACTTATGGCTGTCGATGACAGATGGACATCGAAGTGGTGGTCACCGCTGCATTGGTAGCCGCAACTATGATCTACTTATCGAGACCCGATTCCCTACAGGAGTGTCGTCCCTTTTGTGTTTTGCCTGGGTACGCTCACCCCGCGTGCGCACCGTCCAAGATCTGCCGCGGGGTGCAGTCCACCGCGTACCAGGCCGCCTCGCCGCCGTTCTGCGAGGCCGGCGCCCACGCGACGGCGAAGTGCACCTGGCAGGTCTCGCCGGGCCGCAGGTCGGGGAGCACCAGGTGAAGCCCGTCCTCGTGCGCGTGCACCCGGTCGATGCAGTCCGGCTCCGAACACCCGAGCACGGCCGGGTCCGCCCAGCGCAGCGGGAGCCCGCGCCCCCGCGACGCACGCACCAGCAGCGACTCCCCGTCCTCCGTGCCGGCCGAGACCGTCACCCGGCCGTCGCTCCAGGTGAACGCCTCCACGAGCTGACCGTTCTCCGCCCCCACGCTCAGCCAGCTCTGCCGCTCCTGCCAAGTGCAGTCGAACGCGCAGCTGCTCACCGGCTCCACGGCCCGCACCCGCCACAGCACCGCCAGGCAGCCGTCCACGCGCATCCCCTCGGGCAGCGACAGCTCCGGCCTGCACACCAGCGCCTCCGCCGTGAGCGCGGGCGTCCGCCAGTGGAGCAGCCGGGCGTCGCCGGAGGGCTGCGCGTACACCGCGTGCGGCAGCGCGGAAAGCGGCTCTCCGCCGAACCGCGCCTGGAGCCGGAACGCGCCGTGGGGCGTGTGGAGGACCGGCACGGTGCGCCGGTCGGTCGGCACCGCGAAGGGGAACTCGAAGAGCATCAGTGAATCGGGCCCACGTCTCCGCTGAACACGAGATCGCCCGCCACGGCCAGGTACTCCCGGATCGCGTCGCGGATGTTCTCCAGCGCTTCCTCTACCGAATCTCCCTGGGACCAGCACCCGGGAAGCGCCGGACAGCGGACGCTGTAGCCCTCGTCCGACTGGCGCAGTTCGACTTGGTAGGTCATTCGGCCGCTCCGTTCCGCCCGAGTTCCTGTCCCCCGTACAGGTAGGCTTTCAGCCGGGACGACCACTCCGGTAGGCCGTCGAGGTCGAGCGCCTGCGCGGTGCGGAGGAAGGAAGACCTCGCCACAGCGTCACCCGGCTCCGTTTCGATCACCAGCCGTACCCGGGTGTTCGGCGCGAGTGGAACGGGCTCCTCCGGGCGGAGGACTTCGCCGTCGAACGTGGCGTACAGCGTGATGGTCATGGGGCAGAGCTCGCGTGTCGATGGACGGTCAATCCGCCGCCATCCCGGGCTCCAGCGGGTCCTCGCCGCTGAACGACTCCTCGCGCACCACCGCCGTGCCCGTGCGCTCGTCGTACTCCACGCGCAGCACCTGGTCCAGGCTCTCGCGGATCCCGTCGATGTGCGTGATCAGGATCACCTGCTCGAAGCGGTCCTCCAGGTGGTGCAGCAGTTGCACCACGTTGTCGCGGCGCGCCACGTCCAGCGACCCGAACACCTCGTCCAGGATGAGCAGCGACAGCGGGTGCCCCGCGCGCTCCGCGATCATCTGCGACAGCGACAGGCGCAGCACCAGGTTCGCCACGTCTTCCTCGCCGCCCGAGATCACCGGCTTCTCCTCGCCCTCGTCCAGCACCAGGATGTTGTACGCGTCGTCGATCTCCATGGCCGTGTAGCGGCCGTCCGTGAGCTGCGCCAGGAAGGTGGAGGCGATCTCCGACAGCTCCGGCCGCACCTGCGCGTTCAATTCCGCGCGAAGCTCCGAGAAGGCCAGGTCCAGCTCCTCGTGGTAGCGCAGGTCCAGCTCCCGGTCCCTGATCTCGACCGCGCGCTGGTGGTACTCCGCCTCGCGGTGGCGGGCGCCCTGGAGCGCCTGCTCCGCGGTGTTGATCTTCCCCTTCAGCTCCGTGGCCAGCAGCTCCGCCGCGCGGAAGCGCTCGCTGGCCGCCTCGTACTCCGTGCGCAGTGCCACGAACGCGTCCTCCGAAAAGGCCAGCGCCGCGCGCTCCTCCGCCGCCGCCTTCCCCCGCTCCGCCGCCGCCGTCTCGCGGACCTGCGCGTCCAGCCGGTCGCGCTCCCACGCCGGCCGCCGCGCCGCCGCCTCCTCCAGCCGCGCCGCCCGCTTCTCCGTCTCGCGGAGGCCCTTGAGCCGCGCCTCGGCCGCGGCGTGCACCTCGCGGTCGTAGCCGGAGGGCACCGCCTCCAGCTCCGCGGCGAGCGAGGCGCGCCGCTCCTCGCGCTGCGCCTGCTCCGCGCGCAGCGTCTTGAGCTCCTTGACCGCCTCTTCGCAGCGAGTGAGCTTCCGCGAGCACGCGTCCGTCTGCTCGGTCAGGGCGCGCACCCGCAGCTCCGCCTCCGCCACGTCCTCCGGCTTGTCCTTGAGCTGGTCCAGCCGGCTCGCCCACCACTTCCCGTCCTGGACGATGGTGACCCACTCGTCCTCCATCGCATCCAGCAGCCGCTCGTAGTCGGCGCCCATGGGGCGGCCGCAGGTGGGGCAGGCGCCCTCCGGCCCCAGCTCGCGGCACTGGCGGATCTGCTCCTTGAGCTCCACGCCGCGGTCGCGGTACGTCCCCAGCTTGGTCTCCGCGTCCTGGCGGTCGCGCAGCCACGCCGTCTTCCTTTCGTCCGAGTCGCGCTCCGCCTCCGCCCGCTCCGCGCGCAGCCCCTCCAGCTCCTCCGCGTACTTCTTTTCCAGCTCCGGCGCCTGCTCCACCCGCGCCAGCCGCTCCCGCGCGCGCGCCACCTGCTCGTCCAGCTCGCTCAGCTGCCGGGCGAGCGCCTTGCGCTTCTCGTCCTCCCGGGCCAGCTCCGCCTGCAGCTCACAGTCGCTGGTGACCGCGGGAAGGTCGGCCAGCTGGAGGCGCAGCGGAGCCAGCTCCGCCTCCGCCTTGCCCACCGACTCCAGCTCCCCCTCCGCGCGCAGCACGTCCCGCCGCGCCGCCTCGCGCTCCCGCTCCGCCGTGTCGATGGCGTGGGTGAGATTGCGGAACCGGTCGCGCGTGGCCTGCGCCCGCTCCCAGCGCGGCGCCAGCTCGCGCACCACCAGCCCCGCGTCCTCCAGCGCCCCGCGCGCGGCCCGGTGCGCCGCGACCGCGTCGGCCACGCGCTGCTCCGCGGCCAGGCGCTCCGCCACGATCTCGTCGATGTCGCCCAGCGCGGTGCGCAGCCCCTTGATCTCGTGGCGCAGCTCGTTGCGGCGGGTGCGCGCCAGGTCCTGCGCGCGCCGCAGCCGCTCGTAGCCCAGCACCTGGGAGAGGAAGCGCCCCCGCTCCGCCGGGCCCATGGCCGAAAGGAACTGGAGCTCCTTCTGCCCGGTGAAGTAGGTGTTGAAGAACTCCTCGCGCGACATCCCGATGCGCGCCTGGAGGTACGCCGTGGCGCCCCCCAGCGTCGCGGCCACCGGGGCGGCGCCGCCGTCCAGGTACACCTCGGCGCTGCTCAGCGTCCGGACCACGCGGAACTCGTGGCCGCCCAGCCCGAACTCCAGCTCCACCTCCACCCGGGTGCGCGCGCCGGCCCGGTTGAAGCGGATGGTGTCGTTGGTGCCGCGGGCCGCGGGCGCGCCGTACACCGCCCAGGCGATCGCCTCCAGGATGGTGGACTTCCCCGCCCCGTTGGGCCCGATGATCCCCGTAAGGCCGGGGCGGAAGAACACCTCGGTGTCGGCGTGCTGCCGGAAGTTGCGCAGGCGCAGTCGGATCAGGCGCATGGCTTCAGGCGTCCTCGGTGCGGTCCACGTACGCCGTCCCCAGCTCCACCAGCCGCGCGCGCTCCAGCGTCTCCGAGCTGAGCGTCCAGTGCTTCCCCAGGTAGCTGGCGACCTGCTCCTGCAGCGTCTGCCGGCGCACCGGCGCCCCCGAGGCCACCCGGCGGCGGATCTCCGGCGGGCGGGCGTCCAGGTGGAAGTGCAGCGCCTCCGCCTTCCACTCGCGGATCCGCTTGTGGTTCAGCTCCCGCACCTGCGCGCGGGGGATGTCCGTCACCACCAGGCGGACGATCTTGCCGGCGATCCCGCCGCGGACCCCCTCCACCGCCGCGCGGATCCGCTCGTCCGCCTCCGCCGAGGTGAGCCCCTTCGCCGACAGGCGGTCCAGGTCCACGACCGGGCGCGTCTCCACGGCGTGGAACTCGGCGCGCTTCCGCTCCGTGTCGTAGGTGAGGAAGCCCTTTGGGGTGTCCTCCATCCAGATGTTGGTGGAGGTGCGCTCGATCCCCCCGGCGTACCACATGTTGGGGGCCAGCTCCGTGGCGATGTGGTAGTGGCCCAGCGCCACGTAGTCCCAGCGCTCCGGGCCGATGTCGGTGTCGGCCACGATGGCGCCGCCGTACTCGGTGACGTAGCGCAGCTTCTGCTCGGCCACGCTGCCGCCCACGGTGCCGTGCAGCATCAGCAGGTTGTGGCGGGCGCGCGGGTCCGGGTCCATCCGCACCGGGCCGGCGTCCTCCACGGCGAGCGAGTTGTGGGGGAGGCAGAGGACGGAGGTCTCCACCTGGGGGAGGAGCACGGCGCGCGCGTCGTCGGCGACCACCGTGACGCCGGGGATCTCGCGGAACAGCGTGAGGATGTTGCCGGTGTCCGAGGAGCGCGGCGAGTCGTGGTTGCCGGCGATCACCACCACCGGCACGTCGCCCAGCCCCTCGCACAGCACGGAGAGCTGCCGGAACGCCTCGGCGATGGAGGCGTTGGAGGGGCGCACGGTGTGGAACACGTCCCCGGCCACCAGCACCAGGTCCGGGCGCAGCTCCACCGTGCGGGCCACGGCCCGGCGGAAGGCGTCCGCCACGTCGGCCTCGCGCACGTTGACGCCGCGCGGGGTGACGCGGTGGTAGGCGCGGAAGCCCAGGTGCAGGTCGGCCAGGTGGGCAATCTTCATAAATCGGTGTACAACCGTTAGCTTGTCAGCATCAGCGGGCGCCGTTTTCCGGCAACGCCGGGGCACCGCTCTGATACCCCGAATGACCCGGCACCGCCCACGACCGCGCCGACCGGAACCATGGCGAACCAGAAGAAAAAGAAGCGCGATCCCGCGCAGATGCACCGGCAGATCCAGGACTCGCTCCAGGCCCTCCCCTTCGCCCTCGCCGACCACGAGCAGAAGGGAAACAAGGGCAAGGCGCTGATGCTCAGGTACCTGGGAGCGCCCCTGCTCCGGCTGATGAACAAGTTCCTCGACCGCTCGCGCTACAAGGGCACGGAGGGGGCGAAGCTCAAGCAGGCCGAGCTGGCGAAGCGGCACCTGGAGCAGCGCCAGCAGGCGCTCAAGCACGTGCAGGGACAGATCCAGAACGCGCAGAAGCAGGCGCGGCGCGGCAAGCCGCGCTGAGAGCGACGCCGGCTACGCCCCCTCGCCCACCGCGCCGCGGTCTCCCCCGGAGACCGCGGCGCTTCTCGTCTGCTCCCGCGCGGGCGGGCGGTCGCGGAACACCACGGTGCCGTCCAGCTCCGGCCACTCCTCCACGGGCCAGCGCTCGAACACCCCGGCCCGCTCCGGCCAGCGCCGGTCGGGGTCCGGCGAGAGCGCCAGCAGGAAGTTCTGCCGCTCCGGGTAGTCGCGGCCCAGGTGGTGGTACAGCTCCATCCCGGGGAACGCCTCGGCCGCCGTCCTCACCGTGCTCCAGAAGCGCCGGCTCCCCTCGCCCGCCGCCGTGCCGATCACGTTGAAGGCCAGCGTCCCCCCCGGCCGCAGCAGCGAGCGCAGCGTGGCGAACGCCTCCAGGGTGACCAGCGAGTGCGGCAGCGACTCGCGCCCGCCGTACACGTCCACGTACACCCGGTCCCAGCCGCCCCGCCCCTCCGCCGCCCACCCCTCCACCACGGCCCGCGCGTCGCCGTGCACCGGGACCACGCCGTGCTCAGGGCGCAGCCCGAACCAGCGGTACGCCGCCCGCGTCACCTCGGGGTCCAGCTCCACCACGGTGATGCGCGCGGCGGGGTCGCGCTCCGCCACCCGGCGCGGCAGGGTGTACGCGCCGCCGCCCAGGAACAGGTACGCGTCGCCGCGCCCGGCCACCTCGGCCAGCCAGCGCTCCCCGGCCGCCACGTAGGCGAAGGTGGGCGCGCCGCTCCTCACCAGCTCGCCGCTCTCGATCTCGTCGTCCTGGTACAGCGTGCGGTCCGGCTGGCGCTCGCCCGGGTAGCTGGTCTCCACCACCCGCAGCGTGGAGAACGGCGTCTCCACCTCCCACAGCACCCGCTCCTCCGGCCCCGTCCGCTTCGGCCGGGGGAAGAGCACCGGCGAGGTGAGCACGGCGGCGGTGGCCAGCAGCAGCGGGCCGGCGTTGAGCTTGGGGATCAGCAGGAAGCCGGCGGCCAGCGCCCCCACCGCGATCCCGCCCAGGACGCCCAGCACCACGGCGGCCAGCGCGCGCCGCGCCGCCCCCTCGTCGCCCTCCTCCAGCGGGTCGAAGACGCTCTCCGCCCACCCCACCAGCGGGGGGAGGAGGAAGCCCATGGCGTACACCGGCAGGGCGACCAGGAAGAGGAGGCCCAGCACGCGCAGCGCGTCGCCGCGGCCCCCCAGGCGGCTCAGGATCCCCAGCAGCGTGGCGAAGACGCCCGCCGTCCCCACGCCGATGCCGGCGAAGAGCCAGCGCCCGTGCAGCGACACCGGACCCTCGTCGTCCGGCGGGGTGCCGGCCCACAGCCCGGCGGCCAGCGCCACGGCGAAGGTGGCCAGCACCGTGGCGGTGGCCGGGACCACGCCCTCCGCGCGGAACAGGACCAGCCCGCCCCCGGCCATCCCCACCACCCCGAGCGCCAGCCCCACCAGGGCCGCGCGCGCCGCGACGGGGGCGCCGGCGCGCCGCTCAGGGGGTGAAGCGTCCATAGCCCCCCCGGTAGTAGACCAGCGGCGTCCCCTCGCGCGCGTCCCCCGCCACCACCTCGCCCAGGAAGATGGTGTGGTCGCCCGCCTCGACGGCCTGGGCCACGCGGCAGTCCAGCCAGGCCAGCGCGCCCTCCAGCACCGGCGCGCCGGTCGCCTCCTCGCGGAAGGCGACGCCGCGGAACTTGTCCTCCACCTCGTAGGTGGCGAAGCGGCGCGACAGGCTCTCGCCCCCCTCGTCGGCGAGGATGTTCACCGCGAAGCGCCCCGCGGCCACGATGCAGCCGTGCGAGTCGGCGCCGTGCTCCACGCACACCAGCACCAGCACCGGGTTCACCGACACCGAGCAGACCGCGCTGGCCGTGAGCCCGCACGGCTCGCCGTTCCCCATCACGGTGGTGACCACCGTCACGCCGCTGGCGAAGTGTCCCATCACCCGCCGGAACTCGATTGGATCGATCATTTAGCCTGGCAGAGCGCCCCGGGAGTCCGTAGCTTGGCGGTCGTGTGCGTGGCCGGGTACTTGCTTGTCCCGCGCCGAAAGCCCGTCCCGCGGCCAGATACCACCAGGTCACCCCATGCTGATTGCGACAAAGCCCCGCGCCGGGATGGCGGCGCTCCTGATTCTAACCGCTCTCCCGGGCTGCGACAATGTGAATTGGGGCGGCGCGGACGTGCAGGTGGTGCCCCCCCCGCCCCCCGGCGGCGCGCGCCAGATCGCCCCCGACGACCAGACCTTCGCCGACCTGGGGCTCCCCTCCGGCACGGTGGTCTTCCACGTGGTCCGCGGGCAGGGCGGCGCGCAGGTGTTCCCGGTGGCCGAGGTGGCCGGCGACTCGCTGCGCACCCTGCGCCGCCCGGCCGGCGTGTCGCCGCAGGCGTACGAGTCGCGCTTCCGCCAGGCGGTGCTGGAGCCCGGCGCGCAGCTGGCGCTGTTCCGCCGCGGCGCCCCCGTGGGGACGCTGACGCTCACCGGCACCGGCCCCGCCACCGCCTGCGGCATCCCCACCGCGGTCGGCACCGCCACCACGGTGGCCGCCGCCGCCGACGTGGGCGAGTTCCTGGCCTTCCGCAAGGGGCTGGAGCCCGAGGTTCGCGGCGAGTACGCGCCGCCGCAGGTCAACGGCAGCATCCGCACCTTCGCCAGTATCGTCGCCGAGCGGCTGGTGCTGCAGAACGGCCTCCCCCGGCCGCGCAGCTGGCCCGGCGCCCAGCGCGACATGCAGGCCATCGAGGTGGTGCAGGGCGGCAACCCCGAGATGGCGGCCACCTACCTGGTGGGCGACCAGCTCGCCGTAGGCCCCGGCGAGCCCAACGGCTACAGCGTGTTCTACGTGGCCGGCTACGAGACGCGCAGCGGCTACACGCCGTTCTACCAGGAGGTCCGCGACTACCGGCGCACCGGCAAGGCCGCGCCGCGCCTGCTGGACTACCTCAACTGGAACGGGACCGGCGGCCCGGACATCCTGGTGCAGGTCTACGGCCCCAACGAGGCCTGGTACGAGGCGATCTCCCAGGACCGCGGCGGCCGCTGGCAGAAGGTGTGGGAGGGTCCGCGCTGCCGCGGCGAGTCTTCCGGGAACCAGCAGCGCTGACGGCTCGTACGGCGGGTTCGGGCGTGCCCCCGGCTGGCGCCGGGGTCGGGCTTCGGCTCCGTAGCAGACGAAACGACCGTCTGCAACGGAGTCGAGCCCCGGCGGAAACTGCCCCGCCGGGTCTCGCCCCTTCGGGCCGAAATCCCTCACGCGACTGCGCCCCCGCCTCGGCAACGAGGTGGGGGCGCTTTTCGCGTACTGCGTACTCCGTACTGCCGTTCAGTGCCGTTGCAGGCTGTTCCCTGTTCCCTGTTCCCTGTTCCCTGCCGTTCCCCTCCACACCTCCCGCTCCGTCACCACCGCGTCCAGCGGCGCGTCCCAGGGGTCCGTCGGCACCGCGTCCGCCTCCTGCGCGGCGAAGAACAGGCCGCAGCGGAAGCCGCGCCACCCCGGGTCGGCGAACAGGCGGTCGTAGTAGCCGGCGCCGCGGCCGATGCGGCCTCCCGCGCGGTCCCACCCCAACCCCGGCACCAGGGCGGCGTCCACCTGGTCCACGCGCACCAGGGGGCACAGCTCCACGTCGGGCTCGCGGATGCCGTAGGCGCCCTCGCGCAGCGCCTCCAGGCGCTCCAGCGCGTGCAGCGTCAGCGTGCGCGTGCCGGTGACGCAGCGCGGGTACACCACGGTGACGCCGCGGCGCAGCGCTTCCCGGGCGATGGCGTCGGTGGGCACCTCGCCGGGGAGGTGGGCGTAGAACAGCAGCACGCGCGCGGCGGCCACCTCGGGCACGGTCCACACGCGGGCCTCCGCGGCCAGCGCCGCCGCCTCGCGCTCCACGGGGCCGAGGGCGCGCAGCCGCGCCTTCAGCTCGCGGCGCAGGGCTTCCTTGCTGGGTGCGGTCATCCCCCTTTGGGTCTTGAAGTTGCGTAGCGTCGCGCCCGCCCGCGCCACACCGGCAGAGCGCGGGCCACGGACACATCCACGCGAGGGCGAGACGATGAGCGGAGACACGGGCAACACCGGGACGCAGGACGTCACCTACAACCTGGTCAGCATCCTGTACCACGCGCTCCAGGGCGCCGAGACGTACGACCAGTACATCCAGGACGCCGAGCAGGGCGGCGACCAGGACCTGGCCGCGTTCTTCCGCGACGTCAAGCGGGAGAACGAGCAGCGCGCGAACCGGGCGAAGCAGATCCTGCACCGGCGGCTGCACAACGAGCAAGGTTCTGGCGGCGGTGGTGGCGGCCGGTAAGGGCTTTTGACTGCTGGTTTGGGCGTGCCCCCGGCTGGCGCCGGGGTCGGGCTGCGGCTCCGTAAGGCAGCACACTACGCTGCCTAACGGAGTCGAGCCCGCGCAAACTGCCGCGCGGTCTCGCCCCTTCGGGCCGACATCCCTCACGCGGGGTTCGCGCTGGCGTCCGCGGGGCCCCCACCCGGCGGCCTGAGAGCCGCCACCCTCCCCCGTGCCGGGGGAGGGCTTCCGGGAGGCGGGATCGGCGCGCCGTGGCAGGCCCCCTCCCCCCGGCCCCCTCCCCCGCAAGCGGGAGAGGGGGAGAACTGCTGTTGCAGTTGCAGTTCCTTGG
>DASVQR010000114.1:0-24628 GCA_036389055.1 Longimicrobiaceae bacterium | reverse complement strand
CCGTCGCTTCGGGAGCGGGCCGATGGACAAAGAAACCCTCGCCGGGGCACCCCTGGCAAGGGGATGCTGCCCGACCGACCCGTCGGGAGCGCCCCGACACGACGACGGATGCCGGAGCGCACTCCGCCACCCGCGTGAGGGATTACGGCCCGAAGGGGCGAGACCGCGCGGCTGTTTGCGCGGGCTCGACTCCGTTGCAGACGGTCGTATCGTCTGCTACGGAGCCGAAGCCCGACCCCGCGTCAGCGGGGGCACGCCCGAATCAGCAGTTCAAAGCAGTTCAGCAAACCCTCACACACGCACCAGGAGCGCCGTCTGGTGGGCGCCGATGCCGACCCCGACGATCACCAGCCACGGGGTGCGGATGCAGTCCCAGTACGCCGACAGCGTGGCCGGCGCGGAGGCAAGCGTCAGGTTGCCCCACTGCTCGAAGGTGTCCAGGTAGGCGGCCGGCCGGATCCGCTCCGCCCAGTGGTCCATCAGCGTGCGCGACGCCTGGTGGGCGACCAGCGACACGTCCGTCCCGGCGAGCCCGTGCCTGCGGAGGAGGCGCTCCACCAGCCGCGGGGGACCGTCCATCCCCGTGGTGAGGAACGCCCGCACCCCGGCGTCCGGGTGGATGGCGTAGGTGGGACGGTCCGCGCCCGGCCGCCACGCCATGCCCATCGCCCCGTACTCGCCGCTGAACGTGTCCACGGCGTAGTCCACCAGCACCATGCGCTCGCCGGGGCCGAGCACCGCGGCGCCCGCCCCGTCGCCGATGCTCACGGAGTGGCCCTGCGTGTAGTCCATGGCGGCCGTCCACGCGGCGCCGCACGCCACCAGGCAGCGCTCCGCGTGCCCGGCCAGGATCGCCTCCCACGCCAGCACCGCGCCGGTCACCCAGTTGGTGAACTCGGTATTGACGGGCACCACCATGCACCCCGGGTCCAGCCCCAGCTCGCGGTGCACGGCGAAGAGCGAGTTGGGCGCCAGGTGCTCGGACACGGACAGGTAGCCGTACAGGCGGTCGATCTCGCCCGCGGCCGCGCCTGCGCGCACCAGCGCCCGCCGCGCGGCGAGCGCGGCCAGCTCCACCAGCGACTCGCCGGGCGCCAGCACCCGCCGCTCGCGGTTCCCCACGAACAGGGTGTGCTCCGCGACCCCCCGCTCCGCGGCGTCCCGCCGGATCCCCGCGAACACCGGGTCGTCGTTGCCGCGCACGCGCTCGGGGACGGCGTGCCCCGCCCCCAGCAGCGCCACGGTGGGGCGGCTCACCGCGCCCCCCGCACCGAGGCGAAGCGCTCGCCGTAGGGCGGCACCTCGCGGTGGTCCGTCCTCACCACCACCACCTGCGGGCGCCGCTCGGCGTCCGCCGCGGCCAGCGCGTCGGGGAGCACCCAGGACAGCTCGCCGGGGCGCTCCACGGTGTACGCCCGCGCCCCCAGCGACGCCGCGAACCCGGCCAGGTCCGGCCCGCCCAGGGCGTAGTACGGGTCGTCCAGCGGCGTGCCCAGCTGGGCGTGCTCGCCGTGGTTCACCATCCCCAGGTAGTCGTCGTTGAGCACCACGTACACGGCGCCCACGCCGCAGCGCGCGGCGGTGTTGACCTCCACCCCGTTCATCAGGAAGGCGCCGTCCCCCACCAGGGCGATCGCCGTCCTCTCCGGCCGGGCAAGCTTGCCGCCCACCACGGCGCCGCACGACCACCCCATGGACGAGAGCCCGCAGGGGTAGAAGGCGCGCGCCGGCGCGGCAATGGACAGGCAGTGCGCCGACCAGCCGGTGCAGTTGCCCATGTCCACGTACAGGTCCACGTCGCCGCGCAGGTAGGGGTCCAGCTCGGCCATGACGCGCTGCGGCTTGAGCGGCGCGTCGCCGCAGGCGGCCTTCGCCGGCTCCAGCACGGGGGCCACTTCCCTGCGCAGCCGCATCAGCGCGCCGTGGCGCGCCGCGACGCGCTCCGGGTCCAGCGCCGCCGCGGCGCCGCGGGCGTGCGCCGCGAGCCCGCCCAGGAAGGAGCCGGCGTCGGCCACCACGGGGAGGTCGGGGAGCAGGAGCTGGCCGATGGAGCCGGGGTCCAGGTCCACCTGCACCACGCTGCGCGCCCGCAGCGCGCGGGAAAAGTTCTTGCTCGCCCACTCGCCCAGCCGGCTCCCCACCACCAGCAGCACGTCCACCCCGTCGGCCAGCCAGCGGTCGGCGCGGGGACTCCCGGCCATCCCCAGCACGCCCAGCGACAGGCCGTGGTCCTCGGGGAAGGCGCCCTTGCCGCGCAGGCTGGTGACCACGGGGAGCGCCAGCCGCTCCACCAGCTCCAGCACGGCGTCGCCGTGCTCCTCCATGGCCTCGCGGGCGCCGGCGCCCAGGTACAGCAGCGGGCGCTCGGCCGCGGCGAGCATGCGGAAGGCGGCCGCCACCTCCCCGGTGATTACGGCGGGGACCGGCGACTCGCGCCGCGGGATCACGGGGAAGACGGGGTCCTCCACCCGCTGCCGGGCCACGTTCGCCGGGAACGACAGGTGCACCGCGCCCCGCGGCCCGGTCCGTGCCAGGTTGAGCGCCCGGCCGAACAGGCGGGGGAAGCTGCGCGGGTCCACGATGCTGGTGGTGTACGCCGTGGCGTGGCGGAACAGCTCCACGGTGTTGACGCCGCCCTCGTCGGTGCTCTCCTGCATGGCGGCCAGCCCGTAGCGGTCGGTGGGGACCTGGCCGGTGATCGCCAGCAGGGGGACGCCGTCCAGGTGCGCGGAGGCGACGCCGGTGAGCGCGTTGGTGGCGCCGGGGCCGGCGGTCACCAGGCACACGCCCAGCCCGCCGCCGGCGCGGGCGTAGCCGTCGGCCATGAAGGCGGCGCCGCCCTCGTGGCAGGCGATGACGAAGCGGATGCGCGGGTGCCCGCGCAGCACGGCAAGAAAGGGCGAGATGTTGCCGCCGGGGATGCCGAACACGGCGTGGACGCCCTCGGCCTCCAGCCGGCGGACCACCCACTCGGCGACGGTGGCGCCCCCGGCCGGGGTCTCGGAATCGGTCCCGGGGTGGGCGGGCGCGGGGACTGCGGACGGCGCGGACGGTGCCGACGATGCTGCGGTCTGGAACAAGAGATCTGCGTGGAAAAGAGTTGCTGGTGCGTGGCGGGGCCGCGGGCCCCGCGTTCTCCAAAACGGGCTGACGACATGCTTCACCACCGGCGCTGCGGACGGCGATGCTCCTGCGGGTGACGGACCGGGGCCTCTTCTGCGAGGCCGGCGACTTCTTCATCGATCCCTGGCAGCCGGTGGACCGGGCGGTGATCACCCACGCCCACGGCGACCACGCGCGCTGGGGCTCGCGCCGCTACCTGGGCTCGCGCGAGGGCGAGCGCGTGCTGCGCACCCGCATGGGCGAGCGCGCCTCCATCCGCTCGCTGGACTGGGGCGAGACGCTGGACGTGCACGGCGTGCGGGTGTCGCTGCACCCGGCCGGGCACATCCTGGGCTCGGCGCAGGTGCGGGTGGAGCACCGCGGCGAGACGTGGGTGGTTTCCGGGGACTACAAGACCGAGCCCGACGCCACCTGCACGGCGTTCGAGCCCGTCCGCTGCCACACCTTCGTCACCGAGTCCACCTTCGGGCTCCCCATCTACCGCTGGGAGCCCCAGGCCGAGATCTTCGCGCAGGTGAACCGCTGGTGGCGCGCCAACCAGGAGGCGGGCCGGGCCAGCGTCCTGTTCGGCTACGCGCTGGGCAAGGCGCAGCGCCTCCTGGCCGGGCTGGACCCGGAGATCGGGCCCATCTACACCCACGGCGCCGTGGAGAAGCTCACCGAGGACTACCGGGAGAGCGGCGTGCCGCTGCCGCCCACGTCCCACGTAGCATCGGCACCTCGCGGCACGGACTGGAGCCGGGCCATGATCGTCGCCCCGCCGTCGGCCGCGGGGACGCCGTGGATGAGGAAGTTCGGCGCGGCGTCCAGCGGCTTCGCCTCGGGGTGGATGCGGATCCGCGGGGCGCGCCGGCGCCGCGCGGTGGACCGCGGCTTCGTGCTCAGCGACCACGTGGACTGGCCCTCGCTGCTGGCCTCCATCGCGGCCACCGGCGCGGAGCGGGTCCTGGTGACGCACGGCTACCGCGAGCCGGTGGTGCGGTGGCTGCGCGAGCACGGGCTGGAGGCGCACGCCGTGGCCTCGCGCTGGGAGGGCGAGGCCGACGACGCGGAGACCACGCCCGCGGACGAGGCGGAGGCGGGCGCCGAGCCGGCCGGCGGCGGGGCGGGGGAGGAGGGCGCGTGAGGGCGTTCGCGGAGCTGTACACGGAGCTGGACGAGACCAACCGGACCGGCGAGAAGGTCGAGGCGATGGTCCGCTACTTCCGCCGCGCGGACCCGGCGGACGCCGCCTGGGCCGTGCACTTCCTGGGCGGCGGGCGCCCCAAGCGGCTGATCCCCGCCCGCCGGCTGGCGGAGTGGGCCATGGAGATGTCCGGCGTGCCGGACTGGCTCTTCGAGGAGAGCTACGGCGCCGTGGGCGACCTGGCCGAGGCCATCTCCCTGCTCCTCCCGCCCTCCGACGCGTCCAGCGACCTGCCGCTGCGGCACTGGGTGGAGGAGCGCCTCCTCCCCCTCCGCGGCGAGGACGACGCGACCCAGCGCCGCGAGATGCTGCGCGCCTGGGCGGAGCTGGACGGGGCGCAGCGCTACGTGTGGAACAAGCTGATCACCGGCAGCTTCCGCGTGGGCGTCTCCCAGAGCCTGGTGGTCCGCGCCCTCTCCAGGGTCAGCGAGGTGGACGAGGCCGCGGTGGCCCACCGGCTGATGGGCGCCTGGGAGCCCACGCCGGAGTCGTTCCTGCGCCTGCTGGGCGCCGATACCCGCGACGCGGACGTGTCGCGCCCCTACCCCTTCTTCCTGGCGCACGCGCTGGAGGGCGGCCCGGAGGCGCTGGGCGAGCCGGGGGAGTGGCAGGCGGAGTGGAAGTGGGACGGGATCCGCGCGCAGCTCATCCGCCGCGCCGGGCAGACCTTTCTGTGGTCGCGGGGCGAGGAATTGATCACCGAGCGCTTCCCGGAGATCGCCGAGGCGGCCGCGTTCCTCCCCGACGGCACCGTGGTGGACGGCGAGGTGCTCCCCTGGCGCGACGGGCGCCCGCTCCCCTTCGCGCAGCTCCAGCGGCGCATCGGCCGCAAGACGCTGGGCCCCAAGATCCTGGCCGAGGTGCCGGTGGTGCTGCTCGCCTACGACCTGCTGGAGAGCGGCGGCGAGGACGTGCGCGGCCGGCCGCTGCGCTGGCGCCGGGAGCGGCTGGAGGAACTGCTCGCCCGCTCTCCGGCCGCGGCGCGGATGCCGCTGTCGCCCCTGGTGCCTGCGGACGGCTGGGAGGGGGTGCTGGCCGCGTACCGGGAGGCGCGGGAGCGCGGGGCGGAGGGGCTGATGCTGAAGCGGGCGGACGCGCCGTACGGGGTGGGGCGGAAGCGGGGGCCCTGGTGGAAGTGGAAGGTGGAGCCGTACACGGTCGACGCGGTGATGGTGTACGCGCAGCGCGGCCACGGGCGGCGGGCCTCGCTGTACACGGACTACACCTTCGCGGTGTGGCGCGACGGCGAGCTGGTGCCCTTCGCAAAGGCGTACTCCGGGCTCACCGACGCGGAGATCCGCAAGGTGGACTCGTGGGTGCGCCGCAACACGCTGGAGCGCTTCGGCCCGGTGCGCACGGTGAAGCCGGAGCTGGTGTTCGAGCTGGCCTTCGAGGGGATCCAGCGCTCGCCGCGCCACAAGTCCGGGGTGGCGGTGAGGTTTCCGCGCATCCTGCGCTGGCGCACGGACAAGCCGCCCGAGGAGGCGGACTCGCTGGAGACCATCCTGGAGATGCTGGGGGAGGGGTGACGGAAGCGGACCCGACGGGGCGGACGGAGCCGGAGGACGCCGCGGCGCCGGCGGCTGCGGCGCTGGAGGCGGAGGGGATGGAGCCCGCTGGGGTCCGGCCGGCGCGCGCGCCGTGGTGGCGCTACGCCGCGAGCCTCCTGGTCCTGCTCGGCTTCCTGCTGGCGGGCAGCGCGCTCGCCTCCCTGGCGCGGCTGCCGCTGCCGGGGAGCGTGACCGGGATGCTGCTGCTGGCCGCCGCGCTGCACTTCCGCTGGATCCCGGAGGCGTCGACCGAGCCCGCGGCCGGGCTGCTCCTCCGCCACATGGGGCTGCTCTTCGTCCCGCCCGGCGTGGGGCTGATGCTCCAGTACGAGCTGCTGCGCCGGGAGTGGCTCCCCATCGTGCTCGGCAGCGCGGCGAGCACCGTGGCCGTCCTCCTCGTCGTCGGCTGGCTCCAGCAGCGCCTGCAGCCCGATGCCTGAGCACGCCCCGGCCGCCGCGCTCGCCGTCGTGGCCACGGTCGCGATGTACGCCCTCGCCCGGCGGCTCCACCTGCGGACGGGCTCCTTCCTGCTGCATCCCGTGCTGGTGGGGATCGTGGCGATGATCGCGGCGCTGGAGGCGCTGGGCGTCGATTACGAGGCGTACGACCGGGGCGGCCGGCTCCTCAGCTTCTGGCTGGGACCGGCCGTGGTCGCGCTGGGGGTGCCTCTCTTCCGGCAGATGGACCCGGTCCGGCGGAGCGCCCGCGCGCTGCTCGTGTCCATGCTGGCCGGCGGCGCGGTCGGGATCGTGTCGGCGTGCGGGGTCGCGGCGCTGCTGGGCGCCTCGCCGGAGGTGGTCCGCTCGCTTGCCCCGCGCTCCGTGACCACGCCCATCGCCATCGAGATCGCCCGGCGCGCGGGCGGCATCCCCTCGCTCTCCGCGGTGGTGGTGATCCTCTCGGGCGTGTTCGGCGCCATCGTGGGGCCGCCGCTGCTGCGCGCGGTCGGGGTGCGCAGCCGCACGGCGACGGGGATCGCGCTGGGGGCGTCCGCGCACGGTGTGGGGACGGCGCGGGCGGTGGAGGAGGGCGAGGTGGAGGCCGCCGGCGCCGGGATCGCCATCGGCCTGATGGGCGTGGTCACCGCCGTGCTGACGCCGGTTGCGCTTGCGCTGCTGGGGTGGCTGGGGCTGGTCGGCTGACGGCTCTCCTACCCCGCGGGCGGCCGCCGCCGCGCGAAGGCGCGGACCGCGAGGAGCAGGACGCCGGCGAGCAGGGCGAGGGCGGCCGTGCGGAGGACCCACCCGAGCGGTCCGTCCGCCGCCCAGCCGGGGAGCCACGACCCGGCCGCCGGGTCGCGGATCCAGTGCTGGATCCCCGGCGACAGGTAGCTCAGCTGGCCGGCTTCGCGCGTGACCAGCGCGTAGCCGATCGCGCTCCGCTCGGGCGCGTAGAAGCGCCGCATGTGCGCGGCGAGGTCCACCCACACCGTGTCGCCCCGCACCTCCAGGCCCGTCCCCAGCGGGTGGCTCACGTAGCTGCGCCCCTCCGCGTCCGCGGAGACCGAGAACAATTCCACGCCCGCCGGCAGCGGACCGCCGCGCAGCCGGAACGCCACCCGCTCCGTGACCGCGCCGTCCGGCGTCAGCGGCTCCAGGCGCGGCCGGTAGCGCGCGCCCCCCAGCATGTACTCCCGGTAGAGCGCCGGGTCCACGCCGCCCATGACCAGCATGCGCGGCAGGAGGGCGGAGCGGCCGTCCCAGTAGCCGGGGTTCACCGTGTGCAGGTAGCGGAAGCTCCTCCCCACCCGCCGCGCCACCTCCGGCGTGTAGTGGCCGAATGGGAAGGCGAAGTCCAGCGGCGTAGCGATCGAATCGCCCAGCTCGCGGCGCGACCGGGCGACGACGGCGGCGACCTCCTCCCGCGAGCTGGCCATGCTGCGGTGCTCGTAGCCGTGCACGGCCACGCGGTGCCCGGCGCGCGCCAGCCGCCGCACGTCGTCCGGGGTGAGGGTGTGCTCGGCGTCCGCGCGCGTGCGGGCGGGGATGACGAAGAAGATGCCCCGGAAGCCGTGGCGCTCCAGCAGCTCCGCGGCCCGCATCGATTCCTCGGGCCCGTCGTCGAAGGTGAGGACCACCTGGCGCCCGCCGTCCGTCCGCGCCTGCTCCGGGAACACGGAGCGGAACCCCTCCCGCTCCAGGAAGCGCAGCATCTCCTCGAAGCGCACGAACGGTTCCGTCAGCGAGCCGAGCTCCTCCTCCAACGGCCTGTCCGTGAAGCGGTGCCAGGCCAGCACGGGGATGCCCCCCTGCGCCGTGTCCGGGACCGTCGGCGTCGTGTCGGTTGGCCGCTGCGCCGCGGCCGGCGCGCAGCAGAGCACGAGCGCCGCGAGGGCGAGGACACGGCGGAGCGGGGCGATGCGCGGCATGGCGGGGCGGCTCGGGGCGGTCGGAAGGGAACGGATCGGGGATTGTACGGCTCCGGTCTCCCGCGGCGCCAGCACGCGGGTCGGGGACTCGTCCCCGTGGCGCCACACGTGCTACAATTCCGGCCGGACGATCGAGCAACCGCAGCGGAGCGAGGGAGGACGGTGGCGAGCAAGGGAGCCGGCTGGCGGACGTACCACGCCGAGGGGTTCGAGATCCTGGTGGGCAAGGGAGCGCGCGAGAACGACGAGCTCAGCTTCCGCGTGGCGGAGCCCGCCGACCTGTGGATGCACGCCTCCGGGTATGCCGGGAGCCACGTGGTCGTCCGCAACCCGGACCGGCTGGATTCGCTCCCGCGCTCCGTGGTGGAATTCGCGGCGCAGCTCGCCGCCTACCACTCCAAGGCCCGCGAGGCGCGCGGCAAGGTGGAGGTGCACGTCTGCCGCGCCTCCGACGTCCGCAAACCGCGCGGCTTCCCGGCCGGCAAGGTGGAGATCCGCCGCTGGGACGTGGTCAAGGTCTACCCCCGCGCCCTCCCGGAGGAATAGCGCCTTGCCTGTCGGCGAGGCGGCTGTGAGCTTCCGGGGAGAGCAACAGGCGAAGGAGGCCAGGTGCAGCAGGCATTCCGGGCTTACGGGCACATTGCAGAAGGCGGTACGCTGAAGCTGGAGAACCTCCCCTTCGCGCCCGGCGTGGAGGTGGAGGTGATCGTCTTCGCCGTGGCCCGCAACACACGGTCGGAGCGCCGCTATCCGCTCCGGGGAGCGCCGCTCGTCTACGAGGATCCCACGGGGCCGGTCGGTGACTCCGACTGGGGAGCCGCCCGATGATCGTTCCACACACGTGCGCTCAGCCTCCTGCCCGCCCGAATCGGCGTCCCGCATCGTCCGCGCTCCTGAGATGAGAGTCACCATCGAAACTCTCGACCCGCGGGATGCCGGGCGCGTCGCGGGGCTGATGCGCGAGGTGATCGCCGCCACGCCGTACTACACGGACGAGGCCAAGCGCTCCGAGATCGCCAAGTACCCGGAAGGCGCGCTGCGCGAGGCCGCGGCCGCCGACCCGGACGCGGTGCTGGTGGCGAAGGTGGAGGGCGAGGTCGTGGGCTTCTGCATGAGCCGGCCGGACGACGGGCTGGTATGGCTGTCGTGGTTCGGGGTGGACCCGGCGTGGCGGGGCAGGGGCGTGGCCGACGCGCTGCTGGCGCGTCTGGAGAAGGCGGTCCGCGCCCGCGGCGTCCACAAGGTCTGGTGCGACTCCCGCACCGACAACCTCCCCTCGCGCCGTGTGCTGGCGCGGGCCGGCTTCCGGGAGATCTGCACGGTGGAGCGCCACTGGTACGGGCTGGATTTCGTGCTCCTCGAGAAACCCCTTTCCCGGTGACGTCCATGGGTCTTCCGTCCAACCTCGGGCCCGTCCTCATCGTGATCGCTTGCATGGGAGGGCTCGGGATGCTGATCGCGCTCGCCAAGGGGCGGAGCCTGGTCCTCGGCTTCATGCTGGGGATGACCGGCATGGTGGGATGGATCATCCTTGCCCTCCTCCCCGGTCGCGCGGCCAGCCGGAAGCTCGCCGAGGAGCTGTTTCCGGCTTCGCCCCGCCGTCCCGCGGAGTAGATGGAGCCTCGCTGCGCCCGCCGGGCGACGACCGTCCGCTTCCGTTTCCTCGCCGGTGCGCTCCGTCCTCTCGCGCTGGCCGGTCTGCTGCTCGCCGCGACGTCCTTCGCGCCCCCGGATCCGCCCCGCGGCGACCTGCGCGTGGTGGTGGTCAGCGACCTCAACGGCGCGTACGGCTCCACGGAGTACGATCCCGAGGTGCACCGCGCCGTGCGGCTGATCCGCGAGACGTGGCGGCCGGACCTGGTGCTCGCGGCCGGCGACCTGGTGGCCGGGCAGAAGCCCGCGCTGGCGGACGCCGAGGTGCGCGCCATGTGGGCCGCGTTCGACTCGGCGGTGGGGCGGCCGCTGCGGGAGGCGCGCATCCCCTTCGGCTTCACCCTGGGCAACCACGACGGCTCCGCGTACCCCGCGCACCGCCGCGACCGCCGGCTGGCCGAGGAGCACTGGCGCGCCCGCGAGCACCGGCCGGGCCTCGCCTTCGCCGACCGCGAGCACTTTCCGCGGTACTACAGCTTCACCCGCGGCGGGCTGTTCGTGCTGGTGTGGGACGCCTCGTTCGCCGGGACGGCGGGCGAGCGGGAGATGCTGGACTGGGCGCGGGCCCAGCTGCGGAGCCGGGCGGCCCGGCGGGCGCGCCACCGGCTGGTGCTGGGCCACCTGCCGCTGTACGCCGTGGCCGAGGGGAGGAACCGCCCGGGCGAGGTGCTGGACCGGGCGGACTCGCTGCGGGCGCTGCTGGAGCGGGGCGGGGCGGACACCTACGTCAGCGGGCACCACCACGCCTACTATCCCGGCCGCCGCGGCGGGCTGGAGCTGCTGCACGCCGGGGCGGCGGGGCAGGGGCCGCGCCCGCTGCTGGCCGGCGGCGCCCCGCCGGCGAAGACCGTCACCGTGCTGGACTTCCACTGGGCGGCGGACTCCGTGGCGTACACCACCTGGGCCTTCGATCCCGCCGCGCCGGACGGGCTCCGGCGCGTGGACGACGCAGCCCTGCCGCCCGCCCTGCACGGCTTCAACGGCCGCGTCGTGCGCCGCGACCTCCCGGACGCGGCGCCGTAGGAGAGGCGGGATCGGGCCGGAGGGCGTATATTCCGACGTTTCCCCCCGCCGCCTCCGCCCCGGAGCGCGCCGGGGAGCGCACCGACCACCGCGTTCCGGAAGACGATGTCGGCCCTCGACCACCTGATCGCGAACAACCGCGCCTGGGCCGCGGAGATCCGCGAGCGGGAGCCCGGGTTCTTTTCCCGGCTCTCGCAGCAGCAGGCGCCCGAGTACCTGTGGATCGGCTGCTCGGACAGCCGCGTCCCGGCGAACCAGATCGTGGGGATGCTCCCCGGCGAGCTGTTCGTGCACCGCAACGTGGCCAACGTGGTGGCGCACACCGACCTCAACTGCCTGTCCGTGCTCCAGTTCGCCGTGGACGTGCTGCGCGTGAGGCACGTGCTGGTGGTGGGCCACTACGGCTGCGGCGGCGTGGCGGCCGCCCTGCGCGACGACCGGCTGGGGCTGATCGACAACTGGCTCCGCCACGTGCAGGACGTGCAGATGAAGCACCGCGAGCACCTGGCCGCCATCCCGGACCACGCCGCGCGGGTCAACCGGCTGTGCGAGCTGAACGTGATCGAGCAGGTGGTCAACGTCGGGCAGACCACCGTGGTGCGCGACGCCTGGGCGCGCGGGCAGCAGCTCACCGTGCACGGGTGGGTGTACGGGCTCCAGGACGGGCTGGTCCACGACCTGGGGATCCACGTCGCCGGCACCGGGGAGCTGGACGCCTGCCACCGGGCCGCCGTCGCCGCGCTGGGCTAGGCGCCCGCCGCACCCTTTTCGCATCACCCCGCTCTCCGCCATGCAGAACCTGGGCGAAGCCCTCACCTTCTACGTCGTCTTCCTGTTCTCGACGACGCTCCACGAGGCCGCGCACGCGTGGGCCGCCAAGCGCGGCGGCGACCTGACCGCCTACCACGGCGGCCAGGTGTCGCTTGACCCCATGCCGCACATCCGGCGCGAGCCGTTCGGCATGGTGGTGCTGCCCATCATCTCCGTGCTCATCTCCGGGTGGCCGTTCGGCTTCGCCAGCGCGCCGTACGACCCCAACTGGGCCATGCGGCACCCGAAGCGGGCCGCGGGGATGGCGCTGGCGGGGCCGGCGGCCAACCTGCTGCTGGTGATCGCGGCGGGGATCCTGCTGCGCGCCGGCTCGGCCGCGGGCGTCTTCCAGGCCCCGGAGAGCGTGGGCTTCGGGCGCGTTGCGGAAGCGGCGGCCGCGGCCGGCGCGGTGTGGGAGTCGGTGGCGACGGTGGTGAGCGTGTTCTTCTCGCTCAACCTGCTGCTGGCCGTGTTCAACCTGCTCCCGCTGCCGCCGCTGGACGGGAGCGGGGCGCTGCCGCTGGTGCTGAGCCCGGACGCGAGCCGCCGCTACCAGCAGTTCCTGTGGAGCAACCCGGCGCTGGGGTGGCTGGGGATCTTCCTGGCGTGGCAGCTGGTGGACGTGGTCTTCCACCCCGTCTTCCTGGGGGCCGTCAACCTGCTGTACCCGGACGTGTGGTACGGCTGACCCGCCCCGGGCGATGCGCAGGGGGCCCGGACCGCGCCGCGCGGTCCGGGCCCTTTCTGCATGCGGCACTGGAACATCTGGAGCCGTCGTACTAGCTTACGTCCCGTCGTACACGCCCTCCCCCCGCCGCGCCGCCGCGGCGACGGCCCGCAGGAAAGCTCCCGATCCAGACGGCTCCCGGTCCGCCGACTCCGCCCCGGCGGAATCGGCCGACGTCCGCTTTCGAAACTCCCAACGCCTTGTCTCCGTACGGCTTGGACGTCCGGATCGCCAGCCACAGCCGATCGAGAGCACCGTGAACGAATTCCTCCAGACCGCCCTCACGTTCCCCACCGTCGTCCCCGGCGTCGTGCTCGCCGCGTGCGCCCTGTACTGGCTGCTCGCGGCCACGGGGCTCGCCGGCGACGACCTGGATTTCGGCGACGCCGATGCGGGCGCGCTGAGCGGCGCGGCCGCCCTGCTGTCCCGCGTGGGGCTGGGCGGCCTTCCCGTGATGGTGGTGCTCACCACGCTCGCCTTCGCGGCGTGGTTCGGCACGTACTTCGTGCAGCTGCTGGTGCTGCGGCACCTGCCGGACGGGACCCGGGGCCTGGCCGGCGCCGGGACGCTGCTGGCGATGCTGGTCCCCGCGGTGGCGGCCACCTCGCTGGCGCTGCGGCCCGTCCGCCGCTGGGCGGCGCGGCTGCGCCCGGCAACGGACGCCTCGCTGCTGGGGCGCACCGGGGTCGTCGTCACCCCCACGCTGGACGCCGGCTACGGCCAGGCTTCCGTGGACGACGGCGGCGCCGGGCTCATCCTGCAGGTGCGCCACGAGGAGCCCACCCCGCTGAAGCGCGGCGACCGGGTGGTGCTCATCGAGTACCTCGAAGGGCAGAACGCGTATCGCGTGGTGGCCGAGCACCAGTTCCTGGGCCGCTGACCCTCCTTTTTCCCGACGGTCCCTTTTTCCCCTCCACGGAGTCGAGACGAGCATGTCCATCGCCCTGCCCTTTTTGATCGGTGCCGGCATCCTGCTGGTGATGCTCCTGGGCACCTTCGCCCTGTTCAGCGCCTTCTACCAGAAGGTGGAGCAGGGGACCGCGCTCATCGTCAACGACATGAGCGCCCAGCCCAAGGTGCGCTTCACCGGCGGGCTGGTGATCCCGGTGCTGTACAAGGCCGAGCTGATGAGGATCAGCCTGATCACGCTGCAGGTGGACCGCCGCGGCAAGGAGGGGCTGATCTGCAAGGACAACATGCGGGCGGACATCGCCGTCGCCTTCTACCTGCGGGTGAACGAGACGCAGGCCGACGTGCTGCGCGTGGCCAAGGCCATCGGCGCGGGGCGGGCGTCGGACCGCGACGCCGTGGACGAGCTGTTCAACGCCAAGTTCTCCGAGGCGCTCAAGACGGTGGGCAAGAAGTTCGACTTCACCGAGCTGTTCGAGAAGCGCCAGGAGTTCCGCGACGAGATCGTCAAGATCATCGGCAACGACCTGAACGGCTACGTGCTGGAGGACGTGGCGATCGACTACCTGGAGCAGACCCCCAAGAGCCTGCTGGACCAGAACAACATCCTGGACGCCGAGGGGATCCGGAAGATCACCGAGCGCACCGCCGCGCAGAACGTGGTGACCAACGAGCTGGAGCAGAACGAGAAGCTCGCCATCACCAAGAAGAACGTGGAGGCCCGCGAGGCCACGCTGGCGCTGGAGCGCCAGCAGGCCGAGGCCGAGGCGCGCCAGAAGCGGGAGATCGAGACCATCCAGGCGCGCGAGACGGCCGAGACCGCCCGCGTGCGCGAGGAGCAGCGGCTGATCGCGGAGCAGGCCCGGCTGGAGAGCGACGAGAAGATCAGGATCCGCGAGCAGAACGTGCAGCGCGAGGTGGAGGTGGCCGAGCAGAACCGCCAGCGCGCCGTGGCCATCGAGGTGGAGCGGGTGGCGCGCGCCCGGCAGCTGGAGGAGGTGACCACCGACCGCGAGGTGCAGCTGCAGGGCGTGGAGCGCGACAAGGTGGTGGAGGTGGGCAAGAAGGACGTCGCCAACATCACCCGCGAGCGCATCGCCATCGACAAGACGGTGACGGTGGAGGAGGAGCGCATCAAGGAGGTGCGCGTGGTCTCCGAGGCCGAGCGCGCCAAGCAGGCCCAGGTGCTCGCCGCCGAGGGCGCGGCCCAGGAGGAGATGGTCCGCCGCGTCAAGGAGGCCGAGGCCGCCGAGGCCGCCGCCAAGCACCGCGCGGTGGAGATGACCACCATGGCGCAGGCCAAGCTGGACGCCGCCTCCCGCGAGGCCGACGCCAAGCGCATCCTGGCCGAGGCGATCCGGGTGGAGATGGCCGCGCCGGGGCTCGCCGAGGCCGCCGTGCGCGAGGCCGAGGCCGGCGCGATCGAGAAGGTGGGCGCCGCCGAGGCGCGCGTCATGGAGGCCAAGGCCGACGCCGCCCTGAAGCAGGGGAGCGTGGAGGCCCGCGTGCTGGCGGAGCGGCTGGACGCCCAGGCCGACGGCGAGGCCAGGCTGGGCCAGGCAAAGGCGACCGCGGTGGAGTCCGTGGGCGTGGCCGAGGCCAACGTCACGGCCCGCAAGCTGACCGCCGAGGCCGAGGGGCTCACCAAGAAGTTCGAGGCCATCGACTCGCTGAGCGACCGGGCGCGGGCCCACGAGGAGTTCAGGATGTCGCTGGAGAGCCACATGGAGCAGGCGCTCGCCGCCATCAGCGCGGGGCGCGACGTCAGCAAGGAGAACGCGGAGGTCATCGCCTCGGCGCTGCGGGGCGCCAACATCGACCTGGTGGGCGGCGACGGCGGGATGTTCGACTCGCTCTCCAAGGCGCTCACGCTGGGCAAGTCCATCGAGGGCTTCGCCGGCAAGAGCCCCATCGTGCAGGACCTGCTCGAGCGCTTCCTGGGCGTGGCCCAGCGCGAGCGCCTGAAC
Organism: Longimicrobiaceae bacterium; assembly: GCA_036389055.1. Taxonomy (GTDB): domain Bacteria; phylum Gemmatimonadota; class Gemmatimonadetes; order Longimicrobiales; family Longimicrobiaceae; genus JAFAYN01. The sequence continues at coordinate 9,311 of DASVQR010000114.1, read as the reverse complement.
GGCGGCGCGGCGGTGCCCACGGTGCAGATCACGCCGGAGGTGTTCGAGCAGGTGGCGCCCAAGGGCGACCCGGTCGGCTGACCCGGACGCGACGGCTGACGAACCGGCCGGGGGCGCGGCGCGCCCCCGGCCATCCATCTCGCAACCGGGGGGAAGTCGATGACCGAGCAGTCCGCGGCCGCGCAGGAGGCCGTCGCTGATTCGTCGGTGGACCGGGCGGTGGCGGAGGGCGGCGCGTACGAGGTGCTGCGCCGCCGGCTGGGGGAGCAGGGCGCGCGCCTCCGTGAGGTCGCCGACGCGCTCAACGGGCGGCGCGTCGCCGAGTTCGGGGACAGCCGGCTGGAGGTGGTGGGGCGGCTGCGCATCCAGACCGAGAACAACTGCGTCGGCCGGGACATCGTCCCGGTGGGCGGGCTGCTGCTCTTCGGCTACAACGTGTTCATGGGGCTGAAGACCACCACCCGCGTGGAGGACGTCTTCGGCCTGTTCCGGCTGGTGGAGGGCCCCGAGGGCTGGGGCGTGGAGGCCGTGGACCCGGCCGGCTCCTTCCTGGGCGACGCGGCCTTCGCGCGCGACTTCGCCGAGCTGTACGCCTACTACAAGGACGCCCGCCTGCTGCAGCTGGACGTGGCCGGCGGCAAGCTGCTGGCCGCCTTCCAGATCGGCGAGCGCAGCACGGACGTGCGCGTGTTCCGCTGGGCGCTGTCGCCCTTGGGCGACGTGACCTACATCGACGCCCGCGGCGACCGCGACCTGGTCCTTCCGCCGCCCTTCGACTTCGAGTGGACCCGCGCCGGGCGCGAGCACACCGTCAGCGGGCGCTTTCCCCACCTCAACGTGCTGGACACGCTGTTCGTGGAGACCACGGGCGGCGACCTCACCATCAAGGTGGAGAACAACACCGAGACCGGCGAGGGGATCCACCGCGAGCCGGTGGAGGAGAAGACGCAGTCGCTGGACGACGCCGTGTTCGAGTTCGCCCGGCTGGGGTCGCTGATCCTGCTCAAGGTGCTGCCGTACCGCGAGACCGCCTGGCGCGGCTTCGTCTTCAACACCCTCACGGGCCGGGTGCAGCGCGTGGACGCCATCACCCAGGCGTGCGTGCAGCTCCCCGAGGACCACGGCATCATCTTCCCGGGCGGCTACTACCTGCAGAACGGCGAGAGCAAGGCGTTCGACGCGCGCATGGACGGGATGCGCTTCCAGCGCTCCGTCCGCTCGCCCAACGGCGAAGACGTCATGTACGTCTTCTACGAGCACGAGGGCGGCCGCTCCGCGCTGTTCGTCTACAACCTGATCCAGCGGAAGCTGCAGAACCCCCTGTTCGGCCACGGCCACGCCGTGCTGCGGGACGGGCGCATGGTGCTGTTCAACGCCGAGGGCGACGCGCCCACCCGCGTGCACCCCATGCAGATCTGGCAGACGCCGTTCGTCTCGGACGAGTTCGCCGCCGCCCGCCCGCCGGGGACGGGCTTCCTGGGCCGGCTGGGCAACGCCGAGCTGGTGCGCGGCGTGTCCGGGCTGTTCGAGCTGGCCCGCGAGATCGACAACCCCGAGGTCTCCGCCCGGCGCTACGGCCTGCTGGTCCGCAACACCCGCCGCCTGTTCGACGCGCACCACTGGCTGGACGCGCCCGACTGCGGGGGCGTGGCCGGCGTGCTGCGCGAGATCGCCGCCACCGGCGAGGCGGTGCTGGACGAGTTCGAGAAGGTGGAGAGCATCCGCCGCCAGAGCGCGGAGGCGATGGCGCAGGCCCGCGCCGACCACGCCGCGCTGCTGGGCCGGCTCCTCCCGGAGGACTGGACCGGGGTCCAGGAGTTCGTGGACGCCCTCAACGAGATCACGCGCCTTCGCGGCCGCCTGCTCACCGTGCGCGAGCTGCGCTACGTGGACACGGCGGCGCTGGACGCCATGGGCGCCGAGCTGCAGGCGGCGCACGAGCGGATCGGCGAGGCCACCGGCGAGTTCCTGGCCGGCGACGCGGCGCTCGCCCCCCTGTCCGCGCGGCTCGCGGAGCTGGACGAGCGGGCGCAGCGGGCGGAGACCGCCAGGGAGATCGGCGAGGCCGTTGCAGCGCTGGAGGCCATGTCCGCCGACCTGGACATGCTCTCCGAGCTGATGGCCACCCTCAAGGTGGACGACGCGGTGCGGCGGACGCGCGTGGTGGAGGCGATCTCGGCCGTGTACGCGCGGCTCAACGGGGCCCGCGCCCGCGCCGAGGGGCGGCGGAAGTCGCTGGGCTCGGCCGAGGCGACCGCGCAGTTCGGCGCCCAGCTGGCGCTGTTCGGGCAGGGGGTGGCGGGGGCGCTGGCGCTGGCCACCGACCCGGAAAAGGCCGACGAGCAGCTCGCCCGGCTGATGGTGCAGCTGGAGGAGATCGAGAGCCGCTTCGGCGAGCACGAGCAGTTCTTGGGCGACATCCTGGCCCGCCGCGAGGAATTGCTGGAAAGCTTCGACGCGCACCGGCAGGCGCTGGTGGACGACCGCCAGCGCAAGGCGCAGGCGGTGCTGCAGGCGGCCGACCGCATCCTGGCCGGGCTGGGGCGCCGCACCGAGAAGCTGGCCACCGCCGACGAGCTCAACGCCTTCTTCGCCGGGGACCCGCTGATCCTCAAGGTGCGCGAGCTGGCCGAGCGGCTGCGCGCCCTCCGGGACCCGGTCAAGGCGGACGACGTGGAGGCGCGCGTCAAGGCCGCCCGCGACACGGCGGTGCGCGCGCTGCGCGACCGCGGCGACCTGTTCGAGGAGGGCGGCGGCGTCATCCGCCTGGGCCGCCACCGCTTCAGCGTGAGCACGCAGCCGCTGGACCTGACGCTGCTGCCGCACGGCGACGGGCTGGCGGTGCACCTGACCGGCACCGACTTCATGGAGCCGGTGCACGGCGACGAGCTGGCCGCGCTGCGCGAGTTCTGGCAGGCGCCGCTGGAATCGGAGTCCCCCGCGCTGTACCGGGGCGAGTACCTGGCCGGCGAGGTGCTGGCCGCGGCGGAGGCCGGCGCCGAGGGCTTGTCGGTGGACGCCCTGCACGCGCAGGCCGCCGACGGCGACGCCCTCGCCCGCGCCGTGGCCACCTTCGCCGCGCCGCGCTACCGCGACGGCTACCAGCGCGGCGTGCACGACCACGACGCCGCGCTGGTCCTGCGCGCCTGCCTTGCGCAGCTGGCGGCCGCGGGCGCGCTGGTGCACGCGCCGGGGCCCCGCGCGCTGGCGGCCCTGTTCCTCGCGGCGGAGGGGGCGGCGCCGGAGGCCGGCGAGTGGCGCGCCCGGGCGGCCGGCGCCCGGGCGATGCAGGCGCTGTTCGGCTCGCGCTCGGCGGCGGACGCGCTCCGCGCCGAGATGGCGGAGGCCGTGGCGCGCTTCGCGGAGGCCGGGGAGCTGCCCTTCGGCGAGGGGGAGGCCGCGCGGGCCGCCGCCTACCTGTACGACGAGCTTGCCGGGGACCAGGAGGGGCTGGCCGTCTCCCTCCCGGCGCGCGAGCTGGCCGACGCGCTCCTGGCGCGGCTGGACGCCGCGGGGCTGCGGGACGGCTTCGACCGGGCGCTGGAGCAGCTGCGCGACCGCCCCGCCGCCCGCTGGGCCCACGCCGTCCACTGGCTGGAGGCGGCGTGCTCGGACGCCGCGCTGGCGCCGCTGGTCCGCCACGTCCCCGAGGCGGCGGCGCTGCTCCTCACGGACGGCGCGCTGGCCCGCCGCCCCGTGGACGCCCGGCTGCACGCCGTGGTGGAGGGGCTGCTGGGCGAGCACCCGCGCATCTCCGGCGGCACGCTGGCGGTGGAGGTGGACGAGCTGCTGGGCCGGCTGCGGGACCACCGCGAGCGCTTCCTCCCGGGCCACCGCCGCTACCAGGCGCTGCGCCAGGAGATCGCCGCGCGCGAGCGGGACGCGCTGGGGCTGGCGGAGCTGCGGCCGCGGCCGCTGACCTCGTTCGTCCGGAACCGGCTGATCAGCGACACCTACCTCCCCATCATCGGCGACAACCTGGCAAAGCAGATCGGCACCGTGGGCGAGGGGAAGCGCAGCGACCTGATGGGGCTGCTGATGATGATCTCGCCCCCGGGGTACGGCAAGACCACGCTGATGGAGTACGTGGCGCACCGCCTGGGGCTGGTGTTCGTCAAGGTCAACGGCCCGGCGCTGGGCCACGAGGTCCGGTCGCTGGACCCGGCGCAGGCGCCCGACGCCACCGCCCGCCGGGAGCTGGAGCGGCTGAACCTGGCGCTGGAGATGGGGAACAACGTGATGCTGTACGTGGACGACATCCAGCACACGCACCCCGAGTTCCTGCAGAAGTTCATCTCCCTGTGCGACGGCACCCGCCGCGTGGAGGGCGTGTGGCGGGGCCGCACCAAGACCTACGACCTGCGCGGCAAGAAGTTCTGCGTGGTCATGGCGGGCAACCCGTACACCGAGTCCGGCGAGGTCTTCCGCATCCCGGACATGCTTGCCAACCGCGCCGACATCTACAACCTGGGCGACGTGCTGGGCGGGATGGAGGACGCGTTCCTGCTCAGCTACGTGGAGAACAGCCTCACCTCCAGCCCCGTGCTTGCGCCGCTGGCCACGCGTGACCTTGCGGACCTGTACCTGCTGGTGGACCGCGCGAAGGGGCTGGACGTCTCCACCAACGGCCTGGCCCACGCGTACGGCGCCGCGGAGGTCAACGAGATCGTGGCGACGCTGCAGCGCCTCATGCGGGTGCGCGACGTGGTGTACCGCGTCAACCAGCAGTACATCGCCAGCGCGGCGCAGGCCGACGCGTACCGCACGGAGCCGCCCTTCAAGCTGCAGGGCAGCTACCGCAACATGAACAAGCTGGCGGAGAAGATCTCGCCGGTGATGAACGAGGCGGAGCTGCAGCAGCTGGTCTCGGACCACTACCTGGGCGAGGCGCAGCTGCTCACCACCGGCGCCGAGGAGAACCTGCTCAAGCTGGGGGAGCTGCGCGGCGTGCTCACCCCGGAGGAGACGGCGCGCTGGGAGGGGATCCGGCGCGACTTCCTGCGCAACAAGGCGATGGGCGCGGGCGACGCCGACGTCGGCGGGCGGGTGGTGGCGCAGCTGGCGGACATCGCCGGCGGGCTGCAGGCCGGCCACGAGCAGCAGGCCCGGGTGGCCGCCGCCCTGCTGCGCATGGCCTCCGCGCTGGGGGCGGAGCGGGGCGCCCCCGCCGCGGAATCCGGGCTGGAGGCCACCCTCCAGAACCTGCACGTGGTCGGCGGCGAAGAGCCGGCCCGGTGAGCGGCCGGCCCGGCGAGCGGGCCCGGCGGCACGGAGGGGACGCACGGGGGCCCTGCATCGCGAAGCGGTGCAGGGCCCTGGTTTTCGGCGGCGCCGCCGGCCCGCCGGAAATCGAGATTCGCCGCTCCCGGAGCGGGAGCGGCGAATCGCTTTCCTGCGCGTCAGGCGATGGTCGCGCCCGGGCCCGGCTCCACCGGGCGCGTGTTCGTGTACCACAGGCGCGAGGCGTCGTTCTCCAGGGCCGGGTTGGGGGCCGTGGGGTACGACTCGACCCTGAGGGTCTCCCGACGAAGCACCAGCTTGGACCTGCTCATACGCTCCTCCCGATGACAGGTGAAACAATCTGTGACGGTAAAAGTCTGTAGGAAGGGAATCCGCTGGTCAAGCCCCGGCGGACCGCACGCGGGCCTTCCTCGAACTGCGGAGACGGGCGATGGACCTGTCCCGCCGGGCGGCGGGACGCGAAAAGCCCCGGCAGCCTGAACGGCTGCCGGGGCTGGACTCAAGAAGCGCCCACTCCAGGACTCGAACCTGGGACCCTCTGATTAACAGTCAGATGCTCTAACCAACTGAGCTAAGTGGGCAACTCGAAGCGGGAGACGGGGCTCGAACCCGCGACCCTCAGCTTGGGAAGCTGATGCTCTACCAACTGAGCTACTCCCGCGTCTTCCCCGCAGTACCCCGTAGGGGAATCGAACCCCTGTTTACGCCGTGAGAGGGCGTTGTCCTAGGCCACTAGACGAACGGGGCAAAACAGTGCTCTGGAGAGGACTCGAACCTCCACGGGCTTACGCCCACTAGATCCTGAATCTAGCGCGTCTACCAATTCCGCCACCGGAGCATTGCCGACCAGGTGCGCCCGGAGAGATTCGAACTCCCGACCTTCTGATCCGTAGTCAGACGCTCTATCCAGCTGAGCTACGGGCGCACAAACCCAAAACCTGTGTTTTCTTCAGTGCACCGAGTAGGAATCGAACCTACAACCTTGGGATTAAGAGTCCCCTGCTCTGCCAGTTGAGCTATCGGTGCTTCAAATTGTTGCGGGGCACAAACATATAAAATTCCGCCCCGTCGTCAACCCCCGTGCGCAACTCGCTGCGGGGCAGCAACTTGCCCCGGAAGCACGGCGCCCCCGTCCCGCTGGGGGACGGGGGCGCCGGGGCCCGGGAGTCCCGGCGCCGCTCAGTAGTCGTACACCGTGCGGGTGGACTTGTCCACGGTGTGGCCGATGATGGCGCCGCCGAGGCCGCCCACCGCCGCGCCGATCACCGCGCCCTTGACCCGGTTGCGCGACCCGCCGGCCACCGCGCCCACGCCGGCGCCGACCACCGCGCCGATGGCAGCGTCACGCTTGGTGTTCCGCTTCACGACCGTGCGGGCTCGCGGAGCTGGGGCCTCGTACCCGCCGTCGTAGCTCCCCGAGCTGGAGCCCGAGCTGCGCCGGGCCGACGAGCGGCGGCTGCTGGAGCTGGAGGACGAGCGCGCCGCGGTCTTCACCGGCGCCTCCTCGACCGCCTCCTCCACCTCGGGCTCCGGGGCGGGGGCCGGCGCGGCGACGTGCGCCGTGTGGACCAGGCCCATCTCCACGGGCGAGACCACGGCCTGCGCCGGGGCGCGCTGCAGCTCGAGCGTGTCGAGCCAGCTCAGGTCCGACGGGGCGGGCGCGGCCTGGCGCTCACAGGCGGCGGTGGCCACCACGGCGGACAGGACGAGGGCGAGATTGAGGACACGCATGAGCCAACTCCTGCTGTACGCTTAACCAGTGCGCGCCCCTCGGGGCGCCGAAACACCGCGGAACTGCTGGACTTCCGGTTCCCGGACCCCCGGGGCCACGGTGCGTGGGATGCCGGGGATAGTGCAGAGATGGTGCCAGACAAACGGGCGACCGTCACACAAGTGATTGCAGGCAGCTAATATAGCCTGTTTTCAGGGGGATGGGAAGGGCTCGCCGACTGCCCGGCGGCTTGCGTCCCCGCCCGCCCCGGCCGCAACCTTCGACCTCGCCCGGGGACACCCCCCGTCCTCCACCCCGGACCCGAGCCCGGATGCAGCCACCCCCGCTCCCGCCGGCCCCCGTGGGGGAGCCGGACGACCCGATCGCCGCGCTGGCCGAAGCCGAGCTGGGGCCGGAGGACGGCCGCGCGGCGCTCCCCTTCCTGGAAGCGGTGGCCGCGCAGCTGGGCTCGCCGCTGGCGCCCGGCGGGCGCGCCCGCTCCGCCGCGGGGGAGCGCGAGGCGGCGCTCCGGGCGGCCGCCCTGCTCCGCCTGGCCGCGGCGCCGCCGGACGAGGGCGGAGGCCCGGACGCCGCCGCGCCGCTGCTGGCCGCCGACCCGGCGCTGCTGGCGGTGTTCTTCGGCAACGTGGACCTGCTGTTCGCGGGCGGCTACTCCGGCGCGGACGCGACCGGGGCGGCGGTGGTGCAGGCCGCGTGGGCCGGGGGCGGGGAGGAGCCCGGCTGAGCGGCGGGCCCGGATCTTCCGGGGCGGGCGCGCCCCTGACGCGCTTCCCCCGGACCCCGCACACCCGCACCTCATGGCAGCCACCCCCGTCCCCCTGGAACAGGCCCTCGGCCCGGCGCGCGCCGCGTTCGCCGCCTTCCTGGGCGCGCTGGAGCGCGACGCAAAGGTGGTGGTGTTCTGCCACTTCGACGCGGACGGGCTGGCGGCCGGGGCGCTGCTGGGGAGGGCGCTCCCCCGGCTGGGCTTCCGCGACGTGCGGGTGGTGCACTCCGGCCGCGGCGAGTCGGCGTTCGGCGAGGCGGCGCGCGCGCGGCTCGCCGCCCTGGAGCCGGACGCGCTGATCGTGGCCGACCTGGGGGTGGACCGCGCCGGGACGCTCCCCGGCGTCCCCACGCTGTACCTGGACCACCACCGCCCGCAGGGAGAGCCGGAGGACGCGACGGTGATCTCCGGCTACGGCTGGGACCCGATCCCCGCCTCGGCGTGGATGGCGTACGACCTCCTCCTCCCCCTGGCCGACGTGGGGGACCTGGACTGGATCGCGGCGATCGGGACGCTGAGCGACCTGGGCGACCGCGCCCCCTGGCCGGAGCTGCCGGCGATCCGCAAGCGGCACACGGCAAAGTGGCTGCGCGAGGCGGTGGCGCTGGTGAACGCCGCCCGCCGGGCCAGCGAGTTCGACGTGGCGACGCCGCTGCGGCTGCTGCTGGAGGCGGACGGCCCCCGCGCGCTGGCGGAGGACGACGCCCGCGGCGCGGACCGCCTGCGCGCCTACCGCGCCGAGGTCGCCGAGGAGCTGGCGAAGGCGCGCCGCGCGGCGCCCCGCTTCTCCGCCGCCGGCCCCTACGCGCTGCTCCGGATGGACTCGCCCTGCCAGATCCACCCCCTGATCGCCCAGCAGTGGCGCGGCCGCCTCCCGAAGCACGCCGTGCTCGCCGCCAACCACGGCTACCTCCCCGGCGTGGTCGCCTTCAGCATGCGCACCGCCCGCACCGACCTGAGCCTCCCCACGATCCTCCGCGCCGTGGACCTGGGCCCCGACGCCGGCCCCGCCTACGGCAACGGCCACGACCAGGCCTCCGGCGGCCACCTGCCGCCGGCGGCGTTCGAGCGGCTGCTGGAGGCGCTGGGGTTCGAGGGATAGGGGACAGGGAACAGGTTACAGGGGACAGCCTGCAAACGGCGGCCCTCACCCGGCTCGCTTGAGGCTCGCCACCCTCTCCCAATTCTGGGAGAGGGGAGCAACGACAGGCAGGGCGAGCAGTTCTCCCCTCCCCTGCTTGCGGGGAGGGGCCGGGGGAGGGGCCCCGGAGGACGCCAGCACCAGCCCCGCGTGAGGGATGTCGGCCCGAAGGGGCGAGACCGCGCGGCAGTTTGCGCGGGCTCGACTCCGTTGCAGACGGTCGTTTGATACTGTCGGCGAATTGGCCCACGGTTCGCAGGCGAGGGAAATCCCCTGATCCAAGCTCCCTGGCCGCGAGGGGTTCCATGTCGCTGAAGCCGATGCCCATCCCGCCCATCCCGGAGGAGACTCTACGCGTCGCCCGTGCCGCGTTCCCGAAGGGCAGCCTGTATCTGCGGCTCCGGGATGAACTCGGGGCGCTGTACGAGGAT
>DASVQR010000113.1:0-43981 GCA_036389055.1 Longimicrobiaceae bacterium | reverse complement strand
GCTGGACCTTCGAGCCCGGCGCCGAGATCTACCTGCGCAAGAACGGCTTCCTGGCCATGGGCGGCGTCACCTCGGGCATCAACAAGGGCGACGTGACCAACCCCGAGGCGCGCAGCTTCGCCTACCTGGGCAAGCTGGGCTGGGACCGGCAGCTGAACAACGACCTGCGGGTGCGGCTGACGGGCTCGTACTACACGGTGGACAAGACGCCCAGCGCCACGCTGTTCTGGGGCGACCGGGCGGGCTCGCGCTACTACCTGGTGCTGGAGAACACGCAGGCGACCACGGCGGCGCAGGCCTGGTCGGGCGGGTTCAACCCGCTGTTCAGCGGGCAGCTGAGCGCGTACCAGATCAACCCGTTCGTGAAGTTCCGCGGGCTGGAGGCGTTCGGGGTCATCGAGCAGGGCGAGGGCAAGACCAGGGCGGAGACCAGCACGCGCACGGTCGACCAGTACGCGGCCGACGTGGTGTACCGCTTCCTGCCGCGGGAGCAGCTGTTCGTGGGCGGGCGCTACAACACCGTGAGCGGCGAGATCCCGATCTCGGGGCGGAACTACGACGTGAGCGTGGACCGCATGGCGCTGAGCGCGGGGTGGTTCGTGACGCCGACGATCCTGCTCAAGGGGGAGTACGTGACGCAGAAGTACAACGACTTCCCCGCGCTGGACATCCGCAGCGGCGGCAAGTTCGACGGCTTCGTGGTGGAGGGCTCGGTCGCCTTCTGACGGCGGCGAGCCGGCCGCGGACCGGCGGACGGGAAGGAGAGCGGGGCGGGGGGCCGATGGCCTCCCGCCCCGCAGTATTTCGGTCGGAGTCCGGACGGACGCCGGCGCCCGTCAGCCCCCGCCGACTCCCGCCTTGCCGCCCGCCAGCGACCAGAGCGCCCGCTCCAGCGCCGCCGGCGTCCACTCGCCGCCCAGCCGCTCCGTCTCGCCCCGCAATGCCTCCGCGTAGCGCCCGTAGTACCCCAGCGTCCACGCCACCTCGCCCAGACCCGGGAGCCGGGCGGCCACGATTTCGTCGAAGAACGGGTACACGTCCGGCCGGAACGCCGCGAGCACCGCCGACGCGGTGGCCGGGCCCACGCCCTTGAGCTTCGCCAGCCGCGCGATCGGCGCCGTGGGGTGCGGGGCGAGCGCGAGCGCCGTGGCGCTCGCCTCCTCCACCGCCGCCGGGTCGTTGCCGCGCACCAGCACCAGGTTGGGCGCGCGCCACACCCCGCGGGCCATCTTCCACTCGGTCACGCGCACCACCTCGGGGTGCGTCGCGTGCGCCGGCTCCCGCGCGGCGACCAGCCCCGGGAATTCCTCGCGGTACCAGCGGTCCAGTTCGGGGAGCTTCGCCACGCCCTGGCGCTCCACCACCTGGGGGTAGGCGTCCAGCGCGGCGCGCAGGGTCTCGGGGGAGGGAAGGGGCACGTGTCGTTCCGGGCGAGGGGGACGGGTCGGAGGAGGGACGCGCCGCAATCTGGACGCCGCCTCCATGGCCCGCAAGCGCGCCCGGGACGGCAGAATCCGCCGCCGTCCGACGCGGAAGGCGGCCTTCCCCCTACGCCCGCGCGCCGCCGCGGGCGGCACCTTGTCGTGCAGGAGGAGCATCGTCGCAGTCCGCCGCGCCCCGGCACGGGTGTGCGGCCTCACTCTCCGACCGGAGGCGAGCATGATCCCGACCCAACCCCTGCCGCCGCTCCCGCGCGACCTGCGCGGCGCGATCCGACGGCACTTCGGGCCGGAGCCCGCGCGCACGCTGATCGGCGCGGCGTTCGCGGCGGCGCTGTTCGGGTTCTACGTGCTCTACGTCGTCACGCACTGGAAGTAGGTCGGGGCCGGTCCGCCTCCCGCGGGGGGTGCGCGCGCGCCGCGGCTCCCTTACCATTGTCCCCTTTGCCGCGCCCGCGGGGGCGATGTCGATTCCGGGCTCCCCCGGACGACCATGGGTGTCCGCGACCGTTTTCACCACCACATCCGGAGGGAGCCATGAAGTACCTGTGCCTGATCTACGACGACGAGAAGCAGCTGGCCGCGATGCCAAAGGACGAGAGCGACGCCTTCATGGGCGACTACTTCGCCTTCACCGAGGGGATCCGGGAGAGCGGGCACTACGTCGCCGGGGAGGCGCTGCACCCCGTGCAGACCGCCACGACCGTGAGGATCCGCGGCGGGCGCGTGTCCACCACCGACGGCCCGTTCGCCGAGACCAAGGAGCAGCTGGGCGGCTTCTACCTGATCGAGGCGCGCGACCTCAACGACGCCATCCAGGTGGCCGCCAGGATCCCCTCGGCCCGCACCGGGACCGTCGAGGTGCGCCCGGTGGTGGACTTCGCCGCGCAGCCGCAGCAGCCGTGACCGGGGAGGACGCGGCCGGCGCCGTGCGGGCGACGGTGGACGCCGTCTACCGGGCCGAGTCGCGCCGCGTCCTCGCCACCCTGATCCGCCTCCTCGGCGACTTCGACCTCGCCGAGGAGGCGCTCCACGACGCCTTCGTCGCCGCAATGGAGCGTTGGCCCGCCGCCGGCGTCCCCGCCAACCCGCGCGCCTGGCTGGTCTCCGCCGGCCGGTTCAGGGCCATCGACGCCCTGCGCCGCCGCGCCCGCTTCGACGCCCGCCAGGGGCAGCTCGCCGAGCACCTGGAGGCCGGGCTCCGCGGCGGCGGGGAGCCCGACGACCCCGGCGCGGTGGAGGACGACCGGCTGCGGCTGGTCTTCACCTGCTGCCACCCCGCGCTCTCCCCCGACGCCCGCGTCGCGCTGACGCTGCGCGAGGTGTGCGGCCTCACCACCGAGGAGATCGCCCGCGCCTTCCTCGCCGCCCCCTCCACCCTGGCGCAGCGGATCGTCCGCGCCAAGGCGAAGATCCGCGACGCCCGCATCCCCTACCAGCTCCCCGCGCCCGCCGACCTCCCGGAGCGGCTGGACGCCGTGCTCCACGTGGTGTACCTGGTGTTCAACGAGGGGTACTCGGCCTCGTCCGGCGATTCGCTCACCCGCCCGGACCTGTCGGGCGAGGCCATCCGCCTGGCCCGGCTCCTCGCCGAGCTGCTCCCGGAGCCCGAGGCGCTGGGGCTGCTCGCGCTGCTGCTCCTCCACGAGTCGCGCCGCGCCGCCCGCGCCTCGCCGGGCGGCGACCTGGTGCTGCTTGAGGAGCAGGACCGCGCGCTCTGGGACCGCGCCCTGATCGGCGAGGGGTGCGCGCTGGTGGAGCGCGCCCTCCGCTCGCGGCGCTTCGGGCCGTACACGCTCCAGGCCGCCGTCGCCGCGGTGCACGCCGAGGCGCCCGACGCCGCCTCCACCGACTGGGCGCAGATCGTCGGGCTGTACGACGTGCTCCTGCGCGCCGACCCCTCGCCCGTGGTGGAACTGAACCGCGCGGTGGCCGTGGCGATGCGCGACGGCCCCGCGGCCGGGCTCGCGGGCGTGGACGCCGTCCTGGGGCGCGGCGGGCTGGCCGGCTACCACCTGGCGCACGCCGCCCGCGCCGACCTGTGCCGCCGCCTGGGGAGGACCGCCGAGGCGCGCGCCGCGTACGCGCGCGCCCTCGACCTCGCCCGGCAGGAGCCCGAGCGCCGCTTCCTCCGGCGCAGGCTTGCCGAGCTGCCGGACTGAGCCCCGGGTCCGCGCCCGGCGGCCCGCACGTTGCATGCGGCCGGGGGCGTCACTATCATCCGGGCCGTTTGTCAACACCCTTGACTAATTGTGCCGGGCCCTGTCCGCGGAAGGCGGCGCGCCCGGTCCGCACCGCCGCGCACCGAGACCATGCACCACCACATCCCCGGGGAGAGCGCCCCGCTGTCGCCCCGATGAGCGGCGTCCGTCCCATCCGCCGCATCGCCATCAACACCGGCGGCGGCGACGCGCCCGGCCTCAACGCCGTGATCCGCGCCGCCACGCTGGGCGCCCTCCAGAACGGCTGGGAGGTGCTCGGCATCCGCCGCGGCTACATGGGCCTGTTCCACCCCGAGATCGACGGCGAGCCCGGGCTGGTCCCGCTCACCGCGCAGAAGGTGAGCGGCATCACCCACCTGGGCGGCACCATCCTGGGGACCACCGCCCGCGGCAACCTGTTCGGCATGGAGGTCCGCCAGCCGGACGGCACCTGGGGGAGCCGCGACCTGTCCGACGACATCATCCAGCGCTTCCGCGAGCTGGAGGTGGACGCCCTGGTCGCCATCGGCGGCGACGGCTCGCTGCGCATCGCCCACATCCTCTTCCAGAAGGGGCTGCACGTCGTCGGCGTCCCCAAGACCATCGACAACGACCTGGGCGCCACCGAGATGACCTTCGGCTTCCAGACGGCCGTGGACGTCGCCACCGACGCCATCGGCCGGCTGCACTCCACGGCAGAGGCGCACCAGCGCATCATGGTGGTGCAGGTGATGGGGCGCCACACCGGCTGGATCGCGCTGGAGTCCGGGCTGGCCGGGGGCGCCGACGTCATCCTGATCCCCGAGATCCCGTTCTCGGTGGACCGCATCGTCGCCAAGCTCCGCGAGCGCGAGGCGTCCGGGCGCCGCTTCAGCATCATCGTGGTGGCCGAGGGGGCGAGCGAGCGGGGCGGCTCCCCCAGCTTCGTGGAGGGCACCCGGCGCTACGGCGGCATCGCCGAGCGCCTGGCCGAGGAGATCGAGCAGGCCAGCGGCAAGGAAACCCGCACCCTGGTGCTGGGCCACATCCAGCGCGGCGGCTCGCCCGTCCCGTACGACCGCAACCTGGCGCTGCGCTTCGGGGCCTACGCGGTGCGCTGCATCGAGCGCGGGTCGTTCGGCGCCATGGTGGCGCTGCGCGGGCCGTCCATCTGCGCGGTTCCGCTCGGCGACGCCGTGGAGGAGCTCAAGCGGGTTCCCCTGGAGAGCGACACCATCGGCACGGCGCGGCGCCTCGGCATCTCGCTCGGCGACTGATTCTTTTGACCGAGTGAACCGCGGGTTTGGGCGTGCCCCCGCTGACGCGGGGTCGGGCTTCGGCTCCGTAAGCCAGCAAACAACGCTGGCTAACGGAGTCGAGACCCGGCAAACTGCCGCCGGGTCTCGCCCCTTCGGGCCGAAATCCCTCACGCGGGTCCCGCGCTGGCGTCCCCGGGACCGGTCCCCCTCACCCCCCGGCCCCCTCTCCCCCGCAAGCGGAGGAAAGGGGGAGCACGACATGCTGACGGCGGGGATCGGAGCGTGGAGATTCCTCTCCCCGGCGCGGGGAAGGGTGGCGGCTCTCGGGCCGCCGGGTGGGGAGCGGCGGCCTTTTGTCCGTGGCGGCAAATTGTTGTTCGGGAAGGGGTTGCGCGATCCGTTCCCGTGCGCTATAATCTCGCCACCTAACTTGGAAATAGCGACGGCGGACGGCCCGGCACACGCCGGCAACCCGGTCGTACGTCGCTCCCCAGAACAACGCTGCTCAGAGCGAAGCCGTCGAAAGGCGGTGGCGCAGAGCCACGGGACTACGGCAGGGCACCCCCTGCTATGTCAGCCGAGCCGCCAGCGAACAGGGATCCCCGCCCGGGGACCCCTCGCCGGCGGCTTTTCCTTTATCCAGGAACCGGCCCCGGCGGGCACCCACTTTCACCGTCCGTTGTGCAGAGAGGTACGATGAAGTCTGGAACACGGCTCGCGCTCGGAGTTCTGTCCGTCGCCGCTTCGCTCGTCCTCGCCTCCTGCGACGCAGGGGTGACGGAGCCCCTCGCGTCGGCCGGCACCGGCGGCCCCCTGCTGGCCCGCAAGCCCAAGCCTGGCAGCACCACCCCGCCGCCCCCCACCGACACCGTCGCCCCGGTGCCGAGCCCCACGCCCACCCCCACCCCCGCTCCGACTCCGGCGACCCCTGCCTTCGCGGACGCGTTCGACACCGGCGCCCGCTCGCCCCAGCAGAACGGGTACGGCTGGACGTTCGCCCAGACGGAAGGTGCCGGCGACGCGGTGGGGATCAGCAGCGCGGTCGCGCGCAGCGGGGCGTACAGCATGAAGTTCACCTACGGGGGCAACCCGGACCTGTGCGACGACGCGTTCGCCGAGCAGCGCTTCACCCTCGGGGAGAACCTGCCCGAGGTGTGGTTCGAGTACTACGTCTTCATGCCGGCGGGCGGGACGGCGGCGGGTCCCAGGTACTACCACCGCTCTCCCAACTGCGCCGCCCTGAGCGACCCCAACGGCATCGACACCAACAACAAGTTCTTCGCGCTCTGGGACGTCGACTACAGGAACAGGCACGTCATGGTGCTCGCGCAGACGCGGCGCAGCCTGAAGGCGGGCGACGGCGACAGCTACATGGAGGCGCTGTGGTGCACCGACACCTCCGGGTGGTGCAACACCGGCGCCCTCTGGGATCCCGTGTTCACGGACGCGCACCGGGGCCGCTGGGTCCAGGTCCGCATCCACGCCCGCGTCGCCGATTCCAAGGCCGCTTCCAACGGCGTGTTCCAGATGTGGATCGACGGCGCTCTCGGCGTCAACCTGCTGAACCTCCCCGTGGCCGCGTCGGCCGGCGGCAACAACTGGTTCCGCAACGGCTACCTGATGGGGTGGGCGAACTCCGGGTTCAACCAGACCACCTCGGTGTACCTGGACGACTTCAAGATCTACCGCTCCAGCCCCGGCTGGTGACCCTCGGCAGGGCGCGAGTCCGGAGCAGGGAAGACGAAACGGCTGCCGCACACGCGGCCGCCGTTTTCGCGGGTCGTCACGCCGTCCGTCGGGCTACTCCGCGCCGCCCTCCAGCGCCCGCTCCATCTCCTCCAGCTGCTCCTGCACCCGCTGCAGGTCCGCGCGCGCCTTCCGGATGGACTCCGCGTCGCGCATCATCTCCGGCGGCAGCGTGAGCTTCACCTGGAAGGCGCCGCTCTTGGTGGTCCCGGACGAGAAACGCTTCCGCGCCGGGCGGCCCGGCTTCTTCTTGGGAGCCAGGTCGCGCATCACCACCCGCACCATCCGCTCCGTCGGGCGCTCCTTCGTGAACCGGTCGATCGCCGCCGCGCGCATGGCGCGGTCCAGGCGCTGGCCGTGCTCCCCCAGCCACTGCACCAGCGCGTACAGCGGCCGCAGCGGCGCGTCCGGCCAGCTCTCGCGCAGCCCCGCCCGCTCCTCCTCCGAGAGCCCGCCCACCACGAACAGGTAGCGCTGCACCACGCGCTCCTCCGTCCCGGTCAGCTCCGCCAGGCGCGTCGCCGCGATCGGCTCGTCGCGGCCCGCGTGGGCGATCAGGTGGTACTGCTCCGCCGTCTCCAGCGGGAGCAGGCCGCGGCGAACGTTGTTCTCCACCACCTGCGCGATCCGCAGCCGCTGCTCCCCCTCCGGGCTGCGGTCCGGCGGCGGGCTCATCAGCACCGGCACCTGCCGGAACTGGTCGTGCCCCTCCTCCAGCAGCTCGCGGAGCGCGCGGAAGCGGCGCTCCCCGTGCTTGATGGTGAAGCCGACGCTCTCCCGGTAGTAGATCTGGATGGGGTTCTCCAGCCCGCCCAGCGCAACGATCGCGCGCTTCAGTTCGTCCAGCCCTTCCCGGTCGAACGCCTTGCGCGGCTGGTCCAGGTCCGGCTGGATCTGCTCGATGGGGAGCGTCGCGTTCCCCGTGCGCGCCCCGCTGAGCAGCTGCTCCGTCTCCCGCTTGGCCGCCACCGCCGGCGCCGCCGTCTGGGCCAGGTTCTGCTTGGCCCTGTCGCGCAGGGCCGCCGCGTTGAACTTGGCCATCAGACCGCCGCCTCCGCCCGCCCGATCGCCTGCATCCACTCCTCCGTGAGCGCCGTGAAGTCGCGGATCGCCTCGCGGTCGCCCATGTTCTGCACGCTCACCCGGAACGAGCTGGCCCGCTGGATCGCCTTGAGGGTGCGGATGCGCGCCGAGTACACGCTGTAGTAGGGAAGCACCTCCACCAGCGTGTCCGCCGCGATCTGCGCGTCCACGTCGCCGCGCGGCCCCGCGGTGGAGATCACGATCCCGTCCACCTGGAGCATGGGGTTCGCTCCGCGCCGGATCTCCTCCACCATCTCGAAGAAGTCCATGGTGCTCTCGATGGAGTTGCCGCCCGGCTGCAACGGCACCAGCACCCCCTCGCTCGCCACCAGCGACGAGCGGATCAGCCGCCCGGTGCGCGACCCCGGCAGGTCGATGAACACGTAGTCGTACTCCGCCGCCAGCAGCGCCAGGTTGTCCTTGAGGTCGAACTCCTTGCCCCGCACCCCGTCCGCCGCCTCCAGCCCGTCCGCGTGCGCCGGGATCAGGTCGACGGGCTCGTTCTCCGCCCGCTGGATCGCCGCGCGCAGCCGCTCCACGTGCGCCTCGCGGTCCCCGTTCCGGGGCACCGCCTGGAACAGCACCGCGCTGCTCTGCTCCGCCGAGGCCGCCTCCACGCCCAGCCAGCGGCTCGCCGTCCGCAGCGGCTCCAGGTCGATGAACAGCACGCGCTGCGGCGGCAGCCCGCCGACGCCGTGGCCCAGCATGCACGCCAGGTTCACCGCGTTGGTCGTCTTGCCGGAGCCGCCCTTGAGGTTTCCTACCGTGGTGACGCGCGCGGTGCGGGGCCGGGATGTTTCGCTCATCGTGTGCAGCGAGAGGGTCGGAGTGGGAGCCCGATCGGGCGCACAATGTTATTCCCGCCCATGCGTCGCGACAAGCCCTCGACGCCCCGCTCCACCCACCCGACTCGCGGTCGCCCTCCGCGCAAAGTCTTTGGTCCATGCAGCTTGCACGCGCCGCATTTCAGTTTCGGCACCGTCCCGCCGCCCGGTCCCCGCGATTACGTGTGTCACTCAGACGGCTCGGCGCGCCACGTCGTGCAGCGTACTCCGCACTCTCGCACTCTCGCACTTCCGTTCAGCCGTTCCCTCGCCGTCCCTTGCCCGTGCGCCTATACTTCCCCCGAGATGCCGTCCCGTGACCGGCTCGTTGCCCGATGGCAGCGAACTTGCTCGGGCGGCCGGAATGCACGCGAACGGAAGGCAACGGTGAGCACCCCCAACGAACCCGACGAGGGCCCCCTCGACGAGCTCCTCCAGCAGGCCGCAGGGCTCGGCGAGCAGGGGCGGTGGGACGAGGCGCGCGACCTCCTCCTGGAGCGGCTGGACGAGCACTCCGAAGACCCGGCGCTCCTCTGCGCGCTGGGCGTGGCGTCGCGCGAGCTGGGGAGCGACGGCGAGGCGTACGAGTTCTTCCGCCGCACCCTGGCCGCCGAGCCGGAGGACCCGTTCATCCTCGCCACGGCGGGCAACGGCGTCGCCGTGTACGACGACCCGGACGCCGAGAGCGCGCTGCGCCTGGCCGCCATCACCGCGCCCGACCTGGCCTTCGCCCGGGTCTCGTACGGCGCGTACCTGGCGCGCGAGGGGATGTTCGAGGACGCCGTCCGCGAGCTGGAGGCCGCCCGCGGCCTGGCCCCCGACCAGCCCGGCGTCCGCGCCGAGCTGGCAATCGCCTACCTGCTCGCCGGGAGGCGCGACGAGGGGATCGCCGAGCTGGAGGAGGCGCTGGCCGCCGACTCCGAGGACGCCTGGACCCGCGGCCTGTTCGGCATGGCGCTGCTGGAGGCCGGGCGCAGCGAGGAGGCCGCCGAGGCGCTGCACCGCTCCGCCGCCGAGCGCCCCGGCGACATGGAGGCCCAGCTCCTTTCCGCCCTCGCCTCCGCCGGCGAGGGGTGGGAGGACGAAGCCTGGAACGCCCTGGCCCGCGCCGAGCTCTCCGCCGAGGAGATGGACGCCGCGCTCCTCCAGGAGGTGGAGGAGGTCATCGGCACCGGCCCCGACGAGGCGCGCGAGTTCCTGGCCACCCAGCTCGCTCCCACCGTCCTGCGTGAGCGCCTCCTCCAGCGTCCGTGAGCCCCTGCGTGCCGTGCCTTCCCGCCCCGCGTTCGCGGCGCCCATGAAGCGCCTGCTCCGCGTCCTCGGCATCGCCGCGCTTGCCGCGCTCGCCGGCTGGGGCGCCGTGCTCACGGCCATCGTGCTGTTCGCCCGGCGCGACGAGGCGCGCCCCGCCGGGGCGATCGTCGTGCTGGGCGCCGCCCAGTACGACGGCAAGCCTTCGCCGGTGCTGCGCGCCCGGCTGGACCACGCGGTGGAGCTGTACCGCCGCGGCGTCGCCGACACGCTCATCATGACCGGCGGCACCGGCCCGGGCGACACCGTCAGCGAGGCCGTGGTCAGCAAGCGCTACGCGGCCAAGCGGGGGATCCCGGCCGGGGTGATCTTCACCGAGCAGGCCGGCATGACCTCGCTCCAGTCCATGCGCGCCGTGGACGGCATCATGGAGCGCAACGGCATCCGCTCCGCGGTGCTGGTCAGCGACCCGTTCCACATGCTGCGCCTGCGGCTCCTCGCCATGCGCGTGGGCTTCCGCGCGCACAGCTCGCCCACCCGCAGCAGCCCCATCTCGCGCAACCCGGACGAGGAGCGGCGGTTCATGCTGCGGGAAAGCTTCAGCCTGCCGTTCGCGCTGATCGAGCGGGATCCGTAGGCGCTGCGTCGGGGCCGCTCCGGAACCAGGCCGAACTGCCGGCCTGTTTCCTACGCGGGCTCCGGGAGCCTCGCCAAACCGCCGGCGAGTCTCCCTCCGCCGGAGTGAGCCACCGGAAACTGCCCCGGTGTCTCCCTCCGCAGACGGATGGGGGAACGGCAGGGAACGGCAACCACGGCCCGCCACGGCGGGCTCTGTGCTGGGTGCACGCACCGCCGCCGGCGAGCGCACTCACGCACTTTCGCACTTTCGCACTCACGCACTTCGATGCAGATACCCATCGAGCGCTACTCCCTCCCCAACGGGCTGCGCGTGGTCCTGTCCGAGGACCACACCAACCCGGTGGTCGCCGTGAACCTCTGGTACAACGTGGGGAGCCGCAACGAGCAGCCGGGGAAGACCGGGTTCGCCCACCTGTTCGAGCACCTCATGTTCCAGGGGTCGCAGAACGTCCCCGACACCCAGCACGTCGCGCACGTGGAGCGGGCGGGGGGCTCCGTCAACGGCTCCACCTGGCTGGACCGCACCAACTACTTCGAGACGGTGCCGGCCGACCGGCTGGAGCTGGCGCTCTGGCTGGAGTCCGACCGCATGGGGTTCTTCCTCCCGGCCATCAGCCAGGACAAGCTGGACAACCAGCGCGAGGTGGTGAAGAACGAGCGGCGGCAGCGGGTGGACAACGCCCCGTACGGCGACTGGGACGAGCGGCTCCAGGGGATGGTCTTTCCTCCCGACCACCCGTACCATCACTCCGTCATCGGGAGCATGGCCGACCTGGACCGCGCCACCCTGGACGACGTGCGCGACTTCTTCCGCACCTACTACGCGCCCAACAACGCAGTGCTCACCCTCTGCGGCGACTTCGACCCGGCGGAGGCGCGGACGCTGGTGGAGCGCTGGTTCGGGCCGATCCCGCGCGGCCCGGCGATCCCGCCGCTCCCCGGCCGCCCGGAGATCCCGCACCGCATGGGGCTGGAGGTGCGCGACCGGGTGGAGGGCGACGTGGCGCTGCCGCGCCTGTACCTGGCCTTCCGCACCCCGCCCTATGGCAGCGAGGAGTTCTACGCCGCCGACGTGCTCGCGGGCGTGCTCGCGACCGGCAAGTCCTCGCGGCTGTACCGGTCGCTGGTGCGCGAGCGGCGCATCGCGAAGGACGTGGGCTCGTTCGCGTTCCCCATCGTCACCGGCGCCGCGATGCTGGTGGTGACCGCCACCGCCACCCCCGGCACCCCCGTGGAGGCGCTGGAGGCCGCCGTGCTCGCCGAGCTGGACGCCGTCCGCTCCGCCGCCGACCTCCCCGCCGAGATCGAGCGGGCCGTCACCGGCATCGAGGCGCGCCACGTCATCGGCATCCAGCAGGTGGGCGAGCGGGCCAACGACATCTCCATGTACACCACCCGCTTCGACGACCCCGGCCGCATCAACACCGAGCTGGACCACTACCGCGCCGTCACCGACGAGCACGTGCGCCGCTTCGCGCTGGAGTTCCTGGTGCCGGAGAACCGCGCCGTGCTGGCCTACGTGCCGCGCGCGCAGCAGGAGGCCGCGTGAGCGCCCCCCGGCAGGACGCGCCGGACCGGAGCGCGCCGCCCGCGCCCGGGCCGCTCCGCCCCTTCCACTTCCCCCCGGTGCACCGCCGCTCCCTGTCCAACGGCATGGAGCTGCTGGTCGCCGAGGCGCACAACTTCCCGGTGGTGTCCATGGGCGTCTCGCTCCCGGCGGGCCCGCTGGACGAGCCGTCGGAGCGCGCCGGCGTCGCCTCCCTCACGGCCGACCTGCTGGACACCGGCGCGGCGGGGCGCACCGGGCTGGAGATCGCCGCCGAGCTGGAGGGGCTGGGGATCCTGGAGGACACCGGCGCCTCGTGGGACGCCACCTACGTGGGCTTCACCGCGCTGCGCGCCCGCGTGGACGCCGGGGCCCGCGCCCTCGCCGACCTGCTCCGCCGCCCCGACTTCCCCGAGGCCGAGCTGGACCGCCTGCGCGCCCAGCGCCTGGCCGGCATCCAGCAGCGCCGCGCCGACCCCAGCCTGCTGGCCAACGAGGCGATCCTCCGCTTCGTCTACGCCCAGGGCTCCCCGTTCGCGCGGCCCATCTCCGGGACCAGCACGTCGCTCCAGGGGCTCACCCGCCAGGACGTCGAGGCCTTCCACGCCGCCCGCTACCGCCCGGCCGGGGCCACCATGATCGTGGCCGGCGACCTGTCCGCGGACGAGGCGGTGGAGGTCGCGGAGGCGTGCCTGGGCGACTGGGCGGGCGCGCCGGACCCCTCGCCCGCGCCGGACATCCGCCCGCGCGAGGACGCGCCGCGGGTGGTGCTGGTGGACCGCCCCGGCTCCGTGCAGTCCGAGCTGCGCGTGGGGCAGGTGGGGATCCCCCGCACCCACCCCGACTACTTCGCCGTGACGGTGATGAACCAGATCCTGGGCGGGGGCTTCTCCTCGCGGCTCAACCTGAGCCTGCGGGAGAAGCACGGCTACACCTACGGGCTCAGCTCCTCGTACACCATGCGGCGGCACCCCGGGCCGTTCGCGATCATCACGGCCGTCCAGTCCAGCGCCACGGCGGCCTCGGTGCGCGAGATCTTCCATGAGGTGCGGGCCATCCGCGAGGAGCCGGTCGCCCCGGCCGAGCTGGACGACGTGCGCAGCTACCTGGCCGGCGTCTTCCCGCTGCGCCTGGAGACCACCACGGGGCTCGCCTCGCGGCTGTCGCAGATCGCCGTGTACGGGCTCCCCGACGACTACTTCCAGGGCTACCGGGAGCGCATCCTCGCCGTGACCGCCGACGACGTGCTCCGCGCCGCCCGCGATCACCTGCACCCCGACCGCATGGTGACGGTGGTGGTGGGCGACGCGGCCGAGCTGCGCGGGCCGCTGGAGGAGCTCGGGGAGGTCCGGGTGATCCAGCCGTCCGACCTGGAGCTCTGACGCCGGACCGTCCGGAGACCGGGCGCCCCGTCCACGCGGCGGGGCGCTCCGCGTTTTGGGGGAGTGTTAAGAGTTCGTTAAGGCACCGGTTTACGGGTTGAACGCCCGGTGGGTCGCGTCCATCTTTCAAACCACAGGAGACGACGATGAGCGAGCAGCCGCAGCAGGGCGGGGCCGGGGGAGAGCCGGGGCGCATCTCCTCCAGGCCCGTCTACGACGGGCGGATCGTGCACCTGAACCTGGACACCGTCCGCTTCCCGGACGGCTCCACGGGCGAGATCGAGATGATCCGCCACTCCGGCGCCGCCGCCGTCCTCCCGGTGGTGGGGAGCATGGACGACGAGGACCCCGAGGTCGTGCTGATCCGGCAGTACCGCTACGCCACCGACGGCTACATCTACGAGGTGCCCGCCGGGCGCCCCGATGAGCCCGGGGAGGACTGGGAGCTGTGCGCGCGGCGCGAGCTGGAGGAGGAGACGGGGCTGCGCGCCGGGGAGATGCGGAAGCTGACCACCATCTACACCACCCCGGGCTTCACCGACGAGCGCATCCACCTGTTCCTCGCCACCGGGCTGGAGGAGGGGACCCAGGCCCGCGACGTGGACGAGTTCATGGACGTGGTGAGGCTCCCCTTCTCCAAGGTGCTGGAGATGGTCCGCGACGGGGAGATCGTCGACGCCAAGTCCATCTGCACCATCCTGTACGCGGCCGGGTTCGTGTTCGGGCTGTAACCGATCGCCGCCTTCGGACGTCTCATCGAAGGAGCGCCGGGAATCCGGAGAGGCCCGGTTGGCGTAGAGCGGAGAAGGGGCCCGCTCCGGGGGAGATAGGGGTACGCGGCCGGGGCGGGTGTCTTCAGGGCAGGGAAGAGGCGCAGCGGGAGTGTCCTTTTCCCGCGGGCGGCGTCCTCCCCGGAGGACGGGGGGCAGTGGGGCGGGTCTGGTGTAGACCGGGTGTAAGTGATTGTGAGTGCGCGGTTTGCGGGTGGTGTGGCACGGGGAATGGAAACTGCGCTCGGAGCGGGGCGAAGGCGGTCGCGGTCCGCGCGGCGGACGCGGCGCCTCCCTACCAACGGAAAGCCTACCAGGGGGTTCGCATGACGGAATCATCGTTTGCCTTGCGCGCCAGGGATGCGGACGAGCCCCGTACCACCCGGGTCGTGCTCAAGGAGCTGGACGACAGCGGCGTGGTGGCGCAGTTCCTCGCCGGGGAGAAGCGTGCCTTCAACGAGCTGGTGGAGCGCTACCAGACGCGCCTGCTGAACTTCGTCTACCGCACCACCGGCGACCGGGAGCGGGCCGAGGACCTGGTGCAGGAGACCTTCATCCGCGTCTACCGGCACCTCCACCGGTTCGACCAGACCAAGAAGTTCTCCACCTGGATCTACACCATCGCCTCCAACCTGGCGAAGAACGAACTGCGCAACCGCTCGCGCAACCCGCTGGTGCTCTTCCAGGCGATCAAGAAGAACTGGGACGCCGATGCGCGGCCGCTGGAGTGGGAGGACAACACCTACCGCCCCGACGACCTCTTCCGGAAGCGGCACCTGCGCCGCATGGTGGAGTCCGCGGTGTCGGAGCTGCCGGAGCACCACCGCACCGTCTTCGTCCTCCGCGAGATGGAGGGGAAGACGTACGAGGAGATCGCCGACATCACCAAGTGCAACCTGGGCACGGTGAAGAGCCGGCTGAACCGCGCCCGAAACAACTTCGCGCAGATCATCGCCCCGATGCTCGACTGAGCGCGGGGCGGGGAAGAGGAGGTCGGTCCGGCCCGTCACGGAGTCGGTTCGGAGGGTCGGAACGCGGAAGGGTCGCTCCCGGGGGGGAAGCGGCCCTTTCGTGTGTCCGGAGCCCGCGTCGCTCCGACACGTCCGCCGGCCGCCGCGAGTTGGCGCGAAGCGGGCTGGAACACCCAAGCCGTTCCCGCGTAGAAGGAACCGGTTTCACGGTCCGCCCGCGCGGACCCGCACCGACCGCGTTTCCCAGCGACACACGAGCCATGGTGGACTGCGCACGCTTCCTCGACGAGTACTCGGAGTTCAGGGACGGCTTCCTGTCCCCGGAGGAGAGCCGCGAGTTCGAGGCGCACCTCGCCGCCTGCGCCTCCTGCGCCCGCTACGACCGCGTGGTCGACCGCGGCGCGACCCTGTTCCGCGACCTCCCGGAGCTCGTGCCCTCGGAGGACTTCGCGGCCCGGCTCCAGCACCGCATCTTCCACCTGGAGGACGAGATGCGGGCGCCGGACCGGCGCTTCACGGGCGTCCCCACCCCGGCGGTGCTCTCCATCGCGGCGGTGCTCGCCATGGCGGCGTTCCTCCCCGTGCTCCGGCCGGTCACGGACGGGCTCTACAGCCTGCCGGCGGTCTCCGCCCGGGCTCCCGGCTCCGACCTGCCGCCGCTCTTCGTGGCGGGGCCGCTGCTGGCGCACACGGCGGTGCTCCACCGGGACCTGGAGCCCTCGGCGCTGCAGGCGCGTGACAACCACCTCCTGTTCCGCTACTATCCCGTCGGGGTGCCGGTCACCAACCCCGTCGCCATGAACGTGCTGCCGGCCAACTGACGCCGGCGGCCGGCCGGGCGGCGCGCCATCCGCACGAACCGCCCTGCTGCCGTGCCCGAGATCTCCTACGACGCCCTGCTCCGCTCCCTGCGCGACCGCGCGGGAGGCGGAGCTTTCTTCTTCCACGGCGAGGAAGACTACCTCCGCGAGGAGGCGGCCGCGCGCGTGGTGGACCGGCACCTGGACCCCGGCACCCGCGACTTCAACTTCGACCAGGTGTCGGGGTCGGAGGTGGCGGCGGACGAGCTTGCCTCGCTGATCGCCACGCCGCCGATGATGGCGGAGTGGCGCGTGGTGGTGGTCCGCGCGGCGCAGGGGCTCTCGGTCAAGGCGCGCGAGGTGGTGGAGGCCGCGGTCAAGGCGCCGCCGCCCGGGCTGGTGCTGGTGCTCTCGGCGGCGATCCCCTCCGGGTCCAAGGCCAAGTTCTACTCGGAACTGCAGAAGCGCGCCACGTCCGTGGAGTTCCCGGCGCTGGGGCCGCTGGACGCGCCGGGGTGGCTGATCGAGCAGGCGCGCGCGGCGCACGGCGTGGAGCTGGAGCCGGACGCGGCCACGGCGCTGGTGTCGGCGGTGGGGACCAGCCTGGGGACGCTCACCTCGGAGCTGACCAAGCTCGCGGGGTACGTGCAGGAGCGCGGCCGGATCACCCTGGAGGACGTGCGCGCCGTGGGCGGCAACGTCCCCCGCTACGACCGCTGGGCCTGGTTCGACCTGGTGGGCGAGCGGCGCCTGGGGGAGGCACTGCGCATCCTCCCCGTCCTGCTGGAGTCCGGGGAGAACGGGGTGGGGCTGCTGATCGGGATGGGGCAGCAGCTCCTGCGCGTGGCGCTGGTGTGCGCGGGGGGGCAGGGCGCGCTGGAGCGCGAGCTGAAGCCGTACCAGAAGTGGCTGGCGCGCAAGGTGGCGCCGCAGGCCCGCAGGTGGTCGCTGGCGGAGGTGGACCAGGCGCTCTCCGAGCTGCTGCGCACGGACCGGCTGCTCAAGTCGGCCTCGCTCTCGGACCGTCAGGCGATGGAGGAGCTGCTCCTGCGCCTGATCGCCATCCGTCCCCCGCGCGAGAGCGCCGCCTGATGTGCGCGGCGAGTCATCCCGCCCGCTCGATCCGCTCGATCCGCTCGCTCAGCCGGTCGAGCGCGTCGAAGGGGAACGGGGCGCTCCAGTTCGCGCGGAAGCGCTCCGCATGCGCGCGGCTCGACAGCTCGCGCAGCCCCCGCCAGAGCGGAAGCACGACGTCGAGCGGCGCTCCCCACGTCCGGGCGGCGGCCTCCCCTCTGCCGCCCCGCCCGTCCCGGTAGGTCACCACCTCGAACACGACGGCGGATGGATCGAACGAGCGGAACCGCCAGTCGTGCTCCGTCGGCTCCTCGCAGATCCGCGCGACGTGCTCCCCCGGCCCGTCCAGCACCCCCGCGAGCGCCGCGACCAGCTCCCCGACGAAGTCGTAGGGGAGGTGCGACACGTCGAAGGCGAGCGTTTCGCAGTCGACTCCGAGCGTGGTCGGGAGCCAGCCGTGGTGAGCCCTTCCGAACCTCAGCTTCATCTCGGCCACGCGTCACCCCAGCGCCCGCGCGAGGTAGGGCGCGGTGCGGCTCCCCGGGGCGTGGGCCACCACGGCGGGCGGGCCGGCGGCGACCACGCGGCCGCCCTCCTCGCCGGCGCCGGGGCCGATGTCGACGATCCAGTCGCTGCCGGCCGCCACCTGCATGTCGTGCTCCACCACCACGACCGTGTTGCCGGCGTCCACCAGGCCGTGCAGCTGCGCCACCAGCTTCTCCACGTCGGAGGGGTGCAGGCCGGTGGTGGGCTCGTCGAGCACGTACAGCGAGTGGCCGCGCTGCGGGCGCTGCAGCTCGGCGGCCAGCTTGATCCGCTGCGCCTCCCCGCCGGACAGCTCCGTGGCGGACTGGCCCAGCCGGAGGTAGCCCAGCCCCACCTCGCGCAGCACGTGCAGCGGGCGGCGCACCGCGTCCTCGGCCGCGAAGAACTCCCACGCGGCGTCCACCGTCATCCCCAGCACCTCGGCGATGTTGCGCCCCTCGTAGCGGATCTCCAGCGTGCGGGCGTTGTAGCGCGCGCCGTGGCAGGTGGGGCAGGGCGCGTAGACGCTGGGGAGGAAGAGCAGCTCCACCATCACGAACCCCTCGCCCTCGCAGGTCTCGCAGCGCCCCTTGGCCACGTTGAACGAGAACCGCCCCGCGTCGTAGCGCCGCCGCTTCGCGTCCGGCGTGGCGGCGAAGAGGCGCCGCACGTGGTCGAACAGCCCGGTGTAGGTGGCCAGGTTGGAGCGCGGCGTGCGCCCGATGGGCTTCTGGTCCACGCGCACCAGGCGGCGGATCTCCTCCATGCCGCCCGCGATGCGCCCGCCGGAGGCCGACGCGGGCTCGGCCTCGTCCTCGTCGTCCGGGGCGGCGGGGAGCTCGTGGCCCAGGTGCGCGGCCACCAGCTCCACCAGCGCCTGGCTCACCAGGCTGGACTTCCCCGAGCCGGAAACGCCGCTGACCACGGTGAACACGCCCAGCGGGAGCTCCACGTCCAGCGCGTGCAGGTTGTTGCGGGTGACCCCCTCCAGCCGCAGCCATCCGCGGGGCTCGCGCGGCGCCCGCGCGGGCGGCCGCGCCTCGCCGAAGAGGTGGCGGCGCGTCTGCGACTCCTCCACCGACGCGAGCCCCGCGGGCGGGCCGCTGTAGAGAACGCGCCCGCCGCCCTCGCCCGCCGCGGGGCCCACGTCCACGATCCAGTGGGCGTGGCGCACCACGTCCATTTCGTGCTCCACCACGAACAACGAGTTCCCCGCGGCGAGCAGCCCGTCCAGCGCGCGCAGCAGCGCCTCCGTGTCGGCCGGGTGCAGCCCGGCGGAGGGCTCGTCCAGCACGTACACGACGCCGAACAGGTTGGAGCGCACCTGCGTCGCCAGCCGCAGCCGCTGCAGCTCGCCGGGGGAGAGGGTGGGCGTGCTGCGCTCCAGGGACAGGTAGCCCAGCCCCAGGTCCAGCAGCACCGCCAGCCGCGCGGCCAGGTCCTGGGAGATGCGCTGCGCCACCAGCGCCTTTTCCGGGTGCTCCGCGTCGCGCCGCCTGCGCCCCGCGGCGGTCCCCCCGGCGAACGGGCGGACCAGGGTGGCCAGGCGGGCCAGCGGCAGTCGGGAGAGCTGGGCGATGTCCAGCCCGGCGAACTTCACCGACAGCGACTCCGGGCGCAGCCGCCTGCCCCCGCACGCCGGGCAGTCGGTGCTGAGCATGTACTGCTGCACGCGCCGCCTCATCGACGCGCTCTGCGTGTTGGCGAAGGTGTGCATCACGTGCCGGCGCGCGCTGGAAAAGGTGCCCATGTAGTTGGGCTCGTCGCCGCGCTCCAGCGCGCGCCGCGTCTCCTCCGGCGACAGGCCGGGGTAGACGGGCACCACGGGCTGCTCGTCGGTGAACAGGATCCAGTCGCGCAGCTCCCGCGGCAGGTCGCGCCAGGGACGGTCCACGTCGTGGCCGAGGGTGACCAGGATGTCGCGCTGGTTCTGCCCTCCCCACGCCTGTGGCCACGCGGCGACGGCGCGCTCGCGGATGGTCAGCGAGTCGTCCGGCACCATGGACCGCTCCGTGACCTCGTAGACGCGCCCGTGCCCGTGGCAGCGGGGGCACGCCCCCTCGGGGGTGTTGGGAGAGAACGCCTCGGCGTGGAGCAGCGGCTGCCCCGGCGGGTAGTCCCCCGCGCGCGAGTACAGCATCCGCAGCAGGTTGGAGAGCGTGGTCACGCTCCCCACCGACGAGCGCGTGGTGGGCGTTCCCCGCTGCTGCTGGAGCGCCACCGCCGGCGGGAGCCCGTCGATCTCGTCCACGTCCGGGACGCCCATCTGGTGGAAGAGCCGCCGCGCGTACGGCGCCACCGACTCCAGGTAGCGCCGCTGCGCCTCCGCGTACAGCGTGCCGAACGCCAGCGATGACTTCCCCGACCCCGACACGCCGGTGAACACCACCAGCGCGTCGCGGGGGATGTCCACGTCAACGTCCCTGAGGTTGTGCTCCCGCGCCCCGCGCACGCGCACGAAATCCGGCCGCCGCGCGCCTTCCACCGTGTCCGCCGTCCCGCCGCTCTCCCGTGCCTTCATCTCCCCGCCCGCCCTGGAGTTCCTGGTGACTTGAAGCGATCGACTCGTGCAAGCAAAGCAGCTCACAAGATCGTACACCCCGCTCCGGTCCGCTACGGAGCCGGAACGCCGGGGACCGGAGTCGCATCTGCCCGGCGGCCGGCTGCTCCGTGCTCCGTTACGTGGGACTGCGATCGCCTGCGGAAGGGGGGAGTGCGGAGTGTGCGGGAGTGCGGGCGCAGATCGCGCGGGGCGCGGAGCCGCGAGGGTTCCACGCCCCACCTGCGTGCGGGCGCGGGCTACTGCCTGACGAGCGTGTTGACGTTGACGTGGGGCCACACGATCAGGCCGCTCCCGCCTTCGCTGCACTGGCTGGCGCACTTGATGAACTCGAGGTTGGTCTGCTGCGAGTACTGCAGCTGGTCGAACCGCTCGCCCGTCACCGGGTTCCTGACCGTCTCGATCCAGAAGGTGGCGCTGAAGGTCGTGGCGTTCGCGTTCTTCTGGATGAACGGGATGTTGACGATCCCGCCGCTCCCGGGCGGCTCCGTCGAGACCGAGAGCGTCAGCGTGTCCAGGACGTTCTGGTCCTTGATCGCCTGGCGCAGCACGTCGTTGGCGTCGGAGGTGAGGAAGGGCGGCTGCCCGGGTACCCTGGGCGGGGGCGGGAAGAGGTACGGGTCGCTGTACCCGTCCTGCGGCGGGTCGAACGGGTTGCCCACGGGGAGGGCGCTGAGCTCGGGGATGGTCGGCGGACCGGCGGCCTGTCGCGCGTAGCCGGTCGCGAGCAGCGAGTTGCCGTGCGGCACGGCGGCCTGGCGGACGATGGTCGGCGCATCCGGGGACTGCGGGTCGTTGGTGTAGAGCCACATCCCGTTTTCGAGGTGGAGCGGCTCGTTGGTCAGCAGGTCGCTCACCTTCAGCGAGTACTCCAGGCCGTAGATGTTCAGGATCTCGGAAGCGCCGCGGTCGGGTACGAGAACGCCCAGCGGGGTGAAGGTGATGGTCTCGTAGTATGGCCGGACGAGCAGCGTGAAGCGCTGCGGGCTGCCGGGCACGGGCACGGCGATCAGGTTCCAGCCCAGTCTGCCGGTCCAGGTGCCGACGAGGCGCGCGAGCGGACCGAGCGCCGGGACGGCTTCGGCGGGGGCGAGGCGGACGAACTGAGGCAGCTCGAGAGGTCGTTGTTGTCCTGTGATCTGCATGAGGGGACTCCGTGGCGTTCGAGTAACGGTAAAAAAGTGTGGCGGACGAGGCAGAGGATAAGGCGCCACGGTCGGGCGAGTCAATCTTTTTTGGCCCGCGGGTGCCGGAGTGGTTGCCGTGAACGCCCGGACGGAAGCGGAACCGCCGTGGCAGAAAGAATCCGCCCCGCCAGGCATTGCCGTTCGCAGCTCCGCAGTACCCATATGATCCGTTGCGGAGGGAGACTCGCCGGCAGTTTGGCGAGGCTCCCTCCGGCGAAGGGAAACCCGCCGGCCGTTTGGCGGGGTTCCCGGAGCCCGCGGAGGAGACCGGCGGGGCAGTTTCCGCCGGGCTCCGCAGCGGCCCCGCCACGACCGAAAGATCCCGAACCAAGGTCCAGGAAAGGCGCCAAGGAGTTGCCCGCGACAACCACCCTGGCTACCTTCCGCCGTCCCGGAAGCAGCGCCCCGCTCCCCGAAAGTGATGCCCCGCACCACCCCGACCGAACGTCCTGCACCCGCCCCCCGCCGCGACGGATGAGCACCGCCGCGGAAACCCCCATGATGCAGCAGTGGCGGGAGGTGAAGTCCCGCCACCCCGACGCCATCGTGTTCATGCGCGTCGGCGACTTCTACGAGATGTTCAACGAGGACGCGGAGGAGGGATCGCGCCTGCTGGACATCACCCTCACCTCGCGCAACAACGGCGGCTCCCGCGCGCCCCTGGCCGGCGTGCCGGTGCACGCGCTCAACAACTACCTGCAGCGCCTGGTGTCGCTGGGGCGGCGCGTCGCCATCTGCGAGCAGGTGGAGGACCCGAAGGAAGCCAAGGGGATCGTCAAGCGCGCGGTGACGGAGATGGTCACCCCGGGGGCCGTGTTCTCGGACGCGCTGCTGGACGCGCGCCGCAACAACTTCCTGGTGGCGCTGGCGGGCGAGCCGCAGGGGAGCGACGCGCTGGGGCTGGCGTGCGCGGACCTGTCCACGGGCGAGGTGATCCTGCGGCGGGTGCGGTGGGCGGAGGTGGCGGCGGAGCTGGGGCGGATCGGGCCGTCCGAGGTGCTGCTGCCGCGCTCGTGGGAGATCTTCCCGGTGCCGGGGGCGGAGGCGGTCACCCGCACCTTCCGCAGCGACTGGCTGTTCGACGCGGAGACGGGGCGCGAGGCATTGACGCGCCGCTTCCGGGTGCTGGGGCTGGACGGCTTCGGGCTGGGGGCGGAGGACGCCGACCTGGTGGGGGCGTGCGGGGCGCTGCTTGCGTACCTGGGCGAGGCGCAGCCGGGCGGGTGCGACCACCTGCGCCCGCCGCGGGTGGAGCGCGACGGCGACGTCATGGCGCTGGACGAGATGACCCGCCGCAACCTGGAGATCCTGGAGACGCTGCGCGGCGCCGGGACGGAAGGGACGCTGCTGCGGGTGATGGACGAGGCGCTCACCCCCATGGGCGGACGGCTGCTGCGCCGCTGGATCGTCGCTCCGCTGGTGAAGCCGGAGCCGATCCGCGCGCGGCTGGACGCCGTGGGGGAGCTGGTGGAGGAGGGGGAGCGGCGCGGGGCGATGCGGGCGGCGCTGGGGGAGATCCGCGACCTGGAGCGCCTGGCCGCAAAGGTGGCGACCGGTCGGGTGGCGCCCCGCGAGATGCTTGCGCTGGCGGCCTCGCTGGGGCGCCTGCCGGCCGTGCGCGACGCGCTGGCGGGGACGGGGAGCGCGCTGCTGGCGGAGCTCCGCGACGGCGTGGACCCGCTGGACGACGTGCGCGAGGCGATCGCGCGGGCGGTGCACCCGGAGGCGCCGGCGTCCGTGGCGGACCCGGGCTACATCCGCGAGGGGTACGACCCGGAGCTGGACGAGCTGCGGGCGGCGCGCGACGGGGCGGTGGAGTGGATCGCCCGGCTGCAGGCGCGCGAGCGGGAGCGGACCGGGATCGCCTCGCTCAAGGTGGGCTTCAACCAGGTGTTCGGCTACTACCTGGAGATCACCCGAGCCAACCTGGACCGCGTCCCCGACGACTACCACCGCAAGCAGACGCTGGCGAACGCCGAGCGCTACTTCACCCCCGAGCTCAAGGAGTGGGAGGAGAAGGTGCTGGGCGCGGAGGAGCGCATCGCCGCGCTGGAATTGCGGCTGTTCACCGAGCTGCGCGCCCGCGTGGCGGCGGAGACGGCGCGCATCCAGGCCACGGCGGAGCGGGTGGCGGCGCTGGACGTGCTCGCCGGCTTCGCGGAGGTGGCGACCCGGCGCGAGTACGTCCGCCCGGAGGTGGACGAGGGGTACGCGCTGGAGATCGAGGGCGGGCGGCACCCCGTGGTGGAGACCATGATGCCGCGCGCCGAGTTCATCCCCAACGACGTGCGGCTGGACCCGGAGGCCCGCGTGATGGTGCTCACCGGCCCCAACATGGCGGGCAAGAGCACCGTGCTGCGGCAGGTGGGGCTGATCGCCCTGCTCGCCCAGGTGGGCTCGTTCGTCCCGGCGAAGCGCGCGCGGGTGGGGATCGTGGACCGCATCTTCACCCGCGTGGGCGCCTCCGACAACCTGGTGCGCGGGCAGTCCACCTTCATGGTGGAGATGAGCGAGACGGCGGCCATCCTGCACGGAGCCAGCGAGCGCTCGCTGGTGCTGCTGGACGAGATCGGGCGCGGCACCTCCACCTGGGACGGGCTCTCCGTGGCGACCGCCACCACCGAGCACCTGCACGACCGGGTGGGGGCGAAGACCATCTTCGCCACGCACTACCACGAGCTGACCCGGCTTTCGGAACGCCTGAGCGGGGTGGTAAACTTCAACGTGGCCGTGCGCGAGTGCGGCGAGGAGATCGTGTTCCTGCGCCGGCTCCTCCCCGGCGGCGCGGACCGCTCCTACGGCGTGGAGGTGGCGCGGCTGGCCGGGCTCCCCCGCGAGGTGGTGGAGCGGGCGCGCGAGGTGCTGGCGGAGCTGGAGGGCACAGCCCCGCCGGCCCCGGCCGCCGGCGGCGGCAGGACGCCGCGCGCCGCGGCCCCCGCGCCGGAACTGCAGCTGGCGCTCTTCGACGCGCCGCACCCGGCGCTGCTGCGGCTGCGCGGCACGGACGTGCACAACCTGACCCCGATCCAGGCGCTGGTGCTCCTGGCCGAGCTGGTCGAGACGGCGAGGCGCTGAGCCTCGCGACGGATGCCATGAAGCCATTTCGCCCCCTCCTCCACCTGGCGCTCGCCGCCGCGCTCCTGCCGGCGGCGGGGTGCGAGCCCGAGGTCGTGCCGGAGAGCCCGCCGCGGCAGCTCTCGGCCTCGTCGTTCCAGTACCCCGAGGAGCTGTGGGACGCGGGGGTGGAGGGGGAGACGGTGCTGCGGCTCTTCGTCACCCCGGCCGGCACCGTGGACTCCACCCGGGTGGAGCGCTCCAGCGGGCAGGACGCCTTCGACCGGGCGGCGGTGGACGGGGCCCGCGAGCTCCGGTTCCAGCCCGCCCGCCGCGGCGAGGAGCCGGTGGGGGCCTGGGTGCTCCTCCCGGTGCAGTTCCGCATGAACACCGAGGGCGGGGCGCCCGCCGACTCGCTCTGACCCTCTTCCGATCCCGACTGCCACAGCCATGTCCCGTCACGAGAAGCCGTACGACGACGTCCTGCAGACCATCGGGTGGACCCCGCTCATCCGCCTCACGCGGATCACGCGCGGGATCCGCACCCCGGTGTTCGGCAAGGCCGAGTTCTTCAACCCCGGCGGGAGCGTCAAGGACCGCATCGGGCTCCCCATCATCGAGGCGGCGGAGCGAAGCGGGGCGCTGAAGCCCGGCGGCACCGTCGTGGAGGGGACCAGCGGCAACACCGGCGTGGGGCTGGCGATCGCCGCGGCCATCCGCGGCTACCGCTGCATCTTCACCATGCCCGACAAGATGAGCCAGGAGAAGGTGCGGCTCCTCAAGGCGTTCGGGGCGGAGGTCATCATCACCCCCACCGCGGTGGCGCACGACCACCCGGACAACTACGTGATGATGGCAAAGCGGATCGCGGCGGAGACGCCGGGCGCGGTGCTCGCCGACCAGTTCTACAACCAGGCGAACCCCGCGGCGCACTACGCCACCACCGGCCCGGAGCTGTGGGAGCAGACGGAGGGGCGGATCACCCACTTCGTGGCGGCGGCGGGGACGGGCGGCACCGTCACCGGGGTGGGCCGCTACCTCAAGGAAAGGAACCCCGCCATCAGGATCGTCGCCGCCGACCCGCAGGGCTCCATCCTGGCGGAGACGTGGCGCACCGGCGGCAAGGGCAGGGTGGAGGGGGCGCCCTACAAGGTGGAGGGGATCGGGCAGGACAAGGTGCCGGGGACGCTGGACATGAGCGTCGTCGACGACTACGTCACCGTGAGCGACCGCGACGCCTTCGCGGTGGCGCGGCGCCTGACCCGCGAGGAGGGACTGTTCGTGGGCGGCTCGGCGGGGCTGATCACCCACGCGGCGCTGAACCTGGCGCGCCAGCTGGACGACCCCGGGGCCTGCGTGGTGACCTTTCTGTGCGACACGGGGGAGCGCTACCTGTCCAAGCTGTACAACGACGAGTGGATGCGCGAGAACCAGCTGCTGGAAGCGGACCGCGTCAGCATCGGCATGCTGCTGGAGCGGCGCAGCGGGGCGCCCGCGGCGGTGGTCAGCACGGCGCCGGGGGCGCTGGTGCGGCAGGCGCTGGGGCTGATGAAGCTGCACGACGTGTCGCAGCTCCCGGTGATGGACGGGGAGGAGTGCGTGGGGAGCGTGACGGAGTACGACCTGGTCACCCGCGGGCTGGAGAGCAGCCGCTTCCTGGACGCCACCGTGGGCGAGGTGATGGACGAGCCGTTCCCCACCATCGACGCGTCGCAGCCGGTGGACTCGGTGTCCAAGATGCTCTCCCGCCAGACCCCGGCGGTGCTGGTGCGCGACGGGGCGGGGGTGGCCGGCATCGTCACCCGCTCGGACGTGCTCCAGTTCCTGATGACGAGGTAGAAAAGGGAGACGGCGCGACCCTTCGGGGCCGGTCCGGGCGATCCGGGCCGGCCCCGACTCGTTTCGGCGGCGGGGCGCCGCGAGTGCTCACTTTCTTCTTTTCGGATCGTTTCGCAGGTGTTACATTCCCGCCTGTCTCGGCGCACCGTGGAGCGTTATCGTGAACGCGCTTACGGGGACGCGGGACATCCCCACCCTTTCCTCAACCGAGAAACACATGATCAAACGACGTGTGCGGAACGCGGCCCTCGTTCTGTGGGCTCTGCTGCTCGGACTCGCGTTTCCGGACGCCGCGCGCGCGCAGGGCGTGACCACTTCCGCGGTAAGCGGACGGGTCACCACCGCGCAGGGCGCCGGCGTGGCGGACGCGCGGGTTACGCTCACCAACACGGCCACCGGCGCGGTGTCCAGCGTGGGCACCCGCGGCGACGGCCGGTACCTGCTTCCCGGCCTGCAGCCGGGGACGTACCGCATCCAGGTCACCGCCCTGGGCTACGGCGCGCAGACGCGCAACCAGGTGACGCTGTCGCTGGGCCAGACGGCCAACTTCGACTTCACGGTGGCCCAGGAGGCGCTCGCGCTCGAGGGCCTCACGGTGGTCGCGGAGAACGAGGGCGCGGTGATCTCCCGCGGGCGCACGGGCGCCTCGGCGGTGCTGAGCGACAGCACGCTGCGCCGCGCCCCCACCATCACGCGCGACCTGCAGGACTTCACGCGCCTGGTGCCGCAGCTGGCGATCACCAACTCCACCACCGGCGCGGTGAGCGCCGGCGGCCGGAACAACCGCTTCAACCAGCTGCAGATCGACGGCACCGCCAGCAACGACCTGTTCGGCCTGTCGGCCAGCGGCTCGCCCGGCGGCCAGGCGGGCGCGAAGACCATCACCCTGGAGGCCATCCAGGAGCTGCAGGTGGTGCTCGCGCCCTTCGACGTGCGCCAGAACGGCTTCACCGGCGCATCCATCAACGCGGTGACCCGCTCCGGGACCAACCGGTTCCAGGGGAGCCTGAGCGGCTTCACCCGCGACGAGCGGCTGGCGGGCCGCTTCACCACCCGCGGCGACACCGCCTCGTCGGAGCTGGTGGAGTTCCAGAGCCGCGAGATCGCCGGCTCGTTCGGCGGGCCGATCATCAAGGACCGGGCGTTCTTCTTCCTGGCCGGTGAGAGCAGCCGCCGCACCGACCCCACCAACTACGTGGCCGGGACCAATCCGGCCGAGGGCATCACGGTCGAGCAGGCGGAGCAGGTGCGCGCGCGCCTCCTCGCCCTGGGCTACGACCCGGGCGGCATCGAGGACCGCGACATCCGGCGCGAGAGCATCAACCTGTTCGGGCGCCTGGACTTCAACATGGGGCAGAACCACCGCCTCACGCTCCGGCACAACTACATCGACGGCTACCGCGAGAACTTCGGCCGCAGCGCCAGCTCGTTCATCCTGGGGAACGCCGGGTACCAGCAGGACAACACCACGCACAGCAGCGTGGTCCAGCTGAACTCCGGCTTCGGCAGCGGCGTGTTCAACGAGCTGCGCCTGGGCTACAACCGCGTCCGCGACATCCGCGACATCGGCAACCAGTTCTTCCCGTCCGTGCGCGTGGACTACCCCGGCAGCCGCTCCGTCTTCGGCGGCTCGGAGGCGAGCTCGCACGGCAACTCGCTCGACCAGGACGCGTTCGAGATCACCAACGACCTGACGATCCCGTGGCGGGCCCACACGTTCACCGTGGGGACCAGCAACGAGTTCGCCAAGTTCAGCAACCTGTTCGCGAACAACCTGTACGGCACGTACCGCTTCGCCAGCTACGCCGACTTCGTGGCGGGCAGGCCGTCGCAGTTCGACGGCCGCTACCCGGCGCCGGGCCAGACCGGCCTTCCGCGCGCGGAGTTCACCTACCGCCGCTACTCGCTGTACGCGCAGGACCGCTGGGACGTGCGCGACAACCTGCAGGTGACCTTCGGCCTCCGCTACGAGCTGCCGACGTTCCCGGACGACCCGCAGGAGAACCCGCTCGTCTTCCAGACGTACGGCCGCCACACCCGCGACGTTCCCACCTCCAACGGGCTGTGGAACCCGCGGCTCGGCTTCAACTGGGACGTGACGGGCGACGCGGCCACGCAGATCCGCGGCGGCGTGGGCAGGTTCAGCGGCCGCGCGCCCTTCGTGTGGATCAGCAACGCCTACGGCAACACCGGGCTGGAGTACGTCACCTTCACCTGCCAGGCGGCGCAGGGCGTGCCGGCGTTCGTGCCGGACCCCAACAACCAGCCGCGCAACTGCACCGGCACCACCACCGCGGCGCCCAACAACGTCAACCTGGTCGACCCCGACCTGAAGCTGCCGCAGGTGACCCGCTACTCGCTGGCCATCGACCGCCAGCTGCCGATGGGGCTGGTGGGCACCCTCGAGGGGCTGTACACGCAGAACGTCAACGACCTGCTGTACCGCAACCTGCGCATCGAGCCGGTGCCGGGCGCCGCGCAGATCGAGGGGCGCACGCTGTACCGCAACCGCACCACCCCGGGGCTCGGGCAGGCCATCGACGTGACCAACACGGACGAGGGCTCGGCCTACAGCCTCACCGGGCAGATCCAGCGGCCGTTCCGCAACAACTGGGACTTCTCGCTGGCGTACACGTTCTCGCGCTCCGAGGACAAGGGCCCGCTCAACAACAGCACGGCCAACTCCAACTGGTCGTTCAACCTGCACCGCGGCGACCCGAACAACCCGGAGCTGACGCTCTCGGACAACGACATCCCGCACCGCTTCGTGGGCACCACGTCGTACCGGCTCAACCTGCTCGGCCGGCAGTCCACGGACCTGTCGCTGGTGTACGTGGGGCAGTCGGGCAAGCCGTACTCGTTCCGCTACAACGGCGACATCAACGGCGACGGCTCCACGGGCAACGACCTGGTGTACGTGCCGGCGAGCCAGTCCGAGGTCAACTTCGCGGCCAGCGCCACGACCTCGCCGCTCCAGTCGTGGAACAACCTGAACCAGTTCATCGAGGACACCGAGTGCCTCCGCGAGGCGCGCGGCCGGATCATCAAGCGGAACGCCTGCCGCGAGCCGTGGTCGAACCGCTTCGACTTCCGCGTGGCGCAGAACATCTCGGCGCTGCGCGGGCAGAACGCCCAGGTCACGCTGGACATCCTCAACTTCGGCAACCTGCTCAACCGCGAGTGGGGCCGCAGCGAGTTCCAGAACAACCAGGCGTTCAACCTGCTGACCCCGAGCGGCACCGCCGTGGTCAACGGGCGCCGCATCTACGCGCCCTTCACCATCCCGGCGGACCCGTTCACCATCTCCAACCTGGACTCGCGGTACCAGGTGCAGCTGGGGCTCCGGTACACGTTCTGACCGGGGGCGGTACGCAGGCAGGGTAGCACGCAGCGGGGCGGCCGATTCGGCCGCCCCGCTCGCGTTCCGGAAGGCGCGTCCGCGCGCTGTCGGCCCCGCCGGGGAGGGCGTATCTTCCCGGCACTTTCCCGGCCCCGGCTTCGCCCGGGGCACGAACCACTCAAGGAGGGATCCGATGCAAGCCACGAGGTTGGGACGCCTGGTCCTGGCGCTCGCGATGCTGACGTGCGCGTGGGACGGCGCGGCCCGCGCGCAGGGCGCCACCACGGGAAGCATCCGGGGGCAGGTGACCACGGCGGAGGGCCGGCCGCTGGCCGGCGCGCAGGTGACGGCCACCAACACCGAGACCGGCCTGCGCCGCGCCGCGGCCGCCGGCGAGGACGGCAGGTACTCCATCCTCCTCCTCCCCTCCGGGCCGTACACGGTGCGGGTGCAGGGGCTGGGGCACTCCCCGGCCACCCAGGCCGTGCGGGTGAGCACCGGCCAGGCGGCCACGGTGGACGTGCGGCTCGCGGCGGAGGCGGTGACGCTGGAGGGGATCACCGTGAGCGGGGAGCGCGCCCGGGTGGACGTGACGCAGGGCGGGGTGGCGCAGCGGGTGGGGCAGGAGCAGCTGGAGAACCTCCCCGTGGCGGGGCGCGACTTCACCGACTTCCTCAACCTGTCGCCGCTGGTGAGCCCGCAGCCGCAGGTGGGGACGGGCGGGCAGTTCTCCATCGGCGGGGCGCGGACCTCCGGGACCAACATCCAGATCGACGGCGCCGACGCCAACAACATCTTCTTCGGCGAGAACCGCGGCTCCTCGCGGACGCCCTTCACCTTCTCGCTGGAGTCGGTGCGCGAGTTCCAGCTGATCACCAACGGCTACGACGTCGAGTACGGCAACTACCAGGGTGGGGTGATGAACGCAATCACCCGGGGCGGCACCAACCGCTTCGAGGGGTCGGCGTTCTACTTCCGGCGCGACGAGTCGCTCACCGGCGACGACTTCTTCGGGCGGGCGCCGGCCGACTACAGCACGCAGCAGTTCGGCGCCAGCGCGGCGGGGCCGGTGGTGCGCGACCGCCTGCACTTCTTTCTGTCGGCGGACGGGCAGCGCCGCAACCAGCCCTTCTTCGCCGGCGACCCGGCGGTGGCGGGGCTGGACGCGGCGCTGGTGGGCCAGTTCTTCGACGTGCTCCGCACCCGCTACGGCGTCGCGGACCCGGAGAGCTACTACGGCCGCTTCGAGCAGGAGCAGAACAACCTGGCGCTCTTCGGCCGGGTGGACTGGACGGCCAGCGACCGCCACCGTCTTACGCTGCGGCAGAGCTACAGCGACTTCGAGCAGACCAACGACCGCATCGGCACGCGCGAGGCGTTCACCAGCGGCGGGCCGTTCAAGGACAAGGTGCTCACCACCGTGGCCGAGCTGAACTCGGACTTCGGGGGCAACGCCTTCAACACGCTGCGCTTCCAGTACTCGGACGAGGAGCGCCCGCGCGAGGCGAACCCGGACGGCGGCTACCTGCCGCAGCTGTCGGTGACGCTGGGGACGGGGCAGAGCATCGCCTTCGGCGGCGACGGGGTGCTGTTCCGCAACCGGCTGGACGAGCGCAAGCTGCAGCTGATCGACAACTTCACCCTGAGGCGCGGGGCGCACACGTTCAAGGTGGGGAGCAACAACATCCTGTCCAGCACCGCGAACACCTTCTGGCTGAACGGCAACGGCAGCTTCACCTTCGACTCGCTGGGCGCCTTCCGGCGCGGCGTCCCCAGCCGCTACACCCGCTCGCAGCGCGCCTGCCCGGTGCCGCTGACGACCAACGCGCAGGGCGAGCAGGTGGTCTGCCCGGAGTACGACGTGCCGGTGGCCGCCTTCGACGTGCTGGAGTGGAGCCTGTACGCCCAGGACGAGTGGCAGATGACCGACCGCCTGGTGGCGACGGCCGGGGTGCGCTGGGGCGGCACCGGCTTCCGCGACCAGCCGGAGCGGCTCGCGGAGCTGGAGACCAGCTTCGGGGTGGAGACCGGGGTGGTACCGGACTTCCGCGGGATCTCGCCGCGCCTTTCCTTCGCCTACAACCTGGGCGGCGGCGAGCAGGTGGTGCGCGGCGGCGTGGGCTACCTGATCGGCCGGGCGCCGGCGGTGCTGGCCGGCAACGTGTTCCAGACGGAGGAGCTGTTCCGCCAGCTCACCTGCACCGGCGCCGGGGTGCCGACGGTGGACGTGCCCGCGTGGCTGGCCGCTCCCGGCGGGCAGGCCAACCCCTCCGCGTGCCGGGGAACCGCGGGGACGCAGGGGCCGCCGGAGTTCGCGGTGTTCTCGGACGACTTTGAGCTCCCCTCCACCCTCAAGGCGAACCTGGGCTACGAGGGCGTGCTCCCCACGGGGACGCGCTTCGCGGCCGACGTCATCTACAGCGACACGCGCAACAACTTCACGGTCCAGGACATCAACCTGAACGCGCGGCAGTTCACCCTGGCCTCGGAGGCCGGGCGCCCGGTGTTCGTGCTGCCGGCGCGCGTCAACGTGCGCGGGGCCACGCAGGCCAACCGCACGCGGTTCACCGCCTTCGACCGGGTGTACCTGAACGGCTCGGAGGGCGAGGCGCGGGCCTGGAACCTGAACCTGGAGCTGGAGCACCGCTTCGGGCGCGGGATCGAGGCCGGGCTGCGCTACGGCTTCAACCGGGCCTCCGACAACGGCTCGTTCTCGTGCTGCACCAGCAACGAGGGGCTGAGCAACGCGCCCACCTCGGGCGACCCCAACGTGTACGGCGACCCGGGCGACCGCGACGCCGGCAACTGGGCGGCCTCGGACTTCGAGCGGCGGCACGTGATCGTCGCCAACTTCCTGGTGCGCGCGCCGTGGGGGTTCCGGGTCAACGGCATCTTCCGCTCCCAGTCGGGAACGCCCTGGACGCCCACCGTGGACGGCGACGTCAACGGCGACGGGCTCACCTTCAACGACCGCGCGATGGTCTCGCGCGACCTGCAGTTCTCCACCGCGGCGGACCGGCAGAAGTTCGAGCAGCTGCTGGACGAGTTCCCCTGCCTGGCCGACCAGGAGGGCCGGATCGCGCGCCGCAACAGCTGCCGCAACCCGTGGTGGAACTCGCTGGACATGCGCATCTCCAAGGACGTGCGCACCTTCGGCAGGCAGCGCGCGGAGCTGCTGGTGGACGTGTTCAACGTGCTCAACGGGATCAACGAGGACTGGGGGCGCTTCGTGACCGTGGCCACCAGCGCGACCAACGTGGTGCGGGCGGAGCGGTTCGACGCGGCGACGGGCAAGGTGGTGTACTCCACCAACTACTTCCCGGAGCGTGACGCGGGGAGCCGCGGCTTCGGCGAGGCGCGGCCGCTGTCGTTCGGCGACCCGTTCCAGTTCCAGGTGCAGCTGGGTCTTCGCTACCGGATCTGAGGTTTCTGTTGGCAGGCTGGTTTCGAGGGCGCCTCCGCTTCGGCGGGGGCGTCTTCGTTTACTGCTACTGCGGATTTGGGCGTGCCCCCGCTGTCGCGGGGTCGGGCTGCGCGCGCTGTAGGGGAGCAAACAACGCTCCCCAACAGCGGCGAGTCCCGGCAAACTGCCGCCGGGTCTCGCCCCTCCGGGCGCGCATCCCTCACGCGGGCCCGCGCTGGCGTCCGCGGGGGGCCCCCACCCGGCTCGCTTGAGGCTCGCCACCCTCCCCCGTGCCGGGGGAGGGCTGCCCGGGCCTCGCCATCGTCGTGCTCCCCCTCTCCCAGCATTGGGAGAGGGGGCCGGGGGGTGAGGGCCCGCCGTTGCCGGCTGTCCCCTGTAACCTGTCCCCTGTAACCTGCCGTTCCCCTCGCACCCGACTTGCATTCGGCCCGTCCGCCGGGTACATCTACGCCCTTTCGTGGCCCGCCGGCGCGGGCCTGGGACGCACAGCTCAGCGGCATCCATGAAGCCCTTCGTGATCGGCATCGCCGGCGGCACCGGCTCGGGAAAGACCACCGTCGCGCGGCGGATCTACGACTCGCTCCACCTGGACTCGGCCGTCTTCCTGGACCACGACTCCTACTACCGCGAGCTGGACCACCTCCCCATGGAGGAGCGGCGGCGCGTCAACTTCGACCACCCGGACTCGCTGGACAACGACCTGCTGGTGGAGCACCTGCAGCGGCTGCTGGAGCGCGAGCCCATCGACAAGCCGGTGTACGACTTCGCGGCGCACACCCGCGCGGGAAGCACGGTGCGCATCGAGCCGCGGGACGTGATCCTGGTGGAGGGGATCCTGATCTTCGTGGACCCGCGGCTGCGGGACCTGTTCGACCTCAAGATCTTCGTGGACACCGAGGCGGACGTGCGCTTCATCCGCCGCATGCGGCGCGACCTGGAGCTGCGCGGGCGCAACGTGGAATCGGTGATCGAGCAGTACCTGGGCACCGTGCGGCCCATGCACTTCGAGTTCGTGGAGCCCTCCAAGCGCTACGCGGACGTCATCATCCCGCGCGGCGGCAACAACACCCCGGGGATCGAGGTGATCGCCGCGCGCGTCCGCGAGCGCCTGGGCGGGAGCGGCGCGCTCGGGTAGCCCGCGGGCGCTCATGGGGCCGGGGAAGTACTGCCCTTCTATAGCGTACTTGACGACACATTAAAATTGTCACTATAATCCTCCTGCGGGTCGGCGCGAGCTGCGCCGGCCGGAGTAGCTGGGACGGTCACCCCCGCACAGCAGGAGCCAGTACCATGCAGCACATCCCCGTCCGCAGAGGAATCGCCGTGCTCGCCCTCACCGCGCTCGCCGCGTGCGACGCCGGCCCCACCGCCGTCCTCCCCGATCGCGTGGAGCAGCCGGTGGACTACGCCCGGCAGGTGGAAGCCATGGGCTTCCAGAGCGACGGCATGCAGGAGTTCGGCGACAACGTCATCGT
Source organism: Longimicrobiaceae bacterium (assembly GCA_036389055.1). Classification (GTDB taxonomy): domain Bacteria; phylum Gemmatimonadota; class Gemmatimonadetes; order Longimicrobiales; family Longimicrobiaceae; genus JAFAYN01. Next base: position 9,613 of record DASVQR010000113.1, on the reverse strand, counting down.
GGAGGGAGACATCCTGATCTCCAAGGCGCAGCTGCGCGAGGCGGCCCGGCTCCGCACCAGCGACCCGGGGGGCCCGCGCTTCCAGTACCGGACCACCAACCTGGTGAGCTCCTCCAAGGTCGCCGAGATCACCGTGGACCTCTCCGGGCTCGCTTCGCAGCCCGGGTGGCAGGCCGCCGCGGTGGACGCGCTCGCGCACTGGAGCGGCATCACCGACAGCAACGTGAAGATGGTGCAGGGCTCGCCGGCGGACATCACGGTGGGCACCGCCTGTACGTCGTCCAACGTGGCGGCGTTCGCTTCCTTTCCCGCGGGGGGGAACCCGGGGAGCACCGTATACGTGAACGCCTGCTTCGGCTACAGCATCTCGCACGCGCAGATGGTGCACAACATGGTGCACGAGCTGGGGCACACCATCGGCTTCCGGCACAGCAACTACACGCAGATGGGGGAGTCGGCCGGGGTCGAGGGCGCCGTGCTCATCTCGGGCACGCCCACCAGCGGCAACGCGTCAGGCTCGGTGATGAACGGCGGGACGGCGCTCAATAGCTGGGCCGGCTTCGCCACGTCGGACCTGACGGCGGTCCGCGCCATCTATCCGCTCCCGGCGCCCGTGATCACCTCGGTCACCAACTCGGGCGGCTACCCGCTCATCACCTGGAACGCCGTCGCGGGAGCGACCAGCTACACGGTCAGCCTGATCACCTACAACACCCTCAACGGCCAGTACCAGAGCCGCAGTTTCAGCACGCTGGGCACCACCACGGGGACCTCGTTCCTGGACTCGGGCCACGCGTGGACGGGGGCGCACACCTGCTCCACGGGCTTCTACGACTCTCGCGCCGGGGGCGAGAGAGGCAACTGGTACGAGTACTCCGTGCAGGCCCACTTCTCCAACGGCAACAGCAATCGCGACGACGCGCGCTACTTCGCGCCCATCGCGCGGGAGGGCTGCGGCCGATTCATCGGATGACGAAACGGCCGGCTCCCGCGCGGGAGCCGGCGGTGCCTGTCTTCCCTCGCGTGCCACGACCGCGGCCGGATCGCGCCGGCCCTGCGCTCACGTTCCAACCACCCCGGTTCCGGAGAACGCCGCCATGAAGCCGCATTCGTCCCTTCGCGTGCTCGCCGCTCTGGCCCTGCTCTCGCTCGGCGCCTGCGACGTGGGCCGGAGCCCCACCGCTGCCGAGACGCCCGCGAGTCCCCGCCTCAACACCAATCCGGCGCCGTCGCCCACGGTGACCAATTCCGGCGGGTACCCCCTGATCACCTGGTCCGCGCTGGCGGGCGCCACCAGCTACTCCGTCGTCCTCCGCAAGCAGCGGATGGAGGTCGACAAGGCCACTCTCGCCTCCAGGACGGTGGACTACGACTACCCGCTGGGCAGCACGGCCGATACCTCGTTCCTCGATACGGCGGACGCCTACACCGGCAAGAACACGTGCTCGTCGTATGGGACCTACAAGTCCATCTTCCTGTTTTACACCTACAGGGTGACCGCCACCTTCCCCGACGGCACGACCACCGGGACGGTGGCGGCTCCCGTCGGCCCCTGCTGAGCCTTTTTCGTCCCTCGCGGGCGAGCGAAGGGCCGGCTCCCCACCGGGTGCCGGCATCGCTTCGACCATTATCCAATCCTCGGGAGGAATTCAGATGATGCAACGCAATCGCTCTCGCGCCGCGGCCCTGCTGCTCATGGCAGCGCTGGCCGCCTGCTCCGACGCGCCGACCGGCGCCACGATCACTGCGGCCGAGCCGGTCGCCGCGCCCCGCTTCAACGCCGCGCCCACGGTGACCGTTACCAACTCGGGTGGCTACCCGCTGATCAGCTGGGGTGCGCTCGCGGGCGCCACCAGCTACAGCGTAGTCAACAAGACCCGATACGTCACCGTGATGAACGGGAAGGCATACGGGTCCACAAGCAACCGGCTCGTGGGCAGCACCACCGGCACGTCGTTGGTCGACAGTGTCTTCAGCTACACCGGCGTGTCCTCCTGCACGTTTTACTTCACGGGCGAGCCGAGCTACACGGAGAACCAATCTCAGTCCTACGTCGTCACCGCGACGTTCGCCAGCGGGACGTCGACGACGACGGTTGACGCGCCCATCGCGGAGTGCTGAGCGGCATCGTTCGAATGCGGCATGAGATGAGGGCCGGCTCCCGCGCGGGGAGCCGGCGGTGCCCGTCGTCCCGCGCGTGCAGCGAAGCAGGCTGATCGCGCCGGCCCTGCGCTCACGCTTCAGTCACCCCGGCTCCAGAGAACCCAGCCATGAAGACGCATTCGTCCCTTCGCGTGCTCGCCGCGTTAGCCTTGCTGTCGTTCGGCGCCTGCGACGTGGGCCGGAGCCCCACCGCCGTGGAGGCGCCCGCCGCGCCGCGCCTCAACGCCGCGCCCACGGGGCTGGTTACCAGCCACCCCAACGGGACGGAGGTGCTGACCTGGAACGCGGCGTCGGGGGCCGTCGGCTACGAGTACCGGTACGTCGACGAGTACACGTACGACGACTACAACGCGGGCACCAGCATCTACACGACGACGAGCGCCTGGACCGCCGTGAGCGGCACGTCCGTGGACACCGGCAGGACGTGGACGGGGAACATGCAGTGTTTCTGGGGAGCGTCGTCGTCCGCCGTCTGGTACACCGACTACTACTGGGAGGTGAGGGCGGTGTACTCAAACGGGCCGGGGCAGGTGGCCTGGACCCGCGCGAACGTCGCCACCTGCTGAGAGCAGGACGGTAGAGGGGCGCTGAGCACTCGTACGAGCACGAGCTGGTCACGCACTTTCCGGCCGGCACCGCCAGGAGGTCCGTCTCCGCGACGACCGCGGAGTGTCAGGATTCTCACGCGCGACGTGAATGCGAAGGGCCGGCTCCCGCGCGGGGAGCCGGCCCTTTCGCTTCTTCCGATTCGGCCCGCCAGCGTGTCGCTACGCTGCGACTGCCTCCCCGGCCTCGATCTCCGCGATCTCCTCCCGCACCCTGTCGATCATCGCCAGCTTCTCCGTGCGGTGCATGAACGCGCTGTCGAAGCCCATCAGCGACAGGTCCACCAGCTCCTCCCAGGTGAAGCCCAGGTACTGGTGCGCCCGCCAGTACTCCTCGGTGACGGTGGTGGCGGACATCAGCCGGTTGTCGGTGTTCAGCGACAGGATCAGTCCCGCGTCGTAGTACATCCGCAGCGGGTGCGTCTCGAAGCTCTGCACCGCCCGCGTCTGCACGTTGGAGGTCAAGCAGATCTCGATGGGCACCCGGAAGTCGTTCATGAACCGCATCAGGTCCGGGTCCTCGAACAGCCGCGTCCCGTGGCCGATGCGGTTGGCCCGGCAGTAGTGAAGCGCCTGGTGGATGGACTCGGCCCCGTACGCCTCGCCGGCGTGGATGGTGGCCGCCATGTTCTTGTTGATGACGGTGTAGAAGGCGTCCTTGTGCTTCTTGGCCGGGTAGTTGTACTCCGCCCCCGCCAGGTCGAACGCCACCACGCCGCGGTCCTTGTACGCCACCGTCAGGTCGGCCAGGTCGCGCGAGGTGGCCGGCTCCATGTTGCGGATGCCGCAGATGATGATGGCCGTCTTGATGCCGAAGTCCTGCTCCGCCCGCGCCAGCCCGCGCAGGGGCGCGTCCACCGTCTCCGTGAGGGGGAGCCCCCCCTGCGCGTTGAGGATGGGCGAGTAGCGGATCTCCGCGTACCTCACGTTCTCGCCCGCCAGGTCCTCCGCCAGCTCGTAGGCGATGCGCTCCAGCGCGTCCGCTGTCTGCATCACGGAAAGGGTGATCTCGAAGCGCTCCAGGTACTCCACCAGGTTGCGCGCGTCCTGCACGTGCATGTAGTCGCGCAGGTGGTCGGGGTCGTGCGCCGGCATCTTCTTGCCGTACTCCGCCGCCAGCTCCAGCATCGTCTCCGGCCGCAGGGAGCCGTCCAGGTGCACGTGCAGCTCGGCCTTGGGAAGGCGGTGCAGGAGCTCCCTCGTCACTTCGATCGCCATGTCGGTCGTCCTGTGCTGTTCGGGGGACGGCCCCCGGGAAATCCCGGAAAAAAACGCAGGCGGACGCACCACCGGTGCGTCCGCCTGTTCGCGGAGGCCGTCCATTTCGCCGCTCCGGTGGAGAATGATACGCTCCCCCGGCCCGCTCCGCCAGAAGGCGATGCTCCCCGCCCGCGACGCGCCGATCTATTGCACCATCTCGGCGGTGAAGCGGATCGGCGTGCGGAGCCGCTCCCCCGTGGCCGGCAGGTCGCGGATGGCGCGGACCACCTCCATCCCGGCCGTCACCCTCCCGAACGCCGCGTATCCCTCCTTCCCGGGCCCGCGGAAGTCCAGGTGCGGCTGCTCGCCCAGCGTGACGAAGAACTCCGCGCGGGCGCCGTCCAGCTCCTCGAAGCGCGCCATGGACACCGTGCCGTCGGTGTGGCGCAGCCCGGTGCGCTGCGTGGACTCGAAGCGCACCGGCGGGAGGAGCCGGGTGGAGTCGCCGTACCAGAGGCCGCCCTGCACGATCCCCGTGGGCGGCTGCATCAGCTGCACGGGGTCGCGGCGGACCCGGTAGAACGTCGCGCCCTCGTAGCGCCCCTCCCGCACGTAGCGCAGGAAGTTGGCGGCCGTGGCGGGCGCCCGCGCCGAGTCCACCTCGATGCGGATGGTCCCCAGCTCGGTCCGCAGCTCCACCTGCGGCTGCGACGGGCCGCACCCCGCGGCGCCCGCCGCGAGGGCGAGGGCCGGCAGCAGCGCCCGGAGGCGCGGCGGGCGGACCCGGGTCGTCACTCCGCGCCGCCGCGTCGGGGCGTCAGAGCAGCACGCCCACCACGCAGGTGGTCATGAAGTTCGCCAGCATCCCCGCGACCATGGCGCGCAGGCCGAGCCGGCTCAGGTCGCCGCGGCGCTCCGGGGCCATGCCGCTGATCCCGCCGATCTGGATGGCGATGGAGCTGAAGTTGGCGAAGCCGCAGAGCGCGTACGTGGCCAGCACCACCGAGCGGGGGCTCAGGTTCGCGCCCTCCTGGAGCATGGTGCCCAGGTGCGCGTAGGCCACGAACTCGTTGAGCGCCGTCTTCTCGCCCAGCAGCGTCCCCACGGCCGGGGCGTCCTGCCAGGGGATCCCCATCAGCCAGGCCACCGGCGCGCCCACCCACCCCAGCAGCTTCTGGATGGTCAGGTCCAGCCCGAAAAGCCCGGCCGTGCCGCTGAGGATGCCGTTGAGCAGCGCGACCAGCGCGATGAAGGCGAGCAGCATGGCCGCCACGTTCAGGGCCAGCGACAAGCCCTCGCTGGCGCCGCGCGCCGCCGCGTCGATCGCGTTGGCGTCCACCTTCTCCAGCTCGATCTTCATCGTCCCTCGGGTGACGGGCTCCTCCGTCTCCGGGTACATGATCTTGGAGATGGCGATGCACGCCGGCGCCGACATCACCGAGGCGGCGATCAGGTGTCCGGCGATGTCGGGGAAGTAGCCCGACAGGAACCCCACGTACGCCGCCAGCACCCCGCCCGCCACGGTGCCGAAGCCGCCCACCATGATGCAGTGCAGCTCGCTCTTGGTCATGGTGCCGATGAACGGCTTCACCAGCAGCGGCGCCTCCGTCTGCCCCAAAAAGATGTTGCCGGCGGTGCTCAGGCTCTCCGCGCCGGAGATCTTCATGGTGCGCAGCATCACCCAGGCGAACCCCTTCACCACCGCCTGCATCACTCCCAGGTGGTAGAGCAGGGTCATCAGCGACGAGAAGAAGATGATGGTGGGGAGCACGTTGAAGGCGAAGAACGCCCCCGCGTTGGCCCACCCCGTGGTCGCGCCGACGGGCTCCATCGGCGGGAACGCGCTTCCGCCGGGGCCCACGGGGATGTTGTTGTAGACCAGGTTGCCGAACAGGAACTTGGCGCCCTCCACCGTATAGCCGATCAGGGCGTTGAAGGCGTCGTTCGCCCCGTCGAAGAAGGCCTGTCCCGGGGTGGTCCACAGGATCAGCACGGCGAAGATGAACTGCAGCGCGATCCCCCAGGCCACCAGGCGCCAGTCCACCGCCCTCCGGTTCACGCTCAGCAGGAACGCCAGCAGGGTGAACACCACCAGCCCCAGCGCGCTGATCGCCTTCTGCACCGGGGTGCCGCGGGCGTCGGCGCGCGCCTGGCGGGCCGCGTCGCCCGCGGTGGCGGGCGTGCGCGCCTGGGAGTCGGCCACGATCCCGCTCTCCGGCGTCTGCGCCCGCGCCGCGGGCTCGGGCGAGGGCACCGGCGCCGTGGGCGCCGTCCCCGGGGCCTGGGCCGCGCCCGCCACGGGGGCGCCCGCCGGCGCGGCCGCCGTGTCGGCGGGGCGGGGGGCCGCGGCGGTGTCCGTCTGCGCGGAGGCGTACCACCCCGCGGACAGCAGAAGTGCCGCCGTGATCCACAGCGGCACCAGCCACCTGAACGCTCGTTTCCTGTTGTTGCTGGCGGGCATCGGGCTGCCGTTGAACGGTGGGAGGAGTCACCCCCGGCGGGCGGCGCGCGGGGGCCGCGGCCGGGGACGGGCAGGGGATGGGCGTGAAGCGCTGAATTCTACGCTCACCACCCCAATCTCGCCACCTCGTCGCGCGACAGGTGCACGCCGTGCCGCTTTGCGTCCACCAGGCGGCGCTTCTCGAACAGGCGGATCAGCACCACGCCGGCCACGAACCCGCCCACGTGCGCCCACACGGCCACGCCGCCCTGCTCTCCGGCCTCCGGCCCCCAGGTGAGCACGCCGGACGCCAGCTGGATGAAGAACCAGTACGCCAGCAGGAAGAAGGCGTTCAGGTCCAGCACGAAGAACGGCGGCACCCAGGTGCGCACCTTGACCTTCGGGTACAGGACGATGTAGGCCCCCATCACCCCGCTGATGGCGCCGCTCGCCCCCACCGCGGGGATGGCGCTGCTCGGGCTCAGGTACACGTGCGCCAGCCCGGCCGCGACGCCGCACAGCAGGTAGAAGACGATGAAGCGCAGGTGCCCCATGGAGTCCTCGATGTTGTTCCCGAAGACCCACAAAAAGAGCATGTTGCCCAGCAGGTGGCCCCAGCCGCCGTGCATGAACATCGAGGTGAAGAGGCCGCCCCACACGAGTCCCTGCGGCCGGCAGGCGCCCGTCAGCTCGCACGGCACCGTGCCGAAGGCGTAGACCGAGGCCTCCAGCACCTGCGGGCTCCCCATCCCCTGGATCAGCACCCAGGCGAGCACGTTGATCACGATGAACACCACCGTGACGAACGGGGTGAGCTCCGTGGGGTTCTCGTCGCGAAGCGGGATCAAGCCGTGCTCCGTGTGCGGGGTTTGTCGCAGCTCTGTCGCTGGGTCCCGGTGGATGCAAGAACGGTGTCAGGGCGGGATCTTCGCGCGGGGCCGCTCCGGAGCCGGACGATACTGCCGTCCGTCTCCTGCGCGGGTCGCGGAGCCAGCCGAAACTGCCCGGCTGTCTCCGCTCCGGCTGCGGGAGCCCCGCCAAACTGCCGGCGGGTCTCCCTCCGCAAAGGATTCGGGGGGTACTGCGGAACCGCGACGGCACGCGTGGTCGGCTTTCGGCGCGCCGTGGCAGGCCCCCTCCCCCCGGCCCCCTCCCCCGCAAGCGGGAGAGGGGGAGCACTGCACGCCTGTCCGCCGTTCAGCGTACTTCGTACTGCCGTTCACTTTCGCACTGCCATTCCTACTGCCTTGCCGTCGTCTGCTGCTGCTCCGCGGCCGCCTTCGCGGCGAGCGCGGCGGGGACGATCTCCCAGTTCTTTTGGAACACGTCGCGCGGAGCGATGGTGCCGCGGCGGCGGATCTCCTCGATCAGCAGCTCGCGGATCCCCTCGCCCTTGTCGTAGACCACCGGCGCGCCGATCAGCATGGAAAAGCCGCCGCTGCCGCTCGCGCGGTAGTTGTTGAGCGCGATGGTGAAGCTGTCGGTGGGCCTCACCGCGCGTCCGTTCCGCTCCAGGCGCACCACGCGCTGGCCCACCGGCTTCGACAGGTCGAGGGCGTAGTCCACGCCGCTCACCACGTCGAAGTTGTAGCCGGGCACCTTGGGGTCCACGATGCGCTCGCACTGCGCTCCGGGGCAGGGGAGGTAGTACTCGGCGCTCTTTTCCAGGTACTGGCGGAGCTGCTCGCCGGTGATGCGGACGGCTTTGAGGGTGTTGTCGTACACGTACAGGCCGGCCACGTCGGCCACGGTGATGGGGCCGGCGGGGATCCGCGAGGTCAGGGAGAAGGCCGCGGCGCCGGACAGGTCGGCGCCGGTGACCCTCTTCTGGACGTCGTTGATCAGGTCCAGGATGGGCGTGTCCTCCACCCGCGACCGGGCCGACGTCCACTCCGCCGCCGAGGTGCCGATGCGCTGGCTCACGTAGGCGCGGGTGCGCTCGTGGGCCGGCGTCAGCTCCGCCACGAACCGCGCGTCGGAAGGGCGGGTTCCGGGGCGGAAGATGCGGCCGCGCTTCGCCGCCACGCGCCAGCCGCCCGCGGGGGCGCTCTCCACGTCCAGCGTCGCCACGGCGAGCGATGCAGCCCAGTTCTTGGCCTGCAGCAGCAGCGTGCTCCCGATGGTGGTGTCCGCCAGCTCGCGGTGCGAGTGCCCCAGGAAGATCACGTCGATCCCCGGCACCTCCCTGGCCATGGCCGCGGCGGCGTTCTCCACGGGCACGCCGGTGCTCGCGGTGTCGTAGCTGGAGCCCTCAAGCCCGCTGTGCGCGGCCACCACCACCACATCCGCGCCCTGCCGCTTCAGCTCCGCCACCACCGGCCGCACGCTCGCGACGATGTCGCGGAAGTCCAGCCTGCCCTGCACGTTGTCGCGGTCCCAGATCAGCACCCCCGGCGGCGTCACCGAGGTGACGCCGATGCGGATGGGCCTGCCGTCGACCGTCCTTTCCAGCATCACGGAGGGGCGGTACGCGTGCCGGTCCGTCCCCGCGACGAACGTGTTGGCCGAGAGCCACGGGAAGCGGGACTGCTTCACCACCGCGTCCAGGTGCGGGATGCCGTAGTTGTACTCGTGGTTGCCGATGGCCGCCGCGTCGTAGCGCAGCAGGTTCATGGCCTGCGCGACGGGGTGCGTCTCGCCCTCGCCGAGCTTGGAGTGCACGAAGTCCAGCGGGTTGCCCTGCAGCAGGTCGCCCGACTCGAAGAGCGCGGTGCGCCCCGGGTTTGCCGCGCGCACGCTGTCGATGAGCGGCACCAGCCGCGCCAGCCCGTTCTCGGTGTCCCTGCCCGTGTAGTAGTCGTGCGGCAGCAGCCAGCCGTGCACGTCGGTGGTGCCCATCAGCACCAGCTCGCCGCGCGCCGGGGCCGCCGCCGCGGCCTCCGCGGGCGGAGCGGGGGCCACCTGCGCCGCCGGCGCGCACCCGGCCGCCGCCGCGGCCAGCAGGGTCCGGAGTCCCGCGCGCACGGCGCGGGGCGGGACGCTCTGAAGCATCGATCTCCTCGGAAAGTCGTGGTTCGTGGCGCCGCGCCCTCCCGGGCGGCGGCGAGAGCGGGTACACCGGAGGTGGCGGGATGCTCCGGGGAAGGTGAAGTGCGAGAGTGCGGGAGTGCGAAAGTGCGGGAGTAAACGGCAGTACGCAGTACGCTGAACGGCGGGCAGGCGTGCAGTGCTCCCCCTCTCCCGCTTGCGGGGGAGGGGGCCGGGG